>NZ_JCAQPC010000021.1:0-399556 GCF_059568005.1 Arthrobacter sp. BGA-UO-ETr-C19
AACAACGCCGTCTACGAAGTGGACATGGAATACCCCGAGCACAACCCCACCCACACCGCGTTCAAGGCAGTGGACCGGCTCCTGGAAACCGAGAAAGCCGCGATCCGCAAAACCGACTCCGCCAAGCACCGGTTCTGGAAGATCGCCAACCACGAGAAGAAGAACATCGTGGACGAACCCGTCGCCTACCGCCTGATCCCCACCAACGGGATCCAGCTCGCCGCCGGGGACGAGTCCTACGTCTCCAAACGCGCCCAGTTCGCCCGGAACAACCTCTGGGTCACCGCCTACGACCGGACCGAACGCTTCGCCGCCGGCGAATACCCCAACCAGGCCACCGGCGCCGATGACGGCCTGCACATCTGGACCCAGAAAGACCGGAACATCGTCGATCAGGACCTCGTGGTCTGGTACACCTTCGGCATGCACCACGTCGTCCGCCTCGAAGACTGGCCCGTCATGCCCCGCCAGAACATCGGCTTCATGCTCGAACCCCACGGCTTCTTCAACCAAAACCCCACCCTGAACCTCCCCACCGAAACCCGCACCACCAACAGCGGCCACTGCAGCACCGGCAACGGCCACTAAACAGCTGGCCCTCATGTTCGCCACCATGACCGCATAACCTCAGCAGAGCCAGACACGAAGACGGCGGCACCCCTTCGGGTGCCGCCGTTTAGTGTGCCGCCGTCTTCCTACACTGTCACCGCAGTCCGTGGCTGTGTGCCAGGGCGATGGCTTCGGTACGGGAACCGACGTCGAGCTTCTTGAACAGGTTCCGCACATGGAACTTGACGGTATTCTCGCTGATGCCCATCGCTGAGGCGATGGTGCGGTTGCGGTTTCCGGCGGCGAGGTGCTGGAGCACTTCGAGTTCCCGGGCGGCAAGGTTCCATCCGGCGACATCCCCGGCGGGGCGCGTCGGCAGGTCCAGGGGGAGTGAGACGAACACGTCCGCACCCCAGCCTGGCATGACGTCCATCCGCAGCTGGCCGGTGAGCGCCTGGACCCGGCGGTCCAGGCGGCTGATGCTCGGCGCGTCGGCGGCAAGTGCACCGCGGCCGTCGTCGCGCACGTTGATCAGCAGGTTTTCGCCGTCGCAGTCCCACTGCGTCCGGATGCGGCTGACCTCGGGTTGCTCCATCATGGCCAGCACCAGTCCGCGGACGACTGCCCGTGCCGCGTGGGCAACTTCGCCGGGGAGGGCCCGTCCATTCAGTGGCGGTTCGATGAATTCTGCCTCAATGCCGCTGTAGCTTGTGAGCGGTCGCAGGTCCTCCCGCAGGCGTTCAAATGCTTTGGCGACCGGCTCCTCCACCAGGTCCGTCGTGCGGTCGCTGAGGGTGCGGAGCTTGACCAAGGCCTTGGCGGTGAGGTCAGTGACGGTTGTGCGGGCTACTGCATTGTCCAACTGGGACGAGCGCAGGGCTGCCAGGAGGGTCTCCAGAGTAGTGGAGTGCAGGTCGGTCAGCTCCGCCGTCACACGGATGCGTTCAGCCGAGGCCGCCCGGGATTCCAGCAGGTACGACGGCGGTGCATCCGCCACTTTCTCCTGGATCCGCTTGGCAGCAAGGTTCCAGAGATACCTCACCAGGTCCAGCCCGGCGGTATGGCCTGAATCGACAGCCTGGGAATCGGCGGGCTGGGGATCGGTGATAACGAGGAGTGCCTGGCTGGAGGCATGTTTCAGGGCCAGCGCGGCCCGGGGCCGGCCGGCAAGCTCGGCCTCCCCGAACCAGGGGGTCTCATCCGAAAGGGTGGCGCGAAGCGTGTCAAGCTCGGCGATGGAAACCCGGGAAATAATTTCTTCTGCACCGGCCTTCTTCTGCGGCCGCCCCGTGCAGTCTTCGGTGAAGATCACCAGTGCGCTGCTTCCCAGGTAGGGAAGCAGCGCATCACGTAGCCGCTCCGCTATCTGGGGCAGGGGGGCATCGGCGACTGCTGCCACGGAATGCAGCAGCGGCCACGGCAGGTCTGAAACGGGCATGGTGGACGCCTTCGTGGGCTGGTCGGTGGCTGCGCTCATCCGAACAGTTTACGGCCGCCCAGTCCGAAAGTGTAGTAAAAACCGTCAGAAAACAGTGTTACCCCTACCCATTTGTTTCGGGAGCATGGGTAACAACCGGAAAGCATCCGTTCGGCCGCTGCAGGCCGACGAACCGAATCAAAGGGGATTAACTGTGAATCCGACAGCAACCGCGACGCTTATCGCAGACAGCACCACAACACTCGACTGGACCTCCCAGGACCAGCGGGCCGTGGACACACTCCGGGTTTTGGCCGCAGACGCTGTCGAGAAGGTCGGCAACGGCCACCCCGGCACCGCGATGAGCCTGGCTCCGGCCGCCTACCTTCTGTTCCAGAAGCTGATGCGCCACGACCCGCGCGATCCGGAATGGATCGGCCGTGACCGGTTCATCCTGTCACCGGGTCACTCCTCACTGACGCTGTACAGCCAGCTGTTCCTCTCCGGCTACGGCCTGGAACTGAAGGACCTTCAGGCGCTGCGCACGTGGGATGCGCTGACCCCCGGCCACCCGGAATACAAGCACACCCCGGGCGTGGAAATCACCACCGGCCCGCTGGGCCAGGGCCTGGCCTCCTCGGTCGGCTTCGCCTACTCCCAGCGCCGCCAGCGCGGCCTGTTCGACGCCGATGCTCCCGCCGGCGAGAGCCCGTTCGACCACACCATCTGGGTTATCGCTTCCGACGGCGACATCCAGGAAGGCGTGACCTCTGAGGCTTCGTCCCTGGCCGGCCACCAGGAACTGGGCAACCTCGTGGTCATCTACGACGAGAACCACATCTCCATCGAGGACGACACCGACATCGCCTTCACCGAGGACGTCCTGAAGCGCTACGAAGCCTACGGCTGGCACACCCAGCGCGTGGACTGGACCGAGTCGGGCGAATACGTCGAAGACGTCCAGGAGCTCTACTCGGCGCTGCTGGCTGCCAAGGCTGAGACCTCCAAGCCGTCCATCATCTCGCTGCGCACCATCATCGGCTACCCGGCCCCGAAGAAGCAGAACACCGGCAAGATCCACGGTTCAGCCCTCGGCGCCGATGAAGTCGCAGCCCTGAAGGAAGTGCTGGGATTCGACCCCGAGAAGTCCTTCGAGGTTGACGAGGACGTGCTGGCCCACGCCCGCCGGGTCGTGGACCGCGGCGCGGCCGCCCGCAAGGAATGGGAAGAGTCCTTCTCCGCCTGGCAGTCCGCCAACCCGGAAGCCGCTGCCCTGCTGGAGCGCGTCGAGGCCCGCCGGCTGCCCGCTGAACTCGAGGCCGCACTGCCGGTCTTCGAAGCAGGCAAGGATGTGTCCACCCGCGCCGCGTCCGGCAAGGTCCTGAACGCCATCGGCCCGGTAATGCCGGAACTCTGGGGCGGCTCGGCCGACCTCGCGGAGTCCAACAACACCACGATCGAGGGCTCGCCGTCGTTCATCCCGGCTTCCCGGTCAACGGAAGCGTGGAAGGGCAACCCCTACGGCCGCGTCCTGCACTTCGGTATCCGCGAGCACGCCGCAGCCTCGATCGTGAACGGCATCTCCCTGCACGGCAAGACCCGTGCGTTCTCCGGCACGTTCCTGATCTTCAGCGACTACCAGAAGCCGGCCATCCGCCTCGGCGCCCTGATGGGCGTTCCGTCCATCTACGTGTGGTCGCACGACTCGATCGGCCTCGGCGAGGACGGCCCCACCCACCAGCCGGTGGAACAGCTCGCCACCCTCCGTGCGATCGTCGGCCTGGACGTCGTCCGCCCCGCCGACGCCAACGAAGTTGGCATCGCGTGGAAGACCATACTGGAGAACCACGAGAACCCGGCCGGCATCGTCCTGACCCGACAGAACGTCCCGACGTTCGCCCGCGGCGGGGGCGCCGCCGAGGGTGACACCTTCGCTTCCCCCGCCGGTGTGGCCAAGGGCGGCTACGTGCTGGCCGAGGCATCCAAGGACGGCAAGACCGTGGACGCTCAGGTCATCCTGATCGCCACCGGCTCGGAAGTCCAGCTGGCCGTCCAGGCCCGCGAAGCACTCCAGGCCGAAGGCATCGCCGCCCGCGTGGTGTCCATGCCGTGCGTGGAGTGGTTCAACAAGCAGGACGCTGCTTACCGCGAGGCTGTCCTGCCCGCAGCGGTCAATGCCCGCGTCTCTGTCGAAGCAGGACTTGCCCTGGGCTGGAAGGAATTCGTCGGCGACGCCGGCCGCTCCGTCAGCCTCGAGCACTACGGCGCCTCGGCAGACTACAAGCGCCTGTTCCAGGAGTTCGGCATCACCGCGGAAGCAGTCGCTGCCGCCGCCAAGGACTCCCTCGCCGCCGCCGGCAACTAATTCCCACCCGCGCTGCGGCCTGTGCCGCGGGACGGCCTCCACCGGCGTCCCGCGGCACTGCAAACTGTCACCATTTTCGAAGGAAGAAGCAGAAGCCATGACCAACGCAACACCCACCGCACAGCTTTCCGACGCCGGTTTGTCCATCTGGCTGGACGACCTCTCCCGCGAGCGGCTCGACAGCGGCAGCCTGCAGAAGCTCATCGACCAGAAGAACGTGGTGGGCGTGACCACCAACCCGTCCATCTTCCAGGCTGCGATCACGTCCGGCACGGACTATGACGCAAAGATCGCCGAACTCGCAGCGCAGGGCGCCGGCGTCGAGGAGACGATCTTCGAGATCACGACGGCGGACGTCGCCGACGCCTGCGACCTCTTCGCCCCGATCGCCGCGGCAACCCACGGCGTCGACGGCCGCGTCTCCATTGAAGTCGACCCCCGCCTCGCCTGGGACACCGCCGGCACGATTGCCGAAGCCAAGAACCTCTACAAAAAGGTCGACAAGGACAACGTCCTGATCAAGATCCCGGCCACGATTGAAGGCCTGGAAGCCATTACTGCGGTGCTGGCCGAGGGCATCAGCGTCAACGTGACCCTGATCTTCTCCCTCGAGCGCTACCGGGCAGTCATCAACGCCTTCCAGGCCGGCCTGAAGCAGGCCATGGACAACGGCCACGACCTCTCCAAGATCCATTCCGTGGCATCCTTCTTCGTCTCCCGCGTGGACAGCGAAATCGACAAGCGACTGGATGCGATCGGGACCGACGCAGCCAAGGCACTCAAGGGCAAAGCCGGCGTCGCCAACGCCCGCCTCGCGTACCAGGTCTACGAAGAGCTCTTCTCCACCGAACGCTGGGCTGTCCTGGCCGAGGCCGGTGCGCGCCCGCAGCGGCCGCTGTGGGCTTCCACCGGCGTGAAGGATCCGGCCTACCCGGACACCCTCTACGTCACTGAGCTCGTTGCCGCCGGCATCGTGAACACCATGCCGGAGAAGACCCTGGACGCCACGTTCGACCACGGCGTGGTCACGGGTGACACCATCACCGGTACCTACAGGGAAGCGAACACCGTCCTCAACGCCCTCGAGAACCTCGGCATCTCCTACAACAACGTTGTCGCCCTCCTGGAATCCGAAGGCCTGGACAAGTTTGTTGCCAGCTGGAAGGAACTGCTGGCCGACGTCAACGGTGCCCTCACTACCGCACGGAAGGCATCCTAGACATCATGTCCATTTCACCCCTGAATTGCTGTATCAACCCCAGCATCCTCTCGGCCGACTTCGTCAACCTCGAAGCCGAGTTGGCCCGCATCAGCAACGCCGACGCCGTGCACGTGGATGTCATGGACAACCACTTCGTGCCGAACCTGACCATTGGCCTGCCCGTCGTCGAGCGGATCCAGAAGGTCAGCCCCGTGCCGCTGGACGCGCACCTGATGATTTCCAATGCCGACCGCTGGGCGCCCCAGTTCGCCGACGCCGGCCTGAGCTCGGTGACGTTTCACGTCGAGGCGTCCGACGCCCCCATCAAGCTCGCCCGCGAACTTCGCGCACGCGGGTCCAAGGCGGGCATGGCACTGCGCCCGGCCACCCCGGTGGAACCGTATCTGGACATGCTCCCCGAACTGGACATGCTGTTGATCATGACGGTCGAGCCGGGCTTTGGCGGCCAGGCATTCCTGGACGTCATGCTGCCCAAGATCCGCCGCGCCCGTGCGGCGGTAGAGGGTTCCGGAGTGAACGTAGCCATCCAGGTTGACGGCGGCATCACCGAAGAAACCATCATCCGTGCCGCTGAGGCCGGCGCCAACGTCTTCGTAGCGGGATCGGCCGTGTACGGCAAGCCGTCACCCGAGGATGCCATCGAGTCGCTGCGGGCAAAGGGCCAACTCGCCTTCGGCACATCAACGCCGCGCCCCAACAACGTCGTATTCCAACAAGCCTGAAGGACCACTCATGCGCGTTCACATCGCAACCGACCACGCCGGCATGGAGCTGAGCTCCCACCTCATCACGGCACTGTCAGCCAGCGGCTACGAGATGGTTGACCACGGGCCTGCCGCCTACGACGCCGAGGACGACTACCCCGCATTCTGCATCAACGCCGCGGCCGCCGTCGTGGCAGACCAGGCCGCGGGCGTGGACGCCCTGGGGATTGTGCTGGGCGGTTCCGGCAACGGTGAGCAGATCTCCGCGAACAAGGTCAAGGGCGTGCGTGCTGCGCTGGCTTGGAACCTGGACACGGCCAAACTGGCCCGTCAGCACAACAACGCCAACGTGGTCGCAGTTGGCGGGCGCCAGCACACCGTTGAAGAGGCCACCGAACTGATCAAGGCATTCCTGGCCGAACCGTTCACGAATGCCGAACGGCACGAACGCCGCATCGGCAAGATCGCCACCTATGAGTCCACCGGCGAGGTTGCCGAGTAACATGCCCATTGCAACCCCAGAGATCTATGCCGACATGATCGACCGTGCCAAGAAGGGCGGCTTCGCGTTCCCCGCGGTGAACGTGACGTCCTCGCAGACGCTGAACGCGGCGCTGCGCGGTTTCGCGGAGGCCGAGTCTGACGGCATCGTGCAGGTTTCCACCGGCGGTGCGGCGTACTGGTCCGGTGCGTCCACGAAGGACATGGTTGCCGGGTCGCTGGGCTTCGCGGCGTTTGCCCGTGAGGTGGCCAGGAACTACAACGTGAACATCGCCCTGCACACGGACCACTGCCCCAAGGACAAGCTGGACAGTTTCGTGCTGCCGCTGCTGGCCGCGTCCGAGGCCGAGGTCAAGGCCGGCCGCAACCCGATCTTCAACTCGCACATGTGGGACGGTTCGGCCGAGACGCTGCAGGAAAACCTGCGGATCGCCCGCGAGCTGCTGGACCGTACCGCTGCCGCCAAGATCATCCTCGAGGTCGAGATCGGCACGGTCGGCGGCGAGGAGGACGGTGTCGAGCACGAGATCAACGAGAAGCTGTACACCACGGTGGAGGACGCGCTGGCCACGGTTGAGGCGCTGGGTTCGGGCGAGAACGGCCGCTACATCACTGCCCTGACCTTCGGTAACGTCCATGGCGTGTACAAGCCGGGCGGGGTGAAGCTGCGCCCGGAGATCCTGAAGGACATCCAGGCCCAGGTCGGGGCGAAGATCGGCAAGGACAGCCCGTTCGACCTGGTCTTCCACGGCGGGTCGGGTTCCTCGGATCAGGAGATCGCGGACGCTGTGTCTTACGGCACGATCAAGATGAACATCGACACGGATACCCAGTACGCGTTCACGCGTCCGGTGGCGGACCACATGTTCCGCAACTACGACGGCGTGCTGAAGGTCGACGGGGAGGTGGGCAACAAGAAGACCTACGACCCCCGCGTCTGGGGCGCCTCCGCCGAAGCCGGCCTCGCAGCACGCGTGGTTGAGGCAACCCAGCAGCTGGGCTCGGCAGGCAAGACCCTCTAGCCAATTACCACCACTACACGTTGAAAGTGATCACATGAGCACTGAACCATCATCAGCCACTGGTCTCGGAGCCGGGGCTGCGTACCGGGTCCACATAGGCAGCGACCATGCGGGCCTTGAATTGAGCCGTTCGCTGCAACGGGAACTGACAAGCCTGGGATATGACGTGGTGGACCACGGGCCGGCGGAGTACGACGCCCAGGACGACTATCCCGGATTTTGCATCACTGCCGCTGAGGGAGTGGCCCGCGACATCAACGTCAACCGGCCAAGCCTCGGCATCGTCATCGGCGGCTCCGGCAACGGCGAACAGATCGCGGCGAATAAAGTCAGGGGCATTCGCGCCGCTTTGGTCTGGAACGAGTCGACTGCAAGGTTGGCCCGGCAGCACAATGACGCGAACGTCATCGCCATCGGAGCCCGCGAACACACGCCGGAGGAATGCCTCAAATTCGCGGTCCTTTTCCTCCAGGAGCCTTTCACCCATGACTCCCGGCACAAACGCCGCATCGCGCAGATCGCCGACTACGAAACCTGCCTCACCCCACTGGCATGCGAGATCAGCCGAAGGGACGCCCTGGCACGCATCAGCCTCAGCGCATAGGACGCCGCCTTCTCGAAAGGCGGCGTCCTTCAATCGATGAGCGGATCCAGAGGATCCCGCCGTGACCTCACCCAGGGCAGGCCGCTGAGCAACGGATCGTCCGGCGAGATGTGCGCGGAGATATCCGTCGCCGTCCGCCCTTTGCCGCGCCGTAGGCAAGGTGGTGGGCGTCGTCCCCACGCGCCCACCACGGCACCTAACTGGGTAGCATTTCTGGGCGTTCCGAGGGCTGGGAATACCGTGCTGCAACCTACTTTCGTTCTCCGGTGGACTTGCAAAAACTTATTAGTTCCGCCTGCCCGGTGCCCGATGGGCCCTTAAATGTCAGGCCCTCCCCCTAGTCTGAGAGTGTCCGGTAAGGGAGAGGCCGGCAAGTGGTTTCAGAAGACAAGTGGTTTCAGAAGGCGCGTGATTTCAGAAGACGAGGGTCCCGGGGAGGGGGCGCGGCATGGAGGTCCAAGCATTCGTCACCGACGAAACGTGGGTTCCGGCTGTCGACTTCACAGATCACGAGGATTCGCTGCTTACCGGAAGGGTGAGCTTTCCGCTCCCCTCCTTCCTCACGGCCGACGAGGCGCTCTCCGTGGTGGAGTCGACCGACCGGCTCGTCGCCTGGGCAACAGCCATAAAAATGAGCGCCCTGGCCAGGGTCGAAGAAGCGATTGGCGAAGAATCTCCCCGGCGCCGAGGGAACCAGCCGGTGCGGTTTGGAGGGGACGAGGCCCATGCGCTCGCCGTCAGTGAAGTGTCCACCGGCTGTGCGCTCACGGAAGGCACAGCCGCACGCTTCCTGAACGACGCCGCGGATCTGACGACGTCCCGGTGGGAGGTTCTTGAGGCGGTTGAGGCGGGCGAGATCTCCGAGGCACACGCCCGGATCATTCTCGACCAGGCACGCTCTCTCCCTTCCGAGCAGGCCGAGAAATTCGCCGCAGTGGCCCTGCGGCGCACGCGGACGCGGCAGGGCCGACGCCGCACCCCGGCCGAATTGCGCGCGTGCCTGCGTCGGCTGCGCGAGAGCCTCCACCCTGAGAGCCTCGCGGCCCGGAAGGCGTCTGCGCAGCGCGAACGGGGTGTGTGGTTCTCGCCCGAGCCGGACGGCATGTGCACGCTATCCGCGTTCCTCACGGTGGAAGTGGGGATGGCCATTTTTAATGGGCTCGACCGCGATGCGCGGGAGGCTAGCGCGCGGGCTGCAGAGCCCGGGGCCCTTCCCTTCCTTCCTGGGCCCGGCACTGCCCTTGGGCGCGGCGCACCTACCGAATCCAGCACACTGTCGGAGCTTCGCGCTGATGCGTTCACATACCGGTTTTTGGGCGCATCTGATGAGCCGGAATCTGGAGCGTTCCGCGCCGAGGTCGTGGTGACCATTCCCGTCGGACACATCCTCGGCGACGGCCTTGTCCTCGACGACGGCTCCGAAACAGCCGAACTTGAAGGCTACGGTCCCGTTGACGCTGTCACGGCCCGCCGCCTGGCGGCACTTGCCCCCACATGGCAGCGGCTCTTCACCGACTGCACCACTGGCCAGGCGCTGGGTGTTGGCCGTGTGGCCTACCGTCCACCGAAGATGCTGCGCCGGTACCTGTATTGCCGTGACGGTACCTGCCGGTTCCCGGGATGCACCCGCCGGGCCACTGCCTGCGAACCCGACCACACCATCGAATGGCAGGACGGTGGCACCACCGACGCCGGCAACCTGGCAATGCTCTGCCGAAAGCACCACGCCCTGAAGTCCATCGGTGCCTGGAGCTATAGACAGTCGTCCCCAGGCGGGGATCTTGAGTGGCGTTCACCGCTGGGCCGGGAATACAGCACCGAAGCCGTGGATTTCGGCAAAGCCTTTTACCCGCCCAAGGAGCCAGAACCCCCGCCATTCTAGGGGTGGACCGCATTTACAACTGGCTCTGCGTCAGGATGGTTCGGTTCTCCCGTGGCTCGGTTCTGGGTGGCCGCTTCTGGTCTGGCCGGTTCTAGTCTGGCTCAGTCCAGTGCGAGGCGGGTCTGGATGCCTTCGACCAACTTCACATAGGCACGTCAACCTCGTCGGCGGGCACCTGCGAGAACCCCGGGAAGAACTCGTGATAGCCGGAAGCCTCCGCCCGGACTGTGGGGGATGACGGCGTTGATCCACTCCGGAGGAAGTTTGGGTATTAGCTATGCCGGCCGGTGCGTGGCGATCAGCCCGCTGGCCATCCGCCGGGCGCGGCGGGCCGAGAGCCTGTCACCTTCGGCGGCGGCGATGATCGAGCCCTTCATGAGGATGTGCCAGGAGAGGGCGAACGCCTCGGAGTCCTCCAGGCCCGCTTCGTCCGCCAAGAGCCGTACCTGTTGGCGGATCCTGGCCAGGTACTCGATGCTCGCGCGCCCCAGCGGATGCGAGGCCCCCATTTCCAGCAGCACCTTAACAAAGGAGCAGGCTTCGAAATCATCCTCCTGAAACCACTCGTCATAAACGTCGAAGATGGCCAACAGCTGGTCTTCGGGGTTGTCTGCCCTGCTTCTTGCTTCCGGGACCACCGACCCCATCATCCACAGCTCGTCCCGGCGCTTCAAAAAGGCCAGCGCCACGTCGTCCTTCGACGGGAAATGCCGGTAGAACGTCGCCTTGGCGACGCCCGAGGCGCGGATCAGCTCGTCGACGCCGACATCTCGGATTCCACGGTGGGAGAACAATTGGTAGGCGGTGACCACAATACGGGTGCGGACATCATCAGGATCTTCAAGGTTGTCTGTGACTGTCCTCATGGCAGGGAATTCTACCTCTGGCATGCAATATTCTGCCGTGGCTGCCGGAAGAGTCATCCGAGGTGGCTACGGCCCCGGAGAACTGTGATGAGGCGCTGATCGCCGACGGAGTCTGAAGTTTTTGTACAGCTGTCGCGACTTTACGGGGCGCTAGAGGCCATTATCTGCACAAAAACTCGAAGGGTACGGCTGGGGCATGCGGCGTCCTTCACAGCGGCTTGTTCTGATCGTCCTCTGCCTCGGGGTCCACGCCGTCCCCGTAGTGGGTGGCAGCAGCGAGTCCGGCCACTTGCTGGTCCGCGTTTGTCTGGCCCGGAGGCAACTTCTTCCCGTCGCCGCCTTCGGTTTCCTGCACAGCACCGGGCACCACATCTTCCCGCAGGTGTGGGTCGCGGGGCAGGTCGGCGTTCTTTTCCCTGTCCGTCATGCACTCAGGGAAACAGGTGCGTTCGATTGCCGCAAGGGGTAGCAGAATCGCCTGCGAGGCTGAACCCGCCGTCGGCTTTCTCTGTCGCTCCGGCTAGGCCGTGGCTTCGTCGTCCACAGTGGGGCCAGCCTGCAGTGTGTGATCGATCTGGGCGGATTCGATGAGCTGCGTCATGGCAACGTGGATGTCCTCCGCCTGGGTGCGGGTGAGGCCGAGCTTGGCCAGCATGGTGCCGGGCACGCCCATCGCCCTGTCGCGGAGCGCGGTCCCGTCGGGGGTCAGGCCGACTGCAAGGGAGCGTTCATCCCCGGGAACGCGGCGGCGGGTGACGTATCCCAGGGCTTCGAGCCGCTTGAGCAGGGGAGACAGGGTGGCCGGGACCAGGAGGAGGGCGTCGCTGATTTCCTTGACTGAACGCGGGCTCTTCTCCCACAGAGCCAGCATCACCAGGTACTGCGGGTGGGTGAGGTTGAGCTCCTGCAGCACGGGCCGGTAGGCGCCGATGACGGTGCGTGAGGCGACAGCGAGGGCGAAGCAGAGCTGCCGCTCGAGCAGGAGGTCATCGTCGCTCCCTGGGGGGGAAGTCATGAAGCCATGATATCGAAGTGGCAGTTGGAGGCGGCTGACCGCCGCCCCGAGCCCTCACGGTGCCTACGGGAACATGGCGAGGAAGAGGAATGCGGCGAACAGCACCAGGTGGATGGCCCCCTGCAGGCGGGTGGCGCGGCCCGGCACGACCGTGAGTGTTCCCACGATGACGCTCAGCAGGAACAGGACGATCTGCGTGCCGCCGAGGCCCAGCGTCAGCGGTCCCGGCAGCCAGATGCTGGCGATAGCGATTGCTGGAATCGTCAGGCCGATGCTGGCGATCGCCGAGCCGTAGGCCAGGTTGAGGCTGATCTGGATCCTGTTCCGCGAAGCGGCCCGGGTGGCGGCAAGTCCCTCCGGAAGCAGGACCAGGAGTGCGATGACCACGCCCACAAAGGACTCCGGGATCCCGGCGCGGCTCACGCCCGCTTCGATGACCGGGGATACGGTTTTGGCCAGTCCGACGACGGCGACCAGCGCCACGCAAAGCAGCGCCAGGCTTGTGTAAGTGGCCCGGTTAGTGGGGGTGGGGCCGTGCAGTCCGTCGTCGCCGTCGTCGGCGGACACGACCGGAAGGAAGAAGTGGCGGTGACGCACGGTCTGGGTCAGCACAAACAGGCCGTAAAGCGACAGCGACGCCACGGCCGCGAAGCCCAGCTGCAGGGGCGAAAACTCAGGCCCCGGCCGCGCCGACGTGAAGGTCGGCAGGACAAGCGTCAGCGTGGCGAGGGTTGTGACCACAGCCAGGGCCGCACCGGCTCCCTCCGGATTGAACCGCGGAATGCCATACCTTCGGGCGCCCACCAGCAGGGCAATCCCCACAATGCCGTTGGCTGTGATCATGACGGCGGCGAAGACTGTGTCCCGTGCCAGCGAGTGGCTTCCCTCGCCGCCGGACGCGATCAGCGTGACGATCAGGGCCACCTCGATGATGGTCACAGCGACCGCCAGCACGAGCGATCCGAAGGGCTCGCCGACGCGCTCGGCCACGACTTCGGCATGATGCACGGCCGCCAGCACGGCGCCAACCAGGACCACCGCGATGACGGTGGCCAGCACCGGACCTGGGGAAACTCCCCAGGTCACAGCCAGCATGATCAGGCCGACGAGGGGAACGACGGCGGTCCAGGACGATCGGAGCCGGGCCAGCACAGCGCTATCTTCTCAGTGCTGGCCCTTCAGAGCTAGCCCCCTGGTGCTAGCCTTCACACTCCGAGCAGTACTTCTTGCCGTCCTTTTCGCGCGCGAGCTGGCTGCGGTGGTGGACCAGGAAGCAGGACATACAGGTGAACTCATCTTCCTGCACCGGAACAACCTGGATCAGCAGCTCTTCGTGCGAGAGGTCGGCACCGGGAAGGTCGATGCCTTCGGCGGTGTCGGCTTCTTCCACATCAAGCAGGGCAGTCTGGGATCCGCCCTGGCGGGACTGGATGGCCTCCAGCGACTCGTTGGCCGGCTGGTCCTCTTGGGCCACGCGAGGGGCGTCGTAGTCAGTTGCCATGGTTTTTACTCCTTCGGCTGTGCGCCGGACGGCGCGCATTCGCAGGACTCAACGAGCGGGCGCCGCCAGGTATTCCCGGATACCGGGGACGGGTTAAGGTCCCCAAAGTTTAGAGGATAATTTCGCGGGTCATGCCGAACGGAACCTGCTCGGAGAGCGTGGCGGTGTAGCTCCCGGGCCTGTTGCGCGTGACCATGATCCCGTGTGTCCCGGTAAGAATGGCCGCCTCCTGAAGGCACTTGACGGCGGCATCCAGCCTCTCGTCGAGGATCTGGCGGTCGTTTACCTGGATGTCGATGGTCTTCGTGGTGCTGGGCATGGGTGTCCTTTGGGGTGTTGAAACGCTTGAACTGTTCGGAGTTTCGGGCCGCTCGCGAGCCAGCGGCAGGGCGCTCCGGGATGTCTGCGTACGCAGCGTCGACCGGATGCCAATATGTGTGGCCTGTAGGCCGCTGGTGCACCGCCCCCACGGGCTCTGATGTAAGCCTGTCCACGCGTACGGTTCGCGTGCATCATGTTCGGTGCCTGCATAAAAGTAGAACGGCGGGACCAACACTTTGTCAACGTTTTGGGTCGGAGGGGCCGGGAAGGGCCGCGAAAGGCCGCGAGAGGCCGCCGCCGGGTTAGGCTGTTCCGTGCTCCGTCTGAAACGCCTTGCGGTTCTTAGCCTTTTCGCGTTCTGCGCCATCACCGCGTGCGCGTTCTGGCTCTTCGGCGCGACCAATGCGGGCGTGCCCGGCGCGGGGAACTCCGGCGCGGGGGTGCGTGCAGCCCAGCCGGCCCCGCCGCAGGCGGCGGGAAAGTTCGTGCCGCCGGCAAGTGGCAGTGCGCATGCCGTCAACATCACCAGGACCGTCGATCCGGGCTGGGTGGCACGCACCGCCGCGCGGACAGGAATCCCCGCGCGGGCCCTCCGGGCGTACGTCGCCGCGGCCGGCCTGGCGAATGCCGCAGCGCCAGCGTGCGGGATCGGCTGGAATACGGTGGCCGCCGTCGGGTTCGTCGAATCCGCGCACGGCGCACTCGGGGGCGGCCGCCTCACGGAGTCGGGGGACGTAAGTGGCCCGATCGTCGGGCCTGGCCTCAACGGGGACGGCTTTGCTGCCATTGCCGATACCGACGGCGGCGCGCTGGACGGCGACGCCCTCTGGGACCGCGCCGTCGGACCCATGCAGTTCATCCCCTCCACGTGGAAGCTGGCAGGGCGGGACGCGAACGGCGATGGAGTAACCGATCCGCACAATATTGACGACGCCGCTCTCAGCGCTGCCGGCTACCTGTGCGACGGCGGCCGGGACCTCACCACGCCCCAGGGGTGGAATGACGCCGTCTGGTCCTACAACCAGTCCGAGGCGTACCTGGCCGACGTTGGTGAGAAAGCTATTGAGTACGCGGAGCAGGCCGGGCCTGCCAACTAGGCCCGCCTGCCAGCGCAGATCCTGTTCAGTCCGGATGCGGGCGCGTCCTTAATCCGCGAGGATCTGGTACAGGGCCCGGCGGGTCTCATCGATCTTTTCCATTGCGGCGGCACGCTGTTCGTCGTTTGCCGCGAACCGGAACTGATGAATGACACCCATGAGCTTTTCAACGCTCTGGTGAAACGCAGGTCCTGACTCCTCGGCACTGGTGTTCCAGGCTCGGTCCAGTTCCTCGGCGTGGTCAGCCACATACTTGCGTCCTTGGTCGGTGAGTGCGAACTCGGTGCGGCGGCCGTCGCCCACCGGTGCAATGAGTTCCTCGTCGACGAGCTGCTGGAGCGTGGGGTAGACGGAGCCCGGGCTGGGCCGCCAGGCGCCGGACGACTTCTCGGCAATGGTCTTGATGATCCCGTAGCCGTTGGACGGAGCTTCCGCCAGGAGCGAGAGGATCGCGGAGCGGACATCGCCCCTGTTGGCCCGGCGTGAACCGCCCGGACCAAAGCCCGGGCCAAAGCCGCGGCCGGGGCCAAACCTGCCATGGCCGTGCGGCCCGCGCCGGCTCCTTCCCCGCTCGAAGCGTCCCGCCTCGGGTCCGAAATCCGAAAATCTGTGGTGGTCGTGAATGCCTTTCATGGGGCATCGTCCTTCCGTTGAGCATCACTCCTCTCTGAAGCGATACTCAACGATATATCGGTACATATCGGCGGTCAAGAACTTTTTGATGCTCGCATGCTACGCGGACGCGCATGCGCGCCCGCCGGTCAGGCCTCCTCGAGTTGCAGATGTGGAGTCGGGCGGCGGAAGCCGCGGGTGAGGTAGGCCAAATAGGCAAGGCCAAGTGCTGCCCAGGAAAGTCCCAGCGAGAATCACAGTCCGCTGAGGCAACGCCGTCAGTGCCACATTCCCGCCCGGGACATCGGGGCTCACGCGAGTCCTGGTCCGTGGTGTCGGATATAAATGAATGAAGTTCATTTAGTAAGCAGTGACGGGAATCACGGTCAAGTGCCGCGGGAAGGTTACGCGCCGGCCTCTTCGGCGCGGCTCGGCGGCAACCTCGCAATTACTGAACCCGGCTGGCCGCCCGTGCAGTTTCGGCGATTCGTTCCGTTGCGGCCCAGGAGGCCAGGAGCCGCAGTGCTTCGTCGGACGGGCTACCCGGAACGGCGGGATAGACCGTGAGCGTGTGGCCGGGGTCGTCTTCGAGCTCCATGGCCGCGTACGTCAGTTCCAGATGCCCGACGACGGGATGGCGGAAGGTCTTGGTTCCGGAGTAGTGGCGGCGGACATTGTGTGCAGCCCAGCGGGTGCGGAACTCGTCGCTGCGCATGGAGAGTTCGCCGACGAGTTCGGTGATGCGCTTGTCGTGCGGGTTTCGGCCGGCCTCGCGGCGCAGGATCGCGACGTTGACGTTGGCTGCACGGTCCCAGTCGGGGTAGAAGTCGTGGGAGAGCGGGTCCAGGAAGATGAATCTTGAGTGGTTCGCGGGGCGCGCCGTGACGCGGTACATGTCGGAGTACATGGCGTAGCCGAGGTCATTCGCGGCCACGATGTCCATCCGGTTGTTGGCGATGAACGCCGGGGCGCCCGTTATCGCATCCAGCAGGTACTGCATGGCCGGCCGCACGCTGACAGGGGTGCTCTTGGCCCGGTTCCGGGCCGTGGTGTTGGCTGCCCGGGCGAGGTCGTAGAGGTGGTCGTGCTCGGCCCGGTCAAGCTGAAGGGCCTGCGCGATCGCGTCGAGGATGCTGTCGGAGGCGCCGCTGAGGTTGCCGCGTTCGAGACGGGTGTAGTACTCAACGCTGACCCCCGCGAGACGCGCCACTTCCTCCCGGCGAAGGCCGGGAACACGCCGTCGGCCGCCAATCGGTTCCAGGCCCGCCTGCGCCGGAGTGATCCGGGAACGGCGGGAAACCAGGAACTCCCGTGCCTCGGTTCGGTTGTCCATACGGTCAGGCTTCGCCCCGCCGGCTGACCATCTCGTTGATCCAGATCGGCGCGAAGGGCGACGTGCAGTTCGGCGGGGTCGGGTAGTCCTTGAGTACTTCCAGCCGTTCGCCGATGTCGACGGCCCGGCCGCGGTGGCCGGCATGCTCGATGCCGATCTGCGCCAGAGTGTGGTTCATCGCCCACTGCAGGCGTTCCGGGGCGCCTTTCATTTCCGCCTCGATGGTGTCCAGGAGTCCGGACAGGTCGAGGCCCTCGGGCTTTTTCCCGACCCGCTCCGTGGTCAGTGCCCAGCCGGCGCTCGCAACCACAGGGTCGGGGTCGTCAGTCCACGCGACGCGCAGTTGTTCAGCGTGCGGGCTCTTCTTCACCACGTAGTTCACCAGCCAGTCATGCACCTTGGGGGCGCGCGCCTGGCGCAGCATGGCGTCCAGTTCCTGCAGTTCGAAGGCCTTCGGCCGGCAGATCAGCAGTGACAGTAGCCGGGCCGCGGTGTTATCGGTGGCCCACAAATCACGGGCAAGATCGTGCTGGGTCTTCAGCCGCTTCGCGACGGCGCGCAATGCGGACAGGTTCACACCGTGGTCATCGCCGCGCCTCTGGTTCGCCTCGCGCATCCCCGGATCCTCAAGCGCGGCCAGTTCGGCCATCAAACCGTCAATTGTTGTCTCCGCCATTACTGCTCCTGCTCGCTGGCTGCTGTCCCCTCGCATTGTACGGTCACCACATGCTGACCACGCCGGACTGGCAGCCTGCGTGCCATGGACTAAGGTCAAAGCAACCCATCCCAGAGAGGCGGTCCCTGCCGGCCCATGAGTGCGCCCGGATACCTTGCGGCTTCGATACCCCCGAGGATGGCCATGGCCGGCTCCGCTGTGGCAATCCCCATCCTCGCTGTGCAGCAGTTGAACGACGTGGGTGTCGGGGGTGCGCTGGTTGCCGTGTCCCTCGGCCCGAGCGTCCTCGCCGCACCGCTGGCGGGTGCTGCCCTCGACCGTGCCCGGCGCCCCGCCCTGCTGATGGCCGCTTCCGGAGTACTTACCGCCCTGGCCTTCGCCGCAACCGCATTCCTCGGCCAGCTCCCGCTGCCGCTTGTGTTCGCCTGCCTGGCTGTGGCGGGCGCAGCCTCACCCTTCTACATGGGCGGACTTTCCAGCTTCGTCGCCGATGTGATCCCCGACGGCCGCCGGGCGTTTGCCTTCGATGCCCTTTCCTATAACGTCTCAGCCGTCGCGGGACCGGCCTTCGTGGCCGTCATGGCTGTGTTCCTGCCCGCTTCGGCGGCGCTCGCGGTGCTGTCTGCCACCGCCGCTGCAGGCGCAGTGAGCGTCAGCATCATCGGGCTGAAGCCGCACTCAGCGCCCAGGGTTTCACCGTGGCAGGCAGTCGCGGCAGGGCTGCACCGTATTTTCAGCCACCGCCCTCTGGCCGTGGTCACCGCTGCCTCCACGCTGACCCAGGTTGGCCAGGGCGGACTGGCGATTGCCGCCGTCGCCCTCTCCATCGAACGGATCGGCTCACCCAGCGACGGGGCACTCGTGGTGACGTCCTTCGCCGTCGGCAGCCTGCTGGGTGCGCTGTGCGAGACAGTCCGTCCCAGCCGGGCACGGCCGCACGTTGTCATGATGGCCGGCTTCCTCGCAACCGGCCTCTTGACCGTCGGCGCCGCCGTCGACATGGGCACGGCCTGGACCGTCGTCGCCATCGGCCTGTCCGGCGTCTTCACGGCATCCACCGCCGCCGCGATGCTCTTCCTCCGCAACCGGCTGAGCCCGCCCCACCTCAGGTCGCAGATCTTCACCGTCGGCGCGGGCTTTCGCGCCAGCGCCTCCGCCGGAGGCGCAGCCCTGGCCGCCTCCGCCACAGGACTCGGCGGCGCACTCAGCCTTGTTGTGGTCGGTGCCGTCTGGGTTGTCTCAGCCGCGCTGATGGCCGCCTACCCGCGAGGCATCCAGGCGGAAGCCTAGTCAGCGGCCACGGAGCTTCAACAAACACCCGATATACTGGGGGGCACTATGGACGACCCTCCTTCACATATGCCCTGGCCCCTCCACCTTCTGACCGGTTCGCCGGCCACCACGGGAGAGGGGCGCCCGAATGTATGAATGGATCATGCTCGGCATCGGCCTCGTTCTCACGGTCGGTACCGGTTTCTTTGTTGCTTCCGAGTTCGCGCTGGTCAATCTGGACCGGAACGATCTTGAAGCCCGCCAGGCCCGCGGGGAAAAGCGCCTCACCAGCACAATCAAGGCGTTGAAGATCACCTCGACGCATCTGTCCGGTGCCCAGCTCGGCATCACCCTGACCACCCTGCTGACCGGCTACACGTTTGAGCCGGCGATCAGCTCCATGCTGCACGGCCCACTGCTCTCCGTGGGAATCCCTGAGGGCGTTGTTCCCGGCGTCGGCGCAGTGGCGGGCATCTTCATCGCCACCATTTTTTCGATGGTGATTGGTGAGCTGGTGCCCAAGAACTTCGCCCTGGCCCTGCCGCTGGCCACGGCCAAAGTCGTGGTTCCGTTCCAGACCCTCTTCACTACCGTCTTCAAGCCCGTGATCCTGCTGTTCAACAACACCGCGAACCGGATCATCCGCTCTTTCGGGATTGAGCCCAAGGAAGAGCTTTCCGGCGCCCGCAGCGCCGAGGAACTGAGTTCGCTGGTACGCCGGTCCGCGATGGAAGGCGTCCTGGACGCGGACCACGCCGTGTTGCTGCACCGCACGCTGCGATTCTCTGAGCACTCCGCCGCGGACGTCATGACACCCCGCGTGCGGATGACGGCAGTAAACGCCCATGACACGGCCGAAGAGATCGTCGCCCTCGCCACCACCACCGGCTACTCCCGCTTTCCCGTCATCGGGGAGGACCGCGACGACGTGCTCGGCGTGCTGCACGTCAAGCAGGCCTTCGCTGTGGCCATCGAAGAACGGGCCCGCTTCACTGCTTCGGAGCTGATGATCGAGCCGCTGCGGGTGCCGGAATCCATGGGGGTCGACACGCTGTTGGTCCTGCTGCGCAAACAGGGGCTGCAGGTGGCCATCGTCTCAGACGAACACGGCGGAACCGCCGGCATCGTCACCCTTGAGGACCTCGTGGAAGAGATCGTCGGCGAGCTTGAGGACGAACATGACCGTGCCCGCACCGGCGTTGTCAGGACCGGGCGGTCCATCACCTTTGATGCATCCCTGCGGCCCGACGAACTGCTGGACCGGACCGGCATCGCAGTGCCCGACGGCGAGGAATACGACACCCTCGCCGGCTTCGTCACCGACCAGCTGGACCGCATCCCGGAACTGGGCGATGAAGTGAAGATCGACGGCGGCACCCTCCGCGTGGAACGGGTCCTGGGAACCCACGTGGAGCGGATCCGCTTCACCCCGGACGCCTCACAAGAAGCGACTAAGAGCGCCCATGACAGGATCATCGATGGCCTCACACAGGAGCTGACCCATGAGTGAGTACCTTCCGGGCATCATCTGGCTCGCAGTCCTGCTGGTGGTCAACGGCTTCTTCGTCGGCGCCGAGTTCGCCGTCATCTCCGCCCGCCGGTCGCAGATCGAACCCAAGGCGGAGGCGGGCAGCAAGGCTGCGAAAACCACGCTCTGGGCGATGGAGCACGCAACGCTCATGCTGGCCACCAGCCAGCTGGGCATCACGGTCTGCTCGCTGGTGATCCTGAACGTCTCCGAACCGGCGATCCACCACCTGCTGGAGATCCCGCTTGGCCTGACGTCCCTGTCCGGGGAAGCGATCGGAATCATCGCCTTCGTCACGGCGCTGCTGCTGGTGACCTTCCTGCACGTGGTGCTCGGCGAGATGGTCCCCAAGAACATTTCGTTCTCGGTACCCACCCGCGCCGCGCTGATCCTGGCCCCGCCGCTGGTGATGGTGGCGCGCCTGTTCAAACCGGTGATCTGGACCCTGAACGGCATCGCCAACTCCATCCTCCGCCTGTTCCGGGTGGAGCCCAAGGACGAGGCCACCAGCGCCTACACCCTGGACGAGGTGGCCAGCATCGTCGAGCAGTCAACGAGGGAAGGCGTCCTGACCGATAACACCGGCGCCCTCACCGCGGCCTTCGAGTTCACGGAAAAGACCGTGGCCGACGTCGAGGTTCCGGTCGCCGAGATGGTGTTCCTGCCGGCGTCGTCGACGCCGGCAGACATCCAGCGGGCCGTCGCCGAGCACGGCTACTCCCGTTACATCCTGACCGACGACGACGGCGACCCCTCCGGTTACCTTCACCTGAAGGACGTCATGGACCTCACCACGCCGGAGAAGTTCACCCGGCCCGTGCCGGAGAAACGGATCCGCCGGCTGGCCTCGACGTTCCGCGGCAGTGAGCTCGAGGATGCCCTGGCCACCATGCGCCGCACCGGCGCGCACGTGGCCAGGGTCTTCGACGCACGGGGAAACACCACCGGTGTGCTCTTCCTCGAGGACATCATCGAGGAACTGGTGGGCGAGGTGCAGGACGCCACCAGCAGCTCCTAACCCACCCTGGAAACAAACGATCCCGGAACACAAACGAGTCCGGTGCCTGGCGGCTGATCGCCGCCAGGCACCGGACTCGGTGGTTGATGCTGGTTTTTCTCTACTTGTTGGCTACCGCCTTGGGACCTGCGGTGCCGCCGAGCGTGGATTCAATCCATACCGTGCCCGGGTTGGTGGTGCCGGCTGCCGCGTTGCGGAGCCGCAGGGTGAACACGCCACCGGTTGCCGGTGCCACAGCCGCGGTAACGGCTGGCTGGCCCAAGATCCGGCCGGTGGGGCCGCCGACGCGGATGGTGACGGTGCCGCCAACCACGGAGCTGGTGCCGTCGATCCTGAGGTCGCCGGTCTTCCACTGGGCGACGCCGATGGTTACCCGGTCCGTGACCGGCACTACCTTCACTTCATCGGTCCGGACCGTCGCGCCGACCGTTACGGTGAGGCGGAACGTGAGCGCATTGTTGGTCATCGGTGTCCTGAAGACGGGGAGGCTGAAGGTCGGCTTGAGCGTTTTGGCCCCGGTGAGCGTGACCTGGTCCGGATCGGTTGGCCCGGTCAGGACCTGCTCCCACAGATAGGTTGCTCCGGTGGTGGTGGAGCCCGTGCCGTCAAGAGTGACCGGGGTGGCCGTGGTGCGTCGGACAATGTTCTGGTCCGGGCCGGCCACTGCGACAACGGCGCCCTGAGCGGTGACGGCGGCGGTCTTGGCCGATTCGGGTCCGGTGCCGTTGACGTTGCTGGCCTTGATGGTGAACTGGTAGGCGGTGTCGCCCGCAAGCCCGCCGTAGACGAGCGATGTTGCCGTGCCTGCTGCCGTCTGCGGCGCGCCGAATGCTGTGCCGTTAGCGGTGTAGGCCTGGAGGGTGTAACCGGTGATCGTCAGGCCGGGGGCGCCGGGGTTCGGCGCGGTCCATGTCAGTGTGGCCGTGCCCTGGCCCACCACAGGTGCCCCGGAGAAAGCCGGTGCGGCGGGAACCGGATCGTTGGTGACGGTGAAGACGGCCTGGCTGATGGTGGAGACGTTGCCCGAGGGGTCGAACGCGGCAAACCGCAGGGTGGTGGTGGCAGGGATGTCCATCGGGGCGGTGTAGCGGATAGCCGTCGCACCGAGGACGCCGCCGGAGAGGACCGGATCGGAACCGTCGGTGGTGTAGTAGATGTCGCTGCCCGTTTCGTTGGCGGTCAGGGTGACCCGCTGTGCCACGGGGGAGGTGCCGCCGTTGGGCGTCGCAGATACGGTCGGAGCCGTGCTGTCCGTGACCGGGATGGCGTGGGCTGCGGGGTAGGTCTCGCCGACGCTGCTGATGCCCACGACGTACACGTCGTAGTCCTCGGTGGCGGAGAGGCCGGTGATGGTGGTGCCGGTGGCCGCCTGGCCGGAGATGCGCTTGCCGATCTCCACCTGCTCGTTGCCGGTCACGGTCTTGCCGACTGCGACGGCGCGGTAGCCGGTGATGGCCGGGGTTCCGGGGATGGCTTCGGCCGGCGTCCAGTTCAGCTTCAGCCCGCCGGAAACCTTGGCGGCCGTGATGCCGGACGGTGCAGGAGGCCCGGACTGCAGCGGGCCGTTGGGGCAGCCGCCCATGCCGGGTCCGCCGGGTTCGCCGTACTCGGCGATGGTCAGGCCCTGCCGGTTGGCGTCTGCGTCTTCGAACTGCCAGGCCATGGCGCGCTCGCCGAGCCCGGCGTTGGCGGCGATTTCAGCGGTGGCGGCGTCGTCGAAGTTGTAGATGGCGGTGAAGGTGTCGCCCGCGACTTCCAGGCTTGAGGAGTAGCCGCCCTTGGGGGCCGGTGTGAGCGCGCCGGGGACGGCGCGGATGTCCCGGCGTGCCACCGTGGTGTCCTTGAGCGCAGGCTCAATGATGCGCTGTTCCATCTGGGCGGGGTTGACCCCTGCGCCGATGTGCCCCTTGACGGTGAGGGTGCTGCCGCTGAGCGTGGCATCGCCGGTCACGTAGGCGTCCTGGACGGTGGTTTCGCCACCGTCAGTGGCACCGAACTTGATGGAGACGACGTCGCCCGGGAGGATGTCCGGCGTGACGTTCAGGCCGGTTCCTGCACCCCAGCAGTAGCCGCCGGGATGGTTGACTTCGAAGGCGACATCCCCGGCAGCCACCACGCCCTGGGCTGAGCCGATCACCTTGCCGGCGCGGCGCACCTCGACCGTGCCGGTCTCTCCGATGTGGTTCTGGTAGCCCTCGATGGTGACGAAGTCACGGTTGGGGAAGACAACGATGTTGTCCGGAAAAGTGGGTACGGCCGCGCTGGCGGCGGGAATGGCGAACATGGACGTTGAGCAGATGACGGCCGAGACGGTGGCAAAGATTCCGGCCTTGCGGGCGCCGGGACGGCGAGAAGTGTGCGCTCCCGGCTCGCTTTGTGCTGATTTCATGATGACCTCATCGATCCGAGTGCGCGACCTTCACGCACAATCACAGAATCAACAGGGCCCCTTGGGGAAACGCTGGGCGTTTTGGCTTGGAGAAACGAGCCGGGCCACCAAAATGGCGGCACTCTTTGGTCCCCCCACATGGAGGGGCCCCGAGGGGGACCAGGGTGATTTGCCCATGTCAGCACCGGGATTCCCCGCGTTCAGCCCTTCCCGGGACGTAGACCCCCCACTCGGGTTGGAACCCCCAATTCCCCCAGTGCTGGGGGATCAGAATTCCGGGTTTCCCCAAGGGAATGGCCGGAAATGGGGCAGCTTTAGCCTTGGCGGGCCTTCTTTTCCGACTTCTTGGCAGCCTCTTCCTTCACGCGCTGGGCTTCGGCGCGGACGGCGGCGTGCGTGGCACGCTCGGCGACGAGCCACGCAGGGGGAGCCTGCAGCAGCGCGGTGATTTCCGCCGTCGTCAGCGCCTCTTCAACGCCGCCGCGGGCAAGGCCGCTGATGGAGATGTTGAGCTTCTGCGCCACCACAGGGCGGGGGTGCGGGCCGTTGCGGCGCAGTTCTGCCAGCCACTCCGGCGGGTTGGACTGCAGCTCGGCGAACTCTGCGCGGGTGATGGTTGAATCCTGGAACTCCTGGGGCGTCGCTGGCAGGTAGATGCCAAGCTTCTTGGCAACGGTGGCCGGCTTCATGGACTGGGAGTTAGCGGAGGTCATGCATTAAGGGTATCCGGCTGGGCCTGCTCCCCTGACCAAGGCCTGTGGCCAACGCGCGCCGCGCTGTGCGTGCCGGTGGCAGTACTGTGAAGGTGTGCCCGCTGAAGATGAACCCACCCTGGACCCGGCCGCGCCGGACTCCCCGCCGCGCGAGCTCCGCTTTGCCTACGTCCCCGGCGTGACGCCGGGGAAGTGGATCCGGCGCTGGGAGGAACGGATGCCGCACGTTCCCCTGCGTTCATTCATGTCCGACGGCGGCTCGCAGCTTTCGGTGCTTCGTGACGGTTCGGCGGACCTCAGCTTTGTCCGCCTCCCGGTGGAGCGCGAAGGCCTGAACGTCATCCCGCTGTACGAGGAACAGCCCGTGGTGGTGGCGCCCAAGGGCCATGAAATCACCGTGTTCGAGGACGTGGCGCTGGCGGACCTGGGCGAGGAAAACTTCCTCGACGCCGATGAGCTGGGCGGGCCGGAAATGGCTCTTCAGGTGGTGGCAACAGGTGCGGGCCTGCTGATAGTTCCCATGTCCGTCGCCCGGCATTTCAACACCAAGGACACGGTGGCCCGCCGCCTCACAGGCGCGCCGGGAACCCAGATTGCGCTCGCTTGGCCCAGCGACGCCACGGACGAGGTCATTGAAGAGTTCATCGGCATTGTCCGCGGCCGCACGGCGCAGAGCTCACGGCAGCCGTCCGCGCAGCAGGAGAAGCCGAAGAAGGCACCTAAGCCGGACCGCCGCGGCGGCGGCGCAGGCGCGGGCGGCAAGAAGCCTAAAGTTGCCCAGCGCTACGCCCCCAACCCGGACAAGGGAAAGGGCCGCGGCTCGCGGAAGAAGGGCAAGCGGTAGCCAGAGGGCCGCACGTGCGCCATGATCACACAGGAAGGCGCCGCCTGCTGTGTGCTGGCGGCGCCTTCCTCTTGCTGCTATTTCAGTTCAGCCGCCTAGCGGGTGCCGGTGGTGAAGCTCCAGGCCGTGCTGGCAAGCGGAGTGCCGGCAACATCCCGTACCGCGGCGGGGCCGCCCGTGACGGTGGCGGTGTACCTGGTGCTGGCCGCTAGGGTGGCGGCCGGGTTGAGGATCCACTGGTTTGTGGTCCCGTTGCGGGTGACGGTGGCTGCCACCGCCGCGCCGGTGGCGGCGTTCTTCAGGGTGAAGGTGGCGGTGCCGACGCCGTTGACGGGCTTGCTGAACGTGGCCGTGATGTTGGCCGTCCGGAGCGCCCCGGTGGAGTTCACGCCCGGAGCCCGGGAGGACACGGTGGGGGCGGCGCTTGTGGTGAACCGCCAGCTGGTTGAGGCAAGCGGCCGGTTCGCCAGGTCGCGGATGGTGGCCGTGCCGCCGGTCAGGGTCGCGGTGTAGGCAGTGCTCGGGGTGAGCAGGGCGGTGGGGTCGAGAGTCGCCCGGCGGGTTGCCGGGTCGTAGGTCACCGTCGCCGCGATGGTGGCCCCGGCAGCGTTCTTCAGCGTGAACGTGCTCCCGGAGACGCCCTGGACGAACTCACTGAAAGTGGCGGTGACGTTCGTGCCGGTACCGACGCCTGTGGCGGCCGAGGCGGGTGCCCGGCCGGTGACGGTGGGAGCAACCGTGTCCGCCGGGCCAATCTGGACGGTCCGGCTGGCGGCGGTGCTGATGTTGCCGGCGGCGTCGGTTGCCCGGACGTTGAATACGTAGGTCCCGTTGGCCTGGGCATCCCAGGTTTTGGGCGAAGCGCAGGTGGGATCCCAGTCGGTGTTGCTGGGCAGCAGTTGGCATTCAAACCTGGCACCGGCTTCGCTGCTGAAGTTCAGCGTCGGCGTGTTGTCCAGGGTCGGCGTTGACGGGAACGGCGCGATGACGGTGGCCACGGGGGCCGCACTGTCCACGGTGAATGTCAGCGTCGGGGAGGTCAGGAACTGAGGAACGCCGGCGGGCACTACTCCCGTCAGCGGGTCGGGAACGTAGGCGGGGTTCGCCGTCCGGGACTGGACTCTGTGGACGCCCTGGCCGAGCGGTGCCAGCCTGGCGGAGTAGTTTCCGCCTGCCAGGGTGGTTGCCACGGGAGTTGCTGCGCCGTCCACGACCAGCTGCACGGGGGCGGTGCTTCCGGCCGGCAAAGCGCCGGTGAAGGTCGGTGCCGTGACGTTGGTGATGTTGTCCGTGGCCGAACGTCCGCTGTCACTGGCTGCCGCCAGATCCGGGGTGGACGGGGCGCCGTCGGACCCTTCCGCCATCAGCCCCTGCACCGTGAATGTGCTGACGGTGAGGGTGTTGATCCCCGGGCCGCCGGCATTGGGGCCGGTGATGACGACGGCGTTGGTGCCGGAGGGGGCGCCGGTAACGGCGCGTGGGGTGTTGATGTCGCCCAGCGTTCCGGGCGCGGCGCCCACCTGGCGAAGGAAGGTAGCCGTGCTGCCGGCTTTGTAGTCGCCCAGGAAGGCGGCGCCCACTCCCGCCCAGTTGCAGGGCGCGGTGGGGCTGGGCGCACACACGCCGGAATCAATGGTGGTCTTGATCCGTCCCAGTGCAGGATTCTTCGGATCGGCCTCCGAGGTGATGACGTTCACTCCGTACGGGTGCGTGATGGTGTAGGCGGTGTTCGGGAGGATGTTCTCCACGAGGAACCGGAGCCTGCCGAAGCCCATCTGCTCTCCCGGCTCAACAACGCCGTTGGTGTGGGCACCTTCGAGCGCCGCCTCGTAAAGGCGGAGGTTGCCGCCGGTGGCGGAGGCATTGAACCAAAACGCCTCCTCCGGGAAGTTGTCCGGATACGACGCCGGCGCAGCGGGGTCGGGCGGCTCGGAGAGGCAGCCTGCACCGGCCATGTAGCAGAGCTGCAGCTTCACGGTGCCGTCGGAAAACCAGGTGGGAAAGCCGTTGGACGGATCCACGGGCCCCACGCCGGCGGCGGCAGCGCTCGCCGGGGCCGCAGCCAGCGGCGACAGGGCGGCGGTTAGCAGCGCGCCGGCGGCTACGGATGCCAGTCCGCCCCTAACCCGTGTGCGGCCTGCCCCTGCTTCGTTCGGCCGCGGGCCGGGCCCGCTGCGCCCTCCGGACTTGAACCGTTCATGATGGTGGAATGTCGAAAACATGGTGACTCCTTCGGTGCTCAAGATGGCCCCCAGAACCTCTTAGGCCAAGCCAGGTGATTGCCCCCAACCACGTCAAGCTTCAAATAAAGACCTTGGATAAATGCCCGGCGGGTCCACCCTCAAAAGAGTCCCCGTCCACCCCGGTGGGGGGACCACAGGCTCAGGACGGACCCGCCGCGGCGGACCCCTCAGCCCGGACCGGCGTCCTGGCCCCGGCATTCGCGCAGGTGCGCCAGCAGGGCCTGCTCCGGGCTTCCGGGGTTCTCGCCAAGGTGCCGGAGCAGCGCCATCCGTACGTCCGTGTCTGTCGCCTCGTCAGCGAGGACGTGGCTGATGACGCCCATGATCTGGCGCCGAAGACCTTCCTCCTGCATGGGACCACGCTCCTTTGCTCCCCGCTGCATTCTGCCGCCGGTCCATTGTGAATAGCCGGGAGCCGGCCAGCTGTGCCGCGTCTGCGGCGGCCATACCTAGGGGGTTCCGCCCCCGACGGCGGCCCTCCCACCTATTCAGGTGGGACAGGCGCCTGCGGGCGCTGCTTCCCAAGGTTTTCTGGAGTAGAACGTCGCACCATGAGTTGTGTCTCAATACTTGGCCAGCGCCAATGCCGTCGCTGTGGCCATCAAAAACCAGCTGGGAGGACGTCATGGCAACAACACGGAGGGACGTGTTGAAACTAAGCCTGTTAGGCGGCGCTGTCGCCGTCACAGCATCAACCGGAGGGCCGGCCCTCGCGGGTGTCCCCGGGCGCCGGGGCGCGGACGACGACGAAACGGTGGTCGCGCCAAGCGCGCTCGCCCCGGCGAACATGCCGGTTCCGTTCCTCAACGCCTTCCGGCGGCCTCCGGAACTGCTTCCCTACGCCACGGGCCGGGACCGCGACGGCACGCCCTTCGCAAAATATGCCCTGAACCAAAAGCTGGGCAAGGCCCAGATCGCACGGGGGCTGAGCACCACCCTGGCGGGGTACAACGGCATTTTCCCGGGCCCCACCGTCCGCGTGCAGCAGGGCACCCGGAGCGAGCTGAGGATCAGCAACCGCCTGCCCGCGACCGGCCTGCTCTACCCAAACACGTTCAACACCGTCACCCACCTGCACGGCTCGGCGTCGCTGCCCCAGTACGACGGATATGCCAACGACCGCACCGCACCCGGCAGGGTGAAGAACTACCACTATCCAAACTGGCAGGCGGCGCGGACGCTCTGGTACCACGACCACAACCACATGCTGACGGCGCAGGGCGTGTACTCGGGGCTCGCCTCCATCTACTCCATCACCAACGCGCGTGAGCGGGCGCAGTTGCCCCAGGGCGAGTTCGACGTGCCCATCCTGGTCTCGGACGTGATGTTGAACGCTGACGGGTCCCTCGGCTACAACGACAACGGCCACGCCGGGCTGTGGGGCGACATCATCATGGTCAACGGAGTGCCGTGGCCCACCATGAAGGTCAAGCCGCGCATCTACCGGTTCCGCTTCCTGGTTGGTTCGATCACCCGCTCCTACCGTTTCGCCCTGTCCAACGGCGACCCGTTCCATGTGGTGGGCACCGACGCCGGGATGACCCCGAAGGTGCAGGCGGTGTCCTCGTGGCGGCAAGGCACGGCCGAACGCTACGAGGTGCTGATCGACTTCCGGAAATACAAGCCGGGCCAGTCCGTGGAGCTGCGGAACCTGAGCAACAAGAACAACGTGAACTTCGCCAACACGGGCAAGGTCATGAAGTTCCAGGTGGTGGCTGATTCCCCCGCGCAGCCCGGGTCCCGGACCATCGCCGCCATCCCCACGACGCTGGATCCAGGGCCGCACCCCACGAAGGCCATCGGCGGGCTGGACACTATGGCACTGACCCCGGACATGGCCGTGGCCAAGAGGATCCTCCGGGTCCAGCGGCAGGGCGGGGAATGGACCATCAACGGTGAAACCTGGGACACCGTGGAAAAATCCAACTTCACGCGGTGCTTCGCCAACCCGCAGCGCAACCAGGTGGAGCAGTGGACCATCGTCAACGAGTCCGGCGGCTGGTTCCATCCGGTCCACATCCACCTGATCGACGGCAAGATCATCGGGCGCAACACCAACGGCGGCAAGCCATTCGCGTGGGAAGGCGGGCCAAAGGACGTCTTCTATGCGGGCGAGAGTGAATCGGTCACCGTCCTCATGCAGTTCGACACCGGCAAGCACGTCGGCGGCCGGTACATGGTCCACTGCCACAACCTCGTGCACGAGGACCACGACATGATGGTCCAGTTCTCCGTTGGCGACCTGCGTAACAACGATCCCATCAACGCCGACAAGCCCGTGCTGGAAACCCGGCCCGAGGGGTACTACGCCTCGAAGTACAAGCTGGCCTACCCGGCGGGGACGTGACATGAACCGGACGCTGCTGATCGCACCGGCGGTGCTGCTGGCCTTCTCCCTGGCCGGCTGCACCGGTGGTGTCCAGGCCAGTCCGGCGGCCAACCCGGCTCCCACCCCGCCCGCCAGCAGCCCAGCCAACGCCGCGGACGCCGCGAACCGGGTCCTCGCGCAGGCCGAGGAAGGGCAGGACCTGGGCAACGGCCGGCCCACCGTCAGCTTCGACGGCCTCATGGTCCGGCGCAGGGTGGTGATCGCCGTCCACAGCGGCCTGGACGCCGACATCGCCGGCATCCGCAAGCGGCTGGACGCGGCCGCTGCGGCGCGGGGCACCGTCCTGAGCGCCATCTCGCCTGATGTGCTTGAACCCGCCGTGCTGCAGCAGATGGTCCCCGAGGTCATCGTGGCCCTTCCGTCAACTGCCACTCCCGACGACGGACGCACCATTGTGCGGGCAGTCACCGAGGAGGACACCGGCAGCCTGGGCGTGAAGAACTTCTACGTCCTGCCGGTCCTGGTGCATGACCTGCGGTTCAGCGTTGTCACCGCGGACCCCGCCGCAGTATCGGCCGCCGTGGACAGGGAGGGCATAGTCTCCGACGCACTCGGGAACTACAGCACCGTGGCGAAGGGCGGGCAGCTCAGCATCAGCTACACGGGTCCGCTGCTCGGCGACGAAACCGTCGAGAGTGTCCGCGAGGGCATCAGCAGGCAGGCGCACCTTCCTGCCGCCGGGGTGAACGTCGGGCCACGGTCCGCGTCCGGAACCGGCGTGGACATGGCCGCGGAACCGCCGTGGGACGCGGAGCAGCTCGAAGGCCAGGCAATACATCCGCACACGGAGTGATGCACCACTTCCAAGCCAGAACTGCGCGGAGGAACGATAGGAGAAAACAGTGAGAAGCATGTCCAGCCCCACCATCCGGGACGTTGCCGAACGGGCCGGGGTCTCACTGACGACGGTGTCCTACGTGCTGTCGGGCAGGAGCGGAGGCACCACCCGGGTCAGCCCGTCCACGCAGGAACGCGTCATGGCCGCCGTCGATGACCTGGGCTACGTGCCCAACCAGGCGGCGCGGGGAATGCGCCGCGGCAGGACGGACCTGGTGGCCATCGCCATCGAGGACCTGGAATGGCCGCCGGACCGGGCGCTGGCCACGGCCGCCGCCGCGATACTTCCGCGGCACGGCTACCAGCCGGTTATCCTGCTCGGCCAGTCGTGGCGGCAGTTCATGCTGGCCGGCGGTGCAGACGGCGTCATCATGGGCGTCTCGCCCACTACCGAGGAAGAGGACCACGCCATCGCGGAACTGGCCAGGCGCGGCATCGCGCAGGTGGTCATCTCCGAATCGGTGCATGCAGAACAGGCGGTCGCCCTGCTCATGGACCGGATGGCGGGGTACGCGGCCAAGGCCGCAGAAAGCTCGGCCTCCTGGAAGCGGCTCAGCGGACATGCCCTGTTCGGCGGCGGGGCACTCCAGTTGCTGAACGAGATGCTGTCCGCCGCCGGTGCGTTTGCCGAGCAGATCCCCGTCTTCTAGGAACCCGTCTTCTAGGAACCAGCTGCTCCGGAGCCCGGTGCCGGCAGCCGCGTAACAATCGGACCTTCGGGCTGCCCGCGTTCGGTGGAAGGCGCGGGCGGCGCCGGCCCGTCATGGTCCGTAGCCGGCCGCAACATCAGCCGCATTTCGCGGCCCGTTTCTGTCGCCGTGCGTCATCCGGTGTCCCCGGAAGACGCCCGCCGTTACGCACTGTTTACTTTGAAGTCCCCGCGCGTCCCGGAGCCGCCATCCGCGGCCCAGGCCGGCAGGTTACGCCCCGTTTCTCCTCGTGACCGCGCCCTTCAGGCGGTGGTCCATCTCTGCTCTCATGGTGGACACCAAACGCCTTGAACGACCTGCTGAAGGGAAGCACGCCATGACCTCCGGAACCGGGCCGATACCGAAAATCAGCCTTCAAAATATTACCAAGAAGTTCACGGTGCGGCCCAGCAAGGACAACCCGGAAGGGGCGGTCCTGACCGCCCTGGACGGCATCTCCCTTGACGTCTCCGCAGGCGAATTCATCACCCTGGTGGGCCCCAGCGGCTCCGGGAAGACCACACTCCTGGACCTCCTGGCCGGCCTTACCAAACCGGACACCGGCAAGGTGCTGGTGGACGGCCGGGAAGTGGCAGGCCCGGGCCGGGACCGCGCCGTCGTTTTCCAGCAGTATGCGCTGTTCCCCTGGCGCACAGCCGCTGCCAACGTGTCCTTCGGCCTGGAAGGCGCGGGCAGCGACGGGAAGCGCTACAGCCGCAAGGAGCGGGCCGGGAAGGCACGCGAATACCTCGAGCTTGTGGGCCTCGGCGGATTTGAAGACCGTTACCCGCACGAGCTGTCCGGCGGCATGAAACAGCGCGTGGCTATCGCCCGCAGCCTGGCCTACGAACCGGACATCCTGCTGATGGACGAACCCTTCGCCGCGCTGGACGCCCAAACTCGCGAGCAGCTCCAGGCCGAACTGCTCCGCATCTGGGCCACCACGGGCAAGACCATCATCTTCATCACCCACGGCATCGACGAGGCCGTGTACCTCGGCCAGCGCGTGGCCGTGCTCAGCTCCCGGCCGGGACGGCTGAAGGAAATCGTGGACATCGACCTCGGGGACCGCTCCGGCGACGAGGACGTCCGCTCCAACCCGGCCTTCGTGGAACACCGCCACAAGGTGTGGTCGCTGCTGCATGACGAGGTACGCCGTGCCCAGCAAGCCGGGCATGCAAAGATCCAGCCCGACGGAACGGCACCGGACGAAACCAGGACCATCACCACCGGAAAGGCAGCCTGATGAGCACGCCAACCCTGACCAAGGAAATGGAAACGCAGCCCGGTCCCGCGGCAGCTGCCGGGGACGCAACGACGGGGCGGAATCCGGCGCTGCGTCCCGGACCCGGCAAGACACCTGCGGCCACGCTGCGCCTGTACGCCCGGCAGGGCGGCAAAGCCGTGTGGGGTGCCGGGGCCATCATCCTGTTCCTGCTGCTCTGGGAACTGGGACCCACCTACCTGGCCCCGGCCTCGACGAGGGTGTTCCTTCCGCCCCTGCACGTGGTGCTCGAGGCACTGGGCACACTCGTGGCAAACGGCCAGCTTCAGAACCATCTCGCCGCGAGCCTGAGCCGCTCCGCGAGCGGATTCGGCATCGCCGTTGTGTCCGCCGTTGCACTCGGGCTGCTCGTGGCCTGGTACGGGGCACTCGACCGCTTCCTCAACCCGCTGCTGGAAGTCTTCCGGAATACGGCCGCCCTTGCCCTGCTCCCGGTGTTCACGCTGCTGCTGGGCATCGGGGAGACGTCCAAGATCAGCATTGTGGCCTACGCGGCGTTCTTCCCGGTGCTGCTGAACACCATCGCCGGCGTCCGGACCGTTGACCCGCTGCTGATCCGGGCCGCCCGATCACTGGGGCTGTCCAATTTCCAGCTGTTCCAGAAGGTGATCCTTCCGTCCGCCGTGCCCACCATCTTCACGGGCATCCGGATGGCAGGCACATCCTCGATCCTCGTCCTGATCGCCGCCGAGATGGTCGGTGCCAAGGCCGGCCTGGGCTACCTGATCGTCAATTCCCAGATGAGCTTCCTCATCCCGGACATGTACGCGGGCATCCTGACAGTGTCCCTGCTCGGCCTGCTGGTCAACTACCTGCTGGTCGGCGTCGAACGTCATTTCTCCCGCTGGCGCACCGCCGTCGGATCCCGCACCGCCTAGCCCGCCCACCTGCTACACACAAGGAACCACATCATGCCTGAACGTACCCCAGCCAAAGCCGGAAACGGCGGCGCACGCCAGCTCCACCTGAATGCCTTCCTGATGAGCACCGGACACCATGAGGCGTCCTGGCGTCTTCCCGAAAGCGACAGCTTCGCCGGAACGCAGGTGGCACACTTCCAGCAGCTCGCCCGCACCGCCGAACGCGGCACCTTCGACTCGATCTTCTTCGCGGACTCGCCTGTGCTGCACGGCGACGTGCGCCAGCGCCCCTACGGGACCCTCGAGCCGACGGTCCTGCTCAGCGCCATCGCCGCCGTGACCAAGCGGATCGGACTGATTGCCACCGCCTCCACCACCTACAACGACCCCTACAACCTGGCACGCAGGTTCGCCTCGCTGGACCACATCAGCGGCGGCCGGGCCGGCTGGAACGTGGTGACGACCGCTGGCGAGGCCGCCGCGCGGAACTTCTCCCTGGAGGACCAGCCCGCGCACTGGCGCCGCTACGAGCGCGCCGCCGAGTTCCTCGACGCCGCCAGGAAGCTCTGGGGCAGCTGGGAAGACGACGCCGCGGTGGGGGACAAAGCAGCCGGGGTCTGGGCGGACAGCTCCCGCGTCCACCCCATCAACCACACCGGCCGCTACTTCCGGATCCAGGGTCCCCTGGACGTGCCGCGTTCACCCCAGGGCCACCCTGTCATCGTGCAGGCCGGCTCGTCCGAAGACGGCAAGGACTTCGCCGCCCGCTACGCCGAGGCAGTGTTCACCGCGCAGCAGACCCTGGCCGAGGCACAGCGCTTCTATGCGGACCTGAAGAGGAAGACGGCCGCCGTCGGCCGCAACCCCGAACACATCAAGATCCTGCCCGGCATTGTCCCGGTCATCGGCTCCACGGAGCACGAGGCGCGGCGGCTGGAGAAGCAGCTCGACGAGCTCATCCACCCCGAGCACGCGCGCAAGCAGCTGGCCGGCGTGCTGCGGGTTTCGCCGGAGTCCCTCCTGCTCGATGCGCAGCTGCCCGAAGACCTCCCCTCGGAGGATGCGATCGAGGGGGCCAAGAGCCGGTACACGCTGATCGTGGAACTCGCCCGGCGCGAACGGCTCACCGTCCGCCAGCTGATCGGCAGGCTGGGCGGCGGCCGCGGGCACCGCACCTTCCCCGGGACGCCCGAGCAGGTGGCGGACGCCATCCAGGAGTGGTTTGAGCAGGGCGCGGCCGACGGCTTCAACATCATGCCGCCCGTGCTGCCCTCGGGCCTGGACAACTTCGTGGACCATGTCATCCCGATCCTCCGGTCCCGCGGACTGTTCCGCCAGCAGTACACGGGGCGCACGCTGCGTGAGCACTACGGACTGCCGCGGCCCGAGAGCGGATTTGCCCCGGCTGACGCCGCCGAGGCGGCGGCAACAGAGCGGGCGGTGCCCGCTGCTGTCTAGGCCTCCTGCTGCTCCGGCAGGGGCTTCCGGGCCAGCCAGGCAGCGACGATGGCACCGGAGATGTTGTGCCAGAGCGAGAAGACGGCGGAAGGCAGGGCCGCAAGCGGAGTGAAGTGGGCGGTGGCCAGCGTTGCGGCCAGGCCAGAGTTCTGCATGCCGACCTCGAACGCCAGTGCCCTGCGGGCCTTGGCATCGAGGCGGCCGAGCTTGCCGGCCAGGTAGCCGAGCCCCAGGCCGAAGCCGTTGTGCAGCACCACGGCCAGGAACACAATGCCGCCGGCAGCCAGGATCTTGCTGGCGCTTCCCGCCACCACCACAGCCACGATCAGGGAAATAACGACGGCGGATGCCCAGGGGAGCGCCGGCAGCGCCTTCGCGACGAGCTTCTTGAGGAACAGCCGGGCCAGCAGGCCCGCGATCACCGGCAGCAGCACGGTCTTGACGATGTCCAGCACCATGCCGCCGGCGTCAATGGTCAGGAACGAACCGGCCAGGAACAGCACCAGGACGGGCGTGACTACCGGGGCGATGAGAGTCGAAACACTGGCGACCGCCACGGACAGGGCCACATCGCCCTTGGCCAGGAACGCCATCACGTTGGAGGCGGTGCCGGACGGCGCGCAGCCCACGAGGATCAGGCCCACGGCGAGTGCGGGCTCCAGGTGGAGGAGGGTGGCGATCGTCCAGCCGGCCCCGGGCATGATCACGTAATGGGCCACGATGCCCAGCACCACGGCCCACGGCCTGCGCGCAACGGCCGCGAAGTCGGGCGGCGTCAGTGTCAGGCCCATGCAGAACATGATGATTCCCAGCAGGTACGGGACCGCCGGGCCGAGCGGTTTGAAGGCGCCGGGAAGCAGGAACCCGGCAACGCCGGCTGCGAGCACCAGGAGGGGGAAGACGGTCACCGCGACGCGCGCAATCCTGGCTTCCGCGGCGAGGGCCGGGTTCAGGGGCGTGGCGTCGGCCTCCGTGGCCGAGGGTGCGGGTACGTGGTCTTTTGTTGCCTCAAGCATTCAATAATGCTGGCACCGGAGCGCCGCGGCGGCCCAATTCGTGACTGATGTCAGACAAATGTGTCGTTGCCGGGAAAATTCCGCGCGGCACAGCAGGACCCCGGCCGTTCCCAGTGCGATACTGGATTGCACTGGATCGGGATTCAAGGGGACGGAATGATCCTAGACACGGCGACACTTCGGGTTGCCTTCGCTGCGATGGCCCTGGTTCTGGCGCTGCTGTTCTACTTTTCAACTTTCCGCAGCACCCGCTCGCCCTACAGCGCCTGGTGGTGCGCCGCGCTGCTCCTGTTCCTGTCAGGCTCGGCGTCCTTCCTCCTCAACGGCACGCCGCAGCAGGTCTGGGCGAATCCGCTGGGCAACTTCCTGCTGGTGTCCGGCGCGGCAGCGGTCTGGGCCGGGGCGCGTTCCCTCCGGAACCTGAAGTACAACCTCTGGATGTCCGTTGCGCTGCCGGTCATCACCGGCGCCGCTGCCGGCGTCGACAGCCCGGGATCCAACACGTGGGCCGGCGGCGCCGTCTTCCTGGCGTCCATGGCTGTGCTCATTGGCCTGGCTTCGCACGAGCTGTGGCGGCTTGAGCCCGGTTACTCCCGGGTGCGGATCCCCATGGCCATCGCGGCCGGCGGCGTGGCCTTCTTCTACTTATGCCGTCTGGTCGTGTTCCTTATCCAGGGGCCAAACGGTGCCGTATTTGCCACCTACTTCGGGTCCGCGGTGACCACCATGGTCACCATGGTGCTGCTGGTTGTGGTGTCCTTCAGCATGGCGGGGCTGAGCACCGAGCAGCAGACACGGGCACTGCGGACGGTGGCCACCCAGGACGGGCTTACCGGCCTCCTTAACCGCGGCGCGTTCCTGGAGGCGGCGGCCGAAGAGCTGGAACGCAGCAAGGCCGCCAACAGCGGGGGCTCGCTGATCCTCGCTGACCTGGACCACTTCAAGTCGGTCAACGACACCTTCGGCCACGCGGCAGGCGACCTTGCACTGCGGGCGTTCGCCGAGGCGTGCAGCGCATCGGTCCGGTCAACGGACGTTGCCGGACGCTACGGCGGCGAGGAGTTCATCCTCCTGCTCCCCGGGGCAGGCCCCAAGAGCGCGGAAATCATTGCGGGTGAAATCAGCAGGAGGCTGGCAGGGCAGCACATCCCGGAGCTGCTGCGGATGCCGACCGTCAGCTACGGCATTTCCACCTACAACGCGAAAACCAGTGATGTTGATGAGGTGATCGCGGCCGCCGACGTCGCCCTCTATGAAGCGAAATCACAGGGGCGGAACCGCACGGTCAGGGGCTGAGCCGCAGGCACCGGATCCGGAATGCATGGGGGACAATCCGGACCCGGCGATCCTGACTCGCAGCCGGAGGCTGCGGTCTTTCATCAGGCATAGCCAGTGTGTTCCACCGTCCTTGTAGAAAGGTGGGAGCACCTTGGGGGTGGCCGCGTTCCGCCGCCCCCAAGGCAGCGGAACACGGCGGTTTTTCAGCTCTGCTAGGCTGCGCGCACGAACGTGACGGGGCCGGTGGCAGTGAGCCAGGACAGCGGGTGCGCCATGGTGGCATTGATGCCGTTCATGCCGCCGCTGATGACCTTGCCGGCGCCGGCGTAGATGGCCACGTGGCCGGACTGCACCACCATGTCGCCGGGCTGCGGGGTGGAGACTACCTTGCCGTGGCTCAGGAACTGCATCGGGGCGAGGTCGCCCACGTGGATGCCGGCGGCGCCGAGGGCCTTCTCCACCATGGCGGTGCAGTCCTGCGTGATGCCAATCTGGGCGTAGGCCGAAGCGAGCATGGTTGCGTTGGCACCTGCCGCAGCCTTGACGGTGACCTTCGGTGCGGGTGCCGCAGCCTTGACGGTGACCTTCGGTGCGGGTGCTGCTGCAGCCTTGGCGGGCGCGGCGGCAGCGACGGGGGCGGCGGCAGGTGCCGCGGCCTTCTTCACCACCGGCTTTTCGACGACGGGTGCCGCCACCACGGGAGCCGGGGCCGACGTGACCGCGGTGCGTTCAAACTCGATCTTGACGCCGGAGGCAGCGTTCAGGGGAGCCTGCACCTGGCTGGCAGCCTCGGGGGCGGCGGCCGGAGCCGGCTGGGCCGGGGCGGCGCCGCCGGCGTTGGCCGCAACGGTGCCCGTGAATGCCAGCCCGGAGGCGGCGAGGATCACGGCTGCCTGGCGGCCGATGCCGGAGTTTGCGGAGGCAATGCGGGTGAACGGATTGGAGCGGGCGGCCGCAGCACGGCGGCCAGAAATAAAGCGGAACGACATGAAGAAGCCTCTCCCGATGCCTGCGAGGTGAGCTGTCGGATTCGGATGGGAGGCACCCGGCCGCGGTCCTGAGCGTGGTCAGGAACTGCGCGGCTTCACCCCAAGGCCCGCTGCAAGCAGGCCGAAAAGTGGTTTCCCCGTCTCTGCCGGACATGGGTCTTCGATTGATTCCTCGGGCTGCGGCAGAGTTAGGCAATCAGCGCGGGAGTGCCTCGTCGGTGAAAAGGCACGTTTTTCACGGTACGGGAGGCTTCGCTCAATGTCACATTAAGGTAACGGGGCCGTGTCGTTCATTTCGTATTGGCCCGCGTCAGGTAAGGGATCGGGGTCTGATTTTTGTGGTGAACCTCACTCTGCGGCGTTGAGCTTGCCGGCCAGCCGCTCCCGCATCTGGATGCTGGCCGAGTTGAGGCCGATCAGTTCCACCTCGCGGCCGTGCCTGCGGTATTTCTCCGTGACCGCGTCCAGCACGGCGATGGTTGAGGCATCCCACAGGTGCGAGGCGTGCAGGTCGATTACCACGCCGTCGATGTCCGGCTCGGCGTCGCGGGCGTAGTTGAACTGGGTGTAGAGGTCGTTGGAAGAGGCGAAGAACAGTTCGCCGTCCACGGTGTAGGTGGCCAGCGTCCGGCCGTTGAGCTCTACTTCCGTCCGCTCCACGGTGGCGAAATGGGCAACCCGGCGGGCGAACATCGCCATCGCTGCCAGCACCCCGACCCCGACGCCGATCGCCAGGTTGTGCGTGACCACCACCGTGCCGACGGTGATCAGCATGACTGCGGTTTCCGATTTTGGCATCCGCCTAAGCGTTGCCGGTGCAACAGAGTGCCAGTCGAACGTGATGGCCGAGACGAAGATCATCACCGCCACCAGCGCCGCCATGGGGATCAGGCCCACGATGTCGCCCAGGGTCACCACCAGTACCAGCAGGAAGACGCCCGCGAGGAATGTGGACACCCGGCTCCTGGCGCCGGAGCCCTTGACGTTGATCATGGTCTGCCCGATCACGGCGCAGCCGCCCATGCCGCCCAGGAAGCCGGTGACGATGTTGGCCACGCCCTGTCCCCAGGATTCGCGGGTCTTGTTGGAGCGGGTATCGGTGATGTCGTCCACCAGTTTGGCCGTCATCAGGGATTCCAGCAGCCCCACGAGCGCCATGGACAGCGAGAACGGGGCGATGGTCTGGAAGGTTTCCCACGTCAGAGGCACCTGAGGGATGAACAGTGTGGGCAGGCTTTCCGGCAGTTGTCCCTTGTCCTGGACGGTGGGGACGTCGATCCCGGCCCCTATAGCGAGGACCGTCAGGAGGACGATGGCCACCAACGGTGACGGCACCGCCGTCGTAATCCGGCGGAAGCCGACGACGATCAACAGGCCGGCGGCGACCAGCGGGTAGACGGGCCACGGAACCCCGATCAGTTCCGGCAGTTGGGCCATGAACACGAGGATGGCCAGCGCGTTCACGAAGCCCACCATCACCGAGCGCGGGATGAAGCGCATGAGCCGGGTGACTCCCAGCATGGCAAGCAGGATCTGGAATACCCCGGCGAGGATTACCGCAGCTATCAGGTGGTCCAGCCCGTGGCTGCGCATCAGCGGCGCGATCACGAGGGCGACGGCGCCTGTCGCGGCCGAGATCATGGCGGGCCGGCCGCCCACGAAGGAGATGGTGACCGCCATGGTGAAGGAGGCGAACAGTCCGATCCGGGGATCCACACCGGCGATCACGGAGAACGCGATGGCTTCGGGAATGAGGGCGAGGGCCACCACCAGTCCGGCGAGGGCCTCGGTCTTGAGGCGCCGCGGGGAACGGAGGGTGGCCCGGACGGACTGGAGCTGTTCGGGCTTCATGAAACTCTATTTCTTGGTCTGGCGGTAGCGCTCGATCTGCTTCAGCCGCCGCAGGAGGCTGTCGCGCCGCGGGTGGGGAACGGCGTCGGGCGCCTCGGCGGTGAGGTCGATGTGTTTGGTGCCGTACTGCCACAGCAGGAGGTCATCCAGCAGGCGGTCCGGTCCGGGGGAGTAGCGGTGGTCCAGGGCCCGGCGGACCTCGGTGATCCGGTTGGCGCTGAGCAGTCCGGCAAGCTGGACGGTCTGCTTGAGTCCGTGGGCCGCCAGGAGTTCGGCCGCCCATCCCCAGTCGTCATCTACTTTACGGTCTACGTGCGGGAGCAGGGTGCGCCAGACGTCACGGATGCGGTTGGGGGTGAGCTGCGCGGCGCCCTCACCGTCCACGTCCCAGTAGCTCCGGACCTCCTCGTAGCGTTCGTGCAGGTCCGCGAAGGCGGTCTCCACGGTCTCCAGCATGGCGGCGGTGGCGGTGAACTGGCGGTCGAAGTGCGGCGTCCAGGCCCGCGGGTCCTCGGCCTTGAACCGGATGTCGTGCTCGATCTCGCTCCAGGCATGCGCGAAGACGGTGCGGATCTGGCATTCGAAGAAGTAGCTGCCGTTGGGCGGGACCTCGGAGTTGAACACCTGCTGGTAGTTCTTCACCACGTCGTTCTGGATGGTGCGAAGGATCAGGTGCCGGCTGGAGTACCCGTACGTTCCGGACTCGATCGAGCCAATGTCCTTTTCGCGGTCCCCGCGGCAGTCGAACAGGTGCCTTTGGCGCTTGATCAGGTTCGCAACCAGTGCGTTCTCCGCCGGCAGCTTGGTAATCACACGGACGCCCACCATGTCGTTGAGGGTCCGGAACGGGTCCGGGAACTTCAGGAGCCGCGGTCCGCCGGGTTCCAGCGGTTCCTCGGTCCGGGAGATCTTCTCCCGGAAGGAATCCACCGACTTGGTCCGGCCGGTGACAAACAGCGGGGTGACCTCGGTGTCCTTGAGCATGGTCCGCAGTATCTGCAGGACTTCCCTGGTGACAAGCTTCAGGGCAGGCCGGACGCGCTCATAGAGTTCCACGCTTTCCTGCACGGAGTCGCGCTGCGTGACGTCCAGGCGATCCCAGTTGCTTGCCATGGTTCCAAACTATCAAGGCGGTGGGACAGCGGCGCCGGTGACACCCCCGCCACTGCAGCCCCTTCCGCCCCATGGAAGCGGCCTCCCTGTAGGCTCGGCACATGGCTGTTGTGCGCCGTCGTGCCCTGCAACCCCGGATCCCGGGCGCAGGAGGCGGCAAGGAGGGGCCCGGCGCCCCGTTCGAAGGATCCTAGGAGGATGCAGTGAAGCGGCAGAAGTACCACTACGGTGACCACCCCAGCCAGTGGGGCGAGCTCTTCCTGCCGGAGACACCTGCCACACGCAACGGCAAGCCGCCATCCCTTCGCGGCGTTGTTGTGGTGATCCATGGCGGCTACTGGCGCTCGCAGTACGGCGCCGAACTCGGCGAGCCGCTGGCGAAGGACCTCGCAGCGCACGGCATCGTGGCCTGGAACCTGGAGTACCGGCGGGCGGGCAACGGCGGCGGCTGGCCGCGGACGTTCGAGGATGTCCTCGCCGGGATCGACAAACTCCGCGAGGTGGCCGTCGAGCACGACCTCGACCTGAACCGGGTGGTGGCGCTGGGGCACTCGGCCGGCGGGCATTTGGCCGTCTGGGCGGCCGGCCGGGACCGGCTTGCGGGGCTCGGTGCGGCAGACGCCGACCGGCAGGTAGGCCGGAACCTCAACGGTGAAGCCGTCCACCTGACCGGAGTGGTCAGCCAGTCCGGGTTGCTCAACCTCGCGCAGGCCGAGTGGGCCGATCTCAGCAACGGCGCTGTCAGCAACCTGCTGGGCGGCTCCGCCGAGCGGTACCCCAAGCGCCACAAGTACGCCGACCCCATGAGTGCCGTGCCGCTGACCATCCCGGTCTACGCTGTCCACGGGCTCGACGACGACACCGTGCCGGTCAGCCAGTCCGAGGCCTACGCCACGGCGGCCCGCGCAGCCGGTGCCCCGGTCCAGGTGGTCAAGGTCCCGGGCGACCACTTCTCGCTGATCGACCCGAAGGCCCCGTCCTACCGGAAGTGCCGCGAGTTGGTGCAGGAGCTGCTGCAGCTTTAGGCGTCTGCCCGGAGCGCGGGAACTCCTTCGTCGTGCGTTCGTTGCATTGATATGGGTTCCGCCGCGCTATGCACGCCGGCGGTAAGTATGCTTATCATCAACCGCTAAGCCAGCACACGCCACAACGGAGGGACATGCCTTGTCAACAACAGCGCACCTGTCCCGGACGTCGGTTGCTACCGGCGCCGGCATGGAGGACGCTTGTAGGACGGGACTGAGGTACTTTTGTATATTACGATCCCGGGTTTCACTAGGAGATACACATGGGTGAACCCAACATCGGGTGGACAGCATGATTCGGCTTCGAAAGCTGGCCCGCGCCGCGTCTGTACTGACAACTCCTCTAGCCCCGGAGGATATTCTCGCGCTCTTTGATCCGGTGTTTTCCGCCCGTCAGCTGCGCGGCGTGGTCACCAAAGTCGTTCCCGAAACGGCCGATTCAGCCACCATCCATTTCCGTCCCGGCCGCGGCTGGAAGGCCCACAAGGCCGGCCAGTGGGCCCGTATTGGCGTGGAGCTCGACGGCGTCCGGCACTGGCGCTCCTACTCGCTGAGCGCCCCGGCGGGCGAGGACCCGGCCATTACCGTCAGTGACATGGGTGCCGTGTCCGGCGTCCTGGTCCGTAACACCCGGCCCGGGGACGTCCTGTTCCTGGCGCCCCCGCAGGGCGACTTCGTCCTCCCCGAACATCCCCGGCCGCTCCTGATGCTCACCGCCGGCAGCGGCATCACCCCTGTGATGTCCATGGTCCGCACGCTCGTGCCGCACCGTCCCGACGCCGATGTGGTGCTGATCCACTCCGCCCGCCGGCCGGAGGACAGTATTTTCCGCGAAGAACTTTCCGAGCTCGCCGACCAGTTTCCCAACTTCCGCGTCACGCACTGGTACACGGGGGAGCGCGGCCGGCTGGACTTCGGCACGGCCGCCGGGCTGGAGAGCCTCTGCCCGGACTGGCGCCGCCGCGCCGCCTACGCCTGCGGCCCGGAAGCGTTCCTCGACGACGCAGAAGCTTTGTGGGCCGCCGAAGCTGCCGCCCATCCCAAGGACCCCAAATCATCCCGTGCGGCCGCAGCCACAGGCCCCTTCGCGGCAGACCCCGTCAACCTCATCATCGAACGTTTCAACACCAGCCTGCTGGGTGGTGCGGGGCACGACGGCGGCCTGGTCACCTTTGAGGCTTCCGACCGCGAGGTGGAGGCCGACGGCGACACCCCCCTTCTCGACGTCGGCGAAGACGCCGGCGTCCTCATGCCCAGCGGCTGCCGCATGGGCATCTGCCACAGCTGCCTGCTGCCCCTGCGTGCAGGGCAGGTCCGGGACCTTCGCACCGGTGAAGTCCACGGTGAACCGGGCCAACTAATCCAGACGTGCGTTTCGGCAGCTGCCGGGCCCGTTAACCTCGACATCTGAGGAGCAACACAAGCATGACTGCAATATCCGATCGCACAGACGCGACTACGAAGTCCACCACCGGCAAGCCGGTCCCGAAACCGCGGCCCGGGGCCCTGGCCGCCTCCGGCCGGCCGGCCGTGCGCCCGCCCGCCGCAGCGCACCTTACCGACGAGCAGGTGGCAGAGCTCGGCCGGGAACTGGACGCCATTAAGGATGAGATCCTGGCCAAGCGCGGAGCCTCCGACGCCGCCTACATCCGCCGCGTGATCAAAATCCAGCGGGGGCTGGAGATTGCCGGCAGGGCGGCGCTGCTGATGGGCCGCAACAAGGCCGCCTGGGTCACCGGCACCAGTCTGCTCAGCCTCGCCAAGATCCTGGAAAACATGGAGATCGGCCACAACATCCTCCACGGCCAGTGGGACTGGATGCGCGATCCGGACATCCACTCCACCACGTGGGAATGGGACTTCGTGACCCCGGCGCGTTCGTGGCAGCACACCCACAACGACCTGCACCACCGCTGGACCAACGTGGTGGGCAAGGACAACGACGTCGGATACAACCTGCTGCGCATGGACGAGGACCAGCCCTGGACCCCGCGCGCCCTGGGCAATCCGCTGTACAACGCGATCCTCGCCCCGATATTCGAATGGGGCATCGCGGTCTACGACCTGGAGCTCGTCGAATACAAGGAGGGCAAGAAGAGCAAGGAGGCCATGGTCCGGGACCTCAAGGCCCTCGGCGTCAAGGCGCTCAAGCAGTTCACCAAGGACTATGCTGCCACCCCGGCCGTGGCCATGCTCACCGGTTCGGGAAAACAGGCCCTCTACGGCACGCTCACCGCCAATGCGGTCCGCAACGTGTGGGCGCACGCAGTGATTTTCTGCGGCCACTTCCCCGAAGGGACGGACACCTTCACGGAGGAAATGGTGGAGGGCGAGACCCGCGGCGACTGGTACGTCCGGCAGATGATCGGCTCCGCCAACATTTCCGGCTCCAAGTTCATGCACATCATGACCGGGAACCTGTCCCACCAGATCGAGCACCATCTCTTCCCGGACCTGCCGTCCAACAGGTACGGCGAAGTGGCCCCGAAGGTGCAGGAAATCTGCCGGCGCTACGGCCTGCCGTACACCACCGGGCCGCTGCTGAAGCAGGTGGGATCGTCCTGGGCGAAGGTCTTCAAGCTCGCCCTGCCCGGGAAGAAGGCCTAGCCGCTGCAGTGAAGCCGAGCGCCGGGCGGCGTTCTCTGGCAGAGTATGACCATGCTCACTGTTATCGGCGAGGGCCTCGTGGACGTGGTCCAGCGCAGCTCTGGAATCGAAGCCCATGTGGGCGGCAGCCCGCTCAACGTCGCCGTCGGGCTCGCCCGCCTGGGGCACCCGGTGCAGTTCGTCGGCCGGTACGGCCGGGACGCGTACGGGGAGTCGGTGGCCGCCCACCTGAGGGCGAGTTCCGTCATGCTTCCGCAGGCCCCGGACGGGCTGCCCACCAGCGTGGCCACCGCACTGGTGGACGACGACGGCGCCGCCACCTACACGTTCGACCTCGCCTGGGAGCTCCCCGGCCTGGGGGAACGGCTGCCGTTCATGCTGCAGGCGAACACGCTGCTGCACACCGGCTCCATCGCCACCATGCTGGCGCCCGGCGCCGCGGAGGTGCTGGCCGCCGTCGAACATGCCCACCCGGCGTCGACCATCAGTTTTGACCCCAACTGCCGCCCCAGCATCATCACGGACGCCGATTACGCCCGCCGGCAGGCGGAAAAGTTCGTGACCCTCGCGGACGTCGTCAAGGCCTCCGACGAGGACCTCGCCTGGCTCTACCCCGGCGTGGACCCATTGGAGTCCGCGCGCCGCTGGCTGAAGCTTGGCGGGGCCGAAGGGCCGGCCGTCGTGGTGGTGACGCGCGGCGCGGCCGGGCCCTGGGGGATCACCGCCGCGGGCGAGGCCGAGTTTGCCGCACCCCGTGTGGAGGTGGCGGACACCGTGGGCGCGGGGGATTCCTTCATGGCGGCGCTGCTGTCCGGCGTGGTGGACCGCGGCCTGGACGGCGCCCAGAACCGGGCGGACCTGCGGGCGCTCCCGGCAGAGGGGCTCACGGCACTCCTGGCCCATGCCTCCCGCGCCGCGGCAGTTACTGTGTCCCGTGCAGGCGCCAATCCGCCCACCCGGGCGGAGCTCAACCGGGTCGAAGCAGACGCGGAAGCAGCAAACGAGGAAGCCGAAGTTCCTACCACCTGAGGAGCAGCCATGACATCGCCGGGCCCGTTTTCAAACCTGCCGGACGTCCCCACGTTCGGGCTCACCAGCCGGTCCTTCGAGGATGGCGGGACCCTGCCGCCGCCGCAGCGCAGTGGCAGGATGCACGCCGGCGGCGCCGACGAGTCCCCGCAGCTGAGCTGGAGCGGGGCGCCGGACGCGACCAGGAGCTACGCCGTGACCGTGTTTGATCCGGACGCACCGGGCGCCGGCGGGTTCTGGCACTGGGCGGTCCTCAACATCCCCGCTGGCACCACCTCCCTGGCGGAGGGCGCCGGGGCCGAGGGCGGCCCGCAGCTCCCGCCAGGCGCCGTGCAGCTGAAGAACGACGCCGGCTTCCGCGGCTACCTTGGGGCGGCCCCGCCGCCGGGGCACGGCCGGCACCGCTACATCATCACAGCCTACGCACTGGACGTCGAGGAGCTGCCTGGCGGGGCAGGTGCGAAGCCTGCCGGTCTGGGTTCCGAACTCGCCCGCCATCTGCTGGGCACGGCAACGCTCACGGGTGTTTACCAGCGCTAGGGGCTGACCAGGGAGGCGGCCAGGGCTGCGTCTGCTTCTTTGAGAACTTTCGAGGCCACTTCCAGGCCTTCGATGCGGCCCAGTTCGACGTCTTCGTGTTCGATGTTGACGAGCATGTCGGGGTCCACTTCGTGGAGGGCGCGCAGGAACTCGGTCCAGTAGGCGGTGTCGTGGCCTTTGCCGAGGGCGACGAAGTCCCAGGCGGCGGGCTTGGGCCATTCGTTGGCCCACTCGTCGCCGCCGAGGTTGGTCCGGTTCTCCTCCGGGGACAGCCGGCGGAAGCGGCTGTCCAGGACGCCGTAGACCGCGGCGGTTTCCTTGTTGACGCGCACATCCTTGGCCGCGGCGTGGAACACCAGCGGGCCGAGTTCGCGGACCACGGCCACCGGGTCCATTTGCTGCCAGAACAGGTGGGAAGCGTCGAGTTCCACGCCCACGTGCGTGGCGCCGGTCAGCTCGACGAGCTTGTACACGTCGGCGGGGTTGAAGACGAGGTTCTGCGGGTGCAGTTCCACGGCGACCTTGACGTCGAGGTCGGCGGCGAGCCTGTCGGTTTCCTTCCAGAACTCGGCGGCGACGCCCCACTGGTAGTCCAGGACGTCCAGTGCCGCGGAGTTCCAGGCGTTCACGATCCAGTTCGGCACGGTGGCGCCGGGTTCTCCGCCGGGGAGGCCGGACATGGTGACCACCCGGTTCTGTCCCAGGCGGTGGGCCAGGCGGATGGAGCGGCGGATGTCCCCGGCGTGCTTGTCACCGATCGCGCGGTTGGGGTGCAGCGGGTTACCGTTGCAGTTCAGCCCGGCGATGGAGACGCCGGTGCCCTCGAAGATCGCCAGGTAATCATCGCGGGCGGCGTCGCTCTCGAGGATGTCGTCGAAGGTGGGGACGTGCACCGCGGGCAGGAACCCGCCGGAGTTGATTTCGATGCCGGTCAGGCCCAGGTCGGCGACGACTTTCAGGGCTTCGGGAAGCGGGCGGTCGTGCAGGATCGCGTTGTAGACGCCGAGCTTCATAGCGTGATCTTCTTTCCGTTGTTCAGGGCTGATTCGGTGACCGCGGCGAGCAGTTCCATGTTGCGGACGCCTTCGTCGAAGGTGGCACAGCGCGGCAGGGATTCGTCTTCGCTGAGGCCTGCGACCTCTTCGAGGAACGCACGGGACTGGTAGGCGAACGCGTCGTTCTGGCCGAAGCCGACCTCGGGGGCGTCCATGGCCAGGCCGCCGGCGATGTAGGGGTGGCCCGGACCGAGGATGACCTGGCGGTAGCCGTTTTCGAGGCCGGAGCCGTCGTTGAGGAACAGCTGGATCTCGGCAGGGCGGCGCTGATCGAACTTCGCGGAGCCGTTCTCGCAGAAGACCTCGAAGTTGAGGCTGTTGGCGTGTCCTGCCGCGACGCGGGAGACCTCGAAGCTGCCCGCGCCGTTTTCGAACTCGGCGGAGAAAGCTGCGTAGTCGTCATTCTCCACGGCCTCGAAGGTGTCGCTGACGGCGGCGTGGTCGTGCCCCATGACGGCGCCCAGCGGCAGGGGCCGCTTGTCGATGGCCGTGCTGAGGCGGCCGCCGCTGATGGACTTGATGTCGCCGCAAAGGAACTCGGAGACGTAGGCCAGGTGGCTTCCGACGTCGGCCAGCGCACCAGAGCCGGGGCCGCCCTTGTAGCGCCAGCTCATGGGGGCCTCCGGGCTGAAGCCGTAGTCAGTCCAGTAGCGGCCGCTGAAGTGCAGCACCTTGCCCAGGGTCCCGTTGCGGATGAGCTCCCGGATGTAGGCGATGCCCGGGGTTCGGCGGAAGGTGAACCCGATGCGGGCGATTGAGGAGGCGTTGCGGGCGGCGTCGGCCATGGCCCGGGCGTCGTCCAGGGTATCGCTCAGCGGCTTCTCGCACAGCACGTGCTTGCCGGCGGCGAGGAGGCCCTCCACCACTTCCCGGTGCAGTGAGTTGGCGATGACAACACTGACGACGTCGATGTCATCGGCCTCGGCGATGGCCTGCCATGAGGTGTCGTTGCGCTCGTAACCGAACCGCCGGGCGGCGAGGGAGCCGAACTCCGGGTTCACGTCCCCGATGGATACCAGCCGGATGGGCGGCAGGACGGGGTTGTACAGGGCGGAAGCGGTGCGGAAGGCGGCGGCGTGGGCCTTGCCGGCCATGCCCGCCCCGATGACGGCTACGCCGAGATCTTTGGGCATTGGTTTTCTCCTTTGAAACGGGCTTTGCGGGACTCAGCCGCTGTGATGTGTAACGTAAAATGGAGCGCTCCATAAACACGATAGGGGTGCGACTTTGTCCTGTCAATATCCCGAAACGGTCCGCTGATGGGTGACAATTGCAGGGTGGCCCAGGAGACCGGCAAACGCCCGAACATTTACGACGTTGCCTCCGCGGCCGGGGTATCGAAATCCCTGGTCTCGTTGGTCCTGCGCGGTGCGCCCGGCGTCTCCGCTGCCCGCCGCGCCGCCGTCGAGGAAGCCATTGAACGGCTGAACTACCGCCCGAGCCGGGCGGCGGCGACCCTGGCCGGCAACCGGTCCCGGACCATCGGCGTCGTCCTGGACGACTACCGGAACCTCTGGTTTGTAGGCCTGCTGGGCGGGCTGCACGATGAACTCGCCCCGCTCGGTTTCCGGGTGGCCGTCGCCGACCCGTCCTTCAACGCCCACCTGGACCGGACGCCGGTGGACGGGCTCATGTCTTTGCGGGTGGACGGCATCGTGATCGCGACCGAGCCCACGGAGGAGATGTTCGCTGCCGTCGACGTTCCTGCGGTGGTGGCGGGCAACCGCGACGTAGTTGTCCCGGGGGCGGACATTGTGGCCAATGACGACGAGGCAGGTGGCCGCCTGGCCACTGAGCACCTGATTGGACTGGGGCACAGGGAAATCGGGCATGTGACCGGCGGGGGCGGCGCCGCCCGTCTGCGCGCGCAGGGGTTCGAAGCCGCGATGCGCGAACATGGGCTGCGGCCGGACATCGTGCAGGGCCACGGGCTGACGATGGAGCCGGACGGCTACGAGGGCGCGCTGAAGCTGCTTGACCAAAACCCCGCGCTCACGGCGATTTTTGCGGCCAACGACGTGATGGCAATGGGCGTGGCGGCGGCGGCACGGGACCGGGGGCGGCGGATCCCGGAGGATCTTTCCCTGATCGGCTACGACAATTCGCCGCTCGCCTCGGCGAACCTGCTGCGCCTGACCACCATCGACGGCCGCAACGGCGAGGTGGGTGCCGGAGCTGCGAAGGCCCTGCTGGACCGTATGAAGGATCCGGAACTGCCGGTCCGGATCGAGCTCGTGGACCCGGAACTGGTGGTCAGGGGCTCGACGGCGCCCCCCGCCTGAACTGTTCAGGCGAGGGGCCGCCGTCGTTCTTCAAAAAATCAGAGCGCGCCCTGCGCGCTGGTGCCCGCGGGGATCGCGGCCAGCCGGGTTACCTCCACCGGTTCCTCAAGGAGTCCCTCGAGCGAGGCGTTCAGGCGCTTGACAGCGTCGCCGGCTCCGTGGGCATCCAGGAGCTCGGCGCTTTCCCACTTTTCGATCATGACGATTTGGCCGTTCGGGGCTTCGTGGATGGCATACAGGATGCAGCCGGGCTCGTCGTGCACCTCGGCGATGGCGGGGGAAAGGGCGGCCACGACGTCGTCGAAGGCCCCTTCCTTGGGCGTGAACATGGCGGTGACAACTACGGTCATGGGTTTTCCTTTTCCTTATCTGGTTGCGGACTTGCGGGCGACATTGCGGACAGGTGCCGCGCAGCTGCTGCGCGGCACGAAATCCGCCTGCACTTCGATGGTTCTGGCACCGGCGGGAAGCCGGCCCTGCATCCGTCCGAGGACGAGTTCGAGGGAATGCACCGCAAGCATGCCGATCGGCTGCCGGATCACGCTGAGCGGGGGGCTTGTCAGTTCGGTCCAGGGGTTGTCGTCGAAGACGATCACCGAGAGGTCGCCGGGTATCCGCACGCCCATCTGGACGAGGCGCCGGACTGAGCTTTGCACCTGGGCGGTGTTGGCGACTATCAGGCCGGTGGGGGCATCGGGGAGAGCCAGAAGGGACCCGACGGCGTCGCCCCCGCCGTCTCCGCGGAAGGGGACGTCCCGGACCAGCGTGGGGTCGAGGCTTATCGAAGCGCTTTCGAGGGCGGCCCGGTAGCCGCCGATCCGCGAACGCCCTGTGGAGGTGCTTGCAGGGCCGGTGATCAGTCCGATCCGCTCATGGCCGAGCGCGAGGAGGTGGTCGGTGGCGCGCCAGGCAGAGTCGGAGTTTTCGATGCTGACGACGTCGACGTCGCTGAGTTCCGCAATGGCCCGGTCAACGAAAACCACGTTCACCCCGAGGTCCCGCAGGCGGTCCCATTTCTCGACGTTTCCGCCCGTTGGTGTGGCAATGACGCCACCCACCGAACGGTCAAGGAGGGTGTCCAGGGATTCGGCTTCAAGGTGCGGGTCCTCCTGTGTGGTCATGACCACCACCTGCACGCCGTGGCTGCGGGCCTCCCAGACCACGCGGTCCGCCAGCTGGGCGAAAAACGGGTTGGCAAGGTCCGTGACCACCAGGCCGACGGTGAGGGCGTGGCCGGCGCTGAGCTCGCGCGCCGCAGCGCGGGGGCGGTACCCGAGGTCGCTGATGACATTCAGTACCTGTTCGCGCTTGGCCGGCGCGACGGGGCCGGAGTCCGGGTTCAGTACCCGCGACACCACGGACACCGAGACCCCCGCCGCTGCCGCCACGTCGCGGATAGTGGGCGCCTTCTTCAATGCTCCTCCTTGCTGCCGGTGGGCTTTCACCGACATCTGTTGACACAGCTTAACACTGACTGGTACAAAAGTGGAACCGGTTCCACTCCGGTAATCCAGATCACAACATCTGCTAACCCAGATCACAGACCGTGCGACGAAGAGGTTGCTCCGCCACAGGGTGGACGGCCATCTCTTATCGGTCAGACATGAATCAGAGAGATCCCCATGAACCTTCACAAGCTTCTTAGCGACCGCGAGAACCAGGGCCGCCCCATCCGCGTCGGACTCATCGGCGCCGGCCGGTACGGCACCATGTACCTCGCCCAGGCAAACAACATCCCGGGCATCCATGTTGTTGCCATCGCTGACATCAATGTGAAGCGGGCAGAAGGCGCCTTCGAGCTGGTCGGCTGGCCCCAGCACCAGATCGCCCCGGACATCGCCACCGCGCTGGAGAACCGCTCCACCACCATCGTGGCAAACGCGGACGAACTGTTCGACGTCGACATCGACGTCATCGTCGAAGCCACCGGCAACCCGATCGTCGGCGTGAAGCACGCGCTGCGGGCCATCGAAACCAAGAAGCACATCATCATGGTCACGGTCGAGGCCGACGCCCTTGCAGGTCCGGCGCTCGCCAAGCGCGCGGAGGAGGCCGGCGTCGTCTATTCCATGGCGTACGGCGACCAGCCCGCCCTCATTATGGAACTGGTGGACTGGGCCCGGACCAGCGGCTTCGACGTGGTCTGCGCGGGCAAGGGCGCCAAGTACCTTGAGCACTACCACGAGATGAACCCGGACAACGTGTGGGAAAACTGGGAGTTCTCCAAGGAGCTCACCGACTCCGGCCAGCTGAACCCTTACATGCACACTTCCTTCCGTGACGGAACCAAGGCATCCATCGAGATGGCCGCCGTCGCCAACGGCGCCGGCCTCACGCCCTCGGACGCCGGACTGACCTTCACCCCGGGCGACGTGGAAGAGATCGCCACCATCTGCCGCCCGGCCGCCGTCGGGGGTGCCCTGGCGCACGAGGGAAGCGTGGACGTCATGTCCAGCGTCAACCGCGACGGCAGCTGGATCAGCCACAACACCCAGGAGGGCGTCTTCGTCGTCGTCAAGGCGACGAACGGCTATGTTTCCGGCTGCTTCAACGAATACCCGTGGCACCCGGACCCCACCGGCCAGTACGCAGCGCTGTACCGCCCGTACCACTACGTGGGCCTCGAGCTGAACATGTCCATTGCCAACGCAGCCCTCCGCGGCATTGCAACCGGCTCGCCCGTCGGCTTCTTCGGTGACGTTGTTGCCACCGCCAAGAAGGACCTGAAGGCCGGCGAGTTCCTCGATGGCGAGGGCGGCTTCACCGTCTGGGGCAAGCTCGTCTCGGCCAAGCATTCCGTGGAAATCGGCGCCCTGCCGGTGGCCCTGGCGCACCACGTCGAGCTGCGCGCCGACATCGCCAAGGGTGCCACCGTCCGCTGGGAAGACGTCATCATGGACGAGTCCCTCTCCCAGGCCCTCGAGCTGCGCCGCGAAACCGAGGCGCTTGTTACTGAAGCTGCCCTGACCTCCTAACTCACCGAGCAATTCACAAGACTCCTTCCAATGAAGAAAGGCATCACATGAACACCAAGACCCGTGCCCTCACCGGAGTGCTGGCAACAACCCTCGCCGCTACGCTCCTCGCCGGATGTGCTTCCGGAGCTCCGGGCGGGGGCGCCCCGGTGGCCAAGATCCAGCTGTCCATCCCGGACCCGCTGACCTCCTCGGTGGGCGTCTCCGCCCAGCACTTCGCCGACCAGGTGAAGAAGACCTCCAACGGCTCCGTGGTTGTCACGGTGGTACCGAACGGAACCAGCTTCAGCGGGGACCAGAACGCCGCCGTCACGAGGCTGCAGGGCGGCTCGCTGGACGCGCTGATCCTCTCGACGTCGGTCTACGCGTCCGTGGTGCCCGAAATGAACGCCATCAGCATCCCTTACCTCTTCGACGACACGAAGGAAGAGGCCGCATTCCTGGCCGGCAAGCCGGGCGACGTGCTGAAGGAAAAGCTCAAGGAGAAGAACACGGTCGCGCTGTCCTTCCTCACCCGGACCGGGCGCCAGATCACCAACTCCGAACGACCCATCGAGCAGCCGTCGGACCTCAAGGGCCTGAAAATTCGGGTCCCCGGCAACCCGCTGTGGACGGACTTCTTCGGCAAGCTGGGCGCCAGCCCCACCACCATGGCCTTCTCCGAGGTCTTCACCGGCCTGCAGACCGGAACGATCGACGGACAGGAAAACCCGATCGAGGTGCCGTGGACCAACAAGTTCTCGGAAGTCCAGAAGTACGTCTCGCTGACGCACCACATCAACGACGCCTGGGTCCTGGCCCTGTCCTCCAAGAAGTGGGACTCGCTGAACGAGGTCCAGAAGAAGATCCTGACGGACGCGTCGGCTGAGACCGCCACCTTCAAGACCGAATACGACGCCGAGCAGTCAGAGAAGCAGTTGGCCGAGCTCACCGCCAAGGGCATGAAGGCCAACGAGCCCACCGCCGCCGGACTCGAGCAGTTCAAGGCCGTCTCCAAGAGCCTGTACCCGGACTTCTCGAAGCTGATCGGCAAGGAATTCTTCGACCAGGCGATCGCCGCAGCCAAGTAGCCCCTTTTGAGGCCGGAGCGCAGTCCGGCGCTCCGGCCCTCAGCAAGCATCCCGCACTCAGCATCCCGCTCTCAACGTTGACAGTCTGGAAGAACATGGAACATACACTCGCCCCCAAGGAACTCGAAGAGGTCCTTCCGTCTGATGCGGAAGAGATTCTCCATCACGGGCACGTCGCACCGCGCTGGAGCGGGGCCATCTGGCTGGACAAGGCCCTGGAATGGACCGTAGGCGCGGCGATCCTCGCAGAGCTCGTCGTGATCCTGCTGAACATCACGGTCAGGATCGTCACGGGTGATTCGGTGCTCTGGACCCAGGAAGTGTCGGAAATCGCACTCCTGACCATCGCCTTCATCGGCGGTGCAATCGCCTATCCCAAGGGCGCGCACATGGCCGTCCAGGCCCTGATCATGCGGCTCCCGGCCAACTGGAAGCCCTACCTGGCGGCCCTCGTCGACTGCCTTGTCTTCGTCATGAGTGCGGGCGCCTTTGCGCTCTTCGTTCCCACCCTCGTCCAGCAGCTCGAGGAAAAAACACCGATCCTCCAGCTGCCGGTCTTCTGGGTGTCGCTGCCCTTCTCAATCGGCATGGTGCTCATCGCCTGGTTCGCCGTCCTGAAACTCTGGCGCCAACCGCGCCGCGCCGTCCTGGTCGGCGCCGGGATCACCGCAGCCCTGGCCGCCGTCGTTGTTCTGTCCCAGCCGCTGTTCTACTACGCCTCACCCAACCTCCTGCTCGGCGTGGTCCTGGTTGCCCTGTTCGCCCTGCTCTTCCTGGGCCTGCCAATCGCGTTCGTCCTCGCATTGGCTTCCGGCATTTACCTCTACCTCGGCGGCATCTCCGAGGTCAGCGCCATCCCGATCGGCATGGCCTCCGGGGCCAAGGGCTTCGTGCTGCTGGCCATCCCGTTCTTCATCCTCGCCGGAACCGTCATGAACTCCGCCGGCCTGACGCTGCCACTCGCCAAGCTCGTGGACGCGCTCATCGGCCACCTTCGGGGCGGTCTTCTCCAGGTGGTCGTCGTGACCATGTACATCTTCTCCGGCATCTCCGGGTCCAAGGTCGCGGACGTCGCGGCCGTAGGCACCACCATGCGCGGCATGCTCGAGGAACGAAAGTACCCGCGCGGCGAGGTGGTGGCGGTGCTGTCCGCCTCGGCCATCATGGGTGAGACCATCCCGCCGAGCATCGTCCTGCTCATCATGGGCTCCATCACCACGATCTCCACCACCACACTGTTCCTCGCCGGCTTCGTTCCGGCCGCCTTCCTGGCCCTCGTCGTCATGGCGCTCGTCTTCTTCCGCGCCAAGAAGCAGGGCGGCGTCGCCAGCCCCAAGGCCACCTGGCGTGCGCGCGGCTCCGCCACGTTCTTCGCCATCCCGACGCTGCTGCTTCCGGTAGGCATGGTGGTGGGCATCCTGAGTGGCTTCGCCACCCCCACCGAGGTGTCCTCGGTCGCCGTCGCCTATGCCTTCGTCCTTGCCGCCGCCTACCGGCGCGGCAGCAAGAAGCTGCTGGGCGATACCCTCCGGGAAACAACTACGACGGCGGGCATGGTCCTGTTCATCATCGCTGCCGCGTCGCCGCTGGCCCAGACTCTGGCACTGGCCGGTGTCTCCCAGCAGATCCACGACCTCATGTCCGGCCTGGGCGACTCACCCATTCTCTTCATGCTGTTCACGGTGGTGCTGCTGATCATCATGGGCCAGCTGCTTGAGGGCCTGCCCGCCGTTCTGATTTTCGCGCCGCTGCTTCTGCCCATCGCCACCGAATTCGGCGTCAACCCGGTGCAGTACGCCATGGTGCTGATCATTTCCATGGGCATCGGTTCATTCGCCCCGCCGGCCGGGGTCGGCTTCTACGTTGCCTGCGCAACCGGACTCGAGACCGTGGAAAAGAGCCTGAAGCATTTCTGGCCGTACCTCATCGCCGTGTTCATCGGGCTGCTGGTTCTAGCCGCCGTTCCATGGTTCAGCACCTTCCTGCCCGCCATGGCCGGCCTGATCCCCTTCTAACAACATGAGCACAGTGACAGACACAGCAGTGACAGACACTCAGGACCAGATGAAGTCCGGGGTTCCAGCGTCGGTCGCCCTGCTGGGCACCGGCCCGATGGGCGCACCGATCGCCAGGAACATCCTTGCCGGAGGCGTCCCCCTCACGCTCTGGAACCGGACCGCGGACAAGGCCAGGGCCATCGGCGGGGGACGGGTGGCCGGCACACCGGCGGAGGCTGCGGCCGGCGTCGTCCTCACCGTCCTGCCGGACCTGCCGCAGGTCGCCGACCTGCTGCCCGGCGAGGACGGACTGCTGGCCGGGTGGAAGGCGGCCGGCATCGGGGAACCGGTCCTGGTCATCCACGGGACAGTGTCCCCGGTGGCCGTGGCCCGGTTCGCTGAGGACTGCCGGACCCGGTACGGAGTGACGGTGGTGGACGCGCCGCTGAGCGGCGGAACCATCGGGGCGGAGGAAGGACGGCTGAGCACCATGGCGGGAGGCCCGCGTGACACCGTTCAGAGCCTCGTGCCGCTCTTCGAACTCTACAGTTCCACCGTCGTCTGGTTCGGGGAAGCCGGTGCGGGGTCCACGGTCAAGGCGTGCAACCAGATCGTCGTGTCCGCCACCGTCACGGCGCTGTCCGAGGCCATGGCCGTGGCGACCGCCACGGGGCTTGACCTTGAGAAGGTGCAGTCCATCCTGGCCGGCGGCCTGGCGAATTCAGAGGTGCTCCGGCAGAAGGGACAGCGCTGGATCGACGGGGACTTCGAAGGTGGAGGCTCCGCGAAAAACCAGCTCAAGGACCTGAATTTCATCGCCGAGATCGCCAAGGACGCCGGGCTGAAGCTGCCTCTCTCTGCCAGCGTCCGCGGTGCCTTCGAGCTGATGGTCGAGGCAGGCGACGGCGCCCTGGACCACACCGGGATCTACCGCACGCTCCTGGGGCGTTCAGGGTAACGGCAGGCTAACCATGGGTGAGCCGCCGGGCGTGCCCGGCCTCGGCGGGGTCGAGTTCGCCGGGGCCGCCGCCAAGGAATTCCCAGTGGCTGGTGCGGCCATCCGGGCCGGTGAGGGTTCCTTCGCGGAGGGCACTGTCGATGCGGCTGCGGACGAGGGTTTCATTCGCCGGTTCCGTGGCGAAGATGATCCGCAGAACGACCGTGTCCCCGTCCCCGTCCCTGTACGGCCGGGTGTGGTGCGGTGCCAGCGGGCACGGCGGCGGGTGGTCCCAGCTTCCGCACAGCTCGCGCGTGACTGCGGCGCCCAAGGCGCGCAGGTCGCCGTCGGCCTCCATCTTTACAGTGGCCTCGTGCACGAACGCTGCACGCAGCGTGTCACTCACCCTCAGTGCCCCGGAGGTGCTGGATAAGCGCGTCGAGGATTGGCAGCTGGCCTTTGACCAGCTTGATGCGGGCTACGGGTTCGCTGATCCACTCGGCGCGGTCAATCTCGGGGAAGTCCTGTACCGTTCCGGACCCCTTGGGCCACTCCAGCGGAAAAGTGTTGCTCAGGATTTTCTCGGGCGCGAAGGCGGATTCGGCGGCGAAGGCGGTGATGAGCTTGCCCGAGGGTTGCCGGAAGGTGCCGAGCAGCACGTAGTCCGCGGCCGGCGCCGGCACGCCCATTTCCTCCGCGAACTCACGCTGCGCCGCCGCGAGCGGATCCTCCTCCTCAAGATACTCGCCCTTGGGAATCGACCAGGCGCGTTCATCTTTGCGCTCCCAGAATGGCCCGCCCATGTGGGCGATCCACACTTCCACTTCCGCCCCGCCGTTCTACCGGTACAGCAGAAGGCCTGCACTCCTGACAGCCATGGTGCCCTCCTGCCCCAAGGCTACCTCCGTGAACCCCTTCGACGATGACCCGAGCACAAATGGGGGCAAGCAGCAGCCCCTGAACCAGTCCGACCGGGACAAAGCAGTCGACGCCGCGATGGCCAAGATTGGGTCGGAGCAGGTGACCGAAGTGGAGCGGGGCGACGACGCCGGCTCCGCCTACGAGGTGGAGATCCGCAAGAGCGACGGATCCGAGGTGGAAGTCAACATCGGCCCGAACTTCCAGTTCCTGAACCAGAGCCCGGACGACTGACTGGCGGGGGGTTCGACAGGGTCAATCACCGGGGCTCAACCAGCGAGCCATTCGCCTGCCTTCATCACGGCGGCCACCTCGAGTTCGGGGGTGAGCACCACCAGGTCCGCCTTGCGCCCGGCTTCGATGCGGCCGACGTCGGACAGCCCCAGCATGTCCGCCGGGTTCTGGCTGGCGGCACGGATGGCGTCGGCGAGCGGGACGCCGGCGTCGTGGACTGCGTGCCGTACAGCCGCGTCCAGGGTGAGGATGCTGCCGGCGATGGTGCCGTCACTGACAAGGCGCGCCTCGCCGTCGGACACCCGGACGTCCAGCCCGCCGAGCTGGTACGTGCCTTCCTGCGCACAGGCCGCGGCCATGGCGTCGGTGACAAAGACGGCACGGGCCGGGCTGGCCGCAATGAAGCGGACCAGCGACGGGTGGAGGTGGACGCCGTCGGCTATGACCTCCGCGAAAACGGAAGGGTCCTCCAGCAACGCAAGGGCCGGCCCGGGTTCCCGGTGGTGGAGCGGCCGCATCGCGTTGAACACGTGCGTTCCGGCGGTGGCGCCCGCTCCAATCGCCTCACGGGCCAGGTCGTAACCGGCGCCCGTGTGGCCGATGGCGGCGACGGCGCCGTAACCGGTGATCTGCCGGATGGCGGCCAGCCCCCCTTCCAGTTCAGGCGCTATCGTGACCATCCGGACGGTGCCCCGCCCGGCCAGCATCAGCCGGTCGATGGCCGCCGCCTCCGGTGCGAGCAGAAGGTCCGCCGCGTGGGCGCCCCGGTGGTCTGGGCTCAGCCACGGGCCTTCCAGATGGATCCCGGCCGGCATCCCCTGCTCCACCAGGGTGGCCAGCGCGGCCACAGCCTTCTCAAGCTGCGGAAGCGGCGCGGTGACCAGGCTGGCCATCAACGTGGTGGTGCCGTGAGAACGGTGCACACCGGCGATCTGGACCGCGGCGGCAGCGGGATCAGCGTCGTTGAAGCTGAAGCCGCCGCCGCCATGGATGTGGGCATCAACAAACCCCGGCGCGAGGATGGCGTCCGGAAAATCGGCGTCGGGCTCCCGGGCGGGCAGCCCGGGACCCGCTGCGGTGATCCGGCCGCCGTCGGTCTCCACCCAGCCGGGCTCCAGTACGGCGTCGGGCAGGATGACCCGGGAAGCGGAAATGAGCGTGGGACTCACCAGGTTTCCGTGATCTTGCGCAGGCCCCGGGGAGCATCCGGGTCCCGGTGGCGCGCGGCCGCCATCGCGTGTGCCAGCCGCTGCAGGGGCATGATCTCCAGGATCGGCGAGAGCTGTTCGTGGACGGCCGGCAGCGGCACCACGTGGTTCAGCGGGCGGGCAGCTCCGGCATCACCCACGAGGCAGACATCCGCGCCCCGTTCGGCGAGCCGGTCCAGTACGGGGTGCAGGGCACGGCCGCCGGCGCCGGGGGAGGCGACGGCGATGACTGGCCGGTCGGCGTCGATCATGGCGAAGGGCCCGTGCAGCAGGTCTGCGCCGGAGAAGGCGTGTGCCGCCAGGTAGGACGTTTCCATCAGTTTCAGCGCCGCCTCCCGTGCGGTGGGGTAGGAAAAGCCGCGTCCCGTGGTGATGATGTGGTTCACGAAGCGGTAGCGGTCTGCAACCTCCAGTATCTCCGGCCGGGCCAGCACATCGGCCGCGAGACGCGGCAGGCCCGCGGCTTCCGCGCCGTTTCCTCCGGCCCAGGCGTCGATCAGCTGCCACAGCGCCAGCAGCTGCGACGTGTAGCTCTTGGTTGCTGCCACGGCGCGCTCCGGCCCGGCCAAAATGTCCAGATGGTGCCGGGCGGCAGCGGCCAGCGGCGAGGACGGGACGTTCGTGACGGCCACGGTGAGGGCGCCGGCCCGGGCGGCAGCGGCGGTGGAATCCACCAGGTCCGGGGAGCCGCCGGACTGGCTGACCGCCAGCCACAGCACGCCGTCCATCTTCGGTTCCGCGCCGTAGACCGTAAGGCTCGACGGCGACGCCAGCCCGGCCGGCAGCCCCAACACCGTCTCGATGAGGTACTTCGCGTACAGGGCCGCGTGGTCGCTGGTGCCGCGGGCAGCCAGGAGGACGTACCTGATGTCGGCGTCCCGGAGGGTGGCGGCCAGTTGGGTGATGGCGGGGCGCCCGTGTTCAAGCTGGCGGGCGAGTGCCTCCGGCTGTTCCAGGATTTCGGCGGCCATCAGGGAACCGGGAAGCGGGGCCGTGGTGGCAGGGGCGAGCGTGTTTTGCGAGGTCATGGGTCTCCTTGGGGGATCAGCGGGGCAGGGATAAGGGGTGAAGGGGGGATCAGGCGGGGATCTTGGCTGTTGGCGGTGCGCTTGCAGTCTGGCGGGCCAGCTCCACGGCGCCCCAGGCGGGCGCGCGGTCCAGCACGCGGACGCCGGTGAGGCCGCCGGCGGCGAGCAGTTCGCGGACCCGGGCGGCCAGCGACGGCTGGTTGACCAGCATTCCGCCCGCCAGCAGGACCGGTGCTCCTTCAGGATTGGTGCCCAGCCTTCGGTTCACCGTCAGGGCCAGGCCCGCGAGGTGCCGTGCCGCGTCCTCGGCGATGGCCGCGCTCGCAGCGTCGGAGGCGGCGAGGTCGAACACGGTTCCGGCCAGCCCGGCCCAGTACCGGCGCTCCGGCCGGCGGTAGAACAGGTCCAGCAGCTCCCCGGGTTCCGTGACGCCGGTCTGCGCCAGAAGTTGGGCGGTCAACGGCCCGGCGGGCAGGCCGTCGTCGGATTCCCGCAAAGCGTTGCGGACCGCGCCGCGGGCCACGGCGTAGCCGCTGCCTTCATCGCCGAGCAGGTAGCCCCAGCCGCCGGCCCGGGCCTCCCGGCCGTCAATGGCCTTCGCCCAGGCGGCGGAGCCAGTGCCGGAGATGAGGACGGTGCCTGCCGTGAGGCCGCCGGCCGCAAGGATGATGCGGGTGTCGTGGTCCACGTGGATCCGGGCTCCGGGGAACCTGCGGGAGAGCAGGCCGCTCAGGCGTTCCCGGGCCGCCGGCGTGTCAGCTCCCGCGGCGCCGGCAAAGACGGCGTGTATTCCGTGGCCTGCAGGTTCGCCGATGCCCAGCCGGGCAGCGAGGTCGTCCAGCGCCGCGGCGGCTTCGTCCGGGCCGACGGAGGCGATGTTCGCACTGCCCACCGTGCACTCAGCGAACCGTGTGCACTCAACATCAGCCAGGATGGCGTGCGTCTTGGAGCCGCCGATATCCAAACCGAGGACACGGTCCAGGCCGGGGACGTGCCGCGTCACTTGGCCGCCGGCTTGTTGCTGCTGTTGCTGCTGCCGGTGGCTTCGGGCCAGCGGGCGCCGTTTTCCCAGTAGTGGCGGATTTCCTCGAGGTTCCGGCCCTTGGTTTCGGGGGCGAGGCGGTGGACGAAGACGAAGCCGGCGATGGCCAGCGCCCCGAACACTGCGAAGGTGCCGGCACCGCCGAGCCGCTGGAGCATGGTCAGGAAGAACGCCGCAACGATCACGTTGGCCACGAGGTCCGAGGTCAGCATGGCGCTGGCGCCCAGGGAACGCAGCCGGGCGGGGAACGACTCGCCGGCGTACACCCAGACCAGCGCGCCGAAGCCGAAGGTGAAGCCGACCGTGAACAGCAGGACCCCGAGGAAGCCGACCACAGTCAGGATTCCGCCGAAGTCACGTCCGGCCATGAAGACGCCCACCAGGATGACGTTGGCCACGATCATCATGCCGATGCCGCCGAGCAGGATGGGCCGCCGGCCCACCCGGTCCACCAGGGACAGCGAGACGAACACCGCCACCAGGGATGCGGCCTGGACCAGCGCGGGGAGCAGCAGGAGGGCGGCGTTGCCGGTGAAGCCCATGGCCTCGAAGATCCGGGGGCTGTAGTAGACCACGGCGTTGATGCCGGTGATCTGGATGAAGAAGCCGAGCCCGACGACGAACACGGTCGCTTTCAGGTACGGCGAGCGGAGCATCTCGCGCAGGCCGCCGCCGCGCTCTTCGCCGATGGCGCGGCGCATGTCCGCCAGTTCGGCGTCGACGTCTGCATCCGGCTCGATCGAGCTGAGCGTACGGCGGGCGTCTTCGGTGCGTCCGCGCATCATGTACCAGCGGGCGGTGTCCGGGAGGCGGAGGGTGACGGCGAGGACCGCAAGGGCCGGGACGGCGGCGAGGCCCAGCATCAGCCGCCAGTTTTCGGTGGCGGACAAAACGTAGGCGGCCAGGTAGCCGATGATGATGCCGATGACGGTGGCCACCTGGTAAGCCACGAGCAGGGCGCCGCGCACCTTGGGCGGCGCTGACTCGGCCACGAAGACGGGCACCACCACCACGGAGATGCCGATGGTCAGGCCCAGGAGCAGGCGGGCCACGAGCAGCATGGGCACGTCAGCGGCGAGGGCGCTGAGCACCGCAAAGGCGGCGTATGCTCCCGCGACGCCCACCATGCAGGCCTTGCGGCCCAGTTTGTTGGCGAGCCAGCCACCGAGGACTGCGCCCAATACTTCACCGATGACGACGGCGGTGGTCACCAGCTCCTGTTGGCTGGTGGAGAGCTGGAACTCCTTGGTAATGAACAGCAGGGCACCGGCGATATTCGACAGGTCGTAGCCGTAGATTATGCCGATGGTGGCGGCGGTGCCGCCGACCAGAAGGCCGAGGCGGGGCGTCTGGCGCAGGTCTTGCAGGAACGACATCTTTGGGTCCTTGGAAGTGATGGGGGATTCGGGTCCGGGAAACCGGTTCAAGCCGAATTGGTGTAAACCAATTTCCATCATTTTGGCCTAGACCAATTTTCGTGTCAATAGGTACCATCAGATTTATGGAAACCTCCGCCGCCGCCCTGCCCAAGTACTACGTACTCAAGGAGCAGATCCTCACCCTCATCGAGGACGCGGCGCCCGGAACGCTGATCCCCACCGAACGCGCGCTCGCCGAGCAGTACGGAACGTCCCGCACCACCGTCCGGCAGGCCATCGGCGAACTGGTGTCCGAGGGCCGCCTGGACCGGACGCAGGGGAGGGGAACCTATGTGGCGCCGCCGAAGGTGACGCACGTCCGCCAGCTCACGTCCTTTTCTGACGACGCCGCGAGCCAGGGCCTCACGGCCGCGGCCCGGATCGTGGATGTGAGCGTGCTTCCCGCCGATCCGGCCACGGCGCGGCGGCTGGGGGTGGAGCCGGGGACGGACATCCACCGGGTGGAGCGGATCAGGCTGGTGGACGGCGAGCCCCTTGCGCACGAGATTGCATTCCTTGCCGGGCCGCTCCCGGACCTGGCGCGGACCGTGGCTGAGCGCGGCTCGTTGTACGCTGCCCTGCGCGAGGACTACGGAATCCGGATCGCGGAGGTGGAGGACACCGTGGAGACCAAGCTGGCCGGACCGGCGGAGGTGCAGCTTCTCGACGTCGAAATGGGCGCCCCCATGCTCCTGGTCCACCGCCTCGGCTTCACCCCCGACGCGCGGCCCGTGGAGTGGACCGAGTCGGTGTTCCGGGGCGACCGGTTCCGCTTCGTGGCGCGGATGCACGTCTGAGGAAGGCGCTGCTCCGGCGGGCGGCACGTTCATTTACGTGCGGCCGGCACTCGTTTGTTACGCCGAACTGCAGAAGATGAAGCACTGTTGCGTAGCACGACGGCGGGTGTCGCCGGGCATTGTGAAGCAAGTTACCGGGTGGTTGTGTAAGTCCATAATCACGACGGGGCGGCGTAACGCCCTCCCTGAATCGAGGGGGACATGATCACAGCTTTGGTTCACAGAATCCGGACGCAATGCGGCGCGGAACTGAACACGTTCCGCAGCCAGGTCCACGCACTGGCGCGGCAGGACATCGGTTCCGGAGGCCTGGATGCGGCAGCCACCACCATGGCCCGCCGGCCGTGCCTGGCCACCCCGGGAGTGTCCGTGGACATCGTCGGCTTCACCTGCCCCCATTCCTCCGGTGGCGCGCCCTCGGTGCGCGTTGCCGTGTCCATGAGCCTGCAGCCCGGCCGGATGGCCTCCGCCGTCCACTGGGAAGAAGCCCATGCCTGGGCCGGCGCTGTGGCCGGCGGGGAATGGGTTGCCGCCGAATATGTCGGAAGCCAGGAAGGCCCGGACGGCATGGTCTTTCACTACGCCCTGAAAAACGCGGAGTACCCGGCCGTGCCGGAGTACTCGGCGGTGCCCGAATATTCGGCAGTGCCGGAGTACTCGGCCGAATACTCCGAGGTGCTGTAAAAGCGACTTAAACCAAATAAGGATCCGGCGGGAATGCTCCCGCCGGATCCTTTTTGTTCCGCGTTATTCCTTGCCCAGCCCTGCGGCAGAGGTCTTTTCACCGGTGACTTCATTCAGCTTCGCCAGGTCGAAGATGCCGTTGATGTCGGCCTGCTTGGTGGTGCCGGCATCCACGCCGTCCTGCAGCAGCTTCTTGAATGCTCCGGCCAGCGGATCCACCGTGAACACGATGTTTTTCAGCGAGCGGTCAATGACTTCCTGCGGGAGTGCCTTGCCGGCAGCTTCCTTCAGGGCGGCGTTCACTTCCGTTGCCTTCTCGGCTGCCGGGGTGTCGTTGAGCCACTTCACGGCCTGGACGTGGCCCTTGAGCAGGGCCTCCACCGTCTGCGGGTGTTCCGCGGCGAACTTCTTGTTCACGATCAGGATGGTGGTGGGGAACTCGCCGGGCTTGCCCGTCAGCGACCCGTCCCACAGGTCCTTCTCATCCACCAGGACCTTCGCTCCGGCCTGGAGCACCAAGCGCGAGGCCCATGGCTCAGGCAACCACGCGCCGTCGAGCTTTCCGTTCTGGAACAGCTTCAGGGTCTGGGCGTTCTCGGTGGGGTTGATCGCAACGTCCCCGCCGCCGTCGGGCGTGGTCTTGTAGCCCTGCTTGCCCAGCCAGGCGCGCAGCGCCACGTCCTGGGTGCCGCCCAGCTGCGGGGACGCCAGGGTCTTGCCCTTGAGGTCCGCCGCGGTCTTGATCTCCGGCTTGACCACCAGCTGTGCGCCGCCGGAGGCTGCCCCGGCGATGATGCTGATGGATTCGCCCTTGCTCTTTACGAACGAGTTGATGGCCGGGTTCGGGCCGATGTAGGTGGCGTCGATCGCGCCGGCGTTCAGCGCCTCGATCGCTGCCGGGCCCGCGTTGAACACCTGCGTGCTCAGCTTGGTGTCGCCCAGCTCCTTGGCGATGAAGCCCTTCTGGACGCCAACCAGCGCGGTGGCGTGGGTGATGTTCCCGAAGTAGCCCAGCTTCAGCTCGGTGGCGGGGCTGGTGGCAGCGGCCGCGTTGGCGGAATCCGGGGCGGCGTTGTTGGCGGCCGTGGTGGCGACGGCGACGCCTGCTCCCAGGACGGCAAGGATGCCGGCGGCAATGCCGATCTTGAGCCCGCTGGGGCGTTTCCGGCCGGCGGGCTGGCCCGCGGCGATCCGGGTGGAGCCCGGAAAATCGTTCGGAGAAGTCATGGTGTTTTCCTTTTGGATGATGGAGCGGAGGGGATGGCGCTGAGCGTTGGATTGAGATTACGGAGGCCCCTCGGGCGGCCACAATGGCAACCGACGCAGGCGTTCACCCGGCGTCGCAATGGTTCATCCTGGCGGTCTTATGGCTTCACCGGGAGTCGCGGGACGTCAAAAACCGGGCGTACAGCCCGTCCGGGGCGGACTTCAGGGTTTCCAGCACGGCTGGCAGGAGGTGCTGCTGCCGGCCCCAGACCGGGTCGAGCAGCTCGACGTACCAGGAGTCGGCCAGCAGCAGGGCGAGGCTTTCGTTGCTTTCGCGTGCCCAGTCCTGGATCTGCTCCGATTCGACCGGATTTTCGCTGCTTCCCAGGACAGTCACCACTTCGCCGTCGTGCAGTGTGACCGGAACGGACGCCTGGCTGACCTCCCCCGGGGCGTGGGCGATGGCAATGAGTTCTGTCGCGGCAGAGAGCCGCAGCAGGAGGGCCGCCGACTCCGCGGAGCAGAAGCCGGTGACGTACTCGCGCTGGGCGTGGCCGGCGTCGGGGCCGAGGCCGGGCTGGGATTCCTTGGTGAACAGTCCGCTGCGGTTGAGCTCCGCCAGCTGGCCGGCAATGGGCAGGGTCTCGTCGTCGAAGCGCGGGGCGAGGGTTCCGGGCTGGTACTCGCTGGTGCCCTCAAGCCACCGCGCGGTCAGCTCTCCGGCCGCGGCGAGTGTACTTGCCTGCCGCCACACTTCACGGTCTGCCAGAAGCCTGCCGTAGCCGTCACGTTCGGTGGTGAATTGATCGCTCATACTCGATGCTAGGCGCGGTTTAGGGATGAGCGGCAGGCCCAATGACGCCGTCGAACGCCGTATTAATCGCGGTTACGGCGTGTATCTCCCGGTTTCTCCGCGCTTTGACCGCATATTTCCGCTGACGGATAGTTGCAGCCACATCCTTCGCATTCACTACTTCTTTAGGGGCCACCAATGAATCGTCAGTCTCTTCCGTCCCGCACTCTCAAGACCCGTGCAGGCGCACTGAGGCCGGGGGTGGGCCTGGCCCTCGCCGCCAGCAGCCTGCTGGCGCTTTCCGCCTGCTCCGATCCCGGGGCTGCAGCTGCCGGGGGTGCAGCGTCCTCGAACGCGCCTGCCGCCGCTGCGTCGGCGGCCAAGACGTTCAACCTGACGCCCGAGCAGAACCGCGTTCCCGTCACCGTGGACGAGGCCGCTGCGGCGCTGGTTCCGGAAGCCATCAAGAAGGACGGGAAGCTGACGGTTGCCGTCAGTCCGTTCGCTCCGCCGCTGGCGGTTTACGCCACCGACAACAAGACGCCGGTGGGCAACGAGGTGGACATCGCCGTCGCACTGGCCCAGTCGCTGGGGCTGGAGGCCCAGATCGTTCCGACCGCCTGGGCGGACTGGCCCCTCGGCGTCGAATCTGGCAAGTACGAGGCCGTCCTCTCCAACGTCACCGTGACGGAGGAACGCAAACTCAAGTTCGACTTCGCCAGCTATCGGGACGACAAGCTCGGGTTCTACGCCAAGAGCGACAGCGGCATCACCAAGGTCGAATCCGCCGCGGACGTCGCCGGCAAGCGCGTCATTGTCGGCTCGGGCACCAACCAGGAATCCATCCTGTTGCGCTGGGACGAGGAGAACAAGGCCAAGGGGCTGAAGCCGGTCGAGTTCCAGTACTACGACGACGACTCCGCCTCGAACCTTGCGCTGCAGTCCGGCCGCGCGGACCTGACGTTCGGCCCGAACGCCACCGCCGCCTATAAAGCCGCGACCGACGAGAAGACCAAGCTGGTGGGCCTGGTGGACGGCGGCTGGCCGCTGAAGGCGAGCATCGCCGCCACCACCAAGAAGGGCAACGGGTTCGCTGCAGCTGCGCAGGCCGGCCTGAACCACCTGATCGAGGACGGTACCTACGGCAAGATCCTGGACCGCTGGGGCCTGTCATCCGAGGCCGTCGCCAAGTCGGAACTGAACCCGGCAGGCCTGCCGAAGAGTTAGTTTCGACGCAATCGATCGGTTCAGGATGCAGGGACCACCTTGAGCGCGGAGTTCCACTGGAACTCTGGGAGCTGCTCGTTGGCGGAAAGAAGAATATGGAGGAATCCGGCCTGCTCGAGCTGCCGGGCGCGGCGTTGCGGGCCGACGACGATCGGCCGGAGGCCGCCCGCTGACGCGAACTCCGCCACGGCGCGCACGGCGTCCTCGTCGTCGCCCGCGATGAGGACGTCGAGCTGCTGGCCTGCCACATCACCGGCGGCCAGGGTAGTGGCGAAGGTGGTGTTGAAGGCCTTCACCACTTTGGCTCCGGTGGTTTTCTGGAGCTCTTCGGCTGCGGAGCTGCCTTCAGGGACGCTGAGGCCTTCGAAGGTGGACGTGTCCACAGGGTTGGTGATGTCCACGTACACCTTGCCGTCGAGTGCATTGCCCAATTTGGCCACCACGTCCTTGGCGGGATCGAAGTACACGGCGGGGATCACGATGCCGCCGCTGAGCTCGTCGCCCAGCACGCCTGTGGTGACCTGGCCGCCGAGTTCCGCTGCGAGGGCGTCGGCCTTGGCTTTGTCGTCGTGGGCGAGGAGCTGGACGCTTTTGCCGCCCGCGATCGCGCGGGTTGCCAGACCGCGGGCCATGTTGCCGGTGCCGATGATGGTGATGTCAGTCATTTTGCTCTTCCTTCCAAAGCGGTGGAACAGGAGATTCACTGATCTTGAGCATGCTGCCCGAACGTGTTTGTTCAAGCTCCGCTCCAGTCTCCTCCTAGTGCGGTTGAAGCGTCAATGAAATCTTCCGTTGCCCCGGAAGCTGCATTGTTGAAAGGATGATCCTGGTGCTGCCGGTCCCGAGTCTGGGCCGGCGGAGCCGGGATGCTGCGCCGGCCGTCGGTGCGACGCCGTACTAAGGAGTGCCATGCGCGACCCGTTTTTCCTGGACAAGTCCGATCCCGGCAGCTGGAAGGCCCTGAACGGTGTGGCCCTGAAGGTTGCCGGCTCCGCGGAAGCAGCTGGGCTGGGCAGGACTGTCGTGGAACTGCTCAATGTCCGGGTTTCGCAAATCAACGGTTGCGCCTACTGCCTGGACCTTCACGGCCGGCTCGCCCGGGAAGCCGGGGTGAGTGAGCAGCAGTTGGCTGTGTTGCCCGCGTGGCGGGAGACGGCTGTCTTCAGTGAGACGGAACGCGCCGCCCTCGCCATCGGTGAGGCCGTCACGGTCCTGCATCACGACGGAAATTCCTTTGCCGAACTCGCCTCGGCCCGTGCGGCGCTTACCGAGGCGCAGTACTCCGCCCTGCAGTGGTGTGCGGTCACGATGAACGCCTTCAACCGGGTTTCCATCCTCAGTGGCCACCCCGTCCGGCCGCGGCCGGCTGCGGGGAACGTCCCCGAGAGCCGGGTCCCTGTCCACAGCGCGTCTGTGGCGTGATGGCATGAGTAACCTGGAGACCTTCCCCGAGGAAATCGTGTGCACCGAGGGGGACCACGCGGAAGCGGTGGAATTCCTGGCACCCCGGATGGTTCCTTTGGGCGGGCCCCGCGCCATGCCGGTGCGGCGGACCCTTCCCCAGAAACAGCGCAGCCTCATCGGCGCCTGGTGCTTCCTGGACCACTACGGCCCGGACCTCGTCCCGGAATCAGGGGGTATGAAGGTCCCGCGCCATCCCCACACGGGCCTGGCGACGGTGAGCTGGCTGTTCACCGGCAACGTCGCCCACCGCGACTCGGCCGGGTACGAGGCAATCGTCCGCCCCGGAGAGGTCAACCTGATGATCGCCGGGCGTGGGATCTCGCACCAGGAGTTCTCAACCCCGGATACTGGCGTCCTTCACGGCGCCCAGCTCTGGTATGCCCTGCCGGAGGAAACCAGGAACATGGCCCCGACCTTCCAGCACTATGCCCCGGAACCCGTGCAGGGAGAAGGCAGCGAGCTGCGGGTCTTCCTCGGCTCGCTGGCGGGGTCGTCCTCGCCCGTCACCACCTACACGCCGCCGCTGCTGGGCGCCGAGGCCGTGCTGCATGCCGGCGGACGGCTCGAGCTGGACCTGGACCCGTCCTTCGAGCATGGAATCCTGCTCGACACCGGCGACGTTTCAGTCGACGGGACGCCTATGGCGGTGGACCACCTGCACTATCTGCGCCCGGGGCGGAGCAGGATCCTGCTGGAGGCCGGGCAGTCACCGGCCCGCGTGCTGATCCTCGGCGGAGAGCCTCTTGGCGAACAGATTGTCATGTGGTGGAACTTTGTCGGGCGCACCCACGAGGAAGTGGTCGCCTACCGCGCGGCCTGGCAGGCAGAGATCGGCGCCGAGCGCGCCGACTCTCCTGCCGGCGGTACCTACCCGGACGGTGCCCCGTTCCCCCGTTTCGGGCCGTTCCCGGAAGGCTATCCAGCGCCGCTTCCAGCCCCAGCTTTGCCCAACGCCCGGCTTCGTCCCCGCGGCTAACCGACCATCCAACCCAGGAGGACTCGTGGAACAGCAAACAACCCTGACCGTCCAGAACGCACCGCAGCGCCGCCGCTACGAGCTCCGCGACGGCGACACCGTCATCGGCAAGGCGCACTACCTGCCGTATGACGGCGGACACGGGCCCGAACGGATTTTTTACCACACGACCGTCAGCGAGGACTACGCCGGCCAGGGCCTTGCCGCGCGCCTGGTCCAGGATGCCCTGGACGATACGCTGGACGCCGGCATCGCGGTCGTGCCAGTCTGCCCGTACGTCAAGCTCTGGCTGCGCAAGCACCCGGACTACCAGCAGCGCGCCGCCGCCGTGCACCCCGAGCACCTCGCCGCCCTCGAGAACGCGCAGCGGTAGCGGACTGCAGCGTTCGCTGCCCGCGCCGCCTGGCGAAGAGCGCAGCTACGGCCCCGCCGGTCTGTCGCGTGCGGCGGCCTCGGCACGTCCGGTGCTGCCGCGGACGATGAGGTCGCATGGAAAATTCACCCTGCGCGGCGGCTCCCCGGGCGCATGGATGCGGTCCAGCAGCATCCGCGCTCCCACGCGGGCCATTTCGCGGCTGGGCTGGCGCACCGTGGTGAGGCTGAACGAATCCCAGGCCGCCATGTCGACGTCGTCGTAGCCAATGACCCAGCAGTCCTGCGCCGGGAGCCGGTTGGCCCGGAGGGCGTCGAGGGCACCGAAGGCCATCAGGTCATTGGCGCAGAAGACGGCCTGTGGCCGGTCCGCGCGGGCGAGCAGGCGGTTCATGACCTGCGCGCTGACGTCGTGGGAGAACCCGCCATGGAAGCGGAAGTGTTCCGGCACGCCGTGGCCCCGCTCGGCCATCCTGTCCAGGAAGCCCTGGGCGCGCTCACGTGACGTGCTGGCGTTTTCAGCGCCGCCGATGAAGGCCACCCGGGTCCGGCCGTTGTCCAGGAGGTAATCGGCGACGGCGGCGCCCCCCTCGGTGTTGCTGCTGGTGACCTGGTCGCAGTCCAGGCCTTCCACCACTCGGTTGATGAGAACGATCGGGCTCTTCTTCTCAATGGCTGCCTGCAACTCGACGGAGTCCTCGGTCGCCGTCGTGAAGATGACGCCGTCGACGGCGTGTTCCCGGATGGCTTTCAGCGCGTCGTGGTGGCTGCCGCCCCCGGCGTTCCAGATGACGACGCGGAAACCTGCCGTGTCCAGCTCCCGGCTAAGTTCGTCCAGAACCTCCGGGTAGAACGGATTGGTCAGGTCGGCGACCACGACGCCGATGGAATTCGTCCGCCTGGTTTTCATGGCCTGCGCGCCGGCATGGGGCACGTAGCCCAGCGTCTCCATGGCCGCCTGCACACGGGCGCGGGTGGCCGGAGACAGCTTCGCGGGGGAGGACATCACCCGGGACACTGTGGCCTGTGAAACGCCCGCCAGTTCTGCGACATCACGGCTTGTGACCATCGGGGCGTTCTCCTTGTTTTCCTGCGGCTGGCGCCGGCGCGTTCATGTCAGCCTACCGGCCTGTTGTGGGATCGTGCTCGGCGCTCAGGCCGCGCCGCAGCCGGACGCGGGGCGCCGTCTCCGGAGACCAGAGCGCGCCGACGATGGTGATGACCGACGTCGCGATCATGTACAGCGCAACCAGCCAGTACCGGTCGAAGTCCGGGCCGATAAGCGCCGTGGCGATCAGCGGCGCGAAGCCGCCGGCGAAGACTGCGGCCACCTGCGGACCGACCGATGCTCCGGAGTAGCGGAGCTTGGGTTCGAAGAGTTCGGTGAAGTAGGCAGGTTCCACCGAGTAGCAGAGGTCCCGGCCGACGTTGCAGGTGAGGATGAGGACCAGGAGGACCATGAAGAAGTCGCCCGTCTGCACGGCCCAGAAGAACGGAAAGGCCATCAGGAGCATGGTTCCTGCGCCGGCCAGCACCGTGTAGCGGCGGCCCCAGCGGTCCGAAACCCAGCCCCAGAAGGGAATGGAGAAGATGCCCAGGCCGGCCATGATCATGGTGGCCAGCAGAATGCTGTTCTTTTCCAGCAGAATTGCCGGGCCGTAGGCCAGCAGGAACGTGGTGTAAATGTAGTAGTTCGCGTTCTCCGCGAACCGCATCATGATGACCTTGAGGATGGTCAGCGGGCGGGTCTTGATGACCTTGACCACCGGCAGTTTCTCGATTTCGCCCTTGCGCTTGATCTCTTCGAAGGCCGGGGACTCGTCCACGTTGCGGCGGATGTAGAAGGACAGCACCACCAGCAGGATGGAAACCAGGAACGGGATGCGCCAGCCCCAGGCCATGAAGTCCTCGGGGGAGATCAGGCCGCCCATGATGAAGAACGCGCCGTTGGCCAGCAGCGTACCTGCCGGAACGCCGATCTGCGGCCAGGAGCCGAAGAAACCCCGGCGTTTGGCAGGGGCGTATTCGGTGGCCATGAGGGCAGCCCCGCCCCATTCGCCGCCGACGCCGATGCCCTGGATGATCCGCAGCAGGACCAGGAGGATGGGCGCCGCGATGCCGATGGTGGCGAAGTTTGGCAGGCAGCCAATCAGGAAGGTGCCGGCACCCATGAGGCCGAGCGTAGCCATGAGCATCTTCTTCCGGCCCAGCCGGTCGCCGAAGTGGGCAAAAATTATTCCGCCGACAGGGCGGGCGGCAAAGCCGATCGCATAGGTGCTGAACGACAGCAGGATGCCGGCGAACGGGCTCACCTGCGGGAAGAACTGGCTGTTGAGAATGATGGCGGCGGCAACGCCATAAACGTAAAAGTCGTACCACTCGATGCAGCTGCCAAGCACTGAGGAAACCAGCGCCTTGCGGCGCATCTTCGGATCGATCACCGGCGGTGTCGGGGTTGTCACGGGGGCGCTCATTTAGAGACTCCTTTGTCTTCGTCCGGACAGTGAGCCCAGCCACACCGGCTGGCTCGTGACTAGCAGTGTATACGTATGCAAAAAGCTGAAACAACCCCTTGTGGCGAAATATGTATACGTATACACTCGATGATCATCCGGTCCTGCGGGGCTGGCCCGGGCGCTCCATAGGTCGCCCATCGACGAAGATGGAAAGGCAAACCCTGATGACCGTTACAACAGCACTTACCACCGGCGTGGACTCCACCCTGCTGAAGGAGCCCGCCCGCAACAGCGTGGCCCGGGGGAGCACCCCCGAGGTCCGCGCCACTGTGGAAGCCGTCATTGCAGACATCCGGGAGCGCGGCGACGAGGCCGTCCGCGAGTACTCCGCCAAGTTCGACAAGCACGCCCCCGAATCCTTCCTGCTCAGCCAGGAACAGCTCGACGAGATCATGGCCAGGGTTCCGGAGCAGGTCATCGAGGACATCAAGTTCGTCCAGCAGCAGGTCCGCGTGATGGCCCAGAAGCAGCTGGAGTCGCTGTCCGACTTTGAAATCGAGACCCTCCCCGGCGTTTTCCTGGGGCAGAAGAACGTTCCCGTCCAGGCTGCCGGCGCCTACATCCCCGGCGGCAAATACCCGCTCCTCGCCAGCGCCCACATGACCATCGTCACCGCCAAGGTGGCCGGGGTAGAGCGCGTGGCGGCATGCACCCCGCTCATCCAGGGGGAAGTTCCGGACGCCACCGTGGCCGCGATGTACCTGGCTGGCGCCGACGAGATCTACCTGCTGGGCGGCATCCAAGCCGTGGCAGCGCTGGCAATCGGCACCGAGACCATCAAGCCGGTGAACATGCTGGCCGGGCCGGGCAACGCCTTCGTCGCCGAGGCCAAGCGCCAGCTCTTCGGCGAGGTCGGCATCGACCTCTTCGCCGGACCTACCGAAGTCCTGATCGTCGCCGATGAACACGCCGATCCGTTCATTGTCGCCGTCGACCTTCTCTCCCAGGCCGAGCACGGACCCGACTCCCCGGCCGTCCTGATCACCACGAGCGAGGACCTGGGCCGCAAGGTCATGGAGCACATCGACACGATCCTGGTGGACATGCCCACCCGCGACTACGCCGGGGCCGCCTGGCGCGACTGGGGTGCCGTGCACGTGGTTGATACGTTGGACGACGCCTACGCCCTGGCCGATGAGTACGCCTACGAGCACGTCCAGATCCTGACCCAAAACCCGCGCGAGGCACTCGACAAGATGCACGACTACGGCGCCCTGTTCCTGGGTGAGGGAACGTGTGTCTCCTACGGCGATAAGGTAATCGGCACCAACCATGTGCTGCCCACCCGCGGCGCGGCCCGCTACACCGGCGGCCTCTGGGTAGGCAAGTACCTCCGCACCGTCACCTACCAGGAGGTGACCAACACCGAATCGAGCGCCTTCTTCGGCGAACTCTGCGGCCGCGCGTCGAGGGTGGAGCGGTTTGAAGGCCACGCACGGTCCGGAGACGTGCGCGCAGCGAAGTACCGCGGCACGTCACTGCCCTGGTCCGAGCACACCTTCGACAGCTAAGAGGACCTCACGTGCCGAACTTCCGGCTGGACGGCAAAAAAGCCCTGGTCACGGGTGCGGGACGCGGGCTCGGCAAGGCCATCGCTGATGGCCTCGCCGAGTCCGGCGCCACCGTCTACGGAACCAGCCGCGATGCCGAAACGGCCAAGCAGATCAGCGAGCGTTACGGAACCCCGCCCCTGGCGGTGGACGTCACCGACACCAGGACCGTCGAGGGGTTTATCGAATCGCTTCAGCAGGCCAGCGGCGGCATCGACCTGCTCGTCAACAATGCCGGCGTCAACGTGCCTAAGCCTGCCCTGGAGCTCACGGAAGACGACTGGGACACCGTCTTTGACACCAACCTCAAGGGCACGTTCTTCCTGACCACGGCACTGGCGCGGCGCTGGGTGGACGCCGGCACCCGCGGCGCCATTGTCAACATCGCCTCCCAGGCCGGGATCGTGGGAATCGAGGAACGGGCGGCGTACGGCACCAGCAAAGCCGGGATGATCCACCTCACCAAGGTCCTGGCCCTGGAATGGGCCGCCGCGGGAATCCGCGTGAATGCCGTCGCCCCCACGTTCGTGCGGACGGAACTGACGGCGTCGACGCTCAGCAGGCCGGACTGGGCCAATGAGCTGCTGTCCCGGATCCCGGCCGGCCGCTTCGGGGAACCCGAAGACATCGCCGGCGGGGTGGCGTTCCTCCTCAGCGACGCGGCGTCGCTCATCACCGGCCACACGCTGACTATCGACGGCGGCTACACGATCCGCTGACCCACCCACCGGCCTCTATATAGGAGCAGCAACATGGAAATCACGCAGACCATCGCGGCCACGGCAGTGGTTGGTGCCGGCTACATGGGCGGCGGCATAGCCCAGGTCCTGGCTTTGCACGGTTACAAAGTAGCCTTGGGCGACGTCGACGGCGAGATCGCCGAGCGCGCCCGCGTCCGCCTCGTGGACCAGGCCCGGGACTTTGAGGCCAGGGGGCTGCTGCCTGCCGGCGCCGCTGTAACCATTGGGGCCAACCTTGCCGCTGCCGCCAGCATTGAGGGTGCTGTCTCGACGGCGGACTACGTCGCCGAGGCAGTCCCGGAGGACCCGGTCATCAAGGCGGATATCCTGCGGCGCATCTCGTCTGCCGCGCCGGCAGGGGCAATCATCGCGTCCAACACCTCAGCCATTCCGATCGGGGAACTGGCAGCATCCGTCACGGGCCCCGAGCGTTTCCTCGGTGTGCACTGGATGAATCCGGCGCCCTTCATCCCCGGTGTCGAACTCATTCCGGGACCGCAGACCTCGCCCCAGGCCATGGACCTCGCGGAAGAACTCATCCGGGGCCTCGGCAAGGCGCCGGCGCGGGTGGCAGACACCCCGGGATTCGTTGCCAACAGGCTGCAGTTCGCGCTGTACAAGGAAGCGGCCCGGATCGTAGAAGAAGGCGTCGCCACCCCGTCCCAGATCGATGCGGTGGTCAGCAACACGTTCGGGTTCCGGCTCGCCCTGTTCGGGCCCTTCGCCATCGGTGACATGGCCGGACTGGACGTGTACGAATCCTCCTACCGGACCCTGGAAAAGGCCTACGGCGAACGCTTTTCCCCGCCCGCGGCGCTGGCTGCCACGGTGGAGGAAGGGAACCTCGGGCTGAAAACCGGCCGCGGGTTCCTGGACATCGATCCGGCCGGCAGGGAGGAACTCGTGGCGTATCGTGACAGCGCCTACGCCCGGCTGTCCCAGCTCCGGGCAGAGCTTGGAGAGGCGCCAGCCCTGTAGCCTCGGCTGTGCGCTAAGGCAGCCGGCCCGGCCGCAGCACGCTCGGAGTGCCTGCCTGTCCGGGCTCCAGCGGCACCGGGCTGACCAGCACCGCAGGCCCGCGGTGCAGCACGCCGTCGGAAAGCGCCTGGCAGCGCATGCCCCCGCGCCCCCGCATGGCGGCATGCGCTCCGGGGGCGAGCATCCTGTCCATCCACGCGCATGGGTGGGCGGGCCGGCCCCCTTTGAACCGCACTGGGTCCCCTTGGGATTCCAGCGTGAACTCCTGGCCCAGGAGCGGGGCCAGGTGCGCGCCCCTGAGGACCACGTTGCGCCGGGTCAGCAGCGGGTCGAAGGGGCCGGCGTTCAAGTCCGCAGCCATGGCTTCGAGGGCCTCGACGGCGAACAGTGTGACCGCCGCGTCCATGTGCGCCGCCTTGCCGAAGAACCGGTCCCCGACGATTCCTTTACCGGCCACGATCTCCACCCGGTCGGCATCCGCCGTCGGCACATCGGCGGCGCCGTCCCTCGCGCGGCCGAAATAGGCGTGCGACGGCGAAACGAGCAGATGCAGCACGTCCACGTCGTACCGGTAGGTTGGCGTCATGCACCAACGCTATACCCGTGACCGGGCCGGCTCTGGTGCTAGTGGTGTGCTGCGAGCAGGGAGCTGGCTTCCTGGCGGGTGGTGCCGGAGGATTCGATGTGGGCGAGTTCGGCGGGGATTTCCCAGCCCTTTTTGCGCATGGCGGTGGCCCAGAGCCGGCCGGCACGGTAGGAGGAGCGGACCAGGGGGCCGGACATGACGCCGAGGAAGCCGATTTCCTCGGCTTCGGTGGCGAGGTCCACGAATTCCTGCGGCTTGACCCAGCGGTCCACGGGGAGGTGGCGTTCGGAGGGGCGCAGGTACTGGGTGATGGTGATCAGGTCGCAGCCGGCCTGGTGCAGGTCCTTCAGGGCTTCGGAGATCTCCTCGCGGGTTTCGCCCATGCCCAGGATCAGGTTGGACTTGGTGACCATGCCCAGGTTCCGGCCCTGGGTGATGACGTCCAGGGAGCGTTCGTAGCGGAACGCGGGGCGGATGCGCTTGAAGATCCTTGGCACGGTTTCGACGTTGTGGGCGAACACTTCTGGTTTGGAGTCGCAGATCGCGGCGATGTGTTCGGGTTTGCCGGAGAAGTCCGGGATCAGGAGTTCGACGCCGGTGCCGGGGTTCAGTTCGTGGATCTTGCGGACCGTTTCGGCGTAGAGCCAGACGCCTTCGTCTGCGAGGTCGTCGCGGGCCACGCCGGTGACGGTGGCGTAGCGCAGCTGCATGGCCTGGACGGAGCGGGCCACCTTGGTGGGTTCGAACCTGTCCACGGGGGAGGGTTTGCCGGTGTCGATCTGGCAGAAGTCGCAGCGGCGGGTGCATTCGGAGCCGCCGATCAGGAAGGTGGCTTCCTTGTCTTCCCAGCATTCGAAGATGTTGGGGCAGCCGGCCTCTTCGCAGACGGTGTGCAGGCCTTCCTTCTTGACCAGGTTCTTGAGCTGGACGAATTCCGGGCCCATCTGGACCTTGGCCTTGATCCAGTCCGGTTTGCGTTCTACCGGGGTGGCCGCATTGCGCTGCTCGATCCGCAGCATTTTCCGGCCTTCTGGTGCCAGTGTCATTGTTCTCTTTCCCTGTTACTAAATCAGTAGGACTGCTGAATCAGCAGGCCACGACGTTGACGGCGAGGCCGCCCATCGCGGTTTCCTTGTATTTGGAGCTCATGTCCTTGCCGGTCTCGCGCATGGTCACGATGACCTCGTCCAGCGAGACCCGGTGCGAGCCGTCGCCCCACAACGCCATCTTGGCCGCGTTGATGGCCTTCGCTGCCGCGATCGCATTCCGCTCAATGCAGGGGACCTGGACCAGCCCGCCGATCGGGTCACACGTCAGGCCCAGGTTGTGCTCCATGGCGATCTCGGCGGCGTTCTCCACCTGCGCCCGTGTGCCGCCCATGACCTCGGCAAGCCCGGCAGCCGCCATCGACGACGCCGAGCCCACCTCACCCTGGCAGCCCACCTCCGCACCGGAAATGGACGCCTGCTCCTTATAAAGCACCCCGACGGCCCCGGCGGTGAGCAGGAAACGCACCACCACGTCGTCGCGGTCTTCCTGGGTCGCCTGGTCCATGCCCGGGGCGAAATGCAGCGCGTAGTAGAGGACGGCCGGGATGATGCCGGCGGCGCCGTTCGTCGGCGCAGTCACCACCCGCCCGCCGGACGCGTTCTCCTCGTTGACCGCCAGCGCGATCAGGTTCACCCACTCCTGCCAGTACTTCGGGTCCCGGTAGTCGGGATCATGGTCCCGGCCCTCCTTCAGGAGGCGTTCATGCCAGTCCGGCGCACGACGGCGGACCTTCAGTCCGCCGGGCAGCAGCCCCTCGCGCTTCAGGCTGACCGCCACGCAGGCCTCCATCACCGAATAGATGTGCAGCAGGCCCTCCCGGATGTCCTCCTCAGACCGCGAGGCGCGCTCGTTGACCAGCATGACCTCACCGATGGACAGGCCCTGGGCGCCGCAGTGCTCCAGCAGCTCCGCGGCGGTGCGGAACGGCAAAGGCAGCTCCTTCTTGGACTCGGCGAGCTCCTTCAGGGCAGCGTCCTCCTCGCCCTCGCGGACAATGAACCCGCCGCCCACGGAGAAGAACGTCGCCTCGTGAAGCACGGTCCCCTCGGCGTCGGACACGGCGAACGTCATGCCGTTGGTGTGCCTCGGCAGCACGGTCAGCGGCCGCAGGACCATGTCCTTCACGCCGTAGGGCAGCGGAACGCCCTTCCCATCGCCGGCGCCGGCCAGCTGCAGCGTTCCGGTTTCGGCGATGGCGGCAAGCCGCTCCTCCACCTCACCGGGAAGGATCAGCTCGGGGTGGAAGCCCTCCAGGCCGAGCAGGATCGCCGTCATGGTTCCGTGCCCGTGCCCGGTCGCCGCGAGCGAGCCGTACAGGTCCACCCGCAGCGACGCCACGTCCTGCAACTTGCCGGACGCCTTAAGCTCCTCGGAGAACACCGCCGCAGCCCGCATCGGCCCAACGGTGTGCGAGGACGAAGGGCCAATCCCAATGGAAAACAGGTCAAAGACGCCAACAGCCATGGTCGGTTCCTAACTGGAGAGTTGTGGTCGGTTCGGGCTGGGGAGGTGGACTTGCCGGTGGTGGAGTTTTTGTACAGATATCGGGACCTAAAGGGCCTCGAACTCGCGATATCTGTACAAAAACTCCATTCCTGGGAGGGGAGTTACAGTTCGCCGCCGTTGGCTGTTGCGTACTCTTCGGCCGACATCAGCGGACCCTCTTCGGTGACGGCCACCTTGAACAGCCAGCCGGCGCCATAGGGATCGCTGTTGATCAGCGCCGGATCGGCGACGACGCCGTCATTGATCTCGGTCACTTCACCGGTCACCGGCGCGTACAGGTCGGAGACGGACTTGGTGGATTCGACCTCGCCGCAGGTTTCGCCTGCCGTGACGGTGGCGCCGACCTCGGGCAGGTCCACGTAGACGATGTCGCCCAGGGCGTCGGCCGCGACAGCGGAAATGCCGATCCCCACCGGCCCCGCCCCGTCGGCAGCAACCCATTCGTGCTCAGCGGAGTACTTCAGTTCAGAAACAACTTTGCTCATCTGACTTTCCTTTACGTTTGACAGTCTGTTGGTGCTTGGTTACGAAAGGCTCAGCCAGCGGTTCGCTTGTAGAACGGGAGGGCCACCACTTCGAAGGGCTCAGCCTTGCCGCGCAGGTCGACGTCCAGGACCGTGCCCACTTCGGAATGCTCGACGTCGACATACGCCATCGCCACCGGATAGCCGAGGGTGGGGGAGGGCTGGCCGGAGGTGACCTCGCCGATCAGCATGCCTTCATTGAGCACCGGGTAGTGGCCGCGGGCGGCGCGGCGGCCCAGGCCTTTGAGGCCCACGAGCTTTTGGCCAATGGTGGAACCGACGCCGGCTGCCTTGATTGCGGCCAGCGCCTCCTTGCCCACGAAGTCGCTTTCCTTGGCCAGCGACACCACCGGGCCCAAACCCGCCGCATAGGCATTGACCTGACGCGAGAGTTCGTTGCCGTAGAGCGGCATGCCGGCTTCCAGCCGGAGCGAGTCACGGCAGGCGAGACCTGCGGGAATGAGACCGTGGCCTTCGCCAACTTCCAGAAGAGCTTCCCACAGTCCGGCAGCATCCTCGTTCGGGATGTAGATCTCGAAGCCGTCCTCGCCGGTGTAGCCCGTGCGGGCCAAGAGCAGGTCCTGTCCGTTAATTTCCACCTCGACGGCGGCGTAGTACTTCAGTTCAGTGACCAGCGTGTGCTGTTCGGTGGGGACCAGGGTCAGCAGGATTGCTGCCGCGTTAGGCCCCTGCACCGCGATCAGCGAGGTCTCTGCGGAGGCGTCCTCCACGACGACGTCGAAGTTGGCGGCCCGTTCGACCAGAGCCGCGGCCACCACCCTGGCGTTGCCGGCGTTGGGGACCACCAGGTACTTATCCTCGCCACGCCGGTACGAGATCAGGTCATCGATGATGCCGCCGTCGGCGTCGCAAATCAGTGAGTACTTGGCCTTGCCGACGGCGATTGCGGACAGCTTGCCGGCCAGGGCGTAGTCCAGGAAAGCGCCGGCATCCGGGCCGGTCACCCAGACTTCGCCCATGTGGGACAGGTCGAACAGGCCTGCCGCGTTGCGCACGGCATGGTGTTCGGCGAGCTCGGAGGTGTACTTGAGCGGCATCTGCCAGCCACCGAAGTCGGTGAAGGAGGCGCCGGACTTTTTGTGCTGGTCGTAGAGGGCGGTGTAGTTCTCGGTCATGGGAGAGTCCTTAGTTTTCGAAGGCTGCTGTGTTGTCCTCGAACGCTTCGAGGGGCGGGCAGGAGCAGACCAGGTTGCGGTCGCCGGCTGCGCCGTCGATGCGGCCTACCGGCGGGAAGTACTTGTCCTGCCTGAGTGAGGGCACAGGGAAAGCGGCCTGCTCGCGCGGGTAGGAACGGCCCCAGGTGGAACTGACGACGGCGGCTGCCGTGTGGGGTGCGTTGCGCAGCGGGGAGTTCTCCACGGAGAAGTCGCCGCTGGCGACCTGCTCGATTTCGGCGTGGATGGTGATCATCGCGTCGATGAACCGGTCGATCTCGGCCAGGTCCTCGGACTCGGTGGGTTCGACCATCAGGGTACCGGCCACCGGGAACGCCAGGGTGGGCGCGTGGAAGCCGTAGTCGATCAGGCGCTTGGCCACGTCCTCGGCGGTGACGCCGGTCCGGGCCGTGAGCTCGCGCAGGTCCAGGATGCACTCGTGCGCCACCAGCCCGCTGTCCCCCGTGTAGAGGACCGGGAAGAACTCATTCAGCCGGGACGCGACATAGTTCGCCGCGAGCAGCGCAGACTTGGTGGCCTCGGTCAGGCCGCTGCCGCCCATCAGCTTCACGTAGGCCCAGGAGATGGGCAGCACGCCCGCTGAACCGAACCGCGACGCGCTGATCGCGACGCCCGTTAATCCGGCACTGCCCGCCTCATGCGCGGCCTTGTTCGCATCGCCCGGCATAAAGGGGGCCAGGTGCGCCTTGGCCGCGACCGGGCCGACGCCGGGTCCGCCGCCGCCGTGCGGGATGCAGAAGGTCTTGTGCAGGTTCAGGTGGGACACGTCGCCGCCGAACTTGCCCGGCTGCGCCAGCCCGACGAGCGCGTTGAGGTTGGCCCCGTCGATGTACACCTGGCCGCCGGCCGCATGGATGGCGTCGCAGACCTCGCGGACGTCAGCGTCGTACACGCCGTGCGTGGACGGGTAGGTGATCATGATGCAGGAGAGCGCATCCTTGTGCGCCTCGATCTTCGCGTACAGGTCCGCGTGGTCAATCGTGCCGTCGGCGGCGGTGGCCACGACGACCACTTTCATGCCGGCCAGCACGGCCGAGGCAGCGTTGGTGCCGTGCGCCGAGGCGGGGATCAGGCAGATATTGCGCTGCTCGTCGCCGCGGGACAGATGATAGCCGCGGATGGCCAGGAGCCCTGCGAGCTCGCCCTGGGATCCGGCGTTGGGCTGGATGGACACCTGGTCGTAGCCGGTGATCTCGGTCAGCTGCGCCTCGAGGTCGGCGATCAGTTCACGCCATCCCTCGGTCTGGGAATCCGGGGCGAACGGGTGGATCGAGGCGAACTCAGGCCAGGAAATGGCCTCCATCTCGGCCGTGGCGTTCAGCTTCATAGTGCAGGAGCCCAGCGGGATCATGGTGCGGTCCAGGGCCAGGTCGCGGTCGGAGAGCTTGCGGATGTAACGCAGCAGCTGGGTTTCGGAGCGGTGCGTGTTGAACACCGGGTGCTGCAGGTACGCGGAGGTGCGCCGCACGGCTTCGGGGAGTTCAAAGCCCGCTGCGTCCCCTACCGGACCGGCGCCGAAGGCGACGGCTACAGCGGAAAGTGTTGCCGCCGTCGTCGTCTCATCAATGGAAACGCCCACGGTGTCCGCGTCGATGAGGCGCAGGTTGATGCCGCGGGCTTCTGCCGCCGTGATGACCTTGGTGGCCTTGCCGGGCACGCGCACGGTGAGGGTGTCGAAGAAGGAACCGCTGACGAGTTCGCGGCCCGCCGTCTGGAGCGCGGTGGCGAGGACACGGGCGTTGTTGTGGACGGTCTCGGCGATTGCCTTCAGGCCCTCGGGACCGTGGTAGACGGCGTAAAAGGACGACACGATGGCCAGCAGCGCCTGGGCGGTGCAGATGTTGGAGGTCGCCTTCTCCCGGCGGATGTGCTGCTCGCGGGTCTGCAGCGCCAGGCGGTAGGCGGGGGCGCCGGCGTTGTCCTTGGAGACGCCAACGATGCGGCCCGGGAGCGTGCGCTCCATGCCGGTGCGCACTGCCATGTAGGCAGCGTGCGGACCGCCGAAGAACAGCGGCACCCCGAAGCGCTGGGCGGTTCCGACGGCGATGTCCGCGCCCTGCTCGCCCGGAGGCGTGATCAGGGTCAGGGCCAGCAGGTCAGCGGCCACCGTGACCAGCGCGCCGCGCTCCTTGGCGGCGGCGATAACGCCGGACTGGTCCCATACCCGGCCCGAAACGCCGGGCTGCTGGAGGACGACGCCATTGATGTCGCCGTCGGGAAGCCCGTTGGACAGGTCTGCCACCTCCACCTCGAAGCCGAGGGCTTCGGCGCGGCCCTTGACGACGGCGACGGTCTGGGGGAGGCAGTCGGCGTCCAGGACCGTCTTGCCGTCCTTCGCTCCTGCCGCCTTGTTGGCCCGGCGCATCAGCAGCACGGCCTCGGCGACGGCGGTCGCCTCGTCGAGCAGGGAAGCGTTGGCGACCGGCAGCGCGGTCAGGTCCTGCACCATGGTCTGGAAGTTCAACAGGGCCTCGAGCCGGCCCTGGGAGATCTCCGGCTGGTACGGGGTGTACGCGGTGTACCAGGCGGGTGCTTCCAGGACGTTGCGGCGGATCACCGGGGGCGTCACCGTGTCGTAGTAGCCCTGGCCGATCATCTGCACGGCGGTCTTGTTCTTGGCGGCCAGGCGGCGGAGCTCGGCCAGGACCTCAACCTCGCTCAGCGCAGCGCTAAGCCGGAGGGCATTCTCCTGGCGGATGGATGCCGGAACGGCGGTATCAACGAGGCCATCGACCGTGTCATAGCCGATGTTCTTGAGCATGATGTCGATATCGGCCTGGCGGCGGGCGCCGATATGCCGGTCGGCAAAGGTTGATGGAAGCGATTGAATCGTCATGAGGAACTCCAGGTTTGGCCGGCCACGGGTGGCACGGCATGGTTTGGGTTCCTCCCCGCTCTGTATTGGACCTGAGAGATTCCGCGGACATGGTTCTCCGCTTGCACCGTCGGTGAGCCCGGTGACCCGAACTGCTTTCCAGAGTTGCCTAGCCGCGGCGGTACGGGGGCCTGAGAGATTCCTGGGGAGGATTTGCTCCTACGGCGCCTGCCCGATGCATGACTGGGAGGACTCTCCCGCCACGGGTCGAAAGGCTATGAAGATGTGGGTGATTCGGATCACAAGATACCGGACAATTCCGTCCGGGCCAAATCGCAACCATGCGCGGATGTCCCCCCGTTTCTTTCTGCGGGCCGGCGAGGCGACTGAACCAGCCGCCGTTTGACATTTCTTCGTGACCGAGACCACACTGAACCGGGTACCAGCGGGGGCTGCGCCGACCGGCACCTGCCGGAAGACGGGCGCCGCCGGTACGCATAAATTTTTCTCGACATAATTGAAAATGCTTACGATCTGCGGCGGGAGAGCCCTGCCGGTACGTTCAGCAGGCGCCGTAGGAGCAAACCCTCCCCAGGAAACTCTCAGGCCCCCGTACCGCCGCGGCGAGGCAACTCTGGAAAGCAGGCAGGCGCGTCCTGTCTCACCGACGGTGCAAGCGGAAGACCATGTCCGCGGAATCTCTCAGGTCCCATACAGAGCGGGGAGGAACCGAATCAGTGTGGCCATTCAAGGCCACTTGAACGATGGAGTTCCTAATGACGATTCATCCTCCTGCCTCCGCGGCCGGTGAGGCTCCCCGCCTGGAGCGGCAGCTGAGCAACCGGCACATCCAGCTAATCGCCATCGGCGGTGCCATCGGCACGGGCCTGTTCATGGGCTCCGGCAAGACAATTTCCGCGGCCGGGCCGTCCGTGATCTTCGTTTACATGATCATCGGCTTCATGCTCTTTTTCGTCATGCGGGCGATGGGCGAGCTGCTGCTGAGCAACCTGAACTACAAGTCTTTCAGCGATTTTGCCGCCGACCTGCTGGGCCCGTGGGCGGGGTTCTTCACCGGATGGACCTACTGGTTCTGCTGGGTGATTACCGGAATCGCGGACGTCATCGCCATCGCCGGCTACTCGAAGGAACTCTGGCCGGGACTGCCCCTCTGGATCCCGGGCCTGGCCACCGTCGCCATCCTGCTGCTGCTGAACCTCACCACAGTCAAGGCATTCGGTGAAACTGAATTCTGGTTCGCCCTGATCAAAATCATCGCCATCGCCGCGCTGATCGTGGTGGGCCTGTTTATGATCTTCAGCGGTTTCCAGTCCGACGCCGGACAGGCCAGCTTCACCAACCTGTGGAGCCACGGCGGCTTCTTCCCCAATGAATTCATGGGTTTTGTGGCCGGGTTCCAGATCGCCGTGTTCGCCTTTGTGGGCATTGAACTGGTGGGCACCACGGCTGCGGAGGCCAAGAACCCGGAGAAGAACCTTCCCAAAGCCATCAACTCCATCCCGGTGCGCGTGCTGCTCTTCTACGTGGGCGCCCTCATCATCCTGATGTCCGTCACGCCGTGGACCCAGTTCGCCGCCGGCCACAGCCCGTTCATTGCGATGTTCTCGCTGGCCGGGCTCGGGGCCGCCGCCACGGTGGTCAACCTCGTGGTGCTGTCCTCGGCCATGTCCTCGGCCAACTCCGGGATCTACTCCACCTCGCGCATGGTTTACGGCCTGGCGCAGGAAGGCGACGCACCGGCCGCCTTCGGCAGCCTGTCCCGCCGCAAGGTACCCAATAACGCCCTGTTCCTGTCCTGCGTGCTGCTGCTCTCCGGCGTGGTGCTCATGTACGCCGGCCAGGACGTCGGCAAGGCGTTCGACATGGTCACCACCGTTTCCGCTGTCTGCTTCGTCTTCGTCTGGTCGATCATCCTCGCCAGCTACATCGCATTCCGGCGCCGTCGCCCGCACCTGCACACCGCCTCCAAGTTCAGGATGCCCGGCGGAATTCCCATGGTGTGGGTGGTCTTCGCCTTCTTCGCCTTCGTGCTGTGGACCCTGACCACCCAGCCCGACACCCTGACCGCACTGCTGGTCACACCCGTCTGGTTCGTCCTGCTCGGTGCGGCCTGGCTGGTTCTGCGCCGCCGGCCCGCGCACCTGGCCCGCTACGCAGCCTTCCAGGACGAACTGCAGGCCGAGGAGACTGCCGCCCGCGAACATGCGGGCCGGCGTCTCGAGGAGAAGGAAAGCGTCAAGGGATGATCAGGACCGAGGAAAAGCCCTCATTGGCTGACCCGGCCAGCGGGGCCGGCGGGGAGTTTGTGCTCACCTTCCATTGCCCGGATTCCCTGGGAATCGTCCAGTCGGTCGCGGACTTCCTGCTCAAGCAGGAGTGCTACATCGTTGACCTCAAGCAGTTCGGCGACCGGAACGCGGGGCACTTCTTCATGAGGGTCCACTTCGCTTCCACGGGTGACACAGCCGCCGTCGAACAGCTCCGGGACGGCTTCGCGCCGCTGGCCGGACAGTGGAGCATGGACTGGCGGCTCGAGCGCCACGACCGCAAGCAGCGGATCCTGGTGATGGTGTCCAAGTATGATCACTGCCTCAACGACCTGCTGGTCCGCGCCCGCAGCCGCGAGCTGCCGGTGGAGATCGCGGCGGTGGTGTCCAATCACCCGGACCTCGAAAAGCTCGCGGCCTGGCACGGTGTCCCGTTCCACCACATCCCCGTGACCCCGGAGCGCAAGGCCGAAGCGGAGGCCCGGCTCCTGGAACTGGTGGACACTTATGAGGTTGAACTGGTGGTCCTGGCCCGCTACATGCAGGTTCTCAGCGACTCCGCCACCGCGCGGCTCGCCGGCAGGGCCATCAACATCCACCATTCCTTCCTGCCCAGCTTCAAGGGCGCAAAACCGTACCACCAGGCGCATGAGCGCGGCGTGAAGACGGTCGGCGCCACGGCCCATTACGTAAACTCAGAGCTTGATGAGGGGCCGATCATTGCGCAGCAGGTGATTGAGGTCGACCACACGTACACTCCCGCGGATCTGGTGTCCGTGGGCAAGGATGCGGAGTGCAAGGCCCTGACGAATGCCGTGCGCTGGCACGCCGAAGGAAGAATCATCCTGTCAGGGAACCGCACGGTTATCCTCCGCTGACAAGCCCAACCAGACCCGGAGTTGCTCATGACGAACCAATTGCCCCTGCGCCTGGAGATCATCCCCACGGACGGCATCATTCCCAAAGTCCAGGCCCAAGTTCCCGCCGGATCAACGCTGACCGTGACGTGCCTGCCCCACCATGGGGTTGGGACCACCGTGCGGGCCTCGGTTCAACTTGGCCAGCTCGGCTACAAGGTGATTCCGCATCTGGCCGCACGAAGTCTCGAAAGCCGCGCCCAGCTGGCGGGCATACTCCGCGACTGCGAGGCTGCGGGGATCACGGAGGTTTTCGCGATCGGGGGCGACGCCCCGGAGGCGGCCGGTCCCTACGGCAACAGCAGCCGGCTCATGGAGGACATAGCCGACCTCACCGGCGGGACCATGGCCATCGGCGTCGCCGGATACCCGGAAGGCCATCCGAAGCACAACGAGCTAAAGATGCTCGATGCACTCTTGGAGAAACAGCATCTGGCCTCGAGCGTGGTGACGCAGATGTGCTTTTCGGCGCCCAGGATCGGCTGGTACGCCGAACTGCTGCGCCGCGAAGGTGTCGACCTTCCCATCTGGGCCGGCGTTGCCGGGGCCGTTCCGCGGGCCAAGCTGATCTCGCTGGCCACCAAGATCGGAGTAGGTCCCTCGCTGAAGTTCCTGAACCGCAAGGGGCCCCTGGCCCGCAGGCTCCTGAACGCCGGCAGCTATTCATCCCGCTCCCTGGTATCCGAACTGGCCGCCATGGAACCTGCACTTGCGGGCATCCACCTCTACACATTCAACAACGTCGAATCCCAGCCCGCCATGAACTGGAGCGCCGGGGAAAGCGCGAAGGCTTCCTGAACCGGGAAGGCAGACCCACACACGACGCGGTAACCAACGCAGAAGGCGTCCGGCCACACGGCCGGGCGCCTTCCGCGTTTAAGTTGCCCGCAACATCTTGCATTGTGAGCTGAAACCCATAATATGGGAACAGCGAATGTGTCGCTCCTCACGACCGACCCTGCTCCCAAGCCTTCAGTGCGGAAGGCCCAACGATCGGATTCCCCAACATGCAAGACATCGCTGTCCTGATCAACACAGCCGTCGCGGTTCTCGCCGCCGTGCTGCTGATTGTCCGTTTCAGAGTCAACCCCGTCATCGCCCTGGTGGTCAGCTCCGTGTACCTCGGCCTCGCCGTCGGCCTCGGCGTCGAAAAGACCGTCAAGACCATCACCGCCGGATTCGGCGACATCATGGTGGACGTCGGCCTGCTCATCGCCTTCGGCGTTCTCATGGGCTCCATCCTCAACCAGAGCGGAGCCATCCGGCGCCTCGTGGAGCATCTGCTGAACACGTTCGGGCCCAAGCGCCTGCCCTACACCATGGGCCTGGCCATCGGAACGGTGCTTCAGTCCATCTTCCTGGACGTCCTGCTCGTCATCTCCGCCCCGCTCGCCCGCAAGCTGGCACCCAAAATCGGCAAACTCGGCACGGCGCGCATGGCCACCGCCATGGCCATCGCCCTCGAATGCGGCATCGTCTTCACGGTTCCCGGCGTCGCATCCCTTGCCCTGGCAGGCCTCCTCAACGTGCCGCTCGGCAAAATGCTGCTGTTCGGCCTGCTGCTGGTCATCCCCACCATCATCATCGCCATCGCCATCATGACGTTCCTCTTCCGCCGCGGCTTCTGGAACGAGGCCAAGGACGAGGACCACACCTTCGTCGCCGAAGAGGACCGGGAGGGTGAAGAGGAAGAGTACGACGGCGGTGCTGGCCGCCCCGCTGCCGCCGGCACCGCCGCCAGCGGGCCGGGAACCAACGGAACCGCTGCCCAGGTCGCCGGAAACGTCGCCGTGGCCGAACGCGAACCGAAGCAGTTCCCGCTGATCGTCCTGTTTGCACCCCTCCTGACCTCGCTGCTCCTCATCGGCGCGGGGGCCATCCTGCAGATCCTGAAGATCGACCTGCCCTGGCTGCAGCTCCTGGGCGAACCGGTCATCGCCCTGCTGATCGGCCTGATCGGAACCTGCCTCGTCACCCGCTCCGCCATCGGGCAGAAGCGCGTCGAGGAGGCCATCGCCGTCGGCTTCAAGGAGAGCGGCCAGATCCTGATCCTGACCGGCGTGGGCGGCTCACTCGCCGCGACCGTCGCCGCAGCAGGCCTCGGCCACATCCTCGGCGGCTTCTTCTCCGCAAGTACCGTCGCACCCCTCCTGGTGGTCTGGGCCATCGCGGCCGTGCTGCACATCGCCGTCGGCTCCGTCACGCTCTCCGCCATCACCGCAGCAGGCCTGCTGGCGCCCATTGCACCCGTCATCGGCCTGGATCCCGTGCTGCTGGCGCTGTCCGCCGGCGCCGGATCGCTGTTCATGGTCCACGTCACCAGCAACACCTTCTGGCTCCTGCAGTCGCTCCTGGGCCAGAGCGTGCGGGGTGCGCTGAAATCGGTGACGGTCGGGGTTTCGGTGGCCTCCGTCGTCGCCATCCTGCTGATCCTGCCCATGAGCCTGCTGTTCTAATCGAACCTGAGACCACCGCGCGTTCCCGGCGTACGCCAACGAAAGAAGAAGACACCATGACACCACCACGCATCGCGCCCCTGGAAGGCATCCGCGTCCTGGAACTCGGAAACTACATTGCCGCACCCACGGCTGGAAGGCTCCTCGCGGACTTCGGCGCCGAGGTCATCAAAGTGGAGCGGCCGGGAACCGGTGACGAGCTGCGCAACTGGCGGCTGCACAAGGGCGACACCTCCATGCTGTACCGGACCATCAACCGCAACAAGAAGTCCGTGGTGCTGGACCTGCGCACCGAGGCCGGAAAGCAGGCGGTCCTGAAGCTCGCCGCCAAGTCGGACATCCTGCTGGAAAACTTCCGTCCGGGCACGCTGGAGAAGTGGGGCCTCGGCCCGGAGGTGCTCAACGAGGCCAACCCGGACCTCATCATCACGCGGATCTCCGCCTTCGGGCAGACAGGCCCGCTGTCCGAGCGTCCGGGGTTTGCCGCCGTCGCCGAAGCGTACGGCGGGTTCCGGAACCTCGTCGGTGACCCGGACCGCGCACCGGTACGGGTGGGCGTTTCGATCGGGGACTCGATCGCCGGACTTTATGCCGCCTTCGGCTCCATGATGAGCCTGTACCAAAGGGAAGCACGACGGCGGGACACGGCCGGAGCTGTGCCGCTCACCGAGCGGATCATCGACGTGGCGCTCCACGAGGCCATGTTCTCCATGATGGAATCCCTGATCCCCGACTACCAGGCGTACGGTGTGGACCGGCAGCGTGTGGGCGGCCGGATGGAGGGGATAGCGCCTTCAAACGCCTACATCTGCCGGGACGGCGCCAGCATCGTGGTCGCCGGCAACGGGGACTCCATCTACCAGCGGTACATGCAGACCATCGGCCGCCCCGACCTGGCCGAAGACCCTGCGCTGCAGAGCAACGCCGGCCGGTGGGCCCGGCGCGAGGAGCTGGACCAGGCGATCGGCGCCTGGACCGCGGAACTGGATGCCGCCGACGCCCTGGCAGCCCTGGACGCAGCCGGTGTCCCGGCGGGGCCCATCTACACCGCGGCGGACATCAGCACCGACAGCCAGTACGCCGCCCGCAACATGGTCCAGAAATTCGACGTCTCCACGGGCGAGGAGATCCTGCCCGGCGTCGGATTCCCGGGTATTGTTCCGGTGATCGGCAGCGAATCCCTCCCCATCCGGAACCTCGGCCCGGACCTGGGCGAAAACACGGCAGAAATCCTCGCCGGGCTCCTCGGCATGGACCCGGCAGAGATCAGTGCGGCAACCGGCCGCGAGGAGGCACTCCAGGCATGAACCAGCATGTAGACACCCTCGCCTCGATCTTGGGCGACGTCATCCTGCGGGATGTCACCCTGCGGGACGGGCTGCAGCTCACAGGGAAAGTCCTGTCCGTCCAACGGAAGCTGGAGACGGTCCGGGAACTGCTCCGCCTCGGCGTGCCGGCCATCGAGCTGGGCTCCATGGCCCGTCCGGACCTGGTCCCCACCATGGCCAACACCCTGGAGGTGGTCCAGAATCTCACCCCGAAGGAACTGGAAAAGTGCTGGATTTGGGTGGCAACCCCCGGCCACGTTGCCAAAGCTGCCGCCGCCGGTGCCCGCAACTTCCAGTACTGCCTCTCGGCGTCGGACTCGCACAACAAGGCGAACATCGGCCGCACCACCGACGAAAGCCTCGCCGCCCTGCCCCAGGCCGTGGAGTACGCACAGGCGGTCAACGGGCAGATCCAGCTGTGCATTGCCACGTCCTTCACCTGCCCGTTCGAGGGGACCGTGCCCGAGGAGCGGGTCCTGGCGATCGCCAACGACCCCCGTGCGGAGGGAACCACGGACATCGTCCTCTGCGACACGCTGGGCCAGGCCGTCCCCGCCCAGGTGTCGGGCCTCATCCAGCGCGTCCGGGCGGAATCCCCGGCACGCCGGATCGTCTACCACGGCCACGACACCTGGGGCCTGGGCGTGGCCAACACCCTCGCCGCGATCCAGGCAGGGGCCGCCATGGTGGACGGCGCGCTCGGCGGACTGGGCGGCTGCCCCTTCGCCCCGGGCGCCAGCGGCAACACCTCCAGTGAAGACATCCTGTTCGCCACCCGGCCCGGCTGGGTTACCCCGGAAACTTTCGCGGACCTCGTTGTCCTGTCCGAGAAGCTGCTCGCCGAACTGGGCGAACCCAACCGCTCCAAGGCGGCACAGGGCGCCAGGTCCAAAGCCCCGGCGTTCCGCTGGGTCATCCCGTCGGACACTCCCGCTTCCGCGACATCATGCACCACCGGAGGTAAATAGGGATGGGCAGCAGTTTCCTGGTCACCACCGCCATCCCGGACCCCGGGCTGCAGCTGCTTTCCGACGCCGGCACGGTCACCGTGCTGCCGTCGCCGCCCGACTATGAGACGCTGGCGGCGCTGTGCGCCTCGGGCGAGTACGACGTCGTCCTTACCCAGCTGCGCGACGTCGTCGACGCCCCTTTGCTGGCCGGCGCGCGGGTGAAGGGTGTGTCCAACTTCGCGGTCGGCTACAACAACATCGACGTGGACGCCGCCACCCGCCACGGCATTCTGGTGGGCAACACCCCCGGCGTGCTGACGGATGCGACGGCGGACATCGCCATGCTGCTCATCCTCGGCACCGCCCGCCGCGTGGTGGAAGCGGACCGGCTGGTCCGTGACGGGAAATTCCACGGCTGGGAGCCCGAGCTGCTGTTGGGCCGGGACGTGTCCGGCGCGGTGCTGGGCCTGGCCGGGTTCGGCCGGATCGCCCGTGCCACCGCCCGCCGCGCCCTGGGCTTCGGGATGGAAATCCTCTTCGCCCCGCGGCCTCCCGGTCACCGGCCGGTCAGCGACGAGGAGCTGGGCGAATTCGCGGGGAAGGTGCGGCAGGTTTCCTGGGATGAGCTGGTGGAACGCAGCGACTTCCTGTCCCTGCACGTGCCACTCAACGACCAGACCCGGCATCTGGTGGACCGGCCGGTGCTGGAGCGGATGAAGCCCGATGCCATCCTGATCAACACCGCCCGCGGGCCGGTGGTGGACGAGGCCGCCCTGGTCGAGGCGCTCCGGGCCGGGGTCATCGCCGGTGCCGGGCTGGACGTGTTCGAGGACGAGCCGCGGCTAGCACCCGGACTCGCCGAGCTGCCCAACACCGTGCTGCTGCCGCACGTGGGCAGTGCCACCGTCCCGGTCCGCAGCGAGATGGCCCGCCTCAGCGCGCTGAACGCCGTCGCGATCGCCGAGGGACGCACCCCGCCGCACGCCGTCAACACCCTTACGGGCGCATGACCGTCCTGGTCGCCCCGGACAGCTTCAAGGGGACGTACCCGGCAGCGGAAGTGGCTGCGGCCATCGCCGCCGGCATCCGTGACGCAGGCGGCACGGCGGCAGAGCTGCCCGTCGCCGACGGCGGGGAGGGAACGTTCGACGCGCTGTGCAGCAGCCTGCAGGCGTCGGCTGTTTCCGTCGTCGCGCAGAACCCCTGGGGTGAGCCGCTCGCCGCTACCATCGGGCTGGCGGCGGACGGAACCGCCGTCGTCGAGCTTGCACAGGCCAGCGGCCTGACGGTGCCGAGCAGCGGACCGCGTGATGCGGTATCGGCCAGCACCTACGGCACGGGCATGATGGTTTCCGCCGCGGTGGATGCCGGCGCCACGCACATCATGGTGGCAGCGGGCGGGTCTGCCACCACCGACGGGGGAGCCGGTGCCGTCCAGGCGATCAACGACGGCGGCGGCCTCCGGGGTGCCCGGCTCACCGTGCTCTCCGATGTCACGTCGACCTTCCTGGAACGGGTGCGGAGATCGGGACGGACCATCCCCGTGGTGGCTGTGGTGGGGTCCGTCGCGGCGGACCTCGGCGCCTACGCCCGGAACTTCAGCGACATACTCGTGGCCTCCGACGCCGCGGCGATGCACGCGGCGGGCATGTCGGTGGCCGGGTACTCGGCGGCGCGGTTGTAGCGCTTCGGTTTGCCCGGTCCCTGGGGTTTCCCGCGATTTCCCGGCGGGCCGCTACGCTTCGCCGGGGAACCGGCCGCCGATCAGTCTTGTCATGTGCTCGGCGGTCGCAAGCAGCGGCTCCACCCAGGCCTCACAGGTTTCCAGGGGCATGCGCAGGGTCGGTCCGCTGATGGTCACCGCGCCCACCAGTCCGGCAGCGGAGTCGAAAACCGGTGCGGAAAGCCCGGAAGCCCCGTGTTCGCGCTCACCCACCGTTATGGCAAAGCCGTCCGTCCGGGTTTGCTTCACCACGCTCTCCAGGTCTTCGGAACTGGTAATCGTGGACTCGGTGATCGGCTCCAGCGGATCCTTGAGGACGGCGTCCATGAGCTCGGGATCCCACGCCAGCAGGACCCGGCCCGCGGAGCCTGCATAGAGCGGAAGAACCTTGCCAAGATGCATCTCCCGGCGCAGGGCGTGGCGGGTCTCAGCCATGGCGACGCACACCCGGTAATGCTGCTCGGCCTTGAAAAAGCAGGCCGTCTCGCCCGTGGTGTCCCGCAGGGTCTTCAGCAGGGGGCTGAGAACATCGATGACTTCCATGCCCCGCGTGGCCGGGGCAGCCCAGTACGCCATCCGCATGCCGATGCGGTAGGCATCCTCCTCCCGGTCCAGGAAGCCCTGGGAAGTGAGGTTGGTGACCAGCCGCTGGACAGTGGAGGTGGGCATCCTGGTGTACTCCCGGATGTCGCTCAGCGAGAGCACCGGCCGGGAGAGCGAGAAGGCATCCAGGATCGACGTGATCTTCCCCAGGACGAGCAGGGGGTTGCTGCTGGATTTGGCTGAAGCATCGGCTGCCGACATAGGACTCACGCTAGACGGTGGCTTCACCCCGGTCCAATCCCACGGCCCAATCCTTCACCCGCTGGACCCCCTTCGAGTTTTTGTACAGATAATGGCCGCAAATACCCCCACAACCCGCGGTATCTGTACAAAAACTCTAGAGGAGTTGCTCCCCGATGGTCAGCTGGAGCCGGACTGCGTCGGCGTCCTGCCGGACCGGCGTCGCCAGGCCGAGGTTCTCCCGCAGCGTGGACCCGGCGTACTCCGTCGGGTAGGCACCACGTTCCTGCAGCGCCGGGACGAGGTGGTTGACGATGTCGTCCAGCCCGGTAGGAATCAGCCACGGCGAGATGTTGAAGCCGTCCACGGCGCCGGTGCGGGCATACTCCGCCAGGCGGTCCGCCACCTCGGTGTAGGAACCCGTGAAGCTGGAGTCCCCGCGGCTGGTCCGGGCGGAGACGAACTGCCGGATGCTGAGGCCCTTGTCCTTGGCTTCGGCGCGCCACTGGTCCGCCAGCTGCTTGGCCTTGGCGCCGTGGAAACCGCTGCCGCGGGTCTCGGAGGTCTCCTCCACCACTGGGTCGATGTCCGGCAGCGGGCCGTCGGGATCGAAGCCCTGAAGCTCGCGCCCCCAGAACTGCTCGAGGTACGCGATGGCCTGCTCGGGGCCGATCTGCAGGCTCCGCACCCAGTCCTTCTTCTCGCGTGCTTCCTCCGGGGTGGCGGCGAGGATGAACTCGCTCGCGGGCATGATCTTGACGTCGGTCGCACCGCGGCCGGCCCTGACCGTGCGCTCGACGATGTCGCGGCGGAAGTCGAGGGCGTCCTCGAGCTTCGGGTGGGCGGAGAAGATGACGTCTGCCTGCCGGGCGGCGAAGTCGCGGCCCTCCGGCGAGTCACCCGCCTGGAACAGCACAGGCCGGTACTGGGCGCTGCGAGGCAGCCGCGGCACGTAGTCCACCGTGTAGTGCTTGCCCTGGTGGTGCACGGGCCTGGCCGAACCAGGCGCGGCCCAGGCGGAGGCGGCGGGCGTTTCGGCGATGGCGCCGTCCTGCCAGGAGTCCCAGATCCGCTTGGCCGTGTTGACGAACGCTTCGGCGTGGACATACCGGTCGGCGTGGTCCAGGTATCCGCCGCGGCGGAAGTTGGCGCCGGTCCAGGCGTTGTCCGTGGTGACCACGTTCCAGGCCGCGCGGCCGCCGGAGAGCAGGTCCAGGCTGGACAGCCGGTGTGCCAGATCAGCGGGGTCGTTGTACGTGGTGTTCTGCGTGGCCACCAGGCCGATGCGGCTTGTCACGGAGGCCAGGGCGGCCAGCATGGTCTGCGCGTCCGGCCGGCCAACGACGTCCAGCGCGTGCGGACGGCCGAGGTGCTCGCGGAGCCGCAGCCCCTCACCGAGGAAGAACGCGGCGAAGAGGCCCCGCTCCGCGGTCTGGGCGATGCGGCGGAAGGACTCGAAGTCGGTCTGCGACCCGGATTCCGGCGACTTCCAGACCGTACCCGAGTTCACGCCTTGGAAGAAGATGCCGAGCTGCAGCTTGCCGGAGGGCACGAAGCCGTTGCCGATGTGTGTGTCTGTCATGGGTCTCTCCCTAGTTCTCGGCCGCGGAGGGCGCGGATACGGCGGCGTACCGGCTGGCCGGCCGCGGCAGGCCCAGGATGTCGCGGAAGGTGGAACCCGGCTGCTGCGGTGCCAGCACACCGCGGCGCCGGAGGACAGGAAGCACCAGCTGGGCCAGCTCCTCCAGGTCCACGTCCAGCATTGCGGGGTGGAGTCGCACGCCGTCGGCAGTCTCCAAAACGGAGGCCAGCAGCTCAGTGAGCTCCGCTGCGGTGCCGACGAAACGGGCCCGGCTGCTCTGCCAGGGAGTGTGCGCATCCAGCTCGGCGAGGCGCCCGGCGGCGCTTTGTCCGCGGGCGTCGAGGACGACGTCGAGCTCGGCGATGATGGCCGCCGCGGGAGCGGCGGTGCGGGCCTCGGCGATCTCGCCGGCCAGCAGCTCGGGCGTGGGCGCGGAGACGAGCACGGCGTCCGCGGCCCCGGCGGACAGCTGGTCCGCGCTCAGCAGGCCGGCCGGTGCCAGGACAGGCAGCTGGCCCTGCAGCGGGCGGGGGATGATGGACGGCCCCTTGACGGAGAAGCCGGCGCCGCTTTCGAAGTCGACGTAGTGCAGCTTGTCGGCGTCGATGTATCGGCCGGTGGCGACGTCGCGGATCACGGCGTCGTCCTCCCAGGAGTCCCAGAGCCGGCGGCTGACCTCGATCGAATCGGCGGCCTCCCGGCCCAGCCCGTCAGCAGGGACAAAGGAACGTCCGACGGCGGCAGCGTCAGCTGGCTGGTCCGAGGCAGCGACCAGCCAGCCGGCGCGGCCGCCGGACACGTAGTCCAGGCTGGCCAGCTGCGTCGAGATGTGGAACGGCTCGGTGTAGACGGTGTCCACCTCGGGGACCAGCACGATGGAACCGGAGACCGGCCCGGCAAAGGCTGCGCGCTGGAGGGCGTTCAGCCGGCCGGGGACATCGCGGCCGTCCGCCGAATCGACCGCAGGCGTCAGCGATCCGTCCGCGAACGTGGCCACGTGGAATCCTGCCGATTCGGCGGCCAGCACCGTGGCGCGGATCCGCGTTCCGTTCAGCAGCTCGGCGGGAGCGTGCCGGGCCTTGCGCCAGGCGGCGGGGTGCCCGCCGTCGCCGTCCAGTTCGAGCGCGAGGAAGCCAGTAGAGGTATTGGCTGCAGTGCTCACTGTCCGGCCTGCCTTTCGCGGGGGGTCTGTTCGCCGGCCTCGATGGCCACCGGCAGGCGGTTTTCGGCCGGCGGCAGCGGGCAGGTGGCGAGGTCGGTGTACGCGCACGGCAGGTTCACGGCGCGGTTGAAGTCCAGGGTCACGCGGCCGTCCGCGTCCGGTGCGCCCACCGTGAGCGCGCGGTTCGCCGCGTACGTGGTCTTGCCGGACGTCGCGTCCGTGAACAGCACGGACAGGGTGCCCGGCGCGTGGCCGTTGAAGACTGTGAGCGTGAGGTCGCGGCCGTCCAGCTCGAACCGGATCTCGCCGGGTGCCTCGTACACGTGCACGATGCCCTCCACGGCGGCCCCAACGGTAGTGGGCCGGGGCGACTCGAACGGCACGTACAGGCCCTCAACGGCGAAGCGCGGGTCCGGCCCGTAGGCCGGTGTGCCGCGGTACCCGTTGAGCAGGGCGTTCTCCGGGTGCCGGGGCCGGACGATGTACTCCCCGCCGCGCTTGGCGAGTTCGACGACGGCGGGACCGGCCGTGAGGTTGATGCCCTCACGCTCGGCGATGGGATCGAGGACGACGGCGGTACTTCCGTCCTTAGCTGGGCTGCCGTTCAGCTCGCGGCCGTCCCGCAGCAGGCTTTCGCCGGCCTCCAGAACCACCGTGACGGCGTCGTCCTGCACGCTCCAGATGCCCGGAACGCCGTCGAGCCGGGAGGGTTCCGCCCCCAGCCAGTGCAGGTGGGTGACGGCGAGGAAGCCGTGGGGATCGGCGCGGCGGCGCTCATGCGCGGCGTGCCACTGGTCCCATTCGGCGGCGAAGACTGCTGTGCCGGAATCCGGTTCAGTGTGCGTAGACGTGGGCATGGTCGCTCCTGTGGTTGTGGTGGTCGGTGGTGACGGCGGAGGCGGCGTCCGGCTGGGTGGCTCCCGCTAAACCGGGACGGCCGCCAAACGGATCTGCGGACTCCCAGAGTGTGGTGGGGGCTGATGCGCGCACGGCCGGGATCACCTCAAGCGCGAACCGCTCCAGGACGTCCAGCTGCTGCTCGAAGGGCAGGGTGGTGGGCAGCGAGATGGACTGCAGGCTGTGCCCGTAGAGCTCGTGGTAGCTGAGGATCTTGTCGATCACCTGTTCGGGGCTGCCGACGAGTGCCGGGCCCTCCGCCACCGCATGGTCGATGTCCCGGAAGGGCGAGTTGTTGCCGGGAACGTTGCGCCCCGCCGTGAGTCCCTCGTACACAGGACCGTACTGGCGCTTGGCCTCCTGCGTGGTGCCGGCAATGAACACACCCCCGGCCCCGCTGCCCGAGCCCAGGTAGCGGTGCCGCGGATCGTGGCCGTGCCGCTCGTACTCCGCCACGTAGTGGTCGATGAGCACCTTGTAGTTTTCCCTCGGCTGGATGGCGTTCGCGGTGAACAGCGGGTCGCCCCAGCGCGCGGCCAGCGCGGCCGACGTCAGGGTTGTTGCAGACCCGTGCCAAATCCGCGGGGAACCGGCATAGGGGCGGGGCGTGGTGGTGGTTTTTTCGGTGAGCGCCGGACGGAAACGGCCGGACCACGTGACGTCCTCCTCGCGCCAGAGCCGGCGCAGCAGTGCGTACTTCTCCTCCAGCAGGTCCCACTGGTCCGCCAGGTCCAGGCCGAAGAGCGGGTACTGCAGCACCTCGTTGCCCTTGCCGATCACCAATTCCAGCCGGCCGCGGCTGAGCTGGTCGATCGTGGCGTAGTCCTCGGCCACGCGCACCGGGTCCAGGACGGAGAGGACGGTGACGCCGCTCTGCAGCCGGATCCGGGAGGTGACGGCGGCGATGGCCGCGAGCACCGTGGTGGGGGAGGACGAGATGAACTCCCCGGCGTGCCGCTCGCCCACGGAGAAGCTGTCGTAGCCGAGCTCCTCGGCGCGGCGGGCGGTCTGCACCACCTGGTTCAGCCGGTCGGCGGTGGAGACGATGTCCCCGGTGACCGGATTCTTCAGATGCGGAATGATGTCCAGGACCTGGAACTTCATTTCCCAGACCCCGTCTGAGTAGTCCCTGTCTGGGTGCTCGCGAAGTTGGCCTCGGTCACCGTCTTTGATTCCGGCAGGGCCTCCTCGGACAGTCCCCAGCGGTCCAGCACCTTGGCGTAGGAGCCGTCCCTGATGGCGGAGTTCAGCGCTTCCGTGATCACCGGCGCCAGGCCGTTGCCCTTGAGCGTGGTGGCGGCCACCAGGGTCTCCGACGGCCAGCCGGCGTTGACCTTGCCGACGATCTTGAGGTCGTCGCGGGTGTTTTCCCGGTAGACCGTTGAGGGGTAGGGTGCGATGTTCAGGTCGGTCCGGCCGGAGGACAGCGCCAGGATGGTGTCGGCGTCGGACGAGTAGTACTGCAGGCTGGCGGGTTCCTTGCCCTTGGCCTCGAGCTCCTTGTTCCAGGCCAGCAGGATCTTCTCCTGGTTGGTGCCGGAGCCCACGGAAACCTTCAGGCCGGAGATGTCGTCCGCGCCCTCGATGTTGTAGGACGAGGATTTCTTCGCCTCGAAGCCCATGTACGCCGCCCGGTAGCTGGCGAAGTCGAACAGCTTCACACGGTCCTTGTTGATGCCCACGTTGGAGAACACGGCCTCGAAGTCGCCGGACTGCGTTTTCAGCGGCCAGTTCTCCCAGGACGTGACCTGGACGTCGAGCTCCAGGCCCAGCTTGTCCGCCACCAGCTGGGCTATATCCAGCTCGGAGCCGATAGGCGTCTTGTCGTCCGTGGCGTGAAAGGACAGCGGGATGGAGCCCGCGGTGGTGGCCACCGTGAGCTTGCCGTCCTTGCCGATCAGCGCCGGCACCTTCGCGGCCAGCGCGGCATCCTTTGCGGCGCGGATCCGCTGCTGGTCCGGTGAAGTGTTGTAGACGACGCCGTTCCTGGCCGCCGTCGTCGCCGCTCCTGTTGCGGCACCGGCTGAACCGCCGGAGGCGGCGGCGCCGGGATCGGAGCAGGCGGACAGAGCCGCCGTGCCCAGCAACGTGCCGAGAAGAACGACGGCGGGCAGCGCGCCGTTGCAGCCATGTCGGGAGTTGCGGCGCTGTCTGGAGAAGAGTGCCATAAGAGTTCCTTAGATGTTGAAGGCGGGCTCGATCACCTTGGAGAAGAAACTCCTGGTGCGTTCTTCCTGGGGGTTGGTGAAAATGTCCTGGGGTTTGCCTTGTTCGACGATCTGGCCCTGGTCCATGAACACCACCGTGTCCGCCACGTCGCGGGCAAAGCCCATCTCGTGCGTGACGATGATCAGGGTGGTGCCGGACTTGGCCAGCTCGCGGATCACGTCCAGCACCTCGTTGACCAGTTCGGGGTCAAGGGCGGAGGTGGGCTCGTCGAAGAGCAGGATCTTCGGGTCCAGTGCCAGGGCCCGGGCAATGGCGACGCGCTGCTGCTGGCCGCCGGAGAGCTGGCGGGGGTACGCATGGGCACGGTCCCGCAGGCCCACCCGGTCCAGGAGTTCGAGGCCGCGCTCGCGGGCCTCGGCCTGGGACCGGCGGGGTTTTCCGGGGCGCGGCGCGACGACGGGCGCCTCCGCCACGTTCTCCAGCGCCGTGAGGTGCGGGAACAGGTTGAAGTTCTGGAACACCATGCCGATTTCGGTGCGCTGCTTCAGGATGTCCCGCTCGGGCAGCTCGTGCAGCTTGTTCCCTTTGACCCGGTAGCCCACCAGCTGGCCGTCGATGGCGATGAACCCGGCATCCACCTTTTCCAGGTGGTTGATGGTCCGCAGCAGGGTGGACTTCCCGGAACCGGACGGTCCGACGATGGCGGCCACGCCGCCGGGCTCCACCGTCAGGGAAATGCCCTTCAGGACTTCGGTGGGGCCAAAGGACTTCCGGACCTTGGTGATTTCCACCAGCCCGCGCGTGGCGGCGGGGGCCTCAAGTGTTGTGCTCATCGGAATCATTTCCTTCCGGTGGTGTTGACCGTGGCGTGGGTGGCGAAGAACTTCCTGGCCTTCTGCAGCGGTGTGAGGGGCAGGCTGCGCAGGGCGCCCTTGGAGTAGTGGCGTTCGATGTAGTACTGGAACACGCTGAGCACGGAGGTGATCACCACGTACCAGAGCGTGGCCACGAGCAGCAGCGGCAGGACCTGCTGGGTGCGGTTGTAGATGACCTGGACGGTGTAGAAGAGCTCCGAGTAGGCCAGGACGTAGACGATCGAGGTGCCCTTGACCAGGCCGATGATTTCGTTGAAGGCCGTGGGCAGGATGGCGCGCATGGCCTGGGGCAGCACAATCCGGGTGGACCTGCGCCAGGCGGGAATGCCCAGGGCGGCTGCTGCCTCGAGCTGGCCCTGGTCCACGGACAGGATGCCGCCGCGGATGATCTCCGCGGAGTAGGCGGCCTGGTTCAGCGTCAGGCCCAGCACGGCGGCCGCGAACTGGCTGATCAGGGTGGTGGTCTGCGCTTCGAAGAACCGGATGTCCGTGAACGGGAGCCCTAAGCTGATCTTCTCGTAGAGGTAGCCCAGGTTGTACCAGAGGAGCATCTGGACCAGCAACGGCGTGGACCGGAAGATCCAAGAGAAGGTCCAGGACACGGACACCAGCAGCGGCGAGGCGGACAGCCGCATGAGGGCGAGGATGAAGCCAAGGATGAAACCGAGCACCCCGGAGATGGCTGTGAGCTTGAGGGTCTCCACAAGACCGTTCACCACGGACTTGGCGGTGAACCACTGGGCCACCACGCCCCATTCCCACCGCGGGTTCGTTGCCAGGGACCACACCACCGCAGCCACACCAAGTGCCACCAGCACCGTGCCCACCCAGCGCCACGGGCGGCGGGCAGGGACCAGCCGGTAGTCGGCGTAGTCGACGGCGGCACGCAGCTCGGCGGGGCCGGCCGGCTCCGCCGAAGACGGCGTCCCAGTGGTGGCCGTCGCGTCGGTGGCGGCGGGCACGTCAGTGGGGGACGGTGCGTCAGGTTTGGATTGTGACGTCCTGGTTGCTGCTGAACTCATGCGCCATCTCGCTTCTTCCGGGTGGTCGTTCGGGGTAGTTGGCTGCAAATCTAGGTGCGCCCGGAAGGTCCGGCAAAGCGCTCCGTTGCAATCGTTCACGCGGCTTAGCGGGGCGTCATGAGACGAATTCTTGCGCTGGTTTACCCGCCGTTACGCGGGGTGAACGGCGGTGACAGGGCACTCGACCGGCGGTTTGTCCAGACCCTAGATTGAGGGCCCAACCCCTTTCTAAGCGGCCCTTTCTCACCAGGAGTTTCCGATGCCAGCGCAGCACCCATCCGTGGTCTTCATCGGCGGTGGTCCGCGCACCGCCGGCATCCTCGAACGCCTCGCGGCCAACAGGCCCGGGCTCGCGGGCGGCCCAGTGCACATCCACATCGTTGAGCCGTACGAACCCGGTTCCGGCAGGATCTGGCGCTTCGACCAGGAGCCCGGCCTCATGATGAATTCCACCGCGGCGGATGTCACGATGTTCACGGACGCCTCGGTGCTGTGTGAAGGGCCGCCCATCGACGGGCCCGGATTGGCAGCTTGGGCTGCCGGAGTCCGGGACGGTTCCATCACCGACGTGCCGGCCATGCCGCCGCACCTGCACGAACAGCTGCGCTCGCTGACGGGCAGTTCCTTTGCCACGCGGCAACTGCAGAGCAAGTACCTCGAGTGGTTCTTCCGCCGCGCCGTCCGCGCCCTCGGCGCCGACGCCCGCGTCACCGTCCACCGCGACACCGCGGTCAGCGTCGAACCGAATGACGGTGGCAATTCCGACGACGGGAAGTCCGACGACGGCGGGTACAGCGTGCGGCTGGCCGGCGGCGGCACGCTGCACGCCGACGTCGTGATTTCCGCGCTGGGGCACACCGACGCGGAGCCGGACGCACGCTCCGCCGCCTGGACCGATTTTGCGGCCCGGAACGGCGGGTTCCATGCGGCACCCAGCTACACCACCGACGTCGACTATTCCCCCATCGCCCCGGGCCAGGACGTCATCGTCTCCGGCATGGGGCTGGCCTTTGTGGACCTGCTGGTGCTGCTCACCGAAGGCCGCGGCGGGCGCTTTGAAGAGACGTCCGACGGCGGGCTGCGCTACCTTCCGTCCGGGGCCGAGCCCAGGCTCTGGGCCGGGTCGCGCCGCGGTGTGCCGTTCCACTCCAAGATCTCCGTGGCACTGCGCGGCGAGCCGGCGGGGGCGCCCCGGTTCTTCACAGCCGACGCCGTCGGCGCGCTCCTGGCGGAGCACGCCGAACTGGATTTCCGCGCCCACCTCTGGCCCCTGATTGCGAAGGACGCCGGCTACGGCTACTACCGGGAGCTGTTCACCGGCAGCCCGGAGCGCGTTGCACTGGGCTGGGACGAGTTTGCCGAGCAGTTTGCTGCCCTGGACTGGTACAGCAGCGCGCGGCACGAGCTCGTCGCCGCGGCAGTGCCGGACGCTGAACTGCACCTGGACCTCGAACGGCTGGACCGGCCGTTCGGCGGGCAGCTCTTTGCCGGCCACGATGACGTCCAGGCGGCGGTTGCCGCCTACATCGAGCATGATCTCAAGCTGCGGACGGGACCGGACCACCCGGAAACGATGGCACTGTTCATGGCCCTGCTGAAGGTGTACATGGAACTGGGCAGGATCGTCCCGCCCGAACGGCTGAACGCGCGCTCGCAGGAGGAGGTGCACGGCTGGTGGCACGGGTTCTTCAGCTTTGTGGATTCCGGCCCGCCGCCCCGCCGGCTGCGTGAGATGCTGGCCGTCCACCGCGCCGGACTGCTGCACTTCCTGGGACCGGGACTTGCGGTTGCCGCCGACGACGCCACCGGCGAGTTCGTGGCGACGTCCGCGCAGTCACCGGTGAGCGTGCGGACGAAGGCCTTCATCGAGGCGCGACTGCCCGGTCCCGCCGTGGCCCGCTCCGCCAACCCGCTGCTCCGCTCGCTGCACGGCACGGGCCTGGGCGCTGAGCAGCACCTGCTCACGTCCGACGGGGGTCACTCCACCGGCCGGCTCCTGGTCACTTCAGGCCACCGGATCGTGGGCCGGGGCGGCGATACCCGGAGCCGCCTGTTCGGCGTCGGCCCCGGGACCTCTGGCTGGGGAGCGGGCGCCTTCGCCCGGCCCGGCACCAACGCCGCGCCGTTCCGGGAGAACGACGCCCTGGCCCGAAGGATCCTTACTGCCGTGTCCGTTCCGCACCTCACCGTCCTCGAACTGCCCATGCACGATCCCCGGGTCCGGCCGCTCCTGGACGAGCTGGCCGTCGAATATGACTCCCGCTACGGCGATCTGTTTGGCCGCGGCGCGGCGGCGGACGAACTGAACAGGTACCCGGCCGAGGAATTCGAGGCGCCGGGCGGTGCCCTGCTGATCATCCAGGAGAACGGCGAATCGGTGGCCGGCGGAGCCTTCCGCCGCTACGACCCAGAAACCGCCGAGTTCAAACGGATCTGGACGCACTCGGCCCACCGGCGGCGGGGCCTGGCCCGGCGGGTGCTGGCGGAACTGGAGCGGCTGGCGGCGAAGCGCGGGTACCGCAGGGTCTACCTCACCACGGGCCCGCGCCAGCCGGAGGCCAAGCACCTGTACCTGAACACCGGGTACTTGGCGCAGTTCGACCTCACCGCCGACCCCGAGACCATCGGGCCGCTGGCGTTCACGAAGGAGCTGGCTGCGCCTGTTCTCCCTGCGGGGGTTCAGGCTCAGGACCGGGGCGCGGAGCCCAGGTTCACGGGGTCTTCGTCGGTCAGGTAGGCGAACTCGGAGTGGGCGGCGATGTCGATGCCGCGCAGTTCGTCCTCTTCGTGGATGCGCAGGCCCATGGCCATGTCCACCACCTTGGCGATCACCCAGGTCAGTCCGAACGAGTAGACAAGCACGGCAACCGTCGCGATCGACTGGATGCCCAGCTGCTTCAGGCCACCGCCGTACAGCAGCCCGCTGACGCCGTTGGGCGCGCTGTCCGTGGCGAAGATGCCAATCAGGAGCGTGCCGATGATGCCGCCCACGAGGTGCACGCCCACCACGTCCAGTGAATCGTCGAAGCCGAGGCGGAACTTCCATTCGATCGCCAGCGAGCAGACAGCGCCGGCGATGGCGCCGATGGCCACGGCGCCCAGCGGGCTGACCGCGCCGCAGGCGGGCGTAATGGCCACAAGGGCGGAGACCAGCCCCGAGGCGGCACCCATGCTGGTGGTGGCGCCGTGCCTGATCCGTTCAACGACGGCCCAGGCGAGCAGGCCGGCGGATGCTGCCACGGCGGTGTTGAGGAACACCACCGACGCCGAATGGCCGGCGGTCAGCGCCGATCCGGCGTTGAACCCGAACCAGCCCACCCAGAGCAGGCCCGCGCCCACCAGCACCAGGGGGCGGCTGTGCGGCTTGGAGTGTTCCATCTTCGGCCAGCCGGAGCTGCGGCCCAGGACCAGAGCAAGGGCGAGGGCGGCCGCGCCGGCGTTCATGTGCACGGCTGTCCCGCCGGCGAAGTCGATGGCCTTGATGCCGTTGGCGATCCAGCCGCCCGTCACCGAGCCGTCCGCGGAGTTGAACGCGAAGACCCAGTGCGCGATGGGGAAGTAGACCAGCGTGGCCCACACGCCCGCGAACACCATCCAGGCGCCGAACTTCATCCGCCCCGCGGCCGCGCCGGCAACCAGGGCGGTGGTGACGCAGGCGAAGAACAGTTGGAAGGACGTGAACAGCGCCGCGGGCAGGGCGGCATCGGGATTATCCTTCAGCATTGGCTCGAGGCCTGCGTATTCCGTGACGTCCCCGATCAGGCCCAGGCCGTTCACGGAATTGCCAAAGGCCATCGAGTATCCGAACAGTGCCCACAGCACGGCCACGAGGCTGGCCCCGCCGAAGCACATCATCATCATGTTCAGGATCCTGCGCGATCCCACCATGCCTCCGTAGAAGAGGGCCAGGGCGGGAATCATCATGCAGACCAGTGCGGAACTTGCGAGGATCCAGGCAACATCTCCAGCGTTCACGTCGAACTCCACTCAAGAAATCGGTGTGTGGCATTTTGCTGAGACCGGACGAATGCCGTTGTCCCCACAACATAGAGCGCCGGAATCTGCGGTGGGTTTCGGGAATGTAAATTGCTTGTAACCGCTATTGCACGCCAGACACGACAATGGCGGCCCCCAAAACCGGGAGCCGCCGTCGTCGGACTTTGAACTGAAAAAGTCTTCCTAATGCGTGGTGCCGTGTGTGGTGGTCCCTGTGGTGTCAACGTCGCCGAGCAAGCCGGGTACGGCTCCGGCCACGCCCAGGGAGCCGATGGCAATTACCCCCACCACGGCCAGTGCGCGGACGTGGGCCGACGCCGTCATCCGCCCCTCCGGCTTGACGGTGCCAACGCGCCTGGCGCGGAGCAGGACGACGGCCAACACCAGGGTCCCCAGCTCGAGGAGGCCAGCGGCCATATCAGCCAGGCCCACAGGCTCGGGCAGGTTGGAGTTGGGACCGAAAGGCAGCCCGGATGTGCGGGACCAGACCCACAGTGCCAGCGGAACCACGGAGGCGGCTGCGACGGTAACGAGGACATTCTGGCCGGCCCGGCTCAGCAGTAGGGCTCCGCCGGCCGCCTCCGCCATGGCCAGGGTCAGAAAGAAGGCGCTGGCAACCACCCAATGGTTGAGATGGTCCGGGATGACTGCGAGGTGGATGGCGGCGCAACCGAACAGTGCCACCGCCGCCAGCGTCTGCCTGGGGTCCGTGGCGCCCTCCCGGGCACGGCCGGACCGCACCCGGCGCAGGGCGCGCTCCGGGTGCGCCTTCGGCCGGCGGCTGACGTCCAGCCGCCCGCCCCGGATGGCCACCGTCCACCCGGTCACCACGACATTGGTGACCAGGAGCAGGCCGGCGCCATAGCCGAAGGCGGCCAGCTGGAGTCCGAGCGAGGATTGGTCCAGCTGATCCACGGACTGTGCGGAGTTCGAATGGTGCAGGTGGCTCATCAGGTCGTGCTGCAGGGCGTAGTCCCAGGCCTGGCTGGCGGCCAGCGTGAGGGCGCCGGCCAGGGTGCCGGCGGCGGCAATCAGCAGGGCCGTGGTGAAGTATGCCTTCTTTCCCGCTGGTACCGGCCCGAACCACCGCATGGACAGCGTCACGGCCGCGATGACCGCCAGCACGAACACCGGGAGCAGCACGGTGGACTCCCGAAACCAGCTGATGAACGGCTCCTGGGTCCGCTCAATGGCCCCCACGGCGCCCCTGAGCGAGACCATCCAGAAGCCGTCGGCGTAGGCCATCATCGCCGCCAGCGGGATGACCGTGAGCCACGGGACCGCGGGGCGGGCCGGCGCCTGGACGCCGGTCCCGCTGCTGCTCCAGCTGGCGGTGCCCGCTGGTACCGCTGTCATGGCGTGATTTCCCAGCCGAACATCATGGCGTGGTCCTCATGCGCCAGGTTGTGGCAGTGGGCCACATACGGTCCCACGAAGTCCCGGAAGCCGCGGTAAATGATCACCGACTCGCCGGGATCCAGGGCCACCAGATCCTCGCGTGACACATCGTCCGGATGGGACTTGTCGCCGCCGCGCGTCACGTCCCTGTTGTTCCGCATGACGGTCCGGTGTTCCTCCATATGCAGGTGGAACGGATGGACCCAGCCGCCACCGCCATTGCGGATCTCCCAGAGGTTGAAGCTGTTCTTCTTCTGCTGGGCAAGCGGTGAGCGGCCGGCGCGGTTCTTGAGGCTGGTGGCTACCGTATTCGGGGTGAAGGGCTTGCCGTTGATAAGCCACTCGGTTTCGCCGCCGCCGGAGCCGCGCTCCACCTCGAAGATGAGCCGATTGTCCAGCATGGTCTGCCAGTTGCTCGGCAGCGGCGGAAGGTCGCGCATCTTCACGGGGATCTCGCTGTCGTCGGGTGCGTCGTCGCCGATCACGAACTTAAGCACCGGCACCTTGTAGTTCGGGTCCGGCGAGAACCGGGACGAGTTGCTCCACATCCGGCCGTTGGGCATCTTCATGACGTCGGTGAGGTAGATGACGTCGCCCTTGGTGGTGGGCGTGCCATCCTGGTACCGGCTGAAGTCGACCACCACCTCGCGTCGCTTGGCCGGCCACAGCTCAAAGGAATCGCGCTTGATCGGGAACGGCAGCAAGCCGCCGTCGGACGCGATCTGCGTGAACTGCATGCACTGCTGCCCGTCCGGGATGCGGTACTGGCCTTCGAGCTCGTCGCCCTTGTAGCCGAGCGAGACGGAGGTCTTGGGCCCCTTCGTGGAGCTCATCAGCTTGAACTCGTAGATCCGGGCGATGGACGCGTCCAGGAACCGGAAGCGGTACTTGCGCCGCTTCACCTCCATGACCGGGTAGGCGGTGCCGTTCACGGTGAAGATGTCACCCACGAACCCGTGGTTGGGGAAGTGCTTGTAGAAGGTCTTGCCCCACCACTCGGGGTGCTTGGCCGGGTTTTTGGCGTCCGGGAACTCCTTTTGCACGTCGTGGATGTCCTTGTGCATGGTGACGCCGTCGTCGAGCCGGCAGTCGTAGAAGGCCAGCGGAACGTCGTAGTCGACGTCGAAGGACCCGTCCGGGTTGTCCTTACGGACGCCGGGCAGCCGCAGGCCCTGGCGCTCATCGCCCATGTCCATGCCGTTCTTCGGGTCATAGATCGGGTACAGGCCCACCATGCCCTTGTAGACATTGGAACCCGTGTGGTCCATCCGGTGGTCGTGGAACCAGAAGAAGCTCTGCTTCTCCCGGTCGTCGCCCCCGGCGGGCCAGTTCAGGTACAGGTTGTCGCAGAACGTCTTCGGCAGGTAGCCCTCATACTTGGGCCCGCTCACCATGCTGTAGTGCGGATTGCCGTCGCTCTCCGGCGCTGTGTGGCCGTTGTGCAGGTGGGTCAGGAAGGACCAGTCCGGAGAGCCGAAGTCCTGGCGGTCCAGGTTCAGCGGGTTTTCGTCGAGGTGGTTCTCGAACCGGACCAGCGCCGGCTTGCCGTATTCGGCGTTGATCATGGGGCCAGGGAAGGTCCCGTTGAAGCCGTAGATGGTGCTCAGCGGCAGCGTGCGTTTGGTGCCGGCCGGGTACGTCTTGCGCTTCTCATCGAAGGAAATCGTCGGACGGCCGTTCGCGTCGATGGGCAGCACCTGGGAGGTGGTGAACGCGTGCTGCCGCAGGAGTATGTCGATCTTGTAGACCAGGGGGTCCGGATAGCCCAGTTGGGAGGGCCAGATCTGGTGCCGTTCGTTCTTGAAGGAACTCTGCTGGCCATCTCCCGGACCGGGCGGGTCGTTCCACTCGGTGTAGCCCTTGGTGAAGCCGTCGCCCACGGCCGGCGTCGGGGCCAGGGCCTTTGGAATGGGCAGCTGGTCCTTGAACGGCGTCAGGATCAGCGGGCTGGTGGGAAATGCCTCGATGTAGAACAGCAGGTCACCGAGGGCGGTGGACGAAGCGGCGAACGCGCCGTCGGGCGAAAGGAGTCCTTTCTGCGCGAGCAGTGGTCCTGCCCAGCCCTGGGCGGCGACGACGGCCGCACCGGCGCCTCCGGCCGCACTGAGCCGCAAGAGATTGCGGCGGGACACTGTGTTTGTCGGCACTTCGTTTGTGGTTGCGATTTCTTCTGACACGGGTATGCGCCTCCTTCGGGGCAATAAAGTGTGGCCTGGTGGCCCCGGTATTCGAGCTTTCTCAGGGGCTCCCCCGGCGGTTTCTGCACCGGGAAATCCTGGCCTTGCGGAAGCCGGCTGCGCTTGTCGTTGCCCCGCGCAACTACAGTGCGGGCCGGGGCTTGGGAAAACATTGGACGGGTGCGGTGCATACCCCTCAATGAGATGGGTATAAGGGGGGTGGCCGTCATAGGGCTACGGCCAAGTAAATAGAAGGAATTGGGCGGAAAACGGCCGTTCTGGTGAAACGATCGATCAGAGGCCGGGTTCAACGGTCGGTCAGAAGCCCCACTAGAACAGCGGGGCGAGCCCGTTCCAGCCGGCGCTGATGCGGACGCGGGCGGCGAACTGCCCCGTGCCCAGCCCGGGATAGAGCCAGAGGACGCCGGCGCCGTCGCGCGCCAGCAGGTCCGGGTTGCGGTCGCCGTTGAAGTCACCGGGACTTACGACGGCGGTCATGGCGTTCCAGCCGGCGCCCACCCGGACGCGGGGCAGCCAGCCGCCGGTGCCGCTGCCGCGGTAGAGCCAAAGGACGCCGCTGGCTGTTTCCCGCGCGAGGACGTCGGCGGCGCCGTCGCCGTTCATGTCGCCCGGACCCACCAGGGCATTGAAGCTGTTCCAGCCGGAGCCGACGCGGATCCGCGGCAGGAACGCGCCGGTGCCGTTGCCGCGGTACAGCCAGAGGAAGCCGGTGGCAGTCTCGCGGGCGAGGATGTCCACACGTTGGTCGCCGTTGAAGTCACCCGGGCCTATGATCGCGCTGAAGCTGTTCCAGCCGGTGCCGAGCCGGACCCGGGGGAGGAACCCGCCGGTGCCGTTGCCGCGGTACATCCACAGGTATCCGGTGGCGGCTTCCCTGGCAAAGACGTCCTGCGGGCCGTCGCCGTTGAAGTCTCCGGGCGTCTCAAGGGCACTGAAGCCGTTCCAGCCGGTGCCGATGCGCACGCCGGGCAGCCGGCCCCCGCGGCCGTTCCCCGGGTACAGCCGCAGCTCGGCCGTGGCCGTCACGCGGGCCAGGATGTCCGTGTTCCAGTCACCGTTGAAGTCTGCGGTTGACCGGGACAGGGTGGATGCCGGAACAGGCAGGGGGGTGAAGGCGTAGGGGTCGCAGGTGAGGTCGTAATCCCGGACGTCGTCGTACCACTGGGAAAGATACACTCGGCCACCGGAGAAGCTGGCGGTGCGGCAGAGGTTCTGGGCTTCGCCGGGGAAATCCAGCCGTCCGGCGGTGGCCCACACCGGAACGCCGGACAGCCGCCAGGAACCTGTAATGCTGGCCCAGCCGGAGGCGAATGAATACAGGCCATAGGAATAGCCGGAATCGCGCAGGCCGCGCATGAGGCCCTCGACGATGTACCGGTTCTCGCGCTGCTGCGCGGCGCCCGCCGTGGGCCACGGCTGGGCCGGGCGGGGTTCGACGTCGATCCACACCACGCGCGGCGCAAACCGGACCCGCGCCAGGCTGGCAACCGCAAAACGTGCTTCGGCATAGCCGACGTTGGAGAGCTGCCCCGCCCGGGTGGCTGCGGACCACGGTCCCTGGGACCGGTAGGTGGTGAGCTGGGCGGCCGTGGGGAAGGCCGCCATCGTGTAGGCCTGGGCCGGCTTGCGGTTGCTGGACGCCCAGGCGACCTGGCTGGCCAGGCACGGGTTCTCGGTGAAGGGCAGCCCCTTCGTTAGGCCGATCACCACGAACTGTGACGACGCCGGCGGAAGCGGCAGGCCAAAGCCGCCCACCGCCGTCGGGCACTGGGGCCAGGAGATGTCATGGCCGTTGAGCGATACGGCGCGCGCGGTGGTGGCGCCGGGCACGTATCCAAGAAGCAGGGCGAGCAGAACCAGAAGGCCCGTCAGCATGTGCCGTGCGGAAGATCCGGCCCCAGAATGATGAACTTTTCCGTCCATCGCCAGCGCTCCTTTGTTCCCATCAGTTTACGTCCGGCCGCGTTCATTCGTTCTGCATGCACGCGCCTATTCGTGCTGGGGGCTGTGGGTCGCGCACAATTACCCCATGGCAAAAAGCAATGCCCGGCTGCCCCGGCTTGAGGATGTGGCGGAGCGCGCGGGAGTCTCGCACCAGACTGTGTCCCGGGTGATCAACAACCATCCCAACGTCAGCAAGGCCACGCGCGAGCGCGTCGAGGCCGCCATTGCCGAGCTGGGCTACCGGCGCAACACTGCGGCGCGGAGCCTGGTCACGCGGAAGTCTCAGACGATCGGGGTGCTCGGCAGTGAGCTGTCCCAGTACGGTCCGGCCAACACGCTGCTGGGTGTTGAGCACGCAGCGCGCGACGCCGGCTATTTCGTGAGCATCGCGGCCTTGCGGTCGGTGAGCCGGGAAGCGATTTTCGATGCCATCCGGCACTTCCTGGACCAGTCCGTGGACGGCATTGTGGTGATCGTGCCGCATTCCGAGACGCTTCTTGCCTTGGCTGAGCTGAAGCCCGGCGTGCCGGTGGTGGCCGTGGGGTCCCTCGGCAGTGAGGGAGTCAGCGGCGCCATGGTGGACCAGAAGCGGGGGGCCGAGCTCGCCGTCGGGCATTTGATTGAGCAGGGCCACCGCCGGATTGGCCACGTTGCCGGTCCGCAGGACTGGATCGACGCCGTGGCGCGCGCCGAAGGCTGGAGCGCCGCGCTGCGCGAGGCCGGGCTGGACGACAGCCTGGTGGTCGAGGGGGACTGGAGCGCGGGCAGCGGCTACGAGATCGGCCGGAAGCTGGCGGCCGAACGGACCGCCACCGCGCTGTTCGTGGGCAACGACCAGATGTCCCTGGGCCTGCTCCGGGCCTTCAATGAGGCCGGCGTCCGGGTCCCCGAGGATGTTTCGGTGGTGGGCTTCGATGACCAGCCGGAGTCCGGCTACTTCACGCCGCCCCTTACTACCGTGCGCCAGGACTTCGAGGAACTGGGCAGGCGCTGCATGGATCTGATGCTGAGCGCCATCGAGAACGGGAACACGGTGAGCACCACGGTGGTGGAACCCGAGCTGGTAGTCCGCCGGAGCACGTCCGCCCCGGCCTGAGGGCATAGATCCCTAAATCGGTGATCTGCAGCACTTGACGCAGTCCGTTGTTAGCGCTCACAATAGTTTCAGCCCGATAAGCAGCGGGCCATCATTTGGAGGATTCATGGACGTCACAGCAGACGGCAGCGAAAACTATGTCATCGGGGTGGATTACGGCACCCTGTCCGGCCGGGCCGTGGTTGTGCGGGTCCGGGACGGCAAGGAACTCGGCAGCGGCGTGTTCGACTACCCGCACGCGGTGGTCACCGAAGCGCTTCCAGCGGACGTGGCGGACACGGCGGAAGGAACAGCCGCCCGCCTGCCCGGGGAATGGGCGCTGCAGGTGCCCAACGACTACCGCGACGTGCTCCGGCACGCTGTTCCCGCTGCGATCGCTGACGCCGGGATCAACCCGGCCGCCGTCGTCGGGATCGCCACGGACTTCACGGCCTGCACCATGGTGCCCGTCAAGGCAGACGGCACCCCGTTGAACGAGGTACCCGGCTTCGCCAACCGCCCGCACGCGTATGTGAAGCTGTGGCGCCACCACGCCGCGCAGGGCCAGGCGGACCGCATCAACGCACTCGCCGCCGAGCTCGGCGAATCATGGCTGCCGCGGTACGGCGGACTGATCTCCTCGGAGTGGGAGTTCGCCAAGGGGCTGCAGCTGCTGGAAGAGGACCCCGAGGCCTACGCCGAAATGGACCACTGGGTGGAAGCCGCCGACTGGATCGTCTGGCAGCTCTGCGGCAACTACGTCCGCAACGCCTGCACCGCCGGCTACAAGGGCATCTACCAGGACGGACACTATCCGTCCGATGACTTCCTCGCCGCCCTGAACCCCCAGTTCAAGGACTTCGTCAGCACCAAGCTGGACCACACCATCGGACGCCTGGGCGACGCCGCTGGCTACCTGACCGCCGAGGCCGCCGGCTGGACCGGGCTCCCGGAGGGCATCGCCGTCGCCGTCGGCAACGTCGACGCACACGTCACCGCCCCGGCAGCGAAGGCCGTGGAACCGGGCCAGCTCGTGGCCATCATGGGTACGTCCACCTGCCACGTCATGAACGGCGCCGAACTCCATGAGGTGCCGGGAATGTGCGGCGTAGTGGACGGCGGCATTGTCGACGGGCTCTGGGGCTACGAGGCCGGCCAGTCCGGCGTGGGAGACATCTTCGGCTGGTTCACCAAGTACGGTGTCGCGCCGGAATACCACCAGGCCGCGGCCGAGGCCGGGCAGGGAATCCACGAATACCTGACGGACCTGGCCTCCGGGCAGGCGATCGGCCAGCACGGCCTGATCGCCCTGGACTGGCACTCGGGCAACCGCTCCGTGCTGGTGGACCACGAGCTCTCCGGCGTGGTTGTCGGACAGACCCTGGCCACCCGGCCTGAGGACATCTACCGGGCGCTGCTCGAGGCCACTGCCTTCGGTACCCGCACCATCGTGGAGGCCTTCCGGGATTCCGGCGTGCCGGTGAAGGAATTCATCGTCGCGGGCGGCCTGCTGAAGAACAAGCTGCTGATGCAGATCTACTCGGACGTGACCGGCCTGCAGCTCTCCACCATCGGCTCCACGCAGGGCCCGGCACTCGGTTCGGCTATCCACGCCGCCGTCGCCGCCGGCAAATACGCCGATGTCCGTGCCGCCTCCGAGGCGATGGGCGCCGCACCCGGCGCCGTCTACACCCCCATCCCGGAAAACGTCGCGGCGTACGACGAACTGTTCCAGGAGTACCGGACCCTCCACGACTACTTTGGCAGGGGAACCAACGACGTCATGCACCGGCTCAAGGCCATCCAGCGCAACGCCGTCCAGCCGGCCGCCGCCCAGTCAACTGACGCCCAGCCCCTGCTCACCGAGGAGGTTTCGGCATGAGTGCGCTGCTGGAAACCATTGCCCGCGTCCGCCGGGAGGTCTGCGAACTGCACGCCGAGCTGACCCGCTACGACCTGGTGGTCTGGACCGCCGGCAACGTCTCCGGCCGGATCCCCGGCTACGACCTCATGGTCATTAAGCCCTCGGGCGTCTCCTACGACGCCCTGACCCCCGAAGCCATGGTGGTCACCGACCTCTACGGCACCCCGGTCAGCAGCCTGAGCGCCGACGCCGAAGGTGTACCCGCCCAGTGGGACAATCCGGACCTGACGCCGTCCTCGGACACCGCCGCGCACGCCTACGTCTACCGGAACATGCCCGACGTCGGCGGCGTGGTCCACACCCACTCCACCTACGCCACCGCCTGGGCGGCGCGGGGCGAGGAGATCCCGTGCGTGCTGACGATGATGGGCGACGAGTTCGGCGGCCCGATCCCGGTGGGCCCGTTCGCGCTCATCGGCGACGATTCGATCGGCCGCGGCATCGTGGAGACCCTGCAGGGATCGAACTCCCCGGCGGTGCTGATGCAGAACCACGGCCCATTCACCATCGGCAAGGACGCCCGTTCCGCGGTCAAGGCCGCCGTGATGTGCGAGGAAGTGGCCCGCACGGTCCACATCTCCCGCCAGCTCGGCGAACCGCTCGCTATCGACCAGGGGCAGATCGAGTCGCTCTACGACCGCTACCAGAACGTATACGGACGCTAAGTCCGGCCCCTGCACACCCAAGACTTTCAAGGAGACACCAATGCCCAGCGCCAACAACACCTCCCTCGAGCACTACGAGGTCTGGTTCCTCACCGGCAGCCAGCACCTCTACGGTGAGGACGTCCTGAAGCAGGTGGCGGCCCAGTCCCAGGAGATCGCGGCCGCCCTGAACGAGTCCTCCGAGGTCCCGGTCAAGCTCGTCTGGAAGCCCGTGCTGACGGATTCGGACGCGATCCGGCGCACCGCGCTGGAAGCCAACTCCGACGACTCGGTGATAGGCGTGACCGCGTGGATGCACACGTTCTCCCCGGCCAAGATGTGGATCCAGGGCCTCGACCTGCTCCGCAAGCCCCTCCTGCACCTGCACACGCAGGCCAACGTGGAACTGCCCTGGGCGGACATCGACTTCGACTTCATGAACCTGAACCAGGCCGCCCACGGCGACCGCGAGTTCGGCTACATCCAGTCCCGGCTGGGTGTGCCGCGCAAGACCGTCGTGGGCCATGTGTCCAACCCGGAGGTGGCCCGCCAGGTGGGCGTCTGGCAGCGCGCCTCCGCTGGCTGGGCCGCCGTCCGCAACCTGAAGCTGACCCGTTTCGGGGACAACATGCGCAATGTCGCTGTCACCGAGGGCGACAAGACCGAGGCAGAGCTGCGCTTCGGCGTCTCGGTCAACACCTGGTCCGTCAACGAACTCGCCGACGCCGTCCACGGCGCCGCGGAGTCCGACGTCGACGCCTTGGTGGCCGAGTACGAGCGGCTTTACGATGTGGCCCCGGAGCTGCGCTCCGGCGGAGCCCGCCATGAATCCCTCCGCTACAGCGCCCGCATCGAGCTCGGGCTGCGCAGCTTCCTCGAAGCCAACGGCTCCGCTGCCTTCACCACCTCCTTCGAGGACCTCGGCGAGCTGCGGCAGCTGCCGGGCATGGCCGTCCAGCGGCTCATGGCCGACGGTTACGGTTTCGGCGCCGAGGGCGACTGGAAGACGGCCATCCTGATCCGCGCGGCGAAGGTCATGGGCGCCGGACTGCCCGGCGGCGCCTCGCTCATGGAGGACTACACCTACCACCTGGTGCCGGGCCAGGAGCGGATCCTCGGCGCCCACATGCTGGAGGTCTGCCCCTCGCTGACCGCCACCAAGCCGCGCGTCGAAATCCACCCGCTGGGCATCGGCGGCAAGGAGGACCCGGTCCGCATGGTCTTCGACACCGACGCCGGCCCCGGCGTCGTGGTTGCACTGTCCGACATGCGCGACCGCTTCCGCCTCGTAGCGAACGCCGTCGACGTCGTCGACCTCGACGAGCCGCTGCCCAACCTGCCGGTCGCGCGCGCCCTCTGGGAGCCGAAGCCCGACTTCGCCACGTCCGCCGCCGCCTGGCTCACCGCCGGGGCTGCGCACCACACGGTTCTTTCCACCCAGGTGGGCGTGGACGTGTTCGAGGACTTCGCCGAAATCGCCCAGACCGAGCTACTCACCATCGACGAAGGCACCACCCTCAAGCAGTTCAAGAAGGAACTGGCCTGGAACGCCGCCTACTACAGGCTGGCCGGCAGGCTGTGACCGGATACGGGGCTGGGGCCGAATTCAACATCCGGGCGGGGGAGTACACCGCCGTGGTCACGGCACAGGCAGGCGCGCTGCGGGAGCTTCGCCACCGGGGACGGGACCTCATCGTTCCGTTCCCGGCCGGCGGGCCCATCCCCGACTACCGCGGCATTGTCGCGGCGCCCTGGCCCAACCGGATCGCCGACGGCCGGTACACGTTCGACGGCAGCGAGTTGGAGGTGCCGGTCAACGAGCCGGAGCGTGGCTGCGCCCTCCACGGGCTGGTGTTCCCCCTGGACTGGGACCTGGAGTCGCAGAACGAATCCTCAGTGACGCTTTCCTGCACCGCCGGTCCGGCGCCGGGCTACCCGCATACTGTGCGGATCGTCGTCGAATACCGGCTGTCCGGGGACGGCCTGTTCAGCCAGGTCACGGCGGTGAACGTTGGCGGTACCGCGGCGCCCTACGGAGTCTGCCCCCACCCCTACCTGGTTGCCGGTCCGTCGCCCCTCGATGAGTGGACCCTCGAAATCCCTGCCGGGGAGTTCCTGGAGGTCACTCCCGACAGGCTGCTGCCGAAGGAAACGCGCACCGTGGAAGGGCATGAGTTCGACTTCCGGGCGCCGCGCGCCATCGGTGCCACTGAGATTGATCACGCCTTCACGGACATAGCGTTCGACGGCGATGGGCAGGCCCGGGTGCTGGTCCGGGACCCGGGCGGAACCGGCGTCGGAATGGCCTGGAACGGTACCTGCCGGTGGCTCCAGATCCACACCGCCGACAAGCAGCCCCCGGCCCCCAACCGGCTGGGCCTCGCCGTGGAACCCATGACCTGCCCGCCCGATGCCTTCAACAGCGGCGTGGACCTGGTCCGGCTGGAGCCGGGCGCCACGCACGAGGCATCCTGGAGCATCTTCGCCACGTGACCCATTCGACGCAGTGAGCCCAAACACCACGCCACGTCCTCCCGTCATGGAGGACGTGGCGCGTCTCGCAGGCGTGTCCCACCAGACCGTTTCGCGCGTGCTGAACACGCATCCCAACGTCAGCGCCCTTACCCGCAGACGTGTGGAACGCGCCATCGCCGAGCTGGGATACCGCCGTAACACCGCGGCCCGCAGCCTGGTCACCAGGCGTTCGCAGGCCATCGGAGTCCTGGGCGCCGGCACGGCACACTACGGCCCGGCGAACATGCTGCTGGGCGTCCAGCAGGCAGCCCGGAACGAGGGCTATGCCGTCAGCATGGCCAGCCTCAGCGAAGTGACGCCCTCCGGAATCCGCGACGCCCTCGAACACTTTCTGCTGCAGTCCGTCGACGGGATCGTGGTGATCGTTCCGCACGAGACGATGCTGAAATCGCTGCATGCCATGGCACTGTCCGTCCCGCTGGTTGCCGTGGGGTTCGGGGCGGACGAACACCTGACGGTCGCCGCCGTGAACCAGCGCGTTGGCGCAGGCCTTGCCGTGCAGCACCTGGTGAACCTCGGCCACACCTCAATCGCCCATGTTTCGGGCCCGCGGGACTGGATTGACGCCGCGGCCCGCACTGACGGCTGGCGGCGCACGCTTGAGCAGGCCGGGCTGCCGGAGGGTGTGCTGATCCAGGGCGACTGGAGCGCCGAAAGCGGCTACCGCGCCGGCCTCGAACTGGCGGCAGCCGGGAACGTCACCGCACTGTTCGCGGCGAACGACCAGATGGCCCTGGGGGCACTGCGCGCCTTCAACGAGGCCGGCCTGCGCGTGCCGGAGGACATCAGCGTGGTGGGCTTCGACGACCAGCCGGAGGCCGGCTATTTCGTCCCACCGCTGACCACGGTGAACCAGGACTTCAAGGAGCTCGGTGCTCGCTGCATCCGGATGCTCCTGTCCGACATGGCCAACGGCCCTTCGGGAGCGGCCTCGGTCCTCAACCCCAAGCTCGTGATGCGGGGCTCCACGACCGCTCCTGGATAGGCGCCGCCAAGCTGACTCAGGCTTCGTCGCAGAGCAGGTGGTACCAGCTGTCGGCGAGCACTTCGAGGGCGTGTTCGCGGTTGGGTTCCAGCTTGCGCCGCGTCCAGAGCGTGGCAACGTAGTCGAGCTGCGTGAAGGCGAGGGTTCCGCGGATGTGGTGTGTCTCCTCCGGGAAGCGCCCGGCCAGCTTCATTCCCCGGACCATGTCCGAGATGACTTCCTCGTGCCACCCCTCTACCAGGGTCCGCACCTCGGGGTCGACGACGGCGGCTTCGTCGAGTACGTCGAGGTAGGGCCGGAATGTCGGCCAGAGTGCCGCACGCGACTCCAGCCAGGCGAGAATGCCGGACAGCTGGCCCGCACGGACAACTTCAACCAGTTCGACGGCGGTGGAGCCACTGTCCGGGCCGTCGGCGCGCTCGAGTACGGCGTTGACCCGCGCCATGAAGTCCTTCATCAGGTCGGCGCGCGAGGGGTAATACGCGTAGAAGGTCACCCGGGTTGTGCCGGCCGCCGCAGCGATCTCCTCGATTTTCGTTGCGGCGTAGCCCTTCTCGGTGAAGAGCTCGAGCGCCCGTTCCACGATCGTGTCCCGGGTGAGCTGCTTCTGGGCTTCTCGCAGCGATGGCATGAAGCAATCCTAACGTGACGTGAGGCGTCCATGCGCGGCGGGAGCAAAGGATGCGCGGCCGCAAAGTAGCTGGCACGCTGTCAAGAAAGGCCCGCTCCGGCCAGCCGGCGCAGCTTCGGAACGGGAATCCGGTAATTGATCGCCGCGGCGGTCCCCAACCCGTCCGAGCCAGCCGGGCCGCCGTCGGCCGCCCAGCGCAGGAGCACGGACGACTCTCCCTCACCCGGCTCTATGTAATCGGGATCTCGGGCCACGGGCGTGAACCCGGCAGCCTTGAGCGACAGGCCGAAGCATTCGGTCCAGAAGTACGGCTGGAAGTCGAACTCGGGTGCCGCGTCTCCCTTGAGCAGGCCGGCGGCGGCTACCCTGGCCTGCTCGATGGCGCTCGTCCACAGGGGCACCCGCCCCAACCCGCGGCGGGTCGGGAAGAACGCCACGTCGCCGGCGGCAACGACGTCCGGGCGCAGCCGTCCCCGGGAGTCAACGCGGAGCGCCCCGTCGGTCAGGAGCCCCGAGCCGGCCAACCACTCAGTGTTCGGCTCGTCACCGACGGCGGTGACCACGAGCTCGGCCTCCAGCTCGGTGCCGTCGTCAAGGACTACCAGCGTCCCCGCCCCGGCGCCGACGAGGCGGGCTCTCCCACCGCTGACGATCCGCAATCCGCGCCCGAGCGCGGCGGCAGTGAACACTCCGGACAGATAACCGCCCAGCTGCCGCGAGAGGGGCGCGCCGTCGGAAACGAGCGTCACCTCGCAACCGGACTGCAGGCAGCCCGACGCCACTTCCATGCCGAGCGGTCCGCCGCCGATCACGACGACGGACGGGCGCGCCGCGGCGCGATGCTTCAGCGCGATGGCGTCCTCGATGGTGCGCAGGGTCAGCTCATGGACGCCGTCGTCAAAGGACCCGCCACCGAGCCGCCTGGCCCGCGAACCCGAGGCGATAACCAGGCCGTCGTACGGCAGCTCATGGCCGCCGTCGAGCCTCACCACCTTGGCGCCGACGTCGAGACCTGCGGCGCTGACACCGAGCAGCTCAGTCGCGTCGTGGGTTGGCTCGGGCAGCTCGTGGGCGTTCAGTTCGTCATCGCCGTTGCCGTCGATACCGTGGAGCAGTGCCTTGGACAGGGCGGGGCGGCTGTAGGGGGAGTGGCGCTCGGCGCCGACGACCGTCAGCTCGCCGTCGAAACCGGCAGCGCGCAGCGAGTCGCAGGCGGTGAGGCCGGCGATGCCGTTGCCGACGACGACGATCCGGCGCATGGCCGCGGTGCCCGCGATCATGTGGCCACCAGTTTGAGCGCGGCGACGGGGCACACCCGCACCGCCGCGTTCGCGGCGCCCAGTTCCGCTCCGTCCACCTCGGCGGAGTCGAGCACGAGCTCGCCGTCGTCGTCGAGGTGCATGAGTGCGGGTGCGGCTTCCTCGCAGAGGCCGTGGCCCTCGCAGCGGGGCCGGTCGACTTCGATCCTCATGCCGCTTCCACCTTCACGACCTGGAGTTTTTCGAGACTTCGCGTGATGTTGCCTGCTACGCGGGCCTCGTCGGCGAGCTCCAGCGTCTTCACCCGGCGGGCGAGCGCCTCGATGACCGCGTGGCCTTCAAGCTTCGCGAGGCCCTGGCCGGCGCAGCCGTGCGGGCCGTAGCCGAAGGAGAGGTGGTCGACGGGGTTGCGGGTGACGTCGAAACGGTCGGGATTTTCGTAGTGGCGGGGGTCGCGGTTGCCGGCGCCGAAGAGGATCCCCAGCTGGGCGCCCGCCGGGACCGTGACGCCGTCGATCTCCACGTCGCGGGTCGCGGTGCGGCCCCAAATATGCAGCGGAGTCCAGTAGCGCAGCACCTCGGCGAAAGCTGCGGGGATGAGCTCCGGGTTCTCGCGGACGAGCCGCAGCTGCTCCGGGTGGCGGCCGAACAACGCCATGATGTTCCCGATCGAGGCGATCGTCGTGTCGACTCCTGCTCCAAGGTACTGGTGGATGATGTGTCCCGCGGAGCCTTCCGGGATGTCGCCGCGCGTCTCGGCGTCGAAGATTCCGCGGCCGATCGAGCCGGGAGTGAGGTCATCGGCGCTGACCGAGGAGCACCAGCCGTACAGCTCACCGGCGATCGGGAAGCTCTCCTGGGTGCGTTGGTTCATCGGCCCGATGACCTGCATCGCGGCCTGTCCCCAGCGCAGCATGTTGTCCTTCACATGCCCGTTGAAGCCGATGAGGTCGGCGACAATCTCGAGCGGGAAGGCCCGTGCCAGGGAGTCGATGGCCTCGAAGCTGCCGTCGGCCACGAGTTCGCCGACCAGCTTGTCAGCCTTCTCGTCGATGGTGACCTTGAGGCCGCGCAGGGCCCGCGGCGTGAGGTTGGCCGACAGCGTCGCGCGCAGCTGGGTGTGCAGTGGCGGGTCGGAGGCAAGCGACGTGCCCTGCAGCGCCTCATTCACCATGGGGTTGAAGCCGAGGGTGGTGGACGAAAACGTCGCCGGGTCGCCGAGGACGTCACGGATGATGTCGTAGCGAGTGAGGACGTACACGTCGTTCTTTGGAAGGTGGACGACGGCGGCCTGCTCGCGCAGTGCCGCGTAGGCGGGGTACGGGTCGACGAGAATGGCGTCGTCCCAGATGTCGATGTCCGACTCGGTGGGTGCAGTCACGGTGTTCTCCTTGCGGATGGTTTGATGGGTCGGTGATCGGGAGCCGGAGGCTGTCAGTCTCAGACGACGGCCTCGGAGCTGGCTTCAGTGGTCTCCGCGACGGCATCGTGCGTGGGTGCCGAGGAGCGGGCGGAGATGAAGAGCGTCAGGACTGCGGAAAGGATTGCTGCGATGCCGGCGGCGAGGTAGACCGTCTGGAAACCCTGGCCGAGGGACGTCCCGGCCGCGCCCTGGATCTGCGGCTGCGCGGACGTGAGTGCCTTGACCATGCCGTCGATGGCCTGGGCGGGTGCGCCGCTGGCCGTTGCCTGGCCGGAGAACTGCGCGATGACGCCGTCCCAGCCCGCGAGGTAGCCCAGTGGAGGCACGTGCGAAAGACCGGCCACTGCCTCGGCTGGCAGCCCTGCCCCGCCAAGGATCCCGGCGAGGGGACCGGCGAAGGCCGTGGCACCGACGCCGAACGCAATGGCTGAACCGATGACGGGTCCCAGCGCGAAACCGAGGTCGCGCAGGAGGTTGGTGGTAGCTGAGGCCATGCCGATGTGCTGCGGCTGGACGGTGTTGATGGCGACGGCGGTAATGGAGCCAACCGTGAGCGCGAATCCGATGCCCAGCAGCAGGAGCGGCGGAATGAACGCCGTCCATGGAGTTCCGCCGAAGGTCTCGGGCGTGCCCAGGGAAAACGTGGAAAGCCAGAACGCGGACAAGGCCATGAACGAGAAGCCCGCGGTGAGCACCCAGCGCGGGGCCACGTGATGGATGAGCCAGCCCACCACCGGGATGAAGGCGAAGGCGGGGCCCTGGATGAAGACGAACAGCACACCGACCTTCCAGGCTTCGGCGAGGGCGAGTCCGCCGACGGCGACGCTGGTGCTGTAGCAGACAGCGAGGAAGGCGAACATGCCGGAGACGGCAACCACGCCCGTGATCGAATAGGCGCTGTTTCTGAACAGCGACAGGTGGATCAGCGGCTGCGGGGTGCGGGTTTCGATGACGACGAAGGCGACCAGGAGGACGGCGCCCACAACGTAACTTGCGATGACCTCGGCGCTGCCGAAACCGGCGTCGACCGCATGGACGGTGGCGAACAGGACGGCGATCAATCCGAGCGCGAGGGTGATCTGGCCCGGGAGGTCGAGTTTTCGGCCCGCCGCCGCTGCTGAGTCCTTCGCCCTGACAGCCACGATAAGGACGGCGACGGCGACCGCCGCGGCAATGTAGTAGGCCACGCGCCAGCCGCTGAAAACGTTGGGCGCGCCTGCCGCGGGACCCGCGACGGTGAAGGCCTGCGCCGTCAGTCCTGCCAGCATCGGGGAGATCACCGCGCCCAGTGACAGGAACCCGGCCCAGGTGGCAATCACCTTCGCCCGGGCGCGGTGGTCCGGCGTAATGGCCGCGATCATGGACAGGGAGATGGGGAAGAGGATGCCGGCCCCGATTCCGCCGACGGCCTGCGCGGCGATCATCATCTCGGTGGTGGTGGCCAGCGCCGCCAGGACGGAGCCCGCGATGCTGACCGCAGCGCCGGCGTACAGCAGCTTCTTGCGGCCGAACAGATCGCCCAGAAGGCCCCAGCTGAGCTCAAACACCACGATGCCCATCATGAACATGCCTGCGATCCAGGTCAGGCCTGCGCCGGAGGTACGGAATTCCACGGCAAAGGTGCCATTGAGGGCACCGGGCAGTGCGTTGGTGATCTGGGCCAGGGTAACCGCGCTGTAGGCGGCTATGAACGTGGCCCGTACAGAGCCGCTGCTCTGCAAAGAGACGGTCTGACTCATCGATGAAACTCCTTTGTTTCGGATGACCGGGTGGTATGCCCATCAGTCTGTAGTGATTCATTACATAGTGTCAAGGAAATTCTTAAACGAAAGTTTTCTTGACGTTGTGTAAAGATTTGTGTGATGCTGGCTTCACCGCAACGGAGCGTGGCACAGCCGGGCTCTCCGCGGCGCCCCCTCCATTCAGACCCCGAACCTCTAGGGAGAACCCACGTGAGTCACCCCAATGCCGCCGGCACCGGCCAAGCGATTGATGCCGCCGCCGGGCAAACCGTCAATACGGTCCTGGGTCCGGTACCTGCGTCTGAGCTGGGCGTTGTTGCAGTCCATGAGGCCCTGTTGTCCGTATTGCCAGGTGCCCAGTACGCCCCCGACATCTCCATGGACCGGGCGGAGATCTTCGACGCCCTGGCCGCCAAGCTCACGGACTTCCGCGAGCAGGGCGGGAAGACGATCGTTGACAGCACCGGGATGTTCCACGGCCGCGACCTCAAGCTTTACGAGGCACTGTCCAGGTCCACCGGTGTCCACATCGTCGCCTCCTCGGGCCTGGGCCCCGAGGAAGAACTCGGCGGATACTTCCTGACTCCACAGACCAACCCACCCACCCCGTGGCCGGCCGAGAAGTTCGGCGATCTCTTCGGCAAGGAGGTTATCGAAGGAATGGTGGTTCCGAGGGTGGAGCGCCGCGCCGCTGCGGGCATCGTTGCCACGGTCGCCGACCGTGCCGGCATGACGCCGACCGAAGAGAGTCTGTTCCGCGGCTCCGCCCGTGCCGCCAGGGATACCGGCGTTCCGGTCTCCATCCGCTTCGGCGCCGATGTCCTGCATGATCTTGACATCGTCCTGGACGAGCAGATCGGGGCCGACCGGGTGCTCGTCGGCGGGCTGGACCGCAAGGACGCAGCCGGCTCCGCCCTCGAGGTGGCCGGCCGCGGAGCCTTCGTCGGCATCGACCACGTTGGCCTGAACGAACACGCGGACTACCTCACGGACACCGAGCGCGCCGGACTGGTGCTCGACCTCGTCCGGGCCGGGCACACCGGGAGGATCATCCTTTCGGGCAACTCGATCGGCGTGGCCAAGGGCCTGCCGGAGTACAACCTGCCCTACAGCCACGTCCTGAGCACGTTCGTTCCATTCCTCAAGGCCCGCGGCCTGAGCGACGAAGACGCCCGGCGCATCCTCGTGGACAACCCGCGCAAGCTGCTGACCGTGCGCCAAGTGCGTTCCGGCCAAGACACAACAAGCTTTCGAACCCCTGAGGTGAACCAATGACCAAGGTCAACACAGTGCTGGGAACCATCCCGGCCGAAGAACTGGAAATCGTGGCTGTCCACGAACACATCGGCTACGGCATGCCCGGGTCCGAGCTGGACACCAGATGGTGGAAGTCGCCGGAGCAGGCCTACGAGGAAACCGTGCCGAAGCTGCGGAAGTTCCGCGAATACGGCGGCGGTACCTTCGTGGACGCGACCGGCATCTGCAACGGCCGCGACGTCGACTACTACAAGTCCCTGTCCCGCAAAACCGGCGTGCACATCGTCGCCTGCACGGGCTTCGTCGGCGGCGATACCGCCCTGCCGCATTTCTCCCGCGCGACCGTGGACTACCTCGCGAAAGTTTTCATCCACGAGATCACCGTCGGCATCGGCAACACGGGTGCCAAGGCCGGCGTCATCAAGGTCGGCGTGAGCCGTGGCGGACGCATGACGGAGCTGGACAAGCGCATCTACAGGGCCGCGGCCCGCGCCGCCGTCGTCACCGGTGCGCCCATCCTCACCCACCTGGCCATCGACCCCGAACCGGCAGTGAACATCTTCAACGAAGAGGGCCTGTCCCTGGACCGTGTGCTCTTCGGCCACGCCGACGACGGACTCAACGCCCCGGTCACCCCGCACGACTGGATCTACGAGCAGGGCGGCCGCATCGGCTTCGACACTTTTGGCTACGACCTTGAGCTGCCGGATCCGCCGTTCTGGGGCCGCAGGCGCGCCGAACGCATGGAGCACTTCGTCAATCTCGTGAACAAGGGTTATGCGGACAAGCTGCTCGTCTCGGCCGACGCAAACTGCAGCCCCCTGGGCTGGCCCGGCGTGAAGGGCCACACCATCAACTACATCTTCGAGGACATGATCCCGGACATGCGCGCTGCCGGCATCGACAACGCCACCCTCAAGCTCCTGCTCGAGGACAACCCCGCCGACTTCCTGTCGCTGGGCGTCTGACCCCGGACAGCACAACTAAACGTTCCCCAGGCATGGCCCGGGCCAAGAAAGAGCCAAGAAAGAGATGAATCCATGAAGGCTACGGACATCAAGAACCTCACAATCGCCATCGTCGGTGCAGGCTACGGCGGCGCGGCAGCAGCCAAGGCACTGAGCCTGCTCGGCGCCGACGTCACGGTCTACGAACAGGCCACCCAGATGCGCGAGGTCGGCGCCGGCATCGGCCTCCGTCCCGCCACCATGGCCCGGTTCCGCCAGTGGGGCATCTTCGACGCAATCGCCAAGGTAAGCTCGCCGAGCGACTACTTCGAGATCCTCACCGCAACCGGCGAGCCGATCATGAAAGACACCTGGCCCGAGTCCGGCGACGAGAAGCAGACCTACCTCATCCACCGCGGCGACTTCATCGAGGCCCTGCTCGGCGTGCTCCCCGAGGGCATGGTGCAGCTCGGCCACAAGCTGGAGACCATCGAGGACAAGGGCAGCCGCTCCGTCCTCACCTTCACCAACGGGCGGACCGCCGACGCCGATCTGGTGGTCGGTGCCGACGGTATCAAGTCCGTGGTGCGTGAGCGGCTGTTCAGCAACAAGATCCCGGTATTCTCCGGCGAGCACGCCTACCGCGTGGTAATCTCCGCCGGCGACGCCCACGGCATGGTGGTGGATGACAACCTGCGGATGTACATGGGCAGTGGCACCAAGGTTTACCTGCTGCCGCTGCGCCACCGCAACCAGATGTCCTTCGACATCACAGCACTGAACCCGGACGGCACCTGGGCGCCCACGGTCACGAAGGAAGAGCTGCTGCACACGGTGGAAGGCTTCGACGAGCGGATCGTTGAGATCGCCCGGGGCCTGGATATGGACGCGGTGAACATCCGCGCCGTCTACGACATCGACCCCTTGGACACCTGGCACACGGACTCGGTTGTGCTGATGGGCGACGCCGCACACTCGATGCTGCACCACCAGGGCCAGGGTGCGAACTCTGCCATCGAGGACGCCGGCGCCCTCGCCGACGCGCTCGCCCAGGCGGGCTCCGTCAGGGAAGCACTGGCTCTGTTCCAAGCAACGCGCAAACCGGTGACGGACGAGCTGCAACGTATTTCCCGCCAGGGCTGGAGCGCGGAAGAAGTCAACGACGTCTTCCCCGGGCAGAAGCCCTCCAGCCAGAATCCACCGTCCCGGCAGCCCGCCGCAGCCGCGAAAGCCTGACCGCCATGACCATTCATCCCGAAATCGCCAAGATTCTCAGCACCCTGCCGGCACCTGACGGTTCGGCGCTGACCCCCGAGGCCATGCGTGCCGGCGAGGCCGCCCAGGTCCCGCCGCTGAAAGAACGCCTCCCGCTCCACGCCGTCGAGGACATGGTTGCGGCGACGCCGTCGGGCGAGGTGCCAGTGCGGATCTACACTCCGGCCGACGCAGACGCCTTCGGCCTGCTGGTGTACTTCCACGGCGGTGCGTTCTTCCTGGGCAGTCTGGACACCCATGACCAACTCGCGCGGGCCCTGGCCAAGGAAACCGGGCACAAGGTCATTTCGGTGGGCTACCGGCTGGCCCCCGAAGCCGCCTTCCCGGCCGGCCTCGACGATTGCTACGGCGTGGTCCGCTGGGCCGCCGAGCAAGGTAACAGCCTGGGCTGGGACGGAAAGAACCTCGCCATTGCCGGTGACAGCTCAGGCGGCAACTTCGTCGCCGCCGTTGCAGCGATTGCCCACGACGACGGGTTCGACCGGATCACCCATCAGGTGCTGTTCTACCCGTCCCTCGACCTGGATTTCGACGTCGACCGCTACGCCTCGCTGCGGGAGAACGCCGTCGGCTACGGGCTGGAGACGGCGGCCCTGTTGCCCTTCAACGCCTTCTACCTCGAAAACGGGGCTGATCCGGCGGACCCGCTGGTGTCGCCCATCAAGCGCGCGGACCTCGCCGGCCTGCCGCCGGCACTGGTCATCACTGCGGAGCACGACCCCCTGCGCGACGAAGGCGAACTGTACGGCCGGCGCCTGGCGGAGGCCGGCGGCGACGCAACAGTCAGCCGCTACCAGGGGGCCAACCACGGCTTCGTCCAGAATTTCGCCTGGATCCCCGAGTACTACCGGGCGTTCGAGGAGGCGGGTGAATACCTGAACAGTGAATCCCTGAACCATGAATCCCTGGATGCCGGGGCCGGACAATGACGGAACCGGTCGCTGTCCACCCGGTGGTCTCCCCGTGGGGCCGGTTCGGCCTCTACAGCTTCTTCATCGACGCCCCGGAGCCCGCAATTGTCGACACGGGGATCGCGTCCTCGCCCGCCGAAGGGATGCTGCCGGCATTGGAAGCGATTGGCCGCCGCATCGAGGACGTCCGCTGGATCCTGCTGACGCACGGACATATCGACCACATCGGCGGTGCCTACGCCTTGTGGGAACTCACCGGGCGGCGCGCGCAGGTTGTCATCCACGAGGCCGATGCACCGCTGCTCCGCTCGCGCCGGGCCCATGTGGACGAATACCTTTCCGGCCGGGCGCAGTATCTGCATGATCCCGACGGCGAGGCGAAGCTGACGGCCGCCACGAACGCTGTCATCTCGGGCGAGATGGAGCCGACGATGCTGGTGCGGGGCGGTGAAAGCATCTCCCTCGGCGGTGACGTCACCGTCTCGGTACATTCAGTCCCGGGCCACACCCGCGGTTCAGTGGCATATGTCATTGACGGACAAAACGACGTGTTCGTCGGCGACGCCGTACAGGTCCAGGGCGCCGCCAACGGGTTCCCCGGCTTTGTGGACCCGGCCGGCTACCGCTCAAGCCTGCAGCACCTCCGCGATGAAATCCGCCCGCGGCACCTCTACCTGGGTCACCCGTACCGCCGTGCGGACGGCACACCCTACGGCGTGGAGCTCGACGCCGGGCAGGCCCGGGAAGCCCTTCAGCAGAGCCTGGCGATCGAGACCCGCGTCAGGAAGGCAGCCTGCGGCTGCCTTGCAGCCGGACTGCAGCATACGGACTCGCCGTACTCGCCGTTCGCCCGGGTCGCCGGGGAACTCAACTACGACGGCGATCCAGCCTTGGAGCCGTCCCCGTTCTTCACGACGCTGCACGGCTACCGCACGGCATCGGACCATTCGCCCGAAAATGAGGAGATAAGCACTCATGGATGACTTTCAGTTACTGAATGCCGGCAGCGAAAAGATTGCCGTCCGCAAGGACCTTCGGGTCCCGATGCGCGACGGCGTCGAGCTCGCCGCGGACGCCTACCAGGGCGCCGAGGACAAGCCGCGCCCTGCGCTGGTGGCGCTCAGCCCGTACGGCAAGGAACTGCAGGCGCTGGCACTCACCACCCCGCCGCAGCGGCGCCCCAGCCCGATGTGGGACGGCTGCATCGAAGCCGGTGACATCGCCCGCATCGTCAAGGAGGACTACGTCCACGTCATTGGCGACCTGCGCGGCTCCGGCCACTCCGGCGGTGAGCACATCGGCAACTACAACGCCGGCGGTGTGTCCTTGGGCCAGGACGCGTACGACTTTATCGAGTGGGTCGCGGAGCAGCCCTGGTGCGACGGCAACGTCGGCATGGTGGGCATCTCCTACTTCGGCTCCATGCAGGTCCTGGCGGCCGCCGAGCGCCCACCGCACCTGAAGGCGATTTTCGTGTCAGGCGGCCATTACGACTTCTACGAAACGACCTATCACGGCGGCGTCATGTGGTTCATGCCGCGGGCTGCCCGCGAGGGCCGCGGCGGCGACTCCGGGTGGGCCTTCACCGACAACGTCAAGTCCCGCATGATCGAGAGATACTCCCCCGGGGAGCTGAAGGCGCTCGTCGCGAAGCGCCTGCAGGATCCGGACGTCGCCGCGTGGCCCAACCTGGTCCACGTCCTGAACTACCCCAAGAACCACGAGGCCTGGTTCGACATCGTGATGAACGAGCTCGACGGCGACTGGTACGAGGAGCGCAATCCCATCACCCTGGCCCGGAACATCGACATACCGGTCTGGCTGCAGATCGACCAGGGCCGCGGCTGGACGATGGACGGGACCATCGAGCTGTTCAATGAGCTGAAGGGCCCCAAGAAGCTGACCGTCGGGCCCTACCCGCCCATGCAGTCGCGGCCCTTCATCGAGGAGCACGACAAGATGTTCCGGTGGTACGACTACTGGATCAAGGGCATCGACAACGGGGTCATGGACGAGCCGGCCGTGAGCGTCTTCGTGGAGGGCTCCCGAGAGCTGGCGACCGCGGACCAGTGGCCGCCTAAGGAGGTCGCGTACAACTCGCTGTACCTGCGCCCGCGCCACAAGCTCTCGCCGGAACCCGAGCTGATGGGGGCCGAATACGCCGTCCCGGACGGCTTCTACCAGGCGCCGCTCACAGTGACGGACAAGGTGGAAATCATCTGCTGGTCCACGCCCCCCTTCGAGGAGGACACCGAGATGATCGGCACCGGCGCCGCGCACATCTTTGCCGAGATCGACCAGCCGGACACCAACTTCATCCTGCGTCTGTGGGACTACGCTCCCAACGGCAAGCGCCAGCTCATTACCAGCGGCTACCTCAAGGCCTCGCACCGCGAACTGGACGAGCGCACCAGTGAAGGCAACCCGCATCACCCGCACACCCGTTCCGTGCCCGTGGAGCCGGGGCAGATCGAGGAGTACGTCCTTCGCCTCTACCCCTTCGCGAACGCGTTCAAGCCGGGCCACGTGCTGACGGCGGAGCTGTCCAACGCCGAGCCGCTGGCCGACGGACACAACTCGCTGCTCCCACCGGATGCCTTCCACCTGCCGGTGGGCCGGCCCGTCACCCACAAGATCTACCGCGACGCCGCACACCCGTCCCGGCTGGTGCTGCCGTACACCACGAGCTAACTTCAGCGAATCACTTCGCGCGTCATGCCGAACGGGACCTGGTCGGAAAGCGCGGCCGTGTAGTTTCCCGGCCTGTGGCGCGTGACCAGGATGCCGTGCGTGCCCGTGAGCATCGCCAGTTCCTGGAGGTCCTTCACGGCGGCCTCGAGGTGTTCGTCCAGGGCGTGCCGGCTGGTGACGTGGATATCGATGCAATCGAGGAGGGCGGTCATGGCGTGTCCTTTCTGCTTGCTGTTGGCCGGTGGGTTATGCGTTGCCGGAGTCGCGGCTGCCGGCAGCCACCGGCGCGGCTGATTCGGCCGTTGCCTTAGTTGATGCCGGTGCCTGGGTTTGCGCCGGTGCCTTGGTTTCGGTCGCCGGCGGTGTGGTCCTGAGCTTGAAGCGCTTGGTGATGGAGGACCCGCCGCCGGCACGGTTCTTGTTGAAGATGTCGAAGCCGACGGCGATCAGGAGCACCAGGCCCTTGATGAGCTGCTGGTAGTCCGTACCGAGGCCGAGGATCGACATGCCGTTGTTGAGGACGCCCATGATGAGGCCGCCGATCATGGCTCCGGCCACGGTTCCGATGCCACCCTGGACCGCTGCTCCGCCGATGAAGGCGGCGGCGATGGAGTCCAGTTCGAAGCCGGTGCCACCGGCAGGCTGGGCGGAGTTCAGCCGCGCCGTGAAGATGAGACCGGCCAGTGCAGCGAGGACACCCATGTTCACGAAGAGCCGGAAGGTCACAGCCTTGGTCTTGATGCCGGAGAGCTCCGCGGCGTGCAGGTTCCCGCCGATGGCGTAGGTGTGCCGGCCGAAGATGCTGTTGTTCATCAGCGCGGAGTAGGCGATGACCAGGCCCGCAAGGACGATCAGCACGATCGGGGTGCCGCGGTAGCTGGCGAGCAGGAACGTGATGACGAGCATCAGCAGGGCAATGAACGCGGTCTTCGTGGCGAACCAGGCCATGGGTTCGTTTTCCAGGTTGAACCTGCGGCGGACGCGGCGTTCCTTGATCGACTGGAACAGCAGGGCCGCAGTGCCGCCGACGCCGAGGATCACCGTGAGCCATTCGAGCACGGAGGTGCCGCCCGAGATGTCCGGCAGGAAGCCGCCGCCGAGGGCCCGGAGCTCGTCCGGGAACGGGGTGATCTGCTGGTTCTTCAGGGTGATCAGGGTCAGGCCGCGGAAGATGAGCATGCCGGCGAGGGTGACGATGAAGGCAGGGATGCCGACGTAGGCGATCCAGTACCCCTGCCACGCGCCGACCAAAGCGCCGACGAGGAGGCAGGCCGGGATCGCCGCCCACCAGGCCCAGCCCCAGTGGACAATCATGACACCGGCGACGGCGCCGATGAAGCCGGCGATGGAACCGACGGAGAGGTCGATGTGGCCGGCGATGATGACCATGACCATGCCGATGGCCAGAATGAGGATGTAGCTGTTCTGGACGACGAGGTTGGTGACGTTCTGCGGTTCCAGCAGGATCCCGTCGGTGAGGACCTGGAACAGCAGGACGATCAGGATCAGGGCGACGAAGATGCCGACCTGGCGGAGGCGGCTTGCCAGGAAGCCGAGGGATTCTCGTAGGGCGGACATGGCTCGTTATTCCTTCTCTTGGGTCATGTAGTGCATAAGGGTTTCCTGGGAGGCCTCGGCGATCGGGACTTCACCGGTGACGTGGCCGGCGGACAGGGTATAGATCCGGTCGCAGATGCCCAGGAGCTCGGGAAGCTCGGAGGAGATCACAATGACGGCTTTGCCCTGGGCGGCCAGCTCGGCAATGATCGTGTAGATCTCGTATTTGGCGCCGACGTCGATGCCCCGGGTGGGCTCGTCCAGGATCAGCACGTCGGGGTCGGAGAACATCCATTTGCTGAGGACCACCTTTTGCTGGTTGCCGCCGGAGAGCTTCCCGGTGATGGCGGCAACGGACGGGGCCTTGATGTTCATGCTCTTCCGGTAGCTGTTGGCCACCGTGGTTTCCTTGTTCTTGTCCACCCAGCCGCGCTTGGCGATCTTGGGCAGGGCAGCCATGGAGATGTTCCGCTTGATGTCCTCGATCAGGTTCAGCCCGTAGTGCTTGCGGTCCTCGGTGGCGTAGGCGATGCCGTGGCGGATGGCCTCGGGCACGGTGGAGGTGTTGATTTCCTTGCCGTACTTGAACACCCTTCCGGAGACCGCGCGGCCGTAAGTGCGGCCGAAGACACTCATGGCCAGTTCCGTGCGGCCGGCTCCCATGAGGCCGGCGAGCCCCACCACTTCGCCCTTGCGGACGTTGAGGCTGGCACTGTGCACCACGGTGCGGCTGTGGTCCTGCGGGTGCTGGACCGTCCAGTCCTCGATGCGCAGGACTTCCTCGCCGATCCGGGGTTCCCGCTCGGGGTAGAGGCTGTCCAGGTCCCGGCCCACCATGCCGCGGATGATGCGTTCCTGGGTGATCTGGCCCTGGTCCACGCGCAGGGTTTCTATGGACTTGCCGTCGCGGATGATGGTGACGGCGTCCGCGACCTTGCGGATTTCGTTGAGTTTGTGGCTGATGATGATGCTGGTGACGCCCTGGCCCTTCAGGTGCAGGATCAGGTCCAGCAGGTGGTCCGAGTCCTCGTCGTTCAGGGCCGCGGTGGGCTCGTCCAGGATCAGCAGCTTCACCTCCTTGGACAGCGCCTTGGCGATTTCGACGAGCTGCTGCTTGCCCACGCTGATGTGCTGGATGGGGGTGATCGGGTTTTCATCCAGGCCAACCCGGGCCAGCAGCTTGGCCGCCTCCAGGTTGGTCTTGCGCCAGTCGACCCAGCCGCGGGTAGCCATTTCGTTGCCCAGGAAGATGTTTTCCGCGATGGACAGGTACGGGCTCAGGGCAAGCTCCTGGTGGATGATCACGATCCCGCGCTTCTCGCTGTCGCTGATGGACGCGAAGTCGCACGGTTCGTTCTCGAAGAGGATGTCCCCCTCGAAGGTGTTGTGGGCGTACACGCCGGAGAGCACCTTCATCAGGGTGGACTTGCCTGCCCCGTTTTCGCCGCAGATCGCGTGGACCTCGCCGCGGTTCACATCCAGGGTGACATCCTGGAGGGCCTTGACGCCGGGGAAGGTCTTGGTGATCCCGCGCATCTGAAGAATGGGTACGTTCATTGGTTAATTCCCGCTGATCTCGATGAGCTGACTGTTGGGGCTGATCTGTTCGGGTGGTGCGGGGCGCCCGCGGCTGCAGGCGCCCCGCCGTGCTGTCAGGAGAGGGTACTGCTACTTGATGTCGGCGTCGGTGTAGTAACCGGAGTCGATGAGTTCCTGCTTGTAATTGTCCTTGGTGACGATCACGGACTTCAGCAGGAAGGCCGGGACCACCTTGACCTTGTTGTTATAGGTCTCGGTGTCATTGGTCTCGGGCTGCTGGCCCTTCAGGACTGCGTCCACCATCTTCACGGCCTGCTCGCCGAGCTTGCGGGTGTCCTTGAAGATCGTGGAGTACTGCTCGCCGGCGACGATGGACTTCACCGAGCCCTTTTCCGCGTCCTGGCCGGTCACGACCGGCAGGGAGCCCTTGGAGTAGCCGCCGGTGCTGGTCAGTGCCGAGATGATGCCGATGGAGAGGCCGTCATAGGGCGACAGCACGCCGTCGAGCTTCTTGCCTGAGCCGTACGCGGCGGTGAGGATGTCTTCCATCCGCTTCTGGGCGGTTGCCGCCTGCCAGCGCAGGATGGCCGCCTGCTCAAACTTGGTCTGGCCACTGGGCACCTTGAGGGTTCCGGCATCCAGGTACGGCTTCAGGGTGTCCATGGCGCCGGTCCAGAAGAAGTTGGCGTTGTTGTCGTCGGGGCTGCCCGCGAAGAGTTCCACGTTGAACGGGCCCTTGCCCTCGACCTTCTTGCCGGAGGCGTCCACCAGGCCCAGCCCGGTCAGCAGCGAGGTGGCCTGCTGGACCCCCACTTCATAGTTGTCGAAGGTGGTGTAGTAGTCCACGTTCGGGGTGCCGTTGATCAGCCGGTCGTAGGCGATGACCTTAACGTTCTGTTCCTTGGCCTTGGCCAGGACATCCGTCAGCGTGGTGCCGTCGATGGCGGCGATGATCAGGGACTTGGCGCCCTTGGTCAGCATGTTCTCGATCTGCGAGACCTGGGTGGGGATGTCGTCGTTGGCGTACTGCAGGTCCGTCTTGTAGCCGAGCTTGGTCAGGGATTCGGAGACGTTCTTGCCGTCCGCGATCCAGCGTTCCGACGTCTGCGTCGGCATGGAGATTCCCACCAGGGCACCGGCAGCGTCGGCGCTGCTGGAGTTGGTGGCGGCGCCGGGACGGCTGCCGCAGCCGGTGGCCCCCACCGTAACAGCCAGGACGACGGCGACGGCGCCCAGGAGTTTCTTGATTCTCACGTTATTCTCCTTCCGTGGCCTGGTCGGGCCACGAATCGGTGCTTGAGCGGAAAGCGTATGTACTTTTCGCCAGGGCCGGCCACTTATGTCCGGCGTACCGAGGCCGTTCCGCAGGAGCGGCACCGGAGGCTGTCATCACCGGAGCGGAGACCCCGGCCGCGCCAACATTTCTGTTAGCGCTAACAATCATGGGTAATCTTATCCCCGCTTGGGGTGTGAAGCAAGACACAGATTTGCGTGCGGAGTGAATGTAGGTAGACTGGTCTACCTACTCGCTGTTTTCTGTCGAAGGTACAAACCATGACTTCACCTGAAGGCCGGCCCGCAACGAAGCGGCCAGCCCGTGAATCCCTCCTTGAGGCGGCGGCGCGGCTCTTCTACTCCGACGGCGTTGTGGCCACGGGCATCGACTCCATCACGGCGGCGGCAGGGGTGGCCAAGAAAAGCCTCTACAACAACTTCGCGTCCAAGGCGGACCTGGTGGCCGCCTACCTCGCTGCCCGACACGAAGAATGGCTCGCCCTGTACCGGGAGCGGGCCGCGGTGGCGGTTACTCCGCAGGATCGTGTCCTGGCCGTGTTCGACGCCTACATCGACCACGCAAACTTCGCCTACGAGCACGGTTTCAGGGGGTGCGGCCTGCTCAACGCGGCCGCGGAACTGCCGGCGGGCGCTCCCGGGCGGCAGGCCGTACGGCAGCACAAGGAGGAAGTTGAAGGCTTCCTGCTCAAGCACCTGGCGGACCTGTTGCCGCAGCAGGATGAGGCGGCGGGCAGGGTGGCCCGGCATTTGGCGTTCCTGCTCGAGGGCTCCATGGCGAGGGCCGGCCTTGAAGGTGGAGACCGCTGCCTGCGTGAGGCCCGGATGATTGCTGCCCAATTACTGGAGGAGCTATGAGGGCTGTGCTTGGACGACTCGACGGGCCCCTCCTGGGCGCTATTTTTGTTGTGGGCGCGTCGGCGCTTTGGGGTACTACCGGAACCGTCGCCACGTTAGCGCCGTCGGTGAGTCCGCTGGCTATCGGAGCCGTGGCAATGGGCGTGGGCGGAGTGCTGCAGGCGCTGTACGCGGTGCAGCCGATTGCCAACCACTGGGGCAGCCTCCGCGTGCGATGGCTGCTTGTCTCCATGGGTGCTGCGGCGGTCGCCGTCTACCCCCTTGCCTTCTACAGCTCCATGCACCTTTCCGGCGTAGCGCTCGGAACGGTGGTCTCGATCGGCTCGGCCCCTTTGGCGTCGGCCATCATCGAGCGGCTGGCGGAGCAGAAAGTGCTGACCCGTCGCTGGATGCTCGGCGCGCTGATCGGCGTGGCGGGCGCCGGACTCCTGTGTTTTGCGGGCGACAGTGCGGAACGCCCGGGCGCCCTTGCTGAACCTTGGGCCGTGCCGGCGGGAATCGTTCTGGGGCTCGTCGCAGGCGTTACCTACGCGCTGTACTCGTGGGCCGCCCACCGCCTGATCGGCGGGGGAGTGTCATCCCGGGCCGCCATGGGCGCGGTCTTCGGGCTCGGCGGAGTGCTCCTGATGCCGGTGCTTGCCGTGACGGGCCGGCCGCTGCTTGAGTCCTGGGGCAATTTCACGGTGGGCGCCTACATGGCGCTGGTCCCGATGTTCGCCGGCTACGTCTTGTTCGGCTGGGGGCTGGCGCGCGTGCGCGCGAGCACCGCGACGGGTCTTTCCCTCATGGAAACCGTTGTCGCCGCCGTGTTGGCAGTCGTCGTCGTGGGGGAGCGGTTGCCCGCCCTCGGATGGCTCGGAGTCGTCATGGTGCTGGCGAGCCTGTTCGTCCTGGTCCCCCGGCGGCCCGCCCGGCAGGCCAATGCCTGGTTCCGTGGGAAGTTCAGGCTGCCCGTGAATGTTCGAAGCTGGCTATTTCGAGCCCGCGGGCGGCGCTAAAGGCGCCGACGCTCTCCGGCGAGCAAACAAAGAACTGTGGTTGCTCAACCGGCGCGAACGGCACGACGAGCCACCGGCCGCCGTAGAACTCGACATACGAGTCGGGTGGGCACCTTGCGTAAGCTTCTTCCCGAGTCATGGTCTTTCCTTTCGATTAGTACTTGAACCAGCTGCTGCTGGTGTTTTCTGCCTGACATCCATGATTCCGAAACCAGCGGGCAGGGGTAACGCCGTTTTCTGACGGTTCTGACTACCCTTTCGGATGGGCAACAGCAGGGCCGGCGGGGAAACCGCCGGCCCTGCCCAGATGCACAACCACCACATCACCAGTGATTCGCAGTCACCCACGCGCCCAGCGCGCGGGAGTCTCAGGATCCAAAAAGGACTAGGAGCGCAGGAAAAACGTGGCCGCCGGCCGCTCGTTCTTGCCCACCTTCGCCAACGCCAGGGCACCCTGCTGAAGCACAAGGTAGGAGCCCGGGACGTCCACCGACTCGAAGGAGGCACCGGCACCATCCGACAGGCCGCCCCGCTTAAGGAAGGCCGACGACGCCCCCTCCGTGGCAGCGATGGTCACCGACGATCCCTGCACCCGGAGATAGCGGCCCTTGGCCAGCACCGGTTCGATGACCACCGAGTTCTTCTTGGCGTAGCCCGGCGAGATGCGGAACTGGGATGACCCCAGTGCAGGGGAGGACGCGGCCGTGACGGCGACGCCGTCGTGCGCCAGGAAGGTGCCCGGCCCTGAGGCGGGCTCCAGGCGGACCGGCAGTTCGCCGTCGCCCACCGGCACGCCGAAGTTCGGCGTGCCGTCCGCGTTCCAGTACAGCCGCTGGACCCGGGCGTGCCGGTTGGGATCGTACAGCGGGTCGCCGACAATGGTGCGGTAGGACCGGGCGTGGTACACCAGCACGTCGTTGCCGGCCTCGTCGACGGTGAACGAGTTGTGGCCGGGACCGTACTGCTTCGAGCCCTCCGTGGTGACAAAGACGGGGACGGGAGTCTTCGTCCACGAGGCTGCAGTGAGCAGATCGGCAGTCGCGTCCGCTGTCAGCAGGCCCATGCAGTAGTTGGCGTCCGTGGCACTGGCGGAGAAGGTCACGAAGATGCGTCCGTTCCGCTTGATCACGGCGGGGCCTTCGTTCACTTTGTAGCCCCGGGTCTCCCAGTCCAGCGTCGGAACAGCAATGCGGACCGGGGCGCTGGAGAGCGTTGACGGTGAGGACATGGACGCGATGTACAGGCTGGAGTTAACGCCGGTGTCGCTCTGGGCCCACAGCAGGTAGCGCGTGCCCTCGTGCTCGAAGGTGGTGGCATCCAGGGAGAAGGTGTCCGCATGCGTGTACACGCGGACCGGCGGACCCCACACTGCGGTGGTCGGATCGGCGTCGTCAGTGGAAATCACGTAGATCCGCACCCGGAAGACGTCGCTGCTGTCGCCGGCGGCGAAGTAGATGTGCCACTGGCCGTCGAAGTGGTGCAGTTCGGGAGCCCAGATGTGGCCGCCCATGGTTCCGGAGGCGGGCCGCGTCCAGACCACCGCTTCCGAAGCGCTGCCGAGTCCCGCGATGGTGGGGGAGGACCGGACGATGATGCGGTTGTACTCGGGCACGGAACCCGTGAAGTAGTACTTGCCGTCCGTGTGCTTCATGAGCCACGGGTCCGCCCGCTGCGGAACCACCGGGTTGATCACCTGAGCCGGATCGACGGCGGCGGCAGCGGCGGGCGCCGCCGTCAGGGCCCCGCCACCGGCACCCGCGACGGCGAAGGCTGCGGCCGCGGCGGTTCCGGATCCCAGGAAGGACCGGCGGGAGAACTGGCGGTTGACGGAATCATTCATGCTGAAAAAGTCCTTTCGACGTGCGGGGAGTAAGGAACGGGCAAAGCGGGACAGATAAAGAGTCAGCCGGCTTTCCGGGCGAAGAGCCGCTGCAGCAGGATGAAAACGAGGAGCAGGCCGCCGATGACGATCTTGGTCCACCAGGAGCTGAGGGTGCCGTCGTAGGCGATGAAGGTCTGGACGATCCCCAGCACCAGCACGCCGACGACGGATCCCAGGACGTATCCAGTGCCGCCGGTCAGCAGGGTGCCGCCGATGACCACCGCCGCAATGGCGTCGAGCTCCATGCCCTGCGCCGCCAGGCTGTAGCCGGAGAGGCTGTAGAAGGAGAACAGGATGCCGGCGACGGCCGAGCAGAGGCCGCTGAGGGCATAGACCAGGATCTTGGTGCTCTTCACCGGAAGGCCCATCAGCATGGCGGAGTGTTCGTTGCCGCCGATGGCGTAGACGGTCCGGCCGAAGCGGGTGTGGTGCAGGACGAAAAAGGCGATGCCCACGATTCCGAGGGCCAGGAGGACGCCGGGCGAGACGAAGAGGTCGCCGGGCAGCGGGATCTGTGCCTGCGCCATGCCGGTGAAGAACCCTTCGGTCACCGGGATCGAGTCGAGGCTGATGACATAGCAGAGGCCGCGGGCCAGGAACATTCCCGCCAGCGTCACGATGAACGGCTGGATGTCGAAGTACTGGATGATCAGCCCCATCAGGAGCCCGAGCCCGCCGCCGATGATCAGCACCAGGACGATGACGGCCCCGGCGTTCCAGCCCTGTTGGAGGAGCGTCGCGCTCACCATCATGGACAGTGCGACGACGGCCCCAACCGACAGATCGATGCCGCCGGTGAGGATCACGAAGGTCATGCCGACGGCCAGCACGATCAGGAAGGTGTTGTCGATGAACAGGTTCAGGAAGACCTGGCCGGAGAGGAAGCTCGGATACATCCCCGCCCCCACGGCGAACATGGCGATAAACAGGCCCACCGTGGCCAGGGTCGGCGCGTAGCGGGCACCTCCGCGCAGGCGGTTACGCGCCGGCGACGGCTTCTTGAGGGGCAGGGGCGTGAGCGTGGACAGCGGGGACATTAGATGGCGACCTTTTCCTTTGCGGCGGGCTTGGGTGCTGCCTTGAGGCTGTTGAGCAGGTTCCGCGCCTTGGGCGCCTGCAGGAGGCAAACGGTGATGACCACGAGCGCCTTGAACACCAGGGTCACCTCCGGCGGGATCCCGAGGGTGTAGACGGTGGTGGTCAGTGTCTGGATGATGAACGCCCCGACGACGGTTCCCACCAGGGTGTAGCGCCCGCCTGCCAGTGAGGTGCCGCCGATGACGACGGCCAGGATGGCGTCCATTTCGATGTAGAGCCCGGCATTGTTGGCGTCGGCCGCCGTGACGTTGGAGCTGATCATCAGGCCGGCAATCGCGGCGCAGATGGCGCTGAAGACGTAGACGATCCAGATGATGTTCCGCGCGCGGAGTCCGGCCAGGCGGCTGGCGACGGGGTTGATGCCGACGGCCTCGATCAGGGTTCCCAGTGCGGTGCGCCGCGTGAGAACGGCGGCCAGGGCGAAGACGGCCGCGGTGATGAGGATGGAGATCGGCAGGGTGAACAGGTATCCGGCGCCGATCGACTTGTAGTGGTCGTTGGACACCGAGACGATCTGGCCGCCGGTGATGAGCTGGGCGACGCCGCGGCCGGCTGTCATGAGGACAAGGGTGGCGATGATCGGCTGCACGCCGATGGTGGAGACCAGGAAGCCGTTCCAGACGCCGAGGAAGAGGCCGGCGACGACGGCGATGAGGACTGCCGTCGCGGCCGTCACCGGGGACCCGGGGTCGGGGGAGTCGGCGATGTAGGCGCACGAGGCGGCGCCGGCGATCGCCACCACTGCGCCGACTGAGAGGTCGATGCCCCTGGTCGCGATGACCAGGGTCATGCCGAGCGCGATGAGGATGGTCGGGGCGCCGTTGCGCATGATGTCGATCAGGCTGCCGTAGAGGTGCCCGTCCTGCATCCGAAGGCCCAGGAAGTCGGGGCGGAAGATCTGGTTCAGCAGCAGCAGCGCTGCCAGGGCTATCACCGGCCACGCAAGACGGTGTTTCACAAGGGATTTCACTGGGCACCTCCGGCGATGACCGTCATGACGTCTTCCACGGAGACGCCGTCGTTGTTGATTTCCGCGACCATCGCCCTGTCCTTGATGACCGCGATCCGGTCGCTCACGCGCAGCACTTCCTCAAGTTCGGAGGAGATGAAGAGGATCGACATACCGTCGGCGGCGAGTCCGTTAACGAGCTTTTGGATCTGGGTCTTGGCTCCGATGTCGATGCCGCGGGTGGGCTCGTCGAGGATCAGGAGTTCGGGGCGGGTCACCAGCCAGCGGGCCAGGAGCACCTTCTGCTGGTTGCCACCGCTGAGGTTGCGGATGAGTGCGTCGGGGTTGGCCGGCCGGATGTCGAGGGCTTCGATGTATTCAGCCACCAGCTCGTCCTGGACCTTGCGGGGAATCCGGCGTGCCCAGCCCTTGCTGGCCTGCATGGCCAGCACCAGGTTGTCGCGCACGGTGAGGTCGCCGATGAGGCCTTCCTCCTTGCGGTCCTCGGAGCAGAATCCGATGCGCTTGTCGATGGCCGCCCGAGGCGAACGGATCTTCTGGCCCGCGCCCTTGACCTTGATGGAGCCTTCGTCGGCCTTGTCAGCTCCGAAAAAGAGCCTGGCGATCTCGGTCCGGCCGGCACCGAGCAGGCCGGCCAGGCCCACCACTTCACCCGGATAAACGGACAGGTCCACGTTGGAGACGGACCCCTTCCGTCCGAGGCCCTGGGCCTCGATGAAGGGCGGGACGCCGGTTCCGCTGCTGGCGCGGGTCCGGGCAGGGGCCTGGTCCAGTTCGGCGAGGGCTTCCATGTCCTTGCCAATCATTTTGGAGATGAGGCTCATGCGGGAGAGATCGCGGGTCAGGTACTCGCCCACGAGCTTGCCGTTGCGCAGGACCGTCATGCGGTCGGAGATCTCGTAGACCTGTTCCAGGAAGTGGGAGACGAAAAGGATGGCGACGCCCCGGTCGCGGAGGTCCCTGATGACGCGGAAAAGCTGGCTGACCTCGTCGGCGTCCAGGCTCGACGTCGGTTCATCCAGGATCAGGACCTTGGCGTTGATCTCCACCGACCGGGCGATGGCGATGAGCTGCTGGACCGCGATGGAGTGCGTGGACAGGAGCGAACCGGGATCGATGTGGTCCAGCTGCAGCTCGGCCAGGACCTCCCTGGTCCGCGTCCGCACGCCCCTCCAGTCGATGGAGCCGCGGCGGCGGGGCTCGCGGCCCAGGAGGACGTTTTCCTCCACGGTGAGGTTGGGGCAGAGGTTGACTTCCTGGTAGACGGTGCTGATGCCGGCCGCCTGGGACTCAGCGGGGGACGAGAACCGCTTCGGTTCACCGAGCACCGTGATGGTGCCGGAGTCGATGGTGTACACGCCGGTCAGGGCCTTGATCAGCGTTGACTTGCCGGCACCGTTCTCACCCATCAGGGCGTGGACCTCACCTTGAAAGAGGCGGAAGTCGACGCCGTCGAGCGCCTTAACCCCTGGGAATCCAATAGCTATGCCGGTCATCTCGACGACCGGAACGATTTCGTTCATCCTCGTGTCTTTCCTGTGATTGGTGTGCCGTGCGGCGGCGGTGATCCGCCGCCGCACGGACGTTCAGGGGCGCCGCGGCTTAGTACGGGCGGCTGGCAAGAACCTGCTTGGCCTGCTCCTGCGTGAAGGTCGTCTCCTCGGTGACGACGCGTTCGGGCACGCTCTCGCCGGCAATGACCTTCTTCGCGAGATCCATGAGCTGGTCACCGAGCATGGGGCTGCACTCGACGATGTAGTTGATCTTGCCGTTGCTCAGCGCGGTCATGCCGTCCTTCACGGCGTCGATGGTGATGATCTTGATGTCCTTGCCGGGAACCTTGCCGGCGGCTTCGATCGCTTCGATGGCGCCGAGGCCCTCGTCGTCGTTGTGGGCGAACACGACGTCGATGTCAGCGTTGTTCTTGAGGAAGGCCTCCATGACCTGCTTGCCGCCACTGCGGGTGAAGTCGCCGCTCTGCGAGGCGACGATCTTCAGCTTCGGGTCAGCCTTGATGGCTTCCGCGAAGCCTTCCTTCCGGTCATTCGCGGGTGCGGATCCAGTGGTGCCCTGGATTTCGACGATGTTGACGGTGTCGGTTGCTGACTTGGAGTCCTTGACCAGCCAGTCCCCGGCCTTCTTGCCTTCCTCAACGAAGTCGGAGCCGAGGAAGGTCTTGTAGAGCGTCTTGTCCGAGGAGTCCACCGCGCGGTCCGTCAGGATGACCGGAATCTTGGCGTTCTTGGCTTCCTTCAGCACCGTGTCCCAGCCAGACTCCACCACGGGGGAGAACGCGATGACATCGACCTTCTGCTGGATGTAGGAGCGGATGGCCTTGATCTGGTTCTCCTGCTTCTGCTGGGCGTCGGAGAACTTCAGGTCGACGCCGGCCTTCTTGGCGGAGTCCTGGACCGACTTGGTGTTGGCGGTGCGCCAGCCGCTTTCGGCGCCCACCTGGGCGAAGCCCATAGTGATTTTGTCTCCGCCAGCGCTGCCGGCGCCGGCCGTTCCACCGCAGGCAGTGAGGGTAAGCATTGATGCGGCGGCCACCGCAAGCAGGGATTTCTTAAACACAACATCCTCCCGGAAGCGTTAGTTACATGCAGGCGGGAGACTTCAAACACCGCCATTGCTGCAAGTGAGCTGATGCGCTCTGTGGATCATTGTGAACGCTAACAATTGGGTCGTCAAGTATCCCTGTTCACAATTTCGCTCGAGCCGTGCAAGGTCTGTTGATTTTTGGGAATGCCCTTTACAAGAGCGAAAAGATGTCGAATACTCAACTCCGGTCGGCCCTTTTGTTAGCGTTAACACCGGCTGCCGGCGAACCGTTCAATGGAGAAAGGCCATCCCTTCCATGCCATCAAAACCCTCAAGTCCCGCCAAACGGACCTGCACCCTGGTGCTCACCGGGTCCCTGGCAGCCGCGCTGCTGACGCTGGCCCCCGCCCTGGGCGCCAATGCCGAGTCCGGCGAGAACCGGACCATCAGCATCAACGCCGCCGGGTCAGGGCCTTCGATCGACCCCACCATGTACGGTGCCTTCTACGAGGACATCAACCAGGGCGCCGACGGCGGCATCTACGCGGAGCTCGTCCAGAACCGGTCGTTTGAGTTCAGCTCCGCCGACAACCGCGCCTACTCTCCGATGACCGCCTGGGAAACCCTGAAGCGGGGCAGCGACGGAACGGTCGCCGTCGTCAATGACAGCAACCGGCTGAATGAAAACAACCGCAACTACCTGCAGATCGACGCCTCCGCGGCTGGCGCGGGAAGCGGCGCCGGAGTGGGCGTGCGCAACAGCGGCTGGAACGCCGGGCAGAAGCTCGAGGCGAAGAAAAAGTACAGCTACTCCGTGTGGGCGCGCACCTCCAACCCGTCCGGCTCGACCTTGGCCGTGACGCTGGAGACGCCCGAAGGCACCCGCCTGGACATCGCCACCATCAAGGTTAAGGGTGACCGCTGGGCCAAGTACGAGGTGACCCTTTCGCCCAAGTCCTCCACGGGCGCCGGCCGGCTCACCACCCTCGTCCAGGGCACCGGCACGGTCCGCCTCGACATGGTGTCGCTGTTTCCCCAGGACACCTGGAACGGCAGGGAAAACGGCCTCCGCAAAGACCTCGCCGAAAAGATTAATGACCTGCACCCCGGATTCCTGCGCTTCCCCGGCGGCTGCATCGTCAACACCGGAAGCTACGACACCTACTCGGCCCCCAACTACACGCGTGCCCGCACCTACCAGTGGAAAGACACCATCGGTCCGGTGGAGCAGCGCCCCGCGAACCGCAACTTCTGGGGCTACAACCAGACCTATGGGCTGGGCTACATGGAGTACTTCCAGTGGGCCGAGGACATGGGGGCCGTTCCGGTGCCGGTGGTTCCGGTCGGCGTGACCGGCTGCGGCGACTCCAACCGTGCCCCGGACCAGGCGACACTCGACCGGTACATCCAGGACACCCTGGACCTGATCGAGTTCGCGAACGGCGACGCGAGCACCGAGTGGGGCGCCAAGCGCATCGCCTACGGCCACCCGGCACCGTACGACCTCGACCACATCTCCCTGGGCAACGAGGAGTACAAGCCGGAGTTCAAGCAGTACTTCACCCAGTTCTACAACGCCGTCCGCAAGGCGCACCCCGAGATCAAGATCATCGGCAACACCGGCCCGTTCAGCCAAGGACCGGAATTCGACGACCTCGCCAGCTTCAACGCCCAGACAGGTGTGGACCTCGTCGACGAGCACTACTACAACACCCCCTCCTGGTTCCTGAACAACAACCACCGCTACGACTCCTACGACCGCAACAGCTACAAGGTGTTCCTCGGCGAGTACGCGTCGCAGGGGAACAGGCCCGAGAACGCACTGGCGGAAGCCTCCTATATGACCGGCCTGGAGCGGAACGCCGACGTGGTCAAGATGGCGTCCTACGCACCGCTGATCGCCAACGAGGCCAACACTCAGTGGAGCCCGGACATGATGTTCTTCAACGGCACCTCTGTCCGGACCACCCCCAACTACGAGGTCCAGAAGCTGTTCATGAACAACGTCGGCAACCAGGTGGTGCCGAGCACGCAGGACAACCCGGCTTCCACAGTGGTGCCGATTTCCGGCAAGATCGGCCTGTCCACGTGGGCCACCTCCGCACGGTACGACGACGTGAAGGTCACCGGGGCGGATGGTGCCACGCTCTTCAGCGACGACTTCTCCGGAACGGCGGATGCCTGGACCGGCAACGGGACGGGTACCTGGTCCATCAAGGACGGCGGCTACGTCCAGTCGAGCACCACCGCGCAAAACACCATGGTGACCGCCGGCAGCGCCGACTGGAGCAACTACACGCTCAGCACCAAGGCCACCAAGCTGGCCGGCTCGGAAGGCTTCCTCGTCTCCTTCGGGGTCAAGGACACCGGAAACTACTTCTGGTGGAACCTGGGCGGCTGGAACAACTCGAAGTCCGTCGTCGAAAAGGCCGTCAACGGCGGCAAGTCGAACGTCATCGAAAAGAACACCGTGATCCAGACCGGGCATGAATACGACATCCGGATCGTGGTCTCAGGACGCACCGCCAAGCTCTACCTGGACAACGTCCTGTGGGGCACGGTGGATGATACGCAGGCCGATCCCGTCTACTCCGTTGTCACGAAGGACGCTAAAACCGGCGACACGATCGTGAAGGTGGTCAACACCTCCGCAGCCAAGGCGCCCGTGGACATCAAGGTGGCGGGTGCAGCCAACATCGGCACCTCCGCCGCGGTCACCACCCTCACCCAGACCGCCGACGCGCAGAACCTGGCTCCGGCTGCAAGCACCTTCAAGGGCGCGGGACCCGAATTCACGTATGAGTTCGAGCCGAAGTCGGTGACCTTCATCCGGCTGGCAGACGCCACACGCAAGTAGGCAACTCCCGTTGCGCCCAATCACAGCGGCCCCGGGCCGCCCGAACGAAAGTGTCTCAATGCTCCCTACCCACTCACGGGCCCGGACGGGCCCGGCCATGACGACGGCGGCCGCACTGGCCGCTTCCGCTTCCCTGGCGCTCGGCGGGCTGGTCGCCGCGGCGCCGGCCCACGCCGCCGTCGACTATGGCCTGGTCCTCAAGTACAACCTGACGGAATCCGCCGGGACCGTGGCGGAGGACAGCTCCGGCAACGGCCGCAACGGTGTGATCAGCGGTGACGCCACCGCCCTGGGCGGCGAAGGCCTGCAGCTCGGCGGGACGAATGCCCACGTCCGGCTCCCGAACGACGTCATGCGCGGACTCGACTCCATCACCGTCTCCACGGACGTGAAGATCGCGACAGACCAGGGCGCCCCCTACTTCATCTGGGGGATGGGCAACACCACCAACGGCACCGGCAACGGCTACCTCTTCACCACGGGCAACGCATACCGGACCTCCATCGCCACCGGCAACTGGGCCACGGAGCAGACCACCAGCGCGAACCGGGACCTGTCACGCGGAGCCTGGAAAACCATCACCTACACCCTCAGCGGCGGAACCGCCGTCCTCTACGAGGACGGCACCGAAGTCGCCCGGAAGACCGGCGTCACCATCACGCCGGGAAGCATTGGGGGAGGAACGACGACGGCGAACTACCTTGGGCGGTCCGTCTACAGCGGCGACAAGTACCTCAAGGGCCAGGTCCGCGACTTCCGCATCTACAACCGTGCACTCTCGGCCGGCGAGGTGCGCGAGCTCGGATACGTTTCCCCGGAACAGCGGGTTGCCCTCGACCTGCAGGACCTCTCGCTCGGGGACACTTCTGCAGTGACCGCCAACTTGAAGCTGCCCACTACCGGCCCGAACGGCTCGGCTTACACCTGGTCCTCCTCGGATCCGGCCACGGTCTCAGCCCAGGGGGCGGTCACCCGTCCGGCCAACGGAACCGGTGATACCACCGTGACGCTGACCGCCACGGCCACCTCAAGCGGGGCATCGGCGTCGAAAGCGTTCACCGTGACGGTGCCGGAAGACATCAGCGACGACCAGAAGGTCAGCGAGTCCGCCGCAGCACTGACCGTGTGGGATGCCGACGCGATCCGCGGGAACATCACCCTTCCCACGGCGGGGCTGCACGGAACCAAGGTGGAGTGGACGTCGAGCGACGAGTCCGTGGTCACTGCCACCGGCGAGGTGACGCGGCCGGCCTACGGCAGCGAGCAGGCCAGGCTCAACCTGCACGCCACTGTTTCCCTCGGCAAGACCAAGGCCAGGAAGAAATTCCGCGTCACGGTGCTGCCGCTGCCCAAGGCCGAGGCCAAGGAGGGCTACGCCTTCGCGTACTTCACCGGCAACGACCTCGCGGGCGAGAACATCCACATGGCGGCCAGCCGCGGCAACGACGCACTCAAGTGGGACGAGCTGAACGGCGGAAAGCCCATCCTGAAGTCCGGGCTCGGCACCAAGGGCCTGCGCGATCCGTTCATCATCCGCTCCCCGGAGGGTGACAAGTTCTACATGATCGCCACGGACCTCTCCATCGGCAGCGGCACCAGCTGGGACTCCTCCCAGCGCCAGGGCAGCCAGTACATCGAGGTCTGGGAATCGACCGACCTGGTCAACTGGTCCGGGCAGCGGCACGTGAAGGTCTCGCCGGACACCGCGGGGAACACCTGGGCTCCGGAAGCCCACTACGACGAGAAGATTGGCGCCTACGTCGTGTACTGGGCCTCCAAGCTCTACGCCGACAACGACCCCAGCCACACCGGCGGCACCTACAACAAGATGATGTACTCCACCACACGGGACTTCCGGACCTTCACCGAGGCCAAGGTGTGGAACGACCCGGGCAACTCGGTCATTGACTCCACCGTCATCAAGGAGGGCGACACCTACTACCGGTTCACCAAGGACGAAGGGCAGGTCTCCGGCTGCCTGGACATCATGCAGGAAAAGTCGAGCGACCTGCTCGCCATCGACGTGCCCGCCACGAACCCGCGCAACTGGACGCTCATGGCCAACTGCATCGGCAAGAAGGCCGGAACGGGCGGCGTGGAAGGGCCCACCATCTTCAAGTCGAACACCGAGGAAAAGTACTACCTGTTCGTCGACGAATTCGGCGGCCGCGGCTACATCCCGCTGGAAAGCACCAGCCTGGAAAACCCCAACTGGAAGCTGTCCACCAACTACGAGCTGCCCCGCGCACCGCGCCACGGCACGGTCCTGCCCGTCACCAGGACGGAGCTGGAGCGCCTGCACAGCCAGCTGTGATTCGGCTCTGATCCGCTAAAGAACAGGGGCTCCGCCGGTACTGACCAGTCCAGTACCGGCGGAGTCTCCTGTTTCTTCACGTTTATCTCTTGCCGTACTTCTTGTGGACAGCCTGCTTGCTGACGCCGAGGGCGTGCGCAATCGCCTCCCATGACAAACCCGCCAGACGGGCCCGCCGCACCAGGGCAGCTTCCGCCCGCCCGATCTCCCGGTGCAGCTCAGCCACGGCCTGCAGGCCATTCACCGGATTGTCGCCGTCCATGGATCCCACCAAGGTTTTCAACCGGTCCACCTCCATGGCGTCAACCATAGTTGACGCCACCGTCGTGCGTCAACGAAGGTTGACGCCGTCCGCCATGCCGGCTGTGGGCCGTTGAGCACAAGGTGCCCGGCAGCCGCTGACCTGCGGCTAACTCCGGGGCGGCCTACAATCCTTGTATTGATTTCTGCCCGCTCTCACGCTTTGGAGTATCAATGATTCGGAAGGCTGTTGCCGGCGATGCTGCCGCCCTTGCTGAGTTGGCGGCGGCGACCTTCCCGCTCGCTTGCCCGCCCGACTCCGCGCCGGAGGACATTCAGCTCCACCTCAAGCGGACGCTCAGCGAGGAGAGGTTCGTGGAGTATCTCGCCGACCGCAAAATTGCCGTCATGGTGCTGGAGCAGGACGGCCGGCTTGACGGGTACACCCTGCTCATCGACCGGCAGTCAACGGACCCCGATGTACTCCGCGCCCTGGGCGCACACCGGTCCGTGGAGCTGAGCAAGTGCTATGTGCACCCGGACCATCATGGACGGGGCGCAGCCTCCACGCTCATGCGGGCCTCCTTGGACTGGGCTGCGGACCAGGGCGCGGCAAGTGTCTGGCTGGGGGTCAACAGCCAGAACGCCAAGGCCATCCGCTTCTACGGGAAGTCGGGCTTCACGAAGGTTGGGACGAAGTCGTTCACCCTGGGCGACTCGGTGGAGAGCGACTTCATTCTGGAGTACGCCCTCCCGGGGAAGGGCTGACGAAGCCGCCCCTCCGCGCAGCCCGCCTCCACGGGAAGGAAGCCATAACCTGCTGCCGCATGGTGAGGCGGCTGCTCCGGACCACCACAATCACTGCGAGCAATCCGGTCAGCAGCACGACGGCGCCGCCGGCGGCCACTGACCAGCGGGCGCCGAACGTGCTGCCGAGCCAGCCCATGAGCGGGGCTCCCAGAGCGGTTCCGCCCTGCAGGGTTGCCAGATAGAGGGCAAGCACCCGGCCGCGGAACTGTGGCTCCACCGAGAGCTGGATGCTCGTATTGCAGCTGTTCAGGAAGGTCATCGAGGCGAGCCCGACCGGGACGAGGACGGCGGCGTACAGCCAGAACGACGGCGAGACGCTGCCGACCAGGGTGAAGAAACCGAGGCCAAGCGCTCCGCCGAGCAGGAAGCGCAGCCGGGGGCCGGATCTGCGGGCTGCCAGCAGTGCTCCGGCCAGTGTCCCGACGGCCATGATGGAGCCCAGGAGCCCGAATTCACCGGGCCCCATTCCGAATTCCGCCGTGGACATCAGCGCGTTGGTGATGGGGAAATTCATGCCGAAGGCCCCCAGGATGCCCACCAGGGCAAGGATCAGCACCAGATCCGGACGCCGGCGCACATAGCCCAGGCCTTCGGCTACCTGGTGTTTGCTGCGGACTGCCAGCGTGGTCGGGGCCAGCTCTGCTGTGCGGATCCGGGCCAGTGAGATCAGGACGGCGGCGAAGCTGGCGGCGTTGAGCAGGAAAACAGGCCCGGTGCCAACCCAGGCGATGAGCACTCCGGCGATCGCAGGTCCCGTAAGCCGGGCAGTGTTGAAGGAGGCGGAGTTGAGGGACACCGCGTTGGCGATATCGTCCTGTCCCACGAGTTCGGAGACGAAGGACTGGCGTGCGGGCCCGTCAATGGCGCTGGCCAGCCCAAGGCAGAGGGCGGCTGCGTACACCTGCCACAGCTGCGCCGCACCGGTCACCACCAGGAGCCCAACGACCAGCCCGCACAGGCCCATGGCCGACTGCGTCCACAGCAGGATCACGCGCTTCCGGTGCCGGTCGGCGAGGACCCCTGCATAGGGGCCAAGCAGAAGCATGGGCAGGAACTGCAGCGCCGTGGTGATGCCGACGGCGGTGCCGGAATGATCGGTGAGGACGGTCAGCACCAGCCAATCCTGGGCGACCCTCTGCATCCAGGTGCCGATGTTGGACACAAGGGCTCCGCTGGCCCACAACCGGTAGTTGGGGTTCTGCAATGCCCGGAAGGTGGCGCTCATCGGGCGCTCATCTCCTGCATGATGTGTGCGGCCCGGCTCAGGGTCAGCCTGTCCTCCGGGCTCAGGCCGGCGACCCGCTGCGCCAGCCAGGCGGTCCGCTGGCCCCGCGCCTCCTCCAGGACGTCCACGCCGGCAGGCGTGATGCCCACCTGGATCTGCCGGCCGTCCTCCGGATGCGCTGAGCGGGACACAAATCCCAGCTCTGCGAGGGCGTTCACGATCCGGGTCATCGAGGGCGCCTGCACATGTTCCCGCTCCGCAAGTTCCCGGGGGGTGCTCGGACCGTCGCTGTGGAGCTGGGCCAGCACCGTGTACTGGCCCGGCGTGATGACGTCACCGGTGGCCTCAACGCGGAGCCGGCGGGAGGTCCGCATCACGGCAGTCCGAAGGTCGATCGCCAGGATGTCCGGCCTGATGGATTGGGGGGTCTCTTGGTGTGCCGCTCGGGTCGCAGGCATTGGGGAAGTGCGCCTCCTTTTCGTCAGCAAGTTAGTTAGCAAAGCTAATTAGCTTCTCTAACCATTATCCACCGAGCCTCCCTCGGCGGCAATCGATTCTTGGGGGATGTGACCTATTTCCCCTTCGGGGCTCCTGTGCTTGCGCGGACCACCAGGTCGGTGGGCACCAGCGTGACGCCGGGTTCGGTGGTGTTCGTGCGGATCTGCTGCAGGACGTTGTCGACGCACCGGTTGCCGACGTCAGCGAAGTTCTGGTGGACCGTGGTCAGTGGGGGAGCGTAGGAGGAGGCTTCGGGGACGTCGTCGAAGCCGACCAGGCTGATGTCTTCGGGGACTGCTTTTCCTTTTTCGCGGAAGGCGCGGAGCAGGCCGAGGGCCATGTGGTCGTTCGCGGCGAAGACGGCGGTGCAGCCGGGTTCGTCGGCGAGCCGGAGCCCGGCCTCGTAGCCGGAGTCCGCTGACCAGTCACCGCGGAGCACAGGCGGGACAGGACGGCCGGCGGCAGTGAGCGTGCTGCGCCACGCGGCGGCGCGGCGTTCGCTGGCGAAGGACTCCTCGGGGCCGGCCACGTGCCAGACGGTCTCGTGGCCAAGGTCCAAAAGGTGTTGGACGGCCTTTTGGGCGCCGTCCGCCTGGTCTGTGTCCACCACGCTGTAGCTGTCTCCGGCGTCGGAGTCGACGACGACGACCTTCACGCCCGGAGGCAGCGTCACGGTCGCTGCATCCAGGAGGTGGACCTCCATGATGGCGATCACCGCGTCAACGGCGAGTTCGCCCATGCGCGAGAACGCACCCTGGATCCCGGCCTGCGTTGGTGCCGTCACCGGGATCAGCGTAATGGCGAAGTCCTGCCGGGCTGCATGCAGTGCGATGGCCTCCAGCGTGCGCATGTTGCCCAGCGAGGACAGCGAGAACGTGATCACCCCGATGGTCCGAAAACTGCCCCGCTTAAGCGCCCGGGCGGCGCTGTTCGGCCGGTATCCCAGCTCGTTCATCGCCGCAATGACCTGGCGCCGCGTGCTTTCGATGACGTCCGGGCTCCCGTTGGTCACTCGGGAAACCGTTTGGGACGAGACCCCGGCGAGCTTGGCGACGTCGGCCATGGAGACCTGCTGCTTGCGCCGCAGCGCGGCGCCGGCCGCCTCCTTCACAGGGACCAAATTGCGGGCCGGGGGTTGACCGGGTTCGTGCTCCATGTCACCATCGTACCAATCATGTTTGCGCAAACACTCACAAAAGCTCACATGGATGTTTACGTAAACAGAACACGTTCTGTCGCCCGCTGGGTGACGCAGCCCTAAAGAGGACCTTTCATGACAATGACGTCCCCACAAGTCGCGGCGCGAGCCGGAGCGGCTGCCCCGGCGGGCCGCACGAACCGCCGCACGGGCCGCCGCACGAGCCGTCGCGCCGGCCGCCGTTCGTGGGCCGGCTGGTGGTTCATCGGCCCGTTCATGGCCGTTTTCGGCCTGGTTTTCCTTGCCCCGATCGCCTATTCCATCTACCTGAGCGTCTTCCGCAACCAGCTCATTGGCGGCACGGCGTTCGTGGGCCTGGACAACTACGCCAGGGCGTTGGGGGACCCTCAGTTCTGGTCCGCGCTGGGGCGGGTCTCGCTGTTCCTGGCAGTGCAGGTGCCGGTCATGCTGATGATCGCCCTCGTTGTGTCCCTCGCCCTGGACAGCGGCAGGCTCTACGGGAAGTCGTTCTTCCGGATCTCGATCTTCCTGCCCTATGCCGTGCCCGCGGTCGTCGCCACCCTCATGTGGGGCTTCATGTACGGCACCCGATTCGGATTGGTGGGAAACATCAACCAGGCCTTCGGCCTGAACCTGCCCAGCCCGCTCTCCTCCGAACTGGTGCTGGCCTCCATCGGAAACATCGTCACGTGGGAGTTCATCGGCTACAACATGCTGATCTTCTACTCGGCGCTGACCGTCATCCCCAAGTCCCTCTATGAGGCCGCCGAGATCGATGGCGCCGGCCAGCTGAGGGTCATCGCCGCGATCAAGCTGCCGGCCATCCGTGGCGCCATCGTGGTGGCCACCATCTTCTCCGTGATCGGCAGTTTCCAGCTCTTCAACGAGCCCAGCATCCTCAAGAGCCTCTCACCCAACACCATCTCGACCTACTTCACGCCCAACCTGTACGCCTTCTCCCTGTCGTTCTCCGGGCAGCAGTACAACTACTCCGCCACGGTGGCGATCATCATGGGGCTGATCACCATGGCCATTGCCTATGCCGTCCAGGTCCGCGGCATGCGAAAGGAGCGCTGACAATGAGCGTCCAGTCAGCCGCACGCCCCGGCATCGCCGCCGCAGGAACGTCGTCCCCGCTGAAATTCCGTAACCCGCGCCTGCGGTCCCCACGCGCCGCCGGGGCCCGGCGCCCGCGCCGCAGCCTGGCACTGACTCTCCTGATGGGCCTTGTCCTGCTCTACAGCCTGGCCCCGCTGTTCTGGCTCCTGGTCAACGCCACCAAAACGCAGGACGGACTGCTCAACTCCTTCGGCCTGTGGTTCGACGGCGATTTTGCCCTCTGGGACAACATCACCCGGACAGCAACCTACGACGGCGGAATCTTCCTTCGCTGGTTCGCCAACACTGTCCTCTACGTCGTGCTCGGCGCCGGCGGTGCCACTTTCCTCGCCGTCCTCGGCGGCTACGCGCTGGCCAAGTTCGATTTCCCCGGCCGGAAGGCTGTATTCGCCGTCGTCATCGGAGCGGTGGCCATTCCCGGCACGGCACTCGCGGTCCCCACGTTCCTCATGTTCAGCCAGATGGGCATCACCAACACCCCGTGGGCCGTGATCATCCCCTCGCTCATCTCGCCTTTCGGCCTGTACCTCATGTGGACCTTCGCCGCCGAGGCCATCCCCACCGAGATCATGGAGTCCGCCCGGATCGACGGCGCCAGCGAGGCACGCACCTTCTTCCAGGTCTGCCTGCCGCTGCTGACACCGGGCATTGTCACCGTGCTGCTCTTCACCATGGTGGCCACCTGGAACAACTACTTCCTGCCACTGATCATGCTGAAAAACCCGGACTGGTACCCCCTCACCCTGGGCCTGAATGCCTGGAACGCGCAGGCCGGCACCGCCGGCGGGGAGGCCATCTTCAACCTCGTCATCACCGGTTCCCTGCTCACCATCCTGCCGCTGATCGCAGCGTTCCTGCTGCTCCAGCGCTACTGGCAGTCCGGCCTTTCCGCCGGAAGCGTCAAAGAATAACGCCCGTCCCACCCAACAACGCAGTTAGAAGGAAGACATGATCAAGACCCTGACCCGCCGCGGCCTGCTGCAGAGCTCCGCCGTCGCCGCCGCACTCGCCCTGGGGCTCACCGCCTGCGGAGGCGGCGGCAGCGCGGCGCCGCAGCAAACGGTCAACAGCGACGCCGTCGAAGCCGCCCTCCAGAAAGGCGGCAAGCTGACGGTGTGGGCCTGGGACCAGTCGCTGAAGAAAGTCGCCGAGGGCTTCGAGGCCAAGTACCCCAACGTGGACGTCAACCTGGTCAACGCAGGCACCGGCAACGACCAGTACACCGCCCTGCAGAACGCGATCTCCGCCGGCTCCGGCGTGCCGGACGTCGCGCAGATCGAGTACTACGCACTTCCGCAGTTTGCGCTCAGCAAGTCACTGGCGGATCTAGGCCAGTTCGGCGCCGCAGACCTCGACGGTACGTTCACGGCCGGCCCGTGGTCCTCGGTGCAGGCGCAGGGCGGCGTCTACGGCCTCCCCATGGACTCCGGCCCCATGGCTTTGTTCTACAACAAGGAACTGTTCGACAAGCACGGCATCGCAGTGCCCACCACCTGGGACGAATTCCTCGAGGCCGGACGCGCGCTGAAGAAGGCTGACCCCAAGGCCTACATCGCCAACGACACCGGCGACGCCGGGTTCACCACCAGCATGATCTGGCAGGCCGGCGGCAAGCCCTATCAGGTGGACGGCACCAACGTCGGCGTGAACTTCTCGGACGAAGGGTCCACCAAGTTCGCCGAGACCTGGCAAAAGCTCATCGACGAGGACCTCCTGGCCCCCATCAGCTCCTGGAGCGACGAGTGGTACAAGGGCCTCGGCAACGGCACCATCGCCACCCTTTCCACCGGCGCGTGGATGCCCGGGAACCTGGCCTCCGGCGTTGCCGACGGGGCCGGCAAATGGCGGGTCGCACCCCTGCCGCAGTGGGAGAAGGGCGCCAAGAGCAGCGCCGAAAACGGCGGCAGCTCGCTGGCCATCCCCGCCGCCAGCAGCCAGGCAGCCTTGGCATACGGCTTCCTGAAGTACTCCAACGTTGAGGAAGGCGTCCAGGCCAGGATCGACGGCGGCGCGTTCCCCGCCACGTCAAAGGACCTCGCGTCCGAGAAGTTCCAGAACACCGGGTTCAAGTACTTCGGGGGCCAGAAGGCCAACCAGATCTTCGCCGAATCAGCGAAGAACGTTCCCGCCGGCTGGTCCTACCTGCCCTTCCAGGTCTACGCCAACAGCATCTTCAACGACACCGCAGGCCAGGCCTACGTCTCCGGCACCAAGCTCAAGGACGGCCTGACCGCGTGGCAGAAAGCCTCGGTCAAGTACGGCACCGAGCAGGGCTTCAACGTCAAGGAATAAGAGCCCGCAGCAACCCACCCATCTCCGCGGACGCGCCAGCCAGCCCGGCGCGTCCGCGGCCACCCGACCGCGCCCAACAAGAGGAACTCCATGACCCACACCACCCACCACCGCTGGCTGCGCTGGCCGTCCCCGGACACCAAGAGGCTGGCCTTCGGTGCCGACTACAACCCCGAACAGTGGCCCCGCGAGGTCTGGGCAGAGGATGTGGGGCTCATGAGGGAGTCCGGGGTCAACATCGTCTCCCTCGCCATCTTCTCGTGGGCACGCATCCAGCCCGCGCGGGACAGCTGGGACTTTTCCTGGCTCGACGACATCATCGGCCTGCTCCACGCCAACGGCATTGCCGTGGACCTCGCCACCGCCACCGCGTCCCCGCCGCCGTGGCTCGCGGCCGAACACCCGGAAATCCTGCCTGTCACCCAGAACGGCGAAACCCTCTGGCCGGGCGGCCGGCAGCACTGGCGGCCAACGTCGCCGGTGTTCCGCGAGCACGCACTGACGCTCGTGCGCACCATGGCGGAGCGCTACAAGGACCACCCCGCCGTCTGCGCCTGGCACGTTTCCAACGAGCTCGGCTGCCACAACATCTACGACTATTCCGACGACGCCGCGGCCGCCTTCCGCAGCTGGCTGCAGGACCGTTACGGCACCCTTGAGGAGCTGAACACCGCCTGGGGGACCGACTTCTGGTCCCAGCGCTACGCCGACTGGAGCCACATCCTCCCGCCTCGCAAGGCGGCGTCCTACCCGAACCCCACGCAGCAGCTGGACTTCAAACGCTTCTCCTCGGACTCGCTGCGGGACTACCTCCGCGCCGAACGCCGGATCCTCAGCAGCATCACCCCGGACATCCCCGTCACCACCAATTTCATGGTGATGGGGGAGACGAAGGGAATGGACTACGCCGCCTGGGCCGCCGACGTCGACTTCGTCTCCAACGACCACTACGTGGTCCCGGGACCGCAGGACCATGACGAACTGTCCTTCTCCGCGAACTTGACCGGCAACATCGCCGGCGGCAACCCCTGGTTCCTTATGGAGCACTCCACCAGCGCCGTCAACTGGCAGCCCGTGAACACGCCCAAGAAGCCCGGTGCGCTCGCCCGGGACTCGCTCACCCATGTGGCCCACGGCGCAGACGCGGTCTGCTTCTTCCAATGGCGGCAGTCGCGCGCGGGAGCAGAGAAATACCACTCCGCGATGGTTTCGCACGCAGGCAGCAACAGCAGGCTCTTCCGCGACGTCACCGCGCTGGGACGCACCCTGGGCGAACTCTCGCCGGTCACTGGCAGCCGCCGCGAGCCGGCACGGGCCGCGATCCTCTTCGACTGGGATTCCTGGTGGGCCAGCGAGCTGGACTCCCATCCGAGTGACCGCCTCCGCTACCGGCAGGAGGCACTGGACTGGTACTCCGCGTTCCTGGCCACCGGCATCCGCGCCGATGTCCTCCCGGCGGCAGCCTCCCTTGATGGCTACCAGCTGGTCATCGCACCGGTCCTGCACGTTGTGCCGGCGGAGCTGCGCTCGCGGCTGACCGCGTTCGTCGAGTCCGGCGGGCATCTCGTGACCACCTACTTCTCGGGCATCGTGGACCAGAACGACCATGTATGGCTCGGCGGATACCCCGGCGCCCTCAGCGATCTGCTGGGGATCCGGGTGGAAGAGTTCGGCCCGCTGGCGCCCGGAGAGGAAGCCACGCTCGACGACGGGTCAACCGGCACGCTGTGGGCGGACTCCGTTGCCACCACCTCGGGCGAAACGAGGGCCCTGCGCCGGTTCGCCTCCGGTGAGCACGCCGGCGAACCGGCCGTAACCCGGCGCAGCGTGGGCAGCGGATCCGCCGGCTACGTGGCGACACGGCTCGGACCCGCCGGCCTGGTCCCTGTCCTGCGGGAATTCGCGGCCCTGGCCGGGGTCGAGTCTGAACTGCCCGCGGAACTGTGTGGCGCCGTCGAACTCGCCGTCCGCACAGGGGAGGACGGACGCTTCCTTTTCCTGATCAACCGAACGGACCACGCCGTCGACATCTCGGCGGTCCCCGGGGCCGGGCTCGCGGGCACCGGGCCGGGCGACGGCACCGCCAAGCTCGCCGCCCGCGGCGTGGCCGTCCTCAAAAGCCCCAAATAGACCAGCAGTCCCCAGAGACCAGCAGCATCACCGCACCGAAGGGAATTCAATGACGAACAGATCCAGACGGCCCTGGGCCGTGACCGCCGCCGGAATCACCGCGGCGGTCTTCTCCGCAGGGCTCATGGCCGGACCCGCGTCCGCCGCGCAGGCACCGGTCAAGGCAGCCGACGAACCCGTGCCGGCCGGCGCCGTCACCGTGCGGCCGGACCCCTCCTACCAGGGCGAGGCCTTCGAAGGGTGGGGCACCAGCCTGGTCTGGTTCGCCAACGCCACCGGCGACTATCCGGAAGAAATCCGCAGCAAGCTTGCCGACATGGTCTTCGGCGACGAGGGGCTGAACCTCAACATCGCGCGGTACAACGTCGGCGGCGGCAACGCGCCCGACGTGAAGGACTACTTGCGGGCCGGCGGCGCCGTTGAAGGTTGGTGGAAGGCCCCCGAGGGCACCACCCGGCAGGACAAGGACTGGTGGGACCCGGAAAATCCGGCCCACTGGAACCTCGACGCCGACCAGACACAGCGCTGGTGGGTGGACCGGATCAAGAACGACATCACGCACTGGGAAGCCTTCAGCAACTCCCCGCCGTGGTTCCAGACGGTCAGCGGCTACGTTTCCGGCGGCTTCAACTCCTCGCAGGACCAGCTGCGGACCGAGAGCGTTGACGACTTCTCCTCCTACCTGGTGGGCGTCGTCCAGGAGCTGGAGAAAGCGCACGGCATCAAGATCGACACCATCGATCCCATGAACGAACCGAACACGCCGTACTGGGGAACCACCCTGAATTCGGCGGGCCAGCCCGTCGGTGGCCGGCAGGAAGGCGCCCACATGGGCCCCGAACTGCAGCAGAAGGTGGTCCAGTCCCTGGCCAAGGCACTGGCGAGCGCGGACACCGGCGCCGTCATCAGCGCCATGGACGAGACCAACCCCTCGACCTTCGCCAGCAACTGGAACAGCTATTCCGCCGACGCCAAGGCAAACGTCGCGCAGCTCAACGTCCACACCTACGGGACCGGGCAGCGGACAGCCGTCCGGGACATCGCCAAGGGCGAGGAAAAGCCCCTGTGGATGAGCGAAACCGGCGGCTCCTGGCTGGACGGGCAGAACTTCACGAGCATGCAGCCCGGCCTGGGCCTGGCCCAGCACATGGTCAATGACCTCCGCGAGCTCGAGCCCGAGGCCTGGGTGTTCTGGCAGCCCGTTGAGGACTACAACAACATGAAGCCCGGCGGCGAAAGCGCCATCGGCTCCAACTGGGGCGAGATCCAGCTGCCCTTCGACTGTGCTGCCGGGGACACCCTCGAAAGCTGCCCGATCTACACGAACACCAAGTTCAACACCGCGCGGAACTTCACGCACTACATCAAGCCCGGGGACCGCCTGGTCAAGGTGGACGACACGAACAGCGCGGCCGCCGTCTCCGACTCCGGAGCCACTGTGGTGCACGTGAACGACAGCAAGGTCCAGCGCCAGGTTGCCCTGGACCTTTCCGGCTTCGAAGCCGTCCAGGGCAACGCCACCGTGACGCCGGTGACCAGCGACGCCTCCGGAGCGCTGGTGCAGGGCGAGCCGGTCGCCGTCGGAAAGGACCGCACCGCGGTCCTCACGGTACCGGCCGAATCCGTCACGACGTTCCTCGTCAATGGTGTGCACGGCGTGGCCGAGGACGCCGCGCTGGTTCAGGCGGACCACGTCTACCGGCTCCAGGGTGTGGAAAGCGGCAAGTCCCTTACCCAGGGAACCGGCAGCGCCGCCGTCATCCGTTCCGGCTCGGGCGCCGACCAGCAGTGGAACATCCGCCGCGTCAGCGGCGGGAACAGCAGCCGTGCCCGCTACGCGATTGAAACGCCCGACGGCGGCCGGCAGCTCGCCGTCGTCGACGGAACGCCCCAGCTGGTACCGGCGGAGGAAGCGCCGGCTGACGCCTCCCAGTGGACCATGTCCACCACCGGCGACGGCACCTACACGTTCGTCAACGCGGCCACCGGCCGGCTCCTCGAGGTGGGCGGGCACGCCACCGCGGACGGATCACCGGTGACCCTGTGGACCGCCAACTCCGGCGAGAACCAGCGCTGGCGGGTCATCGACGAAACTGTCCAGGGATTCCAGAACGTCGCGGCCTTCACCGTGCCCGGGACCGCTCCGCAGCTGCCGCCAACGGTGGTTCCCGTCTACCGTGACGGTGCCCGCGGTGAACTGCCCGTGACCTGGGCGATGCCGCCGGAGAACCGGTGGAACAAGCCCGGAACCGTTGATGTTCGCGGAACGGCGACGGACGTGCTGGGTGCTGCGCATCCGGTGACAGCCAAGGTCACCGTCGACACGCTGGTGGCGACGCTTCCGGCCCGGGCCAAGACCTATGCAGGCGGAACGCCCGCGCTGCCTGCCACCGTAACGGCGGTGACTGCCGGCGGCAGCAAGGTGGAGCGGCCCGTTGTCTGGGATGCCGCTGGACCGTTTACCGAGACGGGCGTGGCCACGGTTTCGGGCACCGCCGACGCCGCTGACGGCCGGACGCTGCCCGCCACCGTGCAGATCCAGGTCACGGAGGGGACCGCAGACAATGTGGCCGATGACCCCGGCGCCACGTTCAGTGCAACCTTCACCGAACCCGGCTACGGCACAGCCGGGCTGGGCAACGGCAACCTGACGGACAAGGCCTGGTCCAACTGGAAGTCGGGCACCAAGAACGCCACCGACACCCTGTCCGTGGCTCTGGCCAGCCAGAAGACGGTGACCGGCGTGAAGGTCCACTTCTACCGCGACGGATCCACCGACAGCTATGCCCAAAGCCTCCAGGTGCAGACCAAGGCGGCCGACGGCACGTGGCAGAACACGGGCACGGCGGTCCGGGTCCCCGGCGGCAGCCCCGCCCCCGTGGTCACGGTTCCGGTTGCCAACGTGGACACCAAGGACGTCCGCGTGGTGCTCACCGCCCGGCCGAACACCCACATGACGGTCAGCGAAGTGCAGGTCCTGGCATTGGCTCCGGGCCAGTCCTCCGACGCGACCGCGGCAGCAATTCTCGTCAACGGCCAGCCGCTGCCCGGTTTCGATCCGGACGTCACCTCCTACCGGACCGGTGTCCAGGGAGCGCGGCGGGAAGTCACGGCTACGGCTGCTGACCCGTACGCGGTGGTCACCGTTTCGCAATCAGAGTCTGGAACCGCCGTCGTCACGGTCCGGAGCGAAGACGGGAGCCAGACCCGGACCTACGAGGTCGTTTTCGGCAGGTAGGAAGCTGGGTTCCGGTAGGTAGCTGGGTTCCGTCGCTATTCCGCGACGGAACCCAGCCCGGTAGTCCCAAATCCCGTGGGGTCCGCCAGGAACCGGGCGAACCCCAGTTCCGCTGCGCCGACCATCATCAGGTTGGAGCCGAGCGCCGCGGGGTGCACCTTGGCCTGGGCGGCGGGCCCGTCCATCGCCTGGGACAGCAGCAGGCCGTCGAGGGTGGACGGCGCGAGCGCGTAGAGGACCCCGAGGAAGCCGTCGAGGATGATCACCTCAGGGTTGAAGGTGTTAACGGCGTTCCGGAGCGCGATGGCCAGGAAGCCCAGCTGCCGGGATATTTCCTCGGCGACGGCGGGGCTGCCTGACCCCCGGAGTGCCTGTTCCAGCTGGGTCGTGTCGCCGCCGCTGAGGCCGAGCAGTTCGAAGAGCCGTCCCTGGGACACCTCTGTTTCCAGGCAACCGGTGGCGCCGCAGTGGCACTGTTCGCCGGAGGTGCGGACGAACGTGTGGCCCAGTTCCCCGGCGTAGCCGGAGGCGCCGCGGAGCAGCATGCCGTTGGAAATGATCCCGCCGCCGATGCCGCTGGCCCCGCCGTTGAGGTACACGAGGTTGTCCCGGCCGGCGCCGGCCCCGAAGATCAGCTCCGCCTCGGCCGCGAGCGAGGCGTCGTTGGCGGCCTGGCAGGCGTAACCGGTGGCTTCGCCCAGCATCCGGGCAACAGGCTCGTCCCGCCAACCCAGGTGCGGCGCGTGGCGGACCGTCCCGTCGTCGGGGTTTACCAGGCCGGGCACCGCCACACCGATCCCGGTGATCCGGTACGAGTGGTCCAGCTCCGTGCGCATTCCCTCGATCACGGCGGCGGCGATGTTGACCGCCTCCCGTGCGCTGGGGATCCGTTCGGTGGCGAACCGGATCTTCTTCTGGACGATGCCGCCCAGGTTGACCAGCCCGATGGTGACCGCATCGATCTCCGGGTAGACAGCAAGAGCCGCAATGGAAGGGCTCGGACGCACTTCGGGGCTCGGACGGCCCACCTGCGCCTCGCCGGTGGGCGCCGTCTCGTAGACCAGGCCGAGCGCAGCCAGCTGGCCGATCAAGGTTCCGACCGTTGACCTGTTGAGCCCGGTCCTTTTGGTCAGCTGGGCCCGGCTGAGGACGCGGTGATGGTGGACCAGGGACGTGATCAGCGCCAGGTTATTCCGCCGGGAGGGGTCCAGCTCGCTGGGCGGGGCGGTCGGGGCAGCCCGTTGGCGAGGTGAAGACATCATCGGAACGATATCAGCTGCCGAAGACCTTGGTGTCGAGGAAGTCATTGCGGAACTTCCCCTCCGGATCGAGGCGCCCCGCGAGGGCCTTGAAGTCGGCGAAGCGCGGGTAAAGCGGCGCGAGGCTGGCGGCATCGCCGTCGAACAGCTTGCCCCAGTGCGGACGGGCGCCGAACGGCGCCAGTGCGGCCTCGATCACCGGGAGCACGGCCTCGACGGCGGGCTGGTCCTGCCGCCAGGTGAGGTGCAGGCCGATGCTGTCGGTTCCGTAGTTCGGGCTCAGCCAGAGGCTGTCCGCGGCCATGGTGCGGATTTCGGAGACCAGCAGCAGCGGAGTCACCAGATGGGACAGCCCGCGCATGGCCTCGATGGCGTCCACGGCGTGCTCGCGGGGGACGAGGTACTCGCTCTGCAGCTCGTCGCCCTTGCTCGGAGTGAATTCCATCCGGAAGTGGGCCAGCCTGTCCGACCACGGGCCCGGGACGCCCAACTGCTGAGTGCAGGTGCTGCCGGACACGCCGGCGATGGGGTGCCGGGCTTCGGCGGCCGGGCTGCCGCCATAGAAACTGGGGCGGTCCGCTACTCCTGCTTCCTCCGTCCTGGCCTTGAGCCAGGCCTGCCCGATCCGGTCCCCGCTCCAGTCGGTGAACAGGCTGACGCTGTAGGCCGAGGAGGTGACGTCGTCGAAATTCTCCAGCACCTGGTCCCAGAAAAGACCCTCAAAGACGGTCTGGGCGACCGGGAAGGTAGGCTCGATGTCCAGCGTCAGGCTGCTGACCACGCCCAGGGCGCCAAGGCCCACCACCATCCCGTCGAAGTCCGGGGTTTCGCCGCGGCGGGCGGTGAGGATCGCGCCGTCGGCGGTGACCAGTTCGAGGCCGGCGACGGCGGTGGCCAGGTTGCCGTTCCGGTCACCTGATCCGTGGGTGGCGGTGGCGACGGCCCCGGCCACCGAGATGTGGGGGAGGGAAGCCAGGTTGTGCAGCGCGTAGCCTTGCCGCTGCAGCTCTGCCGCCAGGGTTCCGTACCGCGTGCCGCCGCTCACTGTCACCGTCATGTTCGCGGAGTCCACCTCGATGGCGGGCGCCAGGTGTTCCAGCGAGACCAGGGCGCCGGTGGTGTCGGCGATGCGGTTGAAGGAGTGCCGCGAGCCCAGCGCGCGAAGCCGGGACGTGCCGGCAACCAGGTCCTGAAGCTCCGCCACGGTCTGCGGTTCCCGCACCTCCGCCGCGGCGTACCTGAGGTTGCCTGCCCAGTTGTACTCCTCGGTGTGCAGCTCAGTTCCTGCTTCGCTGACCATTGCGCGCCCTTCGTTTGGTGTTCTAGAGAACATAACACCCTATGGGGTCGCGCGGATAGGGTTTGGTGGTGTCATGTCTCCGGATTTCGTCCCGAAAAAATGGTTGACAGGCGGCCAGAAGCGAATATGTTTGTGTGTGGAACATTTTCCGGATCTGCCTGCGGGACAGGTCCCTCCAAACCAATCGGGAGCACTCAATGGCGATTCAGCCCACGCGTGATGACAAGTTTTCCTTCGGCCTGTGGACCGTCGGCTGGGAGGCGCAGGACCAGTTCGGTTCCGCGACCCGCCCGCCGCTGGACACCGTGGAGGCCATCAACCGGCTCAGCGATCTGGGCGCCTACGGCATTACCTTCCACGACAACGACCTGTTCCCGTTCGGCTGCTCCGCGGCTGACCGGCAGCGGGAAATCGACCGCCTGACCGGTGCGCTGAAGGCCACCGGCATGGTGGTGCCCATGGTCACCACCAACCTGTTCAGCCACCCGGTCTTCAAGGATGGCGGCTTCACCAGCAACGACCGGGGTGTGCGCCGCTTTGCCCTCCGCAAGGTCCTGGAGAACATCGACCTCGCCGCCGAACTGGGCGCTGAAACCTTCGTGATGTGGGGCGGACGCGAAGGCAGCGAGTACGACGCCGCCAAGGACATCCGCGGTGCCCTCGAGCGCTACCGCGAGGCTGTGAACCTGCTGGGCGACTACGTGACGGACAAGGGCTACAACATCCGCTTCGCGATCGAGCCCAAGCCCAACGAACCGCGCGGCGACATCCTGCTGCCCACCCTCGGCCACGCGCTGGCGTTCATTGAGACCCTCGAGCGCCCGGAGCTTGTGGGCATCAACCCCGAAACCGGCCACGAGCAGATGGCCGGGCTGAACTTCACCCACGGCATTGCCCAGGCGCTGTACCAGGGCAAGCTCTTCCACATTGACCTCAACGGTCAGCGCAGCATCAAGTTCGACCAGGACCTGGTGTTCGGCCACGGGGACCTTCAGAACGCTTTCTCCCTGGTCGACCTGCTGGAGAACGGCGGTCCGCAGGGCGGGCCGGCCTACAACGGGCCGCGCCACTTCGACTACAAGCCCAGCCGCACGGAGGACATCAACGGCGTCTGGGACTCCGCGGCCGCCAACATGCAGACCTACCTGCTTCTGAAGGAGCGCGCCAAGGCCTTCCGCGCCGATCCCGACGTGCAGGCTGCCCTGGAGGCGTCGCGGGTTTCCGAGATCAACGTCCCCACCCTGAACCCGGGCGAAGGCTACGAGCAGCTCCTCGCCGACAAGTCCGCTTACGAGGAATTCGACGCCGACGCCTACTTCGGCGGCAAGGGCTTCGGCTTCGTGAAGCTTCAGCAGCTCTTCATCGAGCACCTGCTCGGCGCCCGCTGATACGGTGACGGCTGCTCCTATGTCACTCGTTGCCGGGGTCGATTCCTCGACCCAAAGCTGCAAGGTCGTGGTGGTGGACGCGGAAACCGGCGCCCTGGTCCGGGAGGGCCGTGCCGGCCATCCGGACGGTACCGAGGTCCACCCGGACCACTGGTGGCGGGCGCTGTCCGAAGCGTTCGACGACGCCGGGGGACTCGCCGGGGTCAGCGCGCTTTCCGTGGGAGGCCAGCAGCACGGCATGGTGCTGTTGGATCGGGAGGGCAAGGTCCTGCGGCCGGCCCTGCTCTGGAACGACACCCGCTCGGCAGAGTCAGCGGCGGCCCTCACCGAAGAAGTGGGCGCGGAGGACTATGCGAAGCGGACCGGCCTGGTACCCGTGGCCTCCTTCACGGTCACCAAGGTCCGCTGGGTCCGCGATCATGAGCCGGACATCGCCAGCCAGGTGGCCGCCGTCGCCCTGCCCCACGACTGGCTGACCTGGCGCCTGCGGGGCTACGGCCCCGCAGGCGCCAGCCCGCTGGGACCCGACCTGGGGCAGCTCATCACCGACCGCTCCGACGCGAGCGGCACCGGTTACTGGAACCCGGCCGCCGGCACCTACGACCTGGAGCTGTTCAGCCTGGCCTTCGGCCGCGACGCCGTCGAAGCCGGTGCTGGGACAGCGGGCGATGCCGTCATCCTGCCCCGCGTCCTGGCACCCGGCGAGTCACCTGGCCAGATCCACCCTGCCGCCGCCGGGGAGGCGTTGCCGCCAGGGCAGTCCGTGCTGCTAGGTGCTGGCGCCGGGGACAATGCCGCGGCGGCCCTGGGCCTGGGCGCCCGGGCGGGCGACGTCGTCGTGTCCGTGGGCACCAGCGGGACGGTGTTCGCCGTCTCCGATGAGCCGATCGGCGACCCGAGTGGGACGGTGGCGGGCTTCGCCGACGCGAGTGGCCTGTTCCTGCCGATTGCCGTGACCCTCAATGCAGCGCGGGTGCTGACGTCGGTCGCCGGGCTGCTGGGGGTCGACTTCGACGAGCTGTCCCGGCTGGCGCTGGAGGCTGAACCGGGCGCGGGCGGGGTGGTGCTGGTCCCGTATTTCGAGGGGGAGCGGACGCCGAACCTGCCGCACGCCACGGCCAGCTTCTCCGGGCTGACCATCGCCTCGGCTACGCGGAGCAACTTCGCGCGGGCCGCCGTCGAAGGCATGCTGTGCGGGCTGGCGGGGGGACTGGATGCCCTCCGCGCCCTGGGCCACCCGGCCGAGCGGCTTCTGCTGATCGGCGGCGCCGTGCAGAACCCTGCGGTCCAGCGCATTGCGGCCCAGGTTTTCGACCTGCCCGTGCTGGTTCCGAGCCCCGGCGAATACGTGGCCCGGGGAGCTGCCGTGCAGGCGGCCTGGGCACTGACGGGGGAGCGGCCGGCATGGAACGTGGCGCTGGACGGGCACCCCGCGCCGGACTTCCAGCCTGCCATCGCGGAACAATACAGGGTGGAGCAGCGGAAGGCGGCCCAGGCCGCCGGTTGAGCCTGTCGAAACCCGGGCCGCTGGTTGAGCCGTCGAACCGCCGTAGCGCCGCCAGCGGCACCCAGTTGTCGTTCTGAAGCGGACCTCAAAAACTTTTTTGAATCCCGCCCTCATGTGGTGCCCGATCGGCGCTTTATTGTCAGTACCCCTTGGAAGACTGTGTCCATGGAAGGCATCGGGAATTCAGCACTGACAGCAGCGGCGCCGCGCGACGCCGCCCTGCCTGCTGCGTTCCCCGACGGGTTTCTGTATGACGGTGACCCCAACTTCGTCTACCCCGACGACGTCTTGCCGGAGGACCCCTTCCCGGAGGCTCTGAGTGCTGACGATGAGTTCCCGGAGGACCCTTTTCCCGAGGCCCTGTTTGCCGACGTGCTGTTCGCCGACGCCGCCGCCACCAGCACTGACGCGCACGGGCACGGAACGACGCGGCCGGCTTTGGAGGACCGGGTCGCGGCGGCAACCACCCTTCTGACGGCCGACCTCAGCGCCGACGATGCCGGACTGATCGACCAGACGCACGCCTTCGAGAACGTCAAAAACATGCTGGCCGGGCAGCAGGCCAGGCTTGCCGTCACCTTCGAGGCACGGCACCGCGAGGAACATGCCGACAATGAAGCCCCGGCCAACAGCAGCGCCCTGACGGCCGAGGATCTCGGCAAGAAACGCCCCAAAGAGCACAGCCTGGGCGTGGCCGAGCAGATCGCCCTGGCCCGGGGCGAGTCCCCCAACCGCGGCGGCCGGCTGCTCGGCACAGCGAAAGCCCTGGTCCAGATGCCCCACACCCTGGCCGCCCTGGACACCGGACAGCTCAACGAAGAGCGCGCCACGCACATCGTGAAAGAGACCGCCTGCCTGAGTCCGGCCGACCGGACCGCGGTCGATGAGGAACTCGCCGCCGACACCGGAACCTTCACCGGCGCCGGAACCCGCACCGTCATCGCCGCGGCCCGGGCCGCCGCAACCCGCAGGGACCCACGCTCCGTCGCCCAGCGGGCGAGCCATGCCGCCTCGGAGCGGTCCGTGAGCCTGCGCCCGGCCCCGGACTGCATGACCTACCTGACCGCGCTGCTCCCGGTCCAGCAGGGCGTCGCCGTTTACGCGGCCCTGATCCGGCACGCCGATAGCCTCCACGGCGCCGGAGACCCGCGCTCCCGCGACCAGATCAAGGCCGACACCCTCGTCGAACGCACCACCGGCACACCCGGCGGCATCACCGGCATCGAGATCAACCTCGTCATGACCGACCACACCCTCCTCCAAGGCGACACCGAACCCGCCCGGATCCCCGGCTACGGCACCGTCCCCGGCGCCTGGGCGCGGGACCTCATCACCCAGGAAGAGGCCCGGGGACAAGGAAAGCAGGGTCGCCTCCAGCCAGCCCCTTCCGGCCCAAGCCCTTCCGGCTCAACCACAGGCCAGAAGGATCCGCTGAAGGAACTGAAGATCTGGATCCGGCGGCTCTACACCATGCCCGCAACCGGCGACCTCGTCGCCATGGACTCGCGGCGGCGCTTCTTCCCGGCACCACTGCGCCGCTTCATCCAAATCCGCGACGACACCTGCCGCACCCCCTACTGCGACGCCCCCATCCGCCACCACGACCACATCATCCCCTGGCACAACGACGGACCCACCACACTGAGCAACGGCGCCGGACTGTGCGAAGCGTGCAACCACACCAAAGAACTCCCCGGCTGGAAAACCCAACCCAGACCCGGACCCCGACACACCCTCGAACTCACCACCCCCACCGGCCACACCTACCGATCCACCGCACCGCCGCTGCCAGGATCTGGAATGACCGGAACCGGGTTGAGTGAAACCAGCCTGCTCCGTAGCCAGACAGCCGGAACAACCAGCCAGCCGGAACAGTTAGAAACGAACCCGCAACCGGTGAAGCGGCGGCGGACATACCGCCGCCGCCGAACCCGGCCAAGGGCGGAGTTAGTTCCTAAGAGCTGACCTCGGCGACCTGCGCCGCCAGCGTCGTCAGTTCCACCGGTTCCGGACGGGCCGCCGTGCTCTTGATCTGCACTGCGGAACCCGTCCGGGCCGAAGCCAGCATGGACTCCATGACCTCGAGGACGTGGTAGGCCAACTGGCCGCCGGCGCGCGGCTCGGAGCCCTGTGGTGTTGCGGCGAGGTCGGCGATCCCGAAACCGCGTCCGGAGTCGACGTAGCCGGCAGAGACCGGCAGGGGCTGCCAGTCGTCCGCGCCCAGCGGGAAGACCTGGACATCGCCGTCGAAATGGTTCGGGTCGGGCACCGCCAAGGAGCCGCGTTCACCGTGGACTTCGATGTTGGGCGACTTGGACTTCACGGCGTCGAAGCTCATGAGCAGCGTGGACAGGGCGCCGGAGGCATGCACCAGCACCCCAGTGACATGCGAGTCGACCGCCACCGGCACGGTCTCACCAGCGCGCGGCCCGGAGCCGATGGTCCGCTGGCTGCGGGTGTGGCTGGCGGCGCCGACCACGGAGACCACCGGGCCCAGCAGCGTGACCAGCGCGCTCACATAGTAGGGACCCATGTCCAGCAGGGGCCCGCCGCCGGGCTGGTAGTAGAAGTCCGGGTTGGGATGCCAGCGTTCATGGCCGGGCGTCACCATGGTGGCTGTTGCGCTGATCGGGGCGCCGATCAGGCCGTCGTCGATCGCCTTGCGGGCGGTTTGGATCCCGGTGCCGAGCACCGTGTCGGGGGCGCAGCCGACGACGACGCCCGCCTCGCGTGCCGCATCCAGCACCTGCCGTGCTTCGGCGGTGGTTGCCGCGAGCGGCTTCTCCCCGTAAACGCTCTTTCCGGCGGCAATGGCCTTCAGGGCGATGTCGGCGTGGGCCGCGGGGATGGTCAGGTTCAGGACCAGGTCGACGTCGTCCGCGGCCAGGAGGCCGTCCACGGAAAGTGCGCGGACGCCGTCGTAGTCGTCCGCAACGGCCTGCGCGCGCACGGGGTCCAGGTCGGCCACGGCCACCAATTCGATCTGGTCCAGCCGGCGGAAATTCGCGAGATACTGGGCAATGATGGCGCCGCAGCCAATGATTCCTACTCTTGTGTGCTCTCCTGCGTCTAGCGACTTGCCCACAGCAGGCCCCTTTCGATGATGGTGCGGACATTGGTGTCCTGGAGAATGTCGACGCGATGGCCGGGGGTAGCGACGAAGATCCGGCCCTTGCCCCATTGGCGGGTCCAGATGGCCGGTGAGGTCACCTCACGGTGCCAGGGGTCCCACTCCCGGACCTTCTGGGTAGTGGTGGCAAGGACGTCGATGTAGTCGTCGGCCAGGACCCAGTACTGTTCGGTGACAAGTTCAAAGTCGGAGATGCCCTCGGTGATGGGGTGGTGGGCGGCGGCCGGGACCATGTTCACGGTGTACGGCACGTAGTTGTCGGACTGCTCGCCGAGGCGTTCGTCCGGATGCTTGCCGGGGTGGCACGCGAACTGGCCGCCGATCAGGTGCAGGTAGTCGGAGTTGTTGCGGTAGGAATCCGCGATCCCGCCGTGCCAGCCGGCCAGGCCCGTGCCGTTCTCGACGGCGGCCCGCAGTCCCTCGAACTCGTCCCGTTCAATAGTGGTCATGGTCATGCACTGCATAACCAGGTCCACTCCCGCCATGTAGGCGGCGTCGGCGTAGACCTTGGGCGATTCCTCGACCCGCACGTCGTACCCCTTGTTTTTCAGGTACGGGATGAAAAGCTCGGTGGCTTCGAAGGGCTGGTGGCCGTCCCAGCCGCCGCGCACCACCAGGGCCGACTTGTTTTCGGTCATGACAAAGCTCCTTTGTTTAACAGGTATTCGTGGTTCAGCGCGTGGCGAAGGCTGCGTCGAATGCCGCGGCGGGCGGGGCAATGCCCGCGAGGTTCTTGACCAGAGCGAGTGCCTGCGGCGCACCGGTCAGCCGGTCCATGCCGGCGTCCTCCCATTCGATGCTGGTGGGGCCGGCGTACCCGATGGCGTTCAGGGTGCGGAAGATCCGGTTCCACTGCACATCCCCGTGCCCAGCTGTCACGAAGTCCCAACCGCGGCGCGGATCGGCCCAGGCCAGGTGCGAGCCGAGCCGGCCGTTGCGCCCGTCAAGCTGGCGCACGGACTCCTTCACATGCACGTGCAGGATGTGCTCGGCGAAGTCCTGCAGGAACATCACCGGGTCCAGGTCCTGCCAGATGAAGTGGGACGGGTCGAAGTTCAGGCCGAAGGCGGCCCGGTGCCCGATGGCTTCCAGGGTGCGCTTGGTGGTCCAGTAGTCGTAGGCGATCTCGGAGGGATGCACCTCGAGGGCGAAGCGGACCCCCACCTCGTCAAAAACGTCGAGGATAGGGTTCCACCGGTCAGCGAAGTCCCGGTACCCGGCGTCGATCATGGCCTCCGAAGCGGGCGGAAACATCGCCACGGCCTTCCAGATGGAGGAGCCGGTAAACCCGGTCACGGTGTTCACGCCAAGCCTGGCCGCGGCCCGGGCGGTGTCCATCATGGACTGCGCCGCCCTGTTGCGGACGCCTTCCGGATCGCCGTCGCCCCAGACCGCAGGCGTCAGGATGCCCTGGTGGCGCTCGTCGATCGGGTCATCGCAAACAGCTTGCCCGGTGAGGTGGTTGGCGATGGCGAAGACCTTGAGGTTGTTCTTCTCCAGAATGTCCAGCCGTCCCTGGAGATAGTTGTCGTCCCCTGCGGCGCGGCGCGGATCAAGGTGATCGCCCCAGCAAGCGATCTCCAGGCCGTCAAAGCCCCACTCGCCGGCGAGCCGGGCCACCTCCTCGAAGGGCAGGTCGGCCCACTGGCCGGTGAAGAGTGTTATGGGTCGTGTCATCGGGTTTCCCTGTTCTGCAGTCATGGGTCTCAGACTTTCTGCCATTGGCTGGAGTTGGCTGCGCTGGCCTCCACGGCCGCCAGCACGCGCTGGACCTGCAGGGCGTCCGCGAAGGACGGTTCCGGCTGCGCGCCCTGTGCCAGCGCGTGAATGAGGTCCACCACCTGGTGGGTGAAGCCGTGTTCGTACCCGAGGCCGTGTCCGGTGGGCCACCAGTTGCCGACATACGGATGCTCTGGTTCGGTGACCAAGATCCGGCGGAAGCCGGCATCGGGCGATTCGGCTGCATCGTAGAAGGAGAGGGCATTCATGTCCTCGAAGTCGAAGGCGAGGGAAGCCCTGGTACCGTTCAGTTCCAGCCGCATCGCGTTCTTCCGTCCCAGTGCGTAGCGGGTCGCCTCGAAGACGCCGACGGCGCCCCCTGCGGCAGCGCCGCCGTCGAACCTTGTGTCTGCAAAGCGCGCGCTGAAGATTGCGGCGTCATCAACGGTGACGGCCCCGCGGGGTGCGTCCTTGCCGGCGTCGCCGTGACCGCCCAGGCCCACCAAGTTCCCGGCCAGGGGGCGCTCGGCAACAAACGTCTCCAGAAGCGCGGAGACGCCGGTGATCTTCTGCCCGGTGATCCACTGGGCCGCGTCGATGCTGTGGGCTCCGATGTCCCCCAGGGATCCGGATCCGGACTTGCTCCGGTCCAGCCGCCATGTCATGGGGGCGTTCTCATCGGACAGCCAGTCCTGAAGGTACTGCGCGCGGACATGGCGGATGGTCCCCAGCCGGCCTTCGTCCACCATGCGCTTGGCAAGGGCCAGCGCCGGCGTGCGCCGGTAGCTGAACCCGCACATCGCAAAGACACCCCGCTTCGCTGCCGCCTCTGCCACAACGGTCATCCGCTCCGCCTCCTCGACGGAGTTGGCCAGCGGCTTTTCGCAGAGCACGTGCTTGCCGGCCTCGAGGGCGGCGGCCGCGATCTCGGCGTGAGTGTTGCCGGGCGTGCAGATATCGATCAGATCGATGTCGTCGCGTTCGATCAGCCGGCGCCAGTCCGTTTCGGCCGACTCCCAGCCGAGCTTGTCCGCGGCTGCCTTGACGCCGCTGGCATTTCGTCCGGCGACGGCGGTGAGCTGCGGCTGCAGGGGCAGGTCGAAGAACCGGGGCGCTGTTCGCCAGGCCTGTGAATGGGCGGCCCCCATGAAGGCATAGCCCACCATGCCGACCCGCAGCGGCTTCGCGGTTGTCATCCATTGTCCTTTCGTGGAAATCCGTGTGGTTACTTGCTGAAACCGGCAGTCAGGCCGCTGATCAGCTGGCGCCGGGCCACGATGTACAGCACCAGCAGTGGCAGCGTGGCCAGCACCACCGAGGCGAGCACCGCGGGGATATTGACGCTGAATTCGCCCTGGAACGTCCACAGCGAGAGCGGCAGCACCCGCGTGGCGGGGCTCTGGGTGAGGATCAGCGGGAACAGGAAGCCGTTCCAGACGTGCAGGGCGTTGTAGATGCCCACAGTGATCACCGCCGGCTTGGTCATCGGCAGGGCCAGCCGCCACAGCATGGCCCAGTCCGAGCAGCCGTCCAGCCGCATCGACTCGAACAGCTCGTTGGGCACGTCCCGCATGAAGTTCGACAGGATGAGGACGGAGACCGGGATGGCGAAGGCGATGGACGGCAGGATCAGGGCCAGCAGTGTGTCGTACAGGTGGGCCCGGGTGATCATCCAGTAGATCGGGATGATGGTGGCGTGGAGCGGAATGGCCAGGCCCAGGAGGAACAGATTGTTGGTCCAGTTCACGAACCGGCCTTTGCCCCGGACGATCGCGTAGGCAGCCATGAACGAGACGAACAGCGCCGGAATGACCGTGCCCAGCGTGACCACGACGCTGTTCAGGAAGTACCGGGCAAAGTCGTTTTCCAGCACCAGCTTGTAGTTGTCCAGTGTCGGTTCGGCCGGCGGAAGCATGGGGTTGGTGGCAAAGAATCCAGCCTGGTTCTTCAGGCTGGTGATCACCACGTAGTAAATGGGCAGGACGATCACCGCGAGCCAGACCCAGCCGCCGAGGCCACCGGGCAGGTTTGGCCGGCGGCGGCCGGCGCGCCTGGAGTTCTGGCGCGGTGCGGCGTGGGTAAGGACCGGTGCCTCCGGAGCCGCGGGGAGCTGGGTTGTGGAAGCCATCAGGCTCCTTCCAATTGGCTGTCGTTCCGGTTCTTGCCGCCGAGGCGCTGCAGGAGCAGAGCCAGGCCCAGCCCGATGACGATCAGGATGACGCCCAGGGCGCTCGCCGCACCCATGTCGTTGGCCTTGAAGCCGGTCAGGTACATGTGCAGCGGCAGCAGCCGGGTGCTATAGCCGGGGCCTCCGCCGGTGAGAACGAAAATCAGGTCGAAGTAGGCCAGACTGCCCACCACCATGAGGGTGGAGGAGGTGATGATGGTGTACTTCAGCTGGGGCAGGGTGATGTTCAGGAACTGCCGGACCCGCCCCGCGCCGTCGATCTCCGCGGCTTCATAGAGCGAAGTGGGGATCTGCCGCACGCCGCCCTGGTAGATGAGGGTGTGGAACGGAACGAACTGCCACGCGATGACGAAGACCACCACGAACAGGACGAGGTCGGAGTTACCCAGCCAGTCCTGGATCAGGAGGGGCACCTGAAGGCCCGGACCGAGACCGAAGTTCGGGTCAAGCAGCGCCTTGAAGGCAATGGCGACGGCTGCTGAGGAGAGCAGGAGCGGCAGGAAGTACAGGACCGCGAGCGCTGCCCGGTACTTCTGGCTTCCTGCAGTGAAGACGCCGAGGAGCAGGCTGATCGGTGCCTGGACGATGAACGAGAAGAACATGATCTTGGCGGTCACCAGCAGGGCGTTGCCCGTGACCGGGTCGGTGAGCACCGTGGTCCAGCTGGCCAGGCCCTCAAGCCGGATCTCGCGCAGGCCGTCCCAGCTGGTGAAACTGAGGAAAACGACGCCGGCCAGCGGGACGACGGCGAACACCAGGAAGAAGACAAGGGCTGGCGCTGCCAGCCACCCCGACGGGCCCGCGTCGCGGACCCGCCGGTGGTTGGAACTGGTGATGGTCACGCCGTTACTTCCCGATCGTGGCGTTCATCGTGGAGACGAACTGCTCCGGGGTGATCTTCTTGAGGAAGATCTGGTCAAGGTTGGACAGCATCGCGTCGCCCTGCGCGGGGCTCAGCGCCTGGTCCCAGGAGAGCGTGAAGCTCGGCGCCTTCTTGGCCAGGCCGTAGATGAAGGTCAGGAAGTCCTTGTCGGGCGAAGCCTCAAGCTTGCTTTCGATGCCGTTGACTACCGGAACGGCGCCGGAGGCAATGAGGGCGTCGGTGTCGGCGTCAGTGAACATTCCGTCCTTGACGTAGTTGAGGGCGGCCTTCTTCTGCTCGTCGGTGGCCTTGGCGGAGATGGACCAGAAGTTGGAGGGATTGCCCACCACGTTGGCGGGGTCACCCTTGCCGCCTTCGACGGCGGGGAAGGTGGTGAAGCCGAGCTTGCCGCCGGTGACGAAGCTGCCTGCGTCCTTCTTCATGCCCTGGTAGATCCAGCCGCCCTGCAGGACCATGGCCGCCTTGCCCGTGTAGAGCAGGGCCTGGTCGGCGTTGCTGTCCGCGGCGATGGAGGAGAAACCGTTCACGAAGCCGCCGGCGTCCACCAGCTGCTGGATCTTGGTCAGAGCCTCCGTCACTGCGGGATCCGACCAGGCGTTGGGCTTGTCGGCAGCGATGTTCGCGAAGACCTCGGGACCGCCGATGCGCTCAACGAGGTACTCCAGCCACATCAGGTCCGGCCACTTGGACTGGCCGCCCAGGGAGAACGGGGCGACTCCGGCCGCCTTGAATTTCGGCACGAGCGCCATCAGCTCGTCCCACGTCTTGGGTGGCTGTGCGCCGACCTTGTCGAAGACTTCCTTGTTGTAGTACAGAACCACGGGCTGGACGTTGTTGTTGGGCAGGGCGTAGGTCTTGCCGTCGATCTCGCCGTTCTTCAGGACGGAAGGAAGGTAACGCTCCTTCACCTCGGGGTTCTCCTTGACGAAGGCCGAGAGTTCCTCCACCTGCCCCGCATCAACGTAGGACTTCAGGACGCCACCGCCCCAGCCATAGATAAAAGTGGGGCCTTCGCCGGCGCCGACGGCGGTACGAACCTTGGTCTTGTAGGCATCGTTGGCGAAGAAGTCCAGTTTGATGGACTGGTCGGAGTGTGCGCTGTTCCAGGCCTCGACGGATTTCTGCAGCACAGGTTGGTTTCCGCCCGTGAGGCCCCACATGGAGGCCGAACCGTCACTTGCCGCTGTGGACCCCGCTGGGCCGCTGGAGCCGCAGGCGGCCAGGCTCACCGAGAGGGCGGCTGCTGAGATTGCCATCGCGACTGAGCGCAACTTTCGAGTTGTCATCTAAACATTTCCATTCATCCATCGGGCTCGACGCTGATAGCCCGGTTTTGCGTATACGGGAGCCCGTCTGGAATCAGGCGGCACTGCCCATGAACTGTTTGCTGAGACGTTTACCGCTGCTCCGAAATATTTCGATAAAACTTGCGGTGTGAGATAAAACATAACGACGGGACGGGGTATGCGTCAAGGGTTTTCTTTGCGGCTAAAGCGTGGGGGGCGTTGACGAAACCATGGGAACCCTGCAGACTGAGGTCTCGAAATCTTTCGAAAAGGGAACGGATGTCCAGGATCGAATCTCAAGGCAAGCTGACGTTGGCGGCCGTGGCGCGGGAAGCGGGTGTCTCCACTCCCACCGTCTCCAAGGTGATCAACGGCAGGGACGACGTCTCTGCGGACACGCGTGCCAAAGTGCTGACCGCGCTGGCGCGGACCGGGTACAAGTCTCCGCTGCAGAACCGCCGGAACGCCTCGGGGCGGCAGATGGTCGAGGTTGTCATCGACAACCTGGAATCCGGCTATGCCGTAGAGGTGCTCAACGGCGTGCTGGAGTCCGCTGCCGTCTCGGACATCGAGGTCCTGCTGAACGTCACCGGCAAGCAGGGCGCATCAACCCTGACCCCCGAGCAGCGCGCCCAGCGGATCGTGGACGAGGGCCGGTGCGGCATGATCGTCGTGACATCAGCCTTCGGGGATGCCCAGCTGGATGCCTTTCACCGGCGGAAAATCCCGGTGGTGGTCATTGACCCCCTGAATCCGCCTCCGGGGGACGTAGTCAGCGTCGGTGCAAGCAACTGGGCGGGAGGAAAGGCCGCGACCTCCCACTTGCTGGAGCTTGGACACCGCCGGATTGCCTTCCTTGGCGGCCCGGATGCAGCCGAATGCAACCAGGCCCGGCTGCACGGCTACATGGCGGCCATGAGGTCCGCGGGAGTGGGCGTCGAGGACGAGTATGTCCTGTCGGGTCATTTCCGGTCGGAACACGGCGCCAAGGGCATGAAGTACCTGCTCGGACTGGACCAGCCTCCCACGGCCATCTTCGCCGGCAGCGACAGCATTGCCCTGGGCGTGCTTGCCGAAGCGCGCCGGCAGGGGATCCGGGTGCCTGAGGACATGAGCCTGGTGGGCTTCGACGGCACATACCAGGCCGAGGAGTCGGTGCCGCCGCTGACGTCGGTTTCCCAGCCGCTGCAGGAAATGGGCGCCACTGCACTGCGGTTCGTCCTGCGCCAGATGCGCGGCGAGCTCCTGGACTCACGAAGGGTGGAGCTTGCCACTCAACTGGTGGTCAGGGAGTCCACCGCGCCGCCACGGGAAGATGGGCCGCGGAAAAACCAGCCCCGCAAGGATGGGATTATCCCGGGCTAGCTTCGGCTCAGCCGCTTCGTGCCGGTTAGGCTATGACCATGCGCTTCAAGCAGTTGGAGGAACGTACTTCATTCTGCTCCGGGGGAAGAGGCTGATGAGTCATGTAAGTGAAACGGGTGCCCCGTCGGAACAACGGCCCGGCGGCTCCCGCTCGGACGTGGCGGACAAGGCCGACGCACTCTTTGGCGGCCTTGGAGATCGCGGCCGCGTCATAGTCCGGCAGCTGCCCCTCTCCGTCACCGTGCTTCTTGTGGTTGCCGCCGCCGCGGTCTTTCACCCGGAGACGCTGGCCGATCCGCGCTTCCGGCTAGCGTTGCTGGCGCATACCGCGCTTTTTGTCCTTAGCGTGGCCGTCCCCTGGGGCCGGCTTCCGGCCAAGGCATGGGTACTGATTCCGGCGCTGGACTGCCTGGCCATCGGTTTCACGCGGGAGACCGGCGGTCCCAGCTTCAGCGTCTTGAGCCTCCTGCTGGTCTTTCCGGTGGTGTGGCTGTCTGTCGGCCGCCACCGGGCCGGCGTCGTTCTCGCCGTGGCCGCAACCGTCCTCAGCACCGTGCTGCCGGCGGCGGCCTTGGGTACGCCGCCCACGCAGGCGTCGATGATCCGGACCATCTTCCTGCCGCTTGTCATGACGGCCATCGCCCTCACGGCCCATGTGGTGGCTGGCACGCTCTACCGCCAGCGCGAGACCCTGGTCAGGAAAGACAAGGCGCTCGCGGACACGGCAGCCGAGAGTGTCCGCAGGCAGCAACTCCTGGACGCCGTGCTTAGCACCGTCAATGTGGGGGTCTGGGTCGTTGACCAGGACGGACGGGACGTGCTGACCAACAAGGCGCTTCAGACGGACGCGGCGCTGTCTGGACTGGCCCCGTCAGCCAGCCAGCCGCGGCTGTTCGAGGCTGACCGCGCCACTCCGGTGCCGCCTGAACGCTTTCCGACGGCGCGCGCCGCCGCGGGCGAGACGTTCACCGACGCGCTGTACTGGGCCGGTGAAAGCAACGCTGGTGAAAGCAAGGCCGGTGACGGCGAGGACATGCGCGCGTATTCCGTCACGGCCCGCACCATGAGTTCCACGAACGGAAGCCATGCGGGGGCCGTGATCACCTTCGCCGAAGTCACAGCATTGATCCGCGCCCTGTCGGCCAAGGATAACTTCGTCGCCACCGTGTCCCACGAGCTCCGCACCCCGCTGACCTCCATTCTCGGCTACCTCGAACTGGTCCTCGACGAGTCCGGCCACGAGGACATCGAGCCGGAACTGCGGATCGTGCAGCGCAATGCCACCCACCTGCTGGGCCTCGTGAACGATCTGATCGCCGTCGCCTCCGAGCGGGTGGAACTGAGCCTGCGGGAGGCCGATGTGGCAAGCCTGCTGGCGGGTGTGGTTTCGTCCGCCCGTACCCACGCCAGCGGCAGTGGTGTGGAACTGGTCCTCGACGTCGAGGAGCCCCTGACTGCCCGCGTCGACCCCGGGCGGATCCGCCAAGTGTTCGGCAACCTGGTCTCCAACGCCATCAAGTTCTCGCCGGACGGGGGACGGGTTGTTGCCCGTGCCCACCGGGCGAACAGCCACGTGGTCTGTTCCATTGCGGACACCGGCATCGGCATGGACGGGCAGGAACAGGAGCAAGCGTTCACCAAGTTCTTCCGGTCCGCCCGCTCGCGTGAGACGGCCATCCCTGGTGCCGGCCTGGGGCTGCCGATCAGCAAGACCATCGTCGAGGGCCACGGCGGTTCCATCAGCCTGCACAGCGAGCCCGGCAAGGGGACCACCGTGACGGTGAACCTGCCCGTCTCCTGAGCCGGCGTCGGCTGCCGCGGAGACCATGCAGTCCGCCCACGTAAACTGGCAGCATGCGGTTGGTAGCGAGTGACATAGACGGAACGATCCTTGGGCACGACGGAAAAATCAGTGACCGCACCGTCCGTGCCTTCCACGCCTGCCGGAGGGCCGGCGTCGAACTTGTCTTTGTCACCGGCCGCCCGCCGCGCTGGCTGCACCCGCTCGAGGAGCAGCTGGGCCACACCGGCACCGTGATTTGTTCGAACGGCGCCGTGGTGTGGGACCTCGAAGCGGACAAGGTTGTCTCGGCGCAGACCATGGCCATCGACGACATCTTCGAAATCCGGCGGATCATCAAGCAGGTGCGCCCCACCGCCCTCTTCGCCGCCGAAACCCTCACCGGCTTCCACCTTGAGCCCGGCTTCATCGAAAACGGCTCAAGCGAACTGCTTTCCGAATTCACCCCTGCTCCGCTGGCCTCAACGCTCACCGCGGAGGACGCCGTCGTCAAGTTCCTGGCCATCGTCCGCGAAGGCACGGCGGACGAGTTCCTCGCGGAGGTGGGCCCCGCCGTCGGGAGCCTTGCGTCGGTGACGCACTCGGCGCCCACCGTCGCCATGCTGGAGCTCGCCGTGCCCGGGATCAACAAGGCCGTCACGCTGGCCGACTACGCCGCCTCACTGGGGATTGATGCCGCGGACGTCGTGGCGTTCGGCGACATGCCCAACGACATTGAGATGCTCCGCTGGGCCGGCCACGGCTACGCCATGGCCAGCGGGCATCCGGAGGCGATCCGGGCGGCCGGCCAGCAGGCGCCGCACTTTGACGACGACGGCGTGGCCCAGATTCTCGAGGAAAAGCTCGCCGCGCTGGGGCTTCAGCTGCCGTAGGCCTGCCGTCGTCCGCTTGCCACCGAACTCGCGGCTGGCGGTCAACTTGCGTTCATGTCCGCACCATAGGGTGTGGCCTGTTGGGTGAGTGACCGATAGGGGACATCGTGGCCAGGAAAAAGATCAAGAATGCGGCCGAGGCTCCGCTGCGTCCCGTGGACCCGGCCCCTCACTGGTCGGACCTGCGCGAGGGGGACAGGGTCAGCGTCCGGCTGGCGCCGGGCTTTGAAACCGGCGGCCGCGTTTCGGCCTTCACTCCGGACCGCACCGTGGTGTGGGTGGATCTCGACGGCGGCCGCGGCCGCACCCTGCTGCACTGCAGCGACGGCGTGGAGATCCTGCCCGCCTGAGGGTGCTCCATTAAGCTTCGGGGATGACGGAAACCCTGCCTTATTTCGATGCTGCCGGGCCCGGACGCGGGCCTGGGCCCGGGTCTGCCGCGGGTGGGCCCGGGTCGGGCCGGCCAGTGGCCATGGCCCACCGCGGATTCTCCCTGGCTGGCCTGGAAAACTCACTGGCAGCGTTCCGCGCCGCCGTCGAGCTTGGCTATTCCCACCTTGAGACGGATGTCCACACCACGTCCGACGGCGAGCTGCTCCTGTTCCACGACCGCACCTTGGACCGGGTCACTGACGGCCGTGGCAGGATCCATGACCTCACCGCTGACCAAGTGCGGCGGGTACGGATCGGCGGGAAGGAGCCCGTGCCCACATTCGACGAACTTGTGGCGGCGTTTCCGCAGGCCCGCTTCAATCTCGACGTCAAGGACTGGCACTCTGTGCCCAGCGTCGTGGCCGCGATAGAGCGCCACCAGGTCCACGACCGCGTGCTGATCGCGAGTTTCTCCGACCGCCGGCGGCGCGCGGTGCTGAAGCAGCTCAGCCGCAGGACCGCATCATCGGCGGGGACACTGGCGAACGCCCTCTTCCTGGTGCTGGGGCCGCTGCTGTCCGTCCGCACGCTTGGGTCGCCGGTGCGGGCCGTGCTGCGCCGGGCGCTGCGCGGCGTCGATGCCCTGCAGGTACCGGTCCGCTACCGGGCCATTCCCGTCGTCACCCCGGGATTTGTGCGCCGGGCGCATGAGCTCGGGCTGTATGTGCACGTCTGGACCATCAACGACCCCGCCGGGATGCACCGGCTGCTCGACCTCGGCGTGGACGGGATCGTCTCCGACCGCGCCGACCTGCTGAAGGAAGTCCTGCAGGCGCGCGGGCAGTGGGGCTAGGTATCCGGCCAGCGCCGAGAACCTAACCGCGTCCCAAGCCCGTGCCCGGGTCCTGGTCCCCTTCGGAAGGATCTGCCCGCAGTTCCTCCGGATCCGGATCCGGAAGCCCTGCCGGGCCGGGTACGCCGCGCGCTGCTTCGGGGGCGTCCGCAGCGCCTGCCGCGCCGATGCCGCCGGACGTCGCCGCTCCGGTTGACTCGTCGGCTTCGGCTGACTCATCCGTGCCGGACGCGCCATGGCCTCCGCTCGCCTCGGTTCCCGGGCCCTGCGGCGTGTAGGTCGTGCGGCCGCTTTGCTGCGGGCCGGTGTCGTTATCCCCGGCGTTGGAGCCCTCGCTGATGGAGGAGTGGACCTGGATGTCCTCGTCGGACGCTCCGGGCTCAGGAACATGGGCGTCATCGGTCGGGTCGGACGTCTGCGCCAGGTCCTCCATTGCGTTTTCCGCTGCTTTGCCAATGCTGTCGCCGATTCCCATCAGTTTGCTCCTTCGATACGTTCCGGCCGGGCCGGACTGCGTGGCATCTGACTGTTCCAGAATTATCAGCATGCTTACAATTAGTCCAGTGCTGCCGGGCCCCGGCAGCATGAGTCAGTTCACCGAAGTCCGTCGCCACGCCGGCGTACCAGTTCCAAGGCCGGCGTACCTGTTCCAAGGAGGACCGCAGGACATGAGCACCTACCATCCCGAAAACGACCCGGCCAACCCGGACCGGGACGCCGCCAGCACAGAGGAAGCCAAGGGAACGGGCGCCGCCGGGGACTCGGCCGCCACGCCCAACCCCGACCCCCTGAACGGCAACGTCACGGGCCTTGAGCCCGGCGGGGGAGTGCCGCCCGGCGAGACTCCGCCCGCCGAAGACCAGATGAGCGGCGACCAGGGGCACGACGAATAAGCAGGACTATCGGAAGGAGTGTGCGATGGCTGACCGGCTGGTTGCCGACGTCATGGTGGAGCGCCTCGAAGCGTGGGGCGTCAACAGGGTCTTCGGCTACAGCGGGGACGGAATCAACGGCTTTATGGGCGCGCTGCGCCGCAGCACGGAAGGCCGCAGCACTGAGGGCCGCAGCGGCGCCGGCGTCGAATTCGTCCAGGCCCGGCACGAGGAAACGGCGGCGTTCATGGCCGTCGGGCACGCCAAGTACACCGGCCAGGTGGGCGTGGTGACGTCCACCCAGGGGCCGGGTGCCGTGCATCTCCTCAACGGGCTCTACGATGCCAAGCTGGACGGCGTCCCCGTGGTGGCCATCATCGGCCAGCAGAGCCGCAGCGTGCTGGGGTCCGCCTACATGCAGGAAATCGACCTGCTCACGCTCTTCAAGGACGTGGCGGCGCAGTTCGCACAGATGGTCAGCGCTCCGGAGCAGCTTCCCATGGTGCTGGACCGCGCCTTCCGCACAGCCCTCGAAACCCGCACGCCATGCGTTGTGATTGTGCCGCACGACATCCAGAAGGCCCCGGCCCCCGAGCTCGACCAGGAACACGGCATCATCGTCACGGCGCCCGAATGGCAGCCCGCGCGGGTACTGCCCCACGATGACGACCTGGCCAGGGCCGCCGAGGTGCTGGGAGCCGGCAGCAAGGTGGCGTTCCTGGTGGGCCAAGGCGCCAGGAACGCCCAGCCCGAGGTCATCGCCCTGGCCCAGCAGCTTGACGCCGGCATCACCACCAGCCTCCTGGGCAAACCATACATCGATGAAACACTGCCGTTCGCGGTGGGCACCATGGGGCATCTCGGTTCCACGGCCAGCGCCCATCTGATGGGGAACTGCGACACGCTCCTGATCATCGGCTCCAACGACCCGTGGACCGAGTTCTATCCGAAACCCGGCGCTGCCCGGGCCGTCCAGGTGGACATCGACGGCCGGAAGGTCGGAAACCGCTACCCCGTTGAAGTGGGCCTTGTGGGCGATGCCGCCGAAACCCTCGCCAGGCTCGCGGAGGTGCTGAACGGCGCCGACGGGCAATCAGGCAGGCAACCAGAGGCGGGGGCCCGCAAGCAGTGGCGGGCGGACGTGGAGGAGCAGGTCCGCAGCTGGCGGTCCCTCGCCGAGGAGCGCTCCCGCGTTCCGGCCAAGCCCGTCAACCCGGAGCTCGTGGTCCGCGAGCTCAGCGGCCGGCTGCCGCGCAACGCCCAGGTGAGTGTCGACGTCGGGAGCTGCGTTTACTGGTATGCCCGGCAGCTGACCCTTCCGGAGGGAGTGCCGGCGCACCTTTCGGGGACACTCGCCAGCATGGGCTGCTCGATTCCGTACGGGATCGCGGCCAAGCTTGCCCGGCCGGACAGGCCCCTGGTGGCCCTGGCCGGCGACGGTGCCATGCAGATGGCCGGCATCGCCGAGCTGGTCACCGTCGCGCACCGCTGGCGGCAGTGGTCTGACCCGCGCTTCGTGGTGTGCGTCTTCAACAACCGCGATCTGGCCGAGGTCACGTGGGAGCAGCGGGAAACCGAATCAGAGCCACGGTTCCCGGCGAGCCAGGAGATCCCGGACTTTCCCTACGCCGGATACGCGGAACTGCTGGGGCTGACCGGCATCCGTGTTGACTCCCCGGAGCAGCTCGCCAGTGCGTGGGACCGGGCGCTTGCGGCCGAACGCCCGGTGGTGATCGAGGTCCTGACCGATCCGGACGTGCCACTCCTGCCGCCGTTCCCGGCGGGAGCAGAGAAGCTGGACGGCATGCGCTCCGCGCTCTCCGAGGAAGGCGAATCCGGGGAGGGTGCTGCGGCGTTGCTGGACACCTATGCGGGCCAGGAAGGATCCCAGCGCTGACCGTATTACGGACCAGGCAAGCGCATTCCCGGGGTGGGGTGGCAGGATAGGGGCATGCGTATCCTCATCGCCCCTGACAAGTTCAAGGGATCACTCACCGCCGTCGAAGCCGCCGCCGCCATCGCCGAGGGTGCACTCCGCGTCTACCCGGACGCCGTGACCACCCAGTTTCCGGTGGCCGACGGCGGCGAGGGAACCCTGGAAGCCGCCGTCGCCGCCGGCTACGAGGAACGGATCAACGCTGTCGTTGGTCCCATCCTGGCCCCTATTGGCGCCGCCTGGGCCCTCCGGAAGGACAAGTCCGGCGGCACCACTGCAGTCATCGAGACCGCACAGGCTTCCGGCCTGGCCCACATGGAGCCCACGCCCGAGAACTCCCTGCGGGCACACAGCTACGGCTGCGGGCAGCTCATTGCCGCTGCCCTGGACGCGGGGGCCACGGAAATCGTGCTGGGCGTCGGCGGCTCGGCCATGACCGACGGCGGCAGCGGTGCCCTGCGCGCGCTGGGTCTCAAGCCGCTCGACGCCGCGGGGAACGTGGTGCCGCTGGGCGGCGGTTCACTGGCTGACGTCGTTGCCCTCGATGTCACCGAACTGGATCCGCGGCTGTCCGCCGCCAGGTTCCGGATCGCCGTCGATGTCCAGAGCCCGCTCTACGGCACCACCGGCGCCGCCCACGTATTCGGCCGCCAGAAGGGCGCCGACGATGACGCCATTGAGAAGCTCGACGCCGGCCTGCGCAACTGGGCGTCCCTCCTCCGGGAGGCAACGGGCCGGGACGTCAATGTCCCGGGCGCCGGCGCCGCCGGCGGCTTCCCGGCGTCGTTCCTGGCATTCACCCAGTCCACGCTGGAAGGCGGCTTCGCTCTGGTTGCCGATCTGACGGGGCTGGCTGAGCGGCTTGCCGACGCCGACCTGGTGATCACCGGCGAGGGTTCCATGGACTCGCAGTCGCTCACCGGCAAGGCCCCGATCGCGCTCGCGGAGGCCGCCCGGGAGCGCGGCATTCCAGTGGTGGCGGTGGCGGGACGGATCCTGGTCACGCCCGAGGAGCTGGCCGAACACGGCGTGGTGGCCGCCGCACAGTTGCTGGACGTGGCGCCCAGCCCGCAGGACGCCATGGCCGACGCCGGCAAGTACCTCGCATGGGCCACCCGCCAGGCGCTGGAAGGGGCCTGACGCTACTGCTCCTGCTTTTTGGCCTTCCGGTGCAGGTGCACGGGAACATAGGCCAGGAGGATGGCCAGTACGGCGAACAGCACGCCGCCGGCTATGAGGCCGACGGTGCGCCCGGCCGTTACGTCGAACACCAGCGCGGCGGTCCCCACGCTCAGGGCAGCCACGCCGCCGAGGGCGATCTTGGTGATGTTGTCCGCGCTGGCTACGAGGGTTGCCTTAAGCCGCTTCCGGAACAGTCGGCGGTGGACGCTGACCGGCAGGAGGATGAACGCAGTTGTCAGTGCGGCGAGGCCAACGTTCACCAGGTAGAGCGTGACTTGGAAATCATCGAGCGTTTCAAACCGCTGCTGGAAGGGCAGTGTGAGCAGGAAGCCGGCGAGGATCTGGACGCCCGTCTGCAGGACCCGCAGCTCCTGGATCAGTTCCATCCAGTTCCGGTCCAGCTGCTCCTCGCGGGTCTCGTTCCGGCCGCTTCCAGCCGGGGCGTCCGGATCGGTCATGAACCCTCCTCTGTCTGGCCTGTGTCCGGGCCAGCGGCGCGTGCGCTTGCCTCAAACCTAGGCTCAAGTCTGCCCTAATTCAACAAATGCTAAGTTTACTGACTAGCTTTGCGCCAGGAGGTGGACTTGCTGCTCAAACCTGCGTTAGGTTCGAACAAACCGGCAGCCCGACAATGTGAGCAGGTGGATAATGAGCGACCCAGCCAAGCAGTCTGACCAGCCCGGCGATCCCCGGGGAACGTACCATTCAGGGCCTTTTCCAAGGCAGGAGCAGAAGCAGCCGGGCCTGACCGCCCCCATGGATCCGCAGCCGGACCACGGCGAGCTGAGCTACGAGGGAAGCGGGGCGCTGGAGGGCAAGGCGGCGCTCATCACAGGTGGCGACTCCGGCATCGGCAAGGCGGTGGCCATCGCCTTCGCGCGCGAGGGGGCCGACGTCGCCATTTCCTATCTTCCCGAAGAGGAGGACGACGCGCAGGACACGGCCGAGTGGATCCGCAAGACCGGCCGGCGGGCACTGCTCCTTGCCGGTGACGGCAGGAATGAGGACTTCAGCACGGCAATAGTCGAGGACGCTGTTACCGAGTTCGGGCGGCTCGACGTAGTGGTGCTCAACGCCGCGTACCAGAAGAACCGCGACAGCCTTGAATCGCTGCCCACGGAAGAATTCGACCGCGTTTTCAAGACCAACCTGTACTCGCTGCTGTGGACTGCCCGGGCAGCGGTGCCGCACCTGGGGGCGGGTGCCTCAATCATCACCACCGCCTCCATCCAGGCATTCAATCCGTCTCCGGGGCTCATTGACTACGCCATGACCAAAGCGGCCCAAGTGGCCTTCACCAAGGCCCTCGCCCAGGAACTGGGGCCCAAGGGGATCCGTGTCAACGCCGTGGCGCCCGGGCCCATCTGGACGCCGCTCATCCCCGCCACCGAATGGCCGGACAAGCTGCCCAAGTTCGGCCAGGACACCCCGCTGCAGCGCGCCGGCCAGCCTGCCGAGCTCGCCCCCGCCTACGTTCTGCTGGCGTCCGACGCCGGGTCGTACATGTCCGGGGCGGTGGTTCCCGTCACCGGCGGCAAAGGCCTCTGAGTTTTCCGGTAACGCCAAGCAATTCCCAGCCAAGCAATTCCGCACGAAGTAATTCCCCACCAAGCAGGAGGAACAGATGAGCCAGGACAACCAGCACGCAGCCCCTGAAGAGGAAGTGGGAGGTTACGGCACGCCCACCGCGGAACAGGAAGCCGGCGGCCAGCAGTTCGCCCAGCCCCGGGAAGAGGAAGACTTCGACGCCGCGGGCCTGAACCAGAACAGCCCGGAAGGTGAGACCTTCCAGACCGGCACGCCGAACCTCAGCCACTTCGCCGAGGAGGACCAGGACAGCTCGGGCGAACCCGGGGCAGGACGCTTCGGCGGAACCGACGAGCAGCTCCACGCCGAGAGTGAAAGCAGCGTGGCGGGCTTTGACCCGGTCCCCGGTGAATCACCGCTGCCCCGCGATCCGGACGCCTCACCAGGGGCGGGCGCCGAGGACGGGGACACGGCCGTGCCCTCGGCGGACGCCGAAATCGACGAAGGCAACGCTGACGAATCCGGCGCCGGGCAGTTCTCCTCGGAACCCGGGCAGGACGCCGCGGGCATTCCGGACGGCAGCGGGGACGACCTGCCGAAGGAAAAGTCACCCAACGACGACGACGAAACGTTCGACGCCGGATAGGCGTTTTTGCACCACCCTTAGACCGGCAAGGCCGCGGCGCCCCTGAAACAGGGGAGCCGCGGCCTTGCCGGTTTGGGCCGTAGCCACGAAAGTGGTGCAGAAATGCTAGCGCCTCTTGGGCTGCCTCTTCGCCGCGGCGTTGATGGCAGCCTTGGCGGCGGGCGGCAGGCCCTGCTGCTCCGTCTCGGGCTCGGCAGCGGTGCCGCGCGCCCTCGCAATGGCCCTCATGCCGTGGTAGATCACCAGGGCTGCGGCGGATCCGAGCGCGATGCCTGTGAACTTCAGTTCCCCGACGGTCCAGGTGTAGTCCGCGATGCCGATGATGAGGGAGACCGCGGCCGTGGTCAGGTTCACCGGGTTCGAAAAGTTGACCTTGTTCTGGACCCAGATCTTCACACCGAGGATGCCGATCATGCCGTACAGCATGGTTGCCGCGCCCCCCAGCACGCCGGGCGGAACGGTGGCGATCAGTTCCCCGAACTTCGGCGAGAAGCTCAGCAGGATGGCGAAGATGCCGGCCACCCAGTAGGCAGCCGTGGAGTAGACCTTGGTGGCCGCCATGACGCCGATGTTTTCCGCGTATGTGGTGGTGCCTGAGCCGCCGCCGAAGCCGGCGAGCACAGTGGCGGCGCCGTCGGCCAGCAGGGCACGGCCGGAGACCCCGTCCAGGTTCTGGCCGGTCATGGCGGACACGGACTTAACGTGGCCGATGTTCTCCGCCACGAGGACCAGGACCACAGGAACGAACAGGCCCACCACGCCGAGGTGGAACTCGGGGGTCTGGAAGTGGGGAAGGCCCACCCACGCGGCGGCGTCCATCTTGGAGTAATCCACCTCACCCCGGAGCATGGCCACGAGGTAACCCACCACCACGCCCACCAGGATGCTGAGGCGGCCGAAGATCCCGCGGAACAGGACGCTCACCACGATGATGGTCACCAGCGTGACCAGTGCCGTCACGGGGGCGGCGTCGAAGTTGTTCTTCGCGGCCGGAGCCAGGTTGAGCCCGATCAGGGCCACGATGGCGCCGGTGACAATCGGCGGCATCAGCCGGTTGATCCAGCCGGCGCCGAACTTCTGCACGATCGCACCGATCACGGCGAGGCCGGCTCCGGCCAGCACCACGCCGCCCAGCGCCCCGGGCACGCCGAACTGCTGCTGGGACGCCGTGATGGGTGCGATGAACGCAAAGCTTGACCCGAGGTAGCTGGGAACGCGGCCCTGGGTGATCACGAGGAACAGAAGCGTGCCGATGCCGGAGAAAAGGAGGGTGGTGGCCGGCGGCATGCCGGTAATGATCGGCACCAGGAAGGTGGCGCCGAACATGGCCACGACGTGCTGCATTCCCACGCCGATGGTCAGGGGCCACGCGAGCCGCTCGCCGGGAGCCACCACCTCGCCCGGACGCACTGCCTTGCCGTTGCCGTGCAGCTTCCATTTGATTCCGAGCATGCTCATTGGCGGGGCCTTTCGGAGAGGGAGTTTGCCCGCTCGCCGGGCTGGATCTTCAGGAGCAAGAATACCCCGCCGGACGCGGGCACGAGAGGGCTTCCGGCCGGCAGTGTGTCCAGCAAGCGAGGGGCACCTGGGTGTGTGAAACGTCACGCTGCCTATTTGGCGGTTCCGGGAAGAGCCCGCCGCTGAATCCGGTTGAACCCAACGAAAGCAACTGCACCCAATGCAGGCACCAGGACTGCCCGACGCCGCCCGCGGGATGTCGGCCTAGAGAAAGGGGCGCGAATGACAATCGCCCATGAAGAAGCAGTAATCGATTCCGCTGCCGTGGATGCCATCTTTGCCGAAGCCCGCACCGCCAATGCGTTCACCGGTGACGTCAGCGAGCAGCAGGCCCGCGCCATCTACGAACTGACCAAGTTCGGCCCCACGGCGTTCAACTCCCAGCCGCTGCGCGTCACCTATGTGCGCTCGGAGGAGGCCCGCGGCAAGCTCTTGGCCACCCTGTCCTCGGGCAACCGGGCCAAGACGGCCTCCGCACCGCTTGTGGCGATCCTCAGCTACGACACCGCCTGGCAGGAGCAGTGGGACAACTTCCTCCCCGGCTACAACGCCCCCAAGGCCATGTACGACGCCTCCCCGGACCTGGCCACCTCCACGGGCAACAACAGCGCCCACCTGCAGGCCGGCTACTTCATCCTGGCTGTCCGCTCGCTCGGCTTCGCCGCCGGCCCGATGACCGGTGCGGACTTCGCTGCCATCGACGCGGAGTTCTTCCCGGCAGGCGACCAGAAGAGCTTCCTGGTGGTGAACATCGGCCAGCCCGGCCCCGAGGCCTGGGGTGAAGCGAAGCCCAAGTTCGCGTACGAAGACGTCGTTCGCACGGTCTAAGCGTCCTGCGCCACTGAATGGACCCGGACACGGAATGCCTCCGGCAATATGGGGGACATTCCGGAGGCATTCGGGACAGTATTTTTGCAGTTCAGAACTGCAAGGCATGCATCCGGGCCACTTCCCATGTTAGTCCTGTTTGGGCTTCTTGGGCCGGTCCGGCCTGCCGCAACATGCTCCTGCGAGAGCAGCAGGAAAGCGCCGGATGGCCACAGCCATCCGGCGCTTTCCTGTACTAGATCGCTACGAAATGACCCCGTCCACCAGCGCCTTGGCTTCGGCCTGGACCTGCTTGAGGTGGTCGGCGCCCTTGAAGGACTCCGCATAGATCTTGTAGACGTCCTCGGTCCCGGAGGGGCGGGCCGCGAACCATGCGTTCTCGGTGACCACCTTCAGGCCGCCGATGGAGGCGCCGTTGCCCGGTGCCTTGGTCAGCTTCGCGGTGATCGTCTCGCCGGCCAGCTCAGTGGCAGTGACGTCTTCGGGGGACAGTTTGCCGAGCGCTGCCTTCTGGTCCCGGGTGGCGGCGGCGTCAATCCGTGCGTAGACAGGCGCGCCGAACTGGTCCGTGAGGCCCTTGTAGAGCTGGGACGGCGACTTGCCGGTGACAGCGGTGATCTCCGAGGCCAGCAGCGCCAGCAGGATACCGTCCTTGTCCGTGGTCCAGACGCTGCCGTCGCGCTTGTTGAACGAGGCGCCCGCCGATTCCTCGCCGCCGAACGCACCTTCGCCGGAGAGCAGGCCGGGGACAAACCACTTGAAGCCCACGGGCACTTCCACGAGCTTGCGGCCCAGGCCGCCCGCCACGCGGTCGATGATTGAGGAGGACACCAGGGTTTTGCCCACCACGGAGTTCGGGTTCCAGCCGCTGCGGTTGCGGTACAGGTAGTCGATGGCCACCGCGAGGTAGTGGTTGGGGTTCATTAGGCCGCCGTCAGGGGTAACGATGCCGTGCCGGTCGGCGTCGGCGTCGTTCCCGGTGGCGACGTCGTAGGCGGCGGACCCGTCCGCACCAACAGCCATCCGGTTGATGAGCGAGGCCATGGCTGACGGGGAGGAGCAGTCCATCCGGATCTTCTCATCCCAGTCCAGGGTCATGAAGGCCCACTGCGGGTCCACCGTGGGGTTGACCACCGTGAGGTTCAGCTGGTGGCGTTCGCCAATTTCGCCCCAGTAGTCCACGGACGCGCCGCCCATGGGGTCGGCGCCGATCCGGACACCGGCGTCCCGGATGGCGTCCAGGTTCAGGACAGAGGGCAGATCGTCCACGTAGCTGCTCAGGAAATCGAACTTTCCGGTGGTTTCGGCCTCGAGGGCCTGGGCCAGCGGAATCCGCTTCACGCCGCGGAGCCCGTTTTCCAGCAGTTCGTTGGCGCGGTTGGCGATCCAGCCCGTCGCGTCGGTGTCGGCCGGGCCGCCGTGCGGCGGGTTGTATTTGAAGCCGCCGTCGGCCGGGGGGTTGTGGCTGGGGGTAACGACAATGCCGTCAGCCTGCGGGGCTCCGGCGGGGGCGTTGCGGTTGTACGTGAGGATGGCGTGGCTCAGTGCCGGGGTGGGGGTGTAGCCGTGGCGCGCGTCGATGAGGACGTTCACGCCGTTTGCGGCCAGCACCTCAAGGGCGGAGTTCTGAGCGGGCTCGCTGAGTCCGTGGGTGTCCTTGGCCAGGAACAGCGGGCCGGTGATGCCCTGTCCGGCGCGGTATTCCACGATCGCCTGCGTGATCGCCACGATGTGCCCTTCATTGAAGGACGCTTTCAGGCTTGATCCGCGGTGCCCGGAGGTTCCGAAGGCCACGCGCTGGCCGGGATCCCCCAAATCAGGCTTGACGTCGTAGTACGCGTCGAGCAGTGCGGTCAGGTCGACAAGGTCTTGGGGTTGGGCAACTGTGCCCGCTCGGCTAGCCATGGAACCAGCATGCCAGACGACGGCGAAGGGCAACACGGAGTGTCCGGAATCCGGCCCCTGTGACGCGGAATGTCATCAATTTTCCGGACTACTTGCATTTATCCGGGATAAAAAACTGAGTAGTGCCGGAAAAGTACTTATATACCCGCTCCTGAAGCGGCTGTTACGTTCAAACGGCAGGACAAACCGGTGTGATGTACGACGCCGGGCGTCCGGACCAGCGGAAACGTCCCGGAAGCCGGTGGCTGAATTTCAGCCGGCCCATCCGCGGGCGGGAAATTCGGCCTGCTTCGGCCGGCAATTTGGCCAGCTTTTCGGGCCGGGTCATTTACCGCCGGGCGATTTGGTTCGGTTGAATTGGGCCGGTCATTTGGAAGACGAGCGAGCAATGCAGAGGTGAACAATGGGGGCTGGAGATGCAGCACACGAACGGACGAGGCTCGCCTCTGAACGGATTGCTGCCGGCACCGTCAGCGTGGAGCAAAGCAGCCACCTCGTGGCCGAAAGGCTTGCCCAGCTGGGGCCTTGCGGCTGGTTCCTCCTGCACGACGTCCATTGGCCCGGCCGCCCGCTGGCCCGGCTGGAGCATGTCCTGGTGGGACCCGGCGGTGTGGTGGTGGTCAATGCCAAGAACTGGTCAGGCCACGTCGACGTCGTTGACGGCGCCCTTCGGCAGAACGGTCATGACCGGTTCCCGGCGGTGGAGACGGCGCTGGCGCAGGCCGCCGCGGTGGCTGCGGTCCTGCCGGCTCCGTGGCGGAGGCTGGTCCGCTCGCTGATCTGCCTGACCGCCCAACCCGAATTGCAGAGCACCACCGGATCGGGCATCGATGTGCGGGGGATAGACCGCATCGCGGCCGCCGTGACCGACCTGCCGGACGTGCTGGATGCCCCCTCGGTCCTGCAGCTCTACGCACAGCTTGGACAACTCCTCACCCGTCCGCAGGTGCCGGAGGCAGGCACCGTCCGCAACCCTGCATACCGCCCCTACTCCGAGGGCCGAGCCACGGGCCGCCCGGGCGCGGCTCGGGCAGCCGCCCGGCGCACCGTCCACAGTCGTCCCGTTCCGTCGCATTACTTATACGGCCGGGACCGGCGTCCGGGCACTGTGCTGCGCGTCGTGGGGAGCTCGTTCGTTGCGGGCCTCGTGTCCGCGGCGTTGCTGGCGCCGCCCCTGTGGCTGTTGTGGGAGCTGCTCCCCAAGTGAGCCGGCTACCCGAGCCATTGCCGTCGTGGCGGCGGTAATGTTCTGTTCAGGACCATACGAGGGGATTTTCCATGACAGAGCAGCGTCCCGGATCCGGCGACGAGCCGACACCGGACACCCACCACCATTCGTCGTACGGTACACAGGGCCCGGACATCCCGGCTCCGCCACTGTACGATCCGCCGCAATACAACACGCCGCCCGGCCAACAGTATGGCCAACAGTATGGCGGGCAGTACGGCGACGCCGGCCAGCAGTACAGCCAGCCGGCCAGCCCCTATGGCCAGCAGTACGGCTACCAGTACGGCCAGCAATACAGCCAGGCGTATGCCAGCCCGTACGGCCAGCCGTCGTATTACGGCGCAGTGCCCCAGCCGAAGGGCCTGAGCATTGCCAGCCTCTGCTGCGGCATTGCCGTCTACCTGGGCTTCGGATTCTTCATCCTCCCGCAACTGGCCGCCGTGATCCTGGGCCATCTGGCGCTGCGTCGTGAACCGTCTGGCCGCGGCTTCGCCATCGCCGGCCTGGTCATGGGTTACCTCGGCCTGGTCCTGACCGTTCTCGCGATCGTGGGACTCACCATCCTGGCGAGCGTCGCCAGCTCGTCGAGCACCATCTGACCGGCCAGCCCCCCAACCTAGAAGCCCAGCTGGGCTGCCACCTGCAGGAGCAGCGCCTCTGAGCCGGGCCGTCCAATCAGCTGGATGCCCATCGGCAGCCCCGCTCCGGGGCTGCCGCCGGTCCAGTGCACGGGAATGCTGACGGCTGGCAGGCCGCACACATTGACCATGGACGACCAGGGTGCGAACTCGCACTGCCTTCGGTAGTCGCCGTCGGCGTCGCCTGCCCATTCCGGGGACGGCCACCTGCTATCCCCGTGGCCCGAGCCGGTGAACCAGCCCACCGGACGCGGAGTCTGGGCCAGTGCCGGCGTCAGGACCAGGTCCCAGGCCGAATACTGTGCCAGCGTGTCGCGCTCAAATTGCCGCAGGAACGCCAGGCATTCATTGAGTTTTGCGGCGCTCCGCTGCTGCGCTCGCCGCCGGAACGTGCGCGTCAGCGGCGTCAGCAGGGCCTCGCGGTGCGGCGCGATCCGGGCCGCGCCCACGCCTGCCGTCCAGGCGGTGGTGAACGCGTCGGGGTAACGGTTGTCGTACCGGATTTCCGCCTCGGCGACGTGGTGCCCGGCCCCGGTGAGCAGCCGGATGCCGGTGTCCAGCGCGTCCAGTGCCTCCTGATCCGGGGTGAACGGGAAGATCCCGCCCCACGGGCTGTCCAGACTGACCCCGATCCGCAGCGGATCGGGCGCGCGGCCAACGGCGTCCAGGTAGCCCGCTCCGTCCGGTTGTCCCGGGCCGTTGGAAGCCATGATGTCCAGCAGCAGCGCAGCATCGGCCGCGGAGCGTGCCAGCGGGCCGGCCACCACCAGGCCGGCGGGATCCCCGCTGCTTTCACCTGCCGGGACCACGCCACGGCCTGGCTTCAGCCCCAGCAGGCCGCATGCCGCCGCCGGAATCCGGATCGATCCGCCGCCGTCGGTCCCGGGCGCGAACGGCACCAGCCCCGCCGCCACGGCAGCGGCGCTGCCGCCGGAGGAACCGCCCGAGCTCCTGCTCAGGGCGTACGGATTGCGCGACGGCGGTGCGATCCGGTTTTCGCTATAGGCCGTCAGCCCGAATTCAGGTACCTGTGTCTTGCCGAGGGAGATGGCACCGGCGCCCCTGACAGCTGCTGCGAGGGCGCCGTCGGCCGGCGCGGGACGCCGGTCCAGTGCTGCGCTGCCGTGGGTGGTGACCACGCCGCCAACATCGGTGAGGTCCTTGAACGCTACCGGCATCCCGTGCAGCGGCGGCAGCGGCTGGTCCGGACGACGCCGGGCGAACAGGACGTCTGCGGCGGCGGCCTCGGCCATCGCCCTCGGCCCGGTGACGGTGATGAAGGCGCCCAGCCTCGGGTTCGATTCCTCGATCCGCGCCAGGAAATGGGCGGTGACTTCGCGGGCGGAGACCTCTCCGGAACGCAGCGCCGCCCTCAGCTGCACGGCCGGCAGATGATGGATGTCGGCCAGGCGGTGTGGGGCGGACACTGTGCTCCTTTGCGGCGGCTCGCGGGCTTCGGACCAGCGTAACCTGTGCCGGCCGAAGGGTGCGGGGTGCTGCGCTGGCGATACGCTGGAGCTGAGAGCTTGAGGCCAAGGAGAGGACTCCCATGAGCGACTTCGATACCGTCACCGTGAAGGACGTCCCCGCGGACGCCACCATCCTGGACGTGCGGGAGGACTACGAGTGGGCGGCAGGTCACGCTGAAGGTGCCCTGCACATCCCCATGGACCAGTTGCCTGGGCGCCTGGACGACCTCGACCCGGACGAGGACCTGTACGTCATCTGCCGGACCGGCGGGCGTTCCTTCCGGGCAGCGCAGTGGCTGGTGGGCCAGGGCTATACCGCGGTGAATGTGGCCGGAGGCATGGACCAGTGGCTGGAGTCAGGCAAACCGCTGGTGTCCGACAACGGCCTCAAGCCCGTGGTCCTGTAAGTTCTGCCCTTCCCATACCCGCAAAGGAATATCCATGCCTTCTGCCCGCCGCACCTACACCTTCCTCGGCCCCGAGGGGACGTTCACGGAGGCGGCGCTCCTGCAGGTTCCGGATGCTGCCGAATCGGTTCGCATCCCCTCCTCCAACGTCAATGCGGCGCTGGAGCGGGTGCGGGACGGGTCGGCCGACGCAGCGATGGTGCCCATCGAAAACTCGGTGGAGGGCGGCGTCACGGCCACCCTGGATTCCATTGCGACGGGACAGGAACTGAGGATCATCCGTGAGGCCCTCGTGCCCATCAGCTTCGTGCTGGTGGCGCGGGCCGGCGTCGAGCTTTCCCGGATCCGCCGGATCTCCACGCACGGGCACGCCTGGGCGCAGTGCCGCATGTGGGTGGACGAGCATATTCCCGGCGCAGAATACGTTCCCGGTTCGTCCACGGCTGCTGCCGCGATGGGCCTGCTGGAGGATGACGCGCACTACGACGCCGCCATCTGCGCGCCGATAGTCGCCGCGGAGCAGCCGGAACTGCACGTACTGGCCGAGAACATCGGTGACAATCCCGGCGCGGTGACCCGGTTCATCCTGGTCAGCCGTCCGGGTGTCCTGCCGGCCCGGACCGGGGCGGATAAGACTACAGTCGTGGTGCCCCTTCCCGAGGACCGGCCTGGCGCCCTGATGGAAATCCTGGACCAGTTCGCCACCCGCGGCGTGAATCTGAGCCGCATCGAGTCCCGGCCCACCGGTCAGTACCTGGGGCACTACTTCTTCAGCATCGACGCCGACGGCCACATAGGCGATGCGCGGGTGGCCGACGCCCTCGCCGGCCTGCACCGGATCAGCCCGGCCACGCGGTTCCTTGGTTCTTACGGCCGTGCCGATGCGCAGGCTCCAGTGGTACTGGAGCACACGTCCGACGACGCATTCCAGGCGGCGCATGCGTGGGTCAACGGGATACTCGCCGGCGACTCCCTGGGCTCGGAGGCACCGGTGGAACCTTCGCCGTCAGCGTAGACAAATGCCCCTCGGGGCACTTCCCTGCCCTTGTTGCTGTGCGTATGCTTGCATGATCAACAAAGGGATGGCCCCAACGAAAGGAGCGGGTCATGTCGGACAAGAATGACAATGACGGTCAGGGAATGATCGTCAATCCCAAGCCCACAGCCGAGAACCAGGACTGGGACGGGGACGAGGCCGACCGTGCGGACCGCCTGCGCTTCGAAGAGGAACAGGCCATGATCCGCGAACAGTCCGAAGCCCGGGCGGCCGCCAAGGCCGCTGCCGAGGCTGCCGAGTCGGCCAAGCACGCCGGCTCCGCACAGTCAGCCTAGGGCGGAGCCCTGCCTAGGACACCGTTGGCCTAGGCACGCGTTCCCAGGCGCACGGTTTCTTCCCTGACCCGCACCAGCAGCGATCTCGGCTCCACCTGCACAGTCACCTTAGTGGCGTCCCCGGAAGTATCGCCGTCGAGCTGGGTGGGCATGGGTTCGGGGCACTTGATGACCACCTTGCCGGAGCGGTAGACGCTCATGACGGGCAGATGCCGCTTGTGCTTGAACAGGATCTTGGCGTACATCGCCAGCCAGCCGACGGCGCTGCGGGGGCTCATGACCACCACATCCAGCATCCCGTCGTCGATCATGGCCTGCGGGATGAAGTCGATGCCGCCCGGAACCAGGCCGCAATTGGCAAACAGGATGCTGCGGATCTTCCTGGCCTGGTCCGGCTGGTCATCCAGCGAGATGGCGACTTTTTTCCTGCGCCCGGGCAGGTGCCGGACCCCCGCCTCCGTGTAGGCGAGCCAGCCGACGGCGCGCTTGAGGCCGTCGTTCGTGTCGCCCACCACCTCGGCGTCCATGCCGATGCCGGCGATGACGAGGAACGAGTGGCTCGAGGAGTGGCCGGTGAGCGAGTTCTCGATTTCCATCCGGGCCGTGTCGATGAACCGTTGGTGGCCGAAGAGAGCGGTCTGGATGCTGCCGTGCAGGTCGTAGACGTCCAGGTCCACGTTGCGGGCCAGCAGGTTTCCTGTGCCCAGGGGGACCAGGCCCATCGCCACCCCGGTGTGCGCCAGAGCCTCAGCCGCAACGCGCACCGTACCGTCGCCGCCGCCCACAAGGACGACGTCGGCTCCGTACTCCAGTGCCGCCCGGACCTGCGAGTGGCCCGGGTCCTCCGGTGTCGTTTCGAAGAACCGGGGCTCCTCCCAGCCGGCGGCCAGGCAGGCGCGCTGGATGGTGGCACGGGCCTCTTCGGCTTTGGCCTTGACGGGGTTGAGGATAACGGCCACGCGTTGGCGTTCCAGGCCGTGTTCGTGGGCTTCTTCGCGCACGGCGCTGCGGATATGCAGGGCCTTCAGCCTGCGCACGCCCCACCAGCTGGAGACGGCGAAGACCAGGGCTACAGCGATCAGGACGTAAAGAAGCAGGTCGCTCATGGTGCTCCAACACTATCCCGCCCGGGGTCTCCCGCAGATTCGATACCCTTGTCTGGTGATCGACGTAAAAGACCTCAGCGAAAATCCGGACAAGTTCCGCGCAAGCCAGCGCGCCCGCGGTGCGGACGAAACCCTGGTGGACGCGATCATCGACGCCGACGCCGCACGCCGCGCGGCACTGATCAGCTTCGAGAACCTCCGCGCCGAACAGAACATGTTCGGCAAGAAGGTGGCGCAGGCCAAGGGCGAGGAAAAGCAGGCGCTGCTCGCCGAGGTCCGCGAACTGGCGGGTGCGGTGAAGGCGGCCTCCGCCGAGGCCGACGCCGCCCAGGCCAAGCAGGAAGAACTTCTGCGCACCATTCCCAACCTCATCGAGGACGGCGTGCCGGCAGGCGGCGAGGACGACTACGTTGTGGTCAAGACCGTGGGCACACCGCGCGAATTCCCTGATTTCGAGCCCCGCGACCACCTCGAGATCGGCGAGCTGATCGGCGCGATCGACATGGAGCGCGGCGCCAAAGTCTCCGGGGCGCGCTTCTACTTCCTCCGCGGCGTGGGCGCCCGGCTGGAAATGGCCTTGCTGCAGATGGCCATGGAGCAGGCCATCGAGGCCGGCTTCGTCCCCATGATCACCCCCACCCTGGTGCGGCCGGAGACCATGCAGGGCACCGGATTCGATGTAAAGCACGACGCCGAGATCTACCGTCTCGCGGAGGACGACCTTTACCTTGTGGGCACCTCGGAGGTGCCCCTCGCCGGGTACCACGCAGACGAGATCCTGGACCTCTCCGCAGGCCCGATCCGTTTCGCCGGCCAAAGCTCCTGCTACCGCCGCGAGGCCGGCTCGCATGGCAAGGACACCCGCGGGATCATCCGCGTCCACCAGTTCAACAAGGTGGAGATGTTCATCTACACCACGGTGGAAGAGGCTGCCGCCGAGCATGAGCGCCTGCTGGCTTGGGAAGAGCAGATGCTGGCCAAGTGCGAGCTCCCGTACCGCGTGATCGACACCGCCGCCGGCGACCTCGGCATGTCCGCGGCCCGCAAGTTCGACTGCGAGGCGTGGGTCCCGACGCAGGGCGCTTACCGCGAGCTGACCTCCACGTCCAACTGCACCACCTTCCAGGCGCGCCGGCTCAACATCCGTGAGCGCGTGTTCACCGAGGACGGCAGCCCCAAGGGCACCCGCGCTGTGGCCACGCTCAACGGCACACTGGCAACCACGCGCTGGATCGTGGCCCTGCTGGAGCACCATCAGAACGCTGACGGCTCGGTCAACGTGCCCGCCGCCCTGCAGAAGTACCTCGGCGGCCTCCAGGTTCTCCCGGTTCTCTAAGCCCGATTCCGCACAGGGGGTAAACACTCACACCGGGGACAACCTGTGAATATTTACCCTCTGTTCACGCGCTGCTGTGCTCTGCGTCCTAGGCGGTGTCAGGGGCGTCTGCTCTACTAGGAAGCATGACTACACTGACTGAATCCTCAGCCGCCGGCATCGAAGACCGGCAAGAAGCACACCAGAAACTCATGATCGCCCTGGACGTTGACGGCACCCTAGTGGATCACGACGGCCACATGTCCGCTCCGGTCCGCGAGGCCGCACAGGCTGTGGTGGCGGCCGGGCACGAGGTAATGATCGCCACCGGGCGTTCGCTCAACGCCACGCTCCCCATCATCGAACAGATCGGCCTGGACCGCGGTTACGCCGTATGCTGCAACGGCGGCGTGACCCTGCGCCTGGACCCCGGACTGCCCAACGGCTACGACATCATTCACAAGGCCACCTTCGATCCGGGTCCGGCGCTGCGCGCCCTCCGCAAGCGTCTGCCGGCAGCAAAATACGCACTGGAGGACGAGGACGGTAACTTCCTCTCCACCGAGCGCTTCCAGGACGCGAGCTTCGGCGTCGAGGCCATCGGCGTGGACTTCCAGACCATGCTCGATGCCACGGCGGTCCGCGTAGTGGTCTTCAGCGCGGAGAACACGCCGGAGGAGTTCAACGAAGCCATCGAGCACATTGGCCTTGCCGGTGTGACCTATTCGGTCGGCTGGACCGCGTGGCTGGACATCGCCGCGGCCGGCGTCACCAAGGCCAGTGCACTGGAGAACCTCCGCAGCCGCCTCGGCGTTGATCCCGCCGCCACAGTTGCCATCGGCGACGGCCGCAACGACATCGAGATGCTCGGCTGGGCGGGCCGCGGGGTGGCCATGGGGCAGGCTCCGGAGGAAGTGGTCGCCGCCGCGGACGAAGTTACCAAGTCGGTTTACGACGACGGCGCCGCCCACGTGCTGCGCGGCCTCCTCTAAAGGGGATTCCTCTAGCGGGCGGGCCCGGTAAGGGCTCTTCCGGTAACGGGGGCTAGCGGACGTCGAGGATCAGCGCGAGCAGCCTGGCCGCCGCCGGCCGGGCCGCGTGCTCCTCGTTCCACTGCGACCTCGCCACCGCCTTGCTGACTGCCTGGGAGGTAATGCCGAGTTCGGCGGCCACGGCCTTCTGCTGGCCGCGCACCCCGGGGGTCATCAGGTCAAGAACGCGCCACTCGGCCTCGCTCCTGTCCCGGACTATGTGGCCCAGCAGACGGAGCACCGACTCTGACTCCGCCGCCACGTCCGGGAGCGGACCCTCCACGGCCACCGGGATGCGCTCTTTGCTGTTCCGGAGGCGGTCCACGGCCCGGCGGGCGTAGATGAGGCCGTGCCCGCTGGCGTCCTTGATCTGGTTCGGCAGCGGCTCATTCACAGGGCCCACGCCGATCCCCACATACCAGCTTCCGCAGCGGAGCGCGATCAGGGCGGCATCCACCGCCTGGTGCGGGCAATCCACGATTCCCTGCACCTCGTCCTCAACGGAGCGGTCAAAGTCCAGTCGCGCCGGGATATGCCGTAGGTCCTTGAGGAGATGCGGGACCCGGTCGCCGTCGCGCCGGCTGTCTGTTTGATTGATAGTCAGCGTGAACATGGTGGAAATCAGACTACCCGGTGCATACGCCGAGGCAAGCTGGGAGCCGACGGCACGTTACGGATCTCACCCCGGGGTAATACGGTCAACCCCGAACTGGCAGCTGATGACCTCAAAACCCGGATTTGAGGTCATCAGCTGCCAGTTCGCGCTTTAAAGAACGACGGCGGCCGGTGCGGTCCACGAGGAACCGCACCGGCCGCAGTCGGAGGCGGTGGGAACTAGTGCGCTGCCGGCACGTAACGCTTGATCGAAGCCTCAAGTTCGGCTTCGGCGGCGGCGCGGTCGGCCCAGCCTTCGGCCTTGACCCACTTGCCGGGCTCCAGGTCCTTATAACGGGTGAAGAAGTGCTCGATTTCCTTGATCAGGAATTCGTTGACGTCGCTGACTTCCTGGATGTGGTCGAACCGCGGGTCGGCCGGAACACACAGGACCTTGGCGTCCCCGCCGCCGTCGTCGGTCATGTTGAAGACGCCGATCGGGCGGGCTTCGACGATGACGCCCGGGTGCAGATCGAAGTCCTGCAGGAGCACCAGTGCGTCCAGCGGGTCACCGTCTTCGCCGAGGGTGTTCTCGAAGAAGCCGTAGTGGGTGGGGTACTGCATGGAAGTGAAGAGGACACGGTCCAGGCGGACTCGGCCGGTCTCATGGTCGACTTCGTACTTGACGCGCGATCCCTTGGGGATCTCGATGGTCACGTCATGCTTCATGGAATGCTCCTCGACGATTGCTTGGTGTGTTCGCGGCACACGCGATCAGCCAAAAATGGACTGTCGGTGCCGCCGACTACTATTGAGGATATAGCGAGACGCCCAGGTTTCAGGAACTAATGGGGTAATTTCAGGACTTGAGGACCAGCAGCATGAGCGGCACCAGGAGCACGGCGAGCGGCCGCGGCATGCTTTCCACAGTGGTCCGGAGCTGGCCCACATTCCTGCTCACAGTGCTCCTCCTGGCGCTGGCCCTTCCCGCCGGGATGCTCATTGCCCCCGCGCTGACCGGCCCGGCCCGGTCCACGGCCGAACCAGCCCAGACCCCGGCCTGGCAGTTGGTCCCGGAACGCCTGTCCGTGCCGCAGGGCATCGATCCGCTCAGCAACGCCGCACCGGTGCCGGTTCCCGCCGATGTTGCCGCCCGGCTGGACCCCGTCCTCAAAACCGACGGCGGCGGCTCCTTCACCGCCGTGGTCCAGGACGCCGCCACCGGCAAGGTCCTCTATGACCGCGAAGGTGCCACCAGCAGGATTCCGGCCTCCAACATGAAGCTCCTCACCGCCGTTGCCGCGCTGCGGGGCATCGGCCCAGAGGAACGGTTCAGCACCAGGGTCCTCGCCGGGCCGGCGGCCGAAACGCCGGGAGCAGCGCCGGCGGCTGCAACCCGGTCCGTCGTTCTGGTGGGCGGCGGTGACGTCCTGCTCGGCGCCGGCGATTCCGCCGAATCCAAGGTCCTTGGCCATGCAGGGCTCGCCACGCTGGCCAAACAGACTGTGGAGTCACTGCGGAAAGGCGGCTTCAAGGGGCAGGTCCAGGTGCTTGTGGATGATTCCCTCTTCACCGGTCCGGCGCTGAACCCGGCCTGGAGCCCGGATGACGTGGCGGCCGGCGAGACGGCCCCGCTGTTTCCGCTGGCGCTGAACTCGGCGCGGTTTGATCCCGCAGACACCACGGCTCCCCGGCCCCAGGACTCCGCCATCGCCTCGGGTGAGGCATTCGCTGCCGGCCTCAAAGCGGCAGGTGCCGCCGCCGGCCTCACGGTGGCACCCGCCGTCGTACGTCTTGACGGAAAACCGGCGGCGGACGCCAAAGTCCTCGCCGAGGTGCAGTCCGCGACGGTCAGCCAGCAGGTGGACCTCATGCTCCAGACCTCTGACAACTACCTCGCCGAAACCCTTGGCCGCATGACAGCTGTGGCGGGCGGCCAGCCGGGGACGAACGTGTCGGCCAAGGCCGCCGTTCTTGAGCAGCTCTCCGGACTGGGAATCCCCACGGACGGGATGATCGCCGCGGATGTTTCGGGACTGGCCCTGGCCAACCAGGTTTCCGCCCGCCAGTTCTCGGAGGTGGTTCGCGCCATCACCAACGGCAAGGACACCCGGCTCAGGGCGGCGCTGGCGGGGTTCCCCGTGGCGGGGCTGACGGGCACGCTCGGCGACAGGTACATCGACGAGTCCACAGCGGAGGGGGCTGGCCTGGTGCGGGCCAAAACGGGAACCCTGAATACGGTCATTGCGCTGAGCGGGTATGTGGTGGACGCCGACGGCAGGCTCCTGGTGTTCTCCTTCATCGGCAACGGCCTCACGCCGGGAGCCGAGGGCAACAAGCCGGCACTGGATACGGCGGCCGCGGCGCTGGCCGGCTGCGGCTGCAGGTAGGCGTGTTTCAAGCTTTCCGTGCGGCCCACTGCCGGTTCGCCGGTCAGCGAACTTAAGGCGCGGTGCAAGGCACGTATGTTCTGATGGAGCGTATGGAGTCCACTGCAAGCCAGTCATCCGCCCCTGCCCAGGCCCTCATCAACTGGGACCTTGCCGCGTCCGCCGCAGCACGGCTGGCTCCGCCCGGCCCGTCGCTGACTGCCGCCGAGATCGGGGACGCCGTCTCCCAGCTGCGGGAACTGGCAGATGCCTCCGTTCCGCACGTCCACCAGATCACCGGGCTGGAAGCTGCACGGGATCTCCGTGACTCATCCGTCCTCGTTGTGGACCGCGCCTCCTGGGCGAAGGCCAACACGCAGAGCTTCGCGGTGATGCTCAAACCCGCCATCGAAAAGATGCTGGAGAGCCGCCGCGGCACCATCAGCCCCGGAGCCGCCGCCGTCAGCGGGGCCATCACCGGCAGCCAGCTCGGCGCCGTGCTCGCATTCCTCTCCAGCAAGGTCCTGGGCCAGTATGATCCCTTCGCCGCGCTTGCCGAAGGATCGCAGGCGCCGTCGGGCGGCCGGCTGCTGCTCGTCGCGCCCAACATCATCTCTGTCGAGCGCGAGCTGAATGTCACCCCCACGGATTTCCGGCTCTGGGTGTGCCTGCACGAGCAGACGCACCGGGTGCAGTTCGCTGCGGCACCGTGGCTCCGGCACCACATGCTGAACGAGATCGACAACCTCAGCGGGCACCTGCTGGGCAACGTGGACTCCCTGATGGAACGCGCCTCGGCGGCCGCACGCTCGCTCAAGGACCGCGCCGCCGCCGGTTCCACTCCGGGCCGCGGCGCCATCCTCGATCTGCTGCAGGATCCCGAGGAGAAGGCTTCGCTGTCCCACCTCACTGCCGTCATGAGCCTGCTCGAAGGCCACGCCAACGTGGTGATGGATGCCGTCGACGCCAGCATCGTTCCTTCCGTGAAGACCATCCGGCAGCGGTTCAATGCCCGCGGCAAGGACAGGGGTGTCATCGAGAAGTTCATCCGCAGCCTTCTTGGCCTGGACGCCAAAATGAAGCAGTACAGCGACGGCGCCAAGTTCGTCCGCGCCGTGGTGGACGTGGCCGGGATGGACGGCTTCAACCGCGTCTGGGAGGCTCCGGCGAACCTGCCCACCGAGGAGGAAATCCACAACGCCAGGATCTGGCTCGACAGGATGGGCTTCTAGGTTCCCGTGCAGCACCTCCCCAACACTGCAGGCGGTCCTGTCCCCGGCAGTCCTGTCCCCAGCGGAAGGCGGCGGCCTGGCCGGCTGGCGCCGGTCCTCGGCACGGCACGGAAAATGCTGCAGGACACGCTGGCTGAAGCCGGCTATCCCGAACGCGTCCTGGTGGCCTGCAGCGGCGGCCCCGATTCCCTGGCCCTGGCTGCTGTGGCCGCCTACTTTGCGCGCCGCGGCCACGTGGACGGCCGGCCCGTTGCCGTGGGTGCGGTGGTTGTGGACCATCAACTGCAGCCCGGTTCCGCTGATGTTGCGGCGAGAACGGCTGAGACCCTCCTGGGCCTGGGCCTGGACCCGGTGCAGGTCCGCACTGTCGATGTCGCCTCCACCGGTTTCGGGCCGGAAGCCGCAGCCCGGGACGCACGCCATGCCGCACTCGAGGCGGCGGCAGGGGAGTGGGAAGCCGGCGCCATCCTCCTGGGGCACACACTCGATGACCAGGCGGAGCAGGTGCTGCTGGGCCTGGCCCGCGGCTCGGGCACACGGTCGCTGGCCGGGATGCGCCCTGCCCGGGGGAAGCTGCTCCGGCCGTTCCTTGGCCTGCGCCGGGCGGACACCCTGGAGATCTGCCGCGCAGAGGAGCTCGATCCCTGGCACGACCCCAGCAACGCCGATCCTGCCTTCGCACGTTCGCGGACCAGGTCGGAGGTCATGCCGGTGCTGGAGGAAAAACTCGGTCCGGGGGTTGCCGAGTCCCTCGCGCGCACCGCCGCCATCCTGCAGTTGGATGCCGATTATCTGGAGGACGTGGCCAACAGCACGTACGAGTCGCTCGCTGAGCGCGACGGACCGGACACCAGCCTCCCGGAGGCTGCCCTCACTGAACTTGCCCCGGCCATCAGGTTCCGGGTGATCGCGAAGGCGGCTGCCGGCGTCGGCGGTCAACAGCCCAGCTACCAGCGCCTTTTGGCGGCGGAAGCACTGCTGCGGCGGAAGGGCTCGGCCGGTCCGGTGGAACTGCCCGGCGGGGTCAGCGTGTACCGCCTCTCGCTTGCCGAGCTGCAGGACCGGGAACGTGCCCAGGGGCTGGGCGGGACGGAAGGCGTTCCCCGCGAGGCCGCCCGCTGTGGGAAGCTTGTATTCCGGCTTCATAAACCGTCCCGCAAATAGTCGCACCCGCATCTACACAGGAGCAATTGGTGGATTCATCCGACGTCCAGGCAGACCTCAAGCACGTTCTCTACACCAAGGAACAGATCCAGCAACGCATCACCGAGCTCGCGGCGCAGATCGACAAGGACTACGAAGGCCGTGAAATCCTCATCGTGGGCGTGCTCAAGGGTGCGGTCATGGTCATGGCTGACCTGGCACGTGCGCTGCACAGCCACATTTCCATGGACTGGATGGCCGTCTCCTCCTATGGCTCCGGCACGCAGTCCTCGGGCGTGGTGCGAATCCTGAAGGACCTCGATACGGACCTGATGGGCAAGGACGTGCTCATCGTCGAGGACATCATCGACTCCGGCCTCACCCTGTCCTGGCTGAAGACCAACCTCGAATCCCGCGGCACAGCGTCGGTGGAAATCTGCACCGCCTTCCGCAAGCCGACCGCCGCCAAGGTCGAGATCGACGTCAAGTACGTCGGCTATGACATCCCGAACGAGTTCGTGGTGGGCTACGGCCTGGACTACGCCGAGAAGTACCGCAACCTGGACTTCGTGGGCACCCTGGCCCCGCACGTCTACGAGTAAACTGCGCCGCTTTAGCTGACCGCGCCGCCGTCGAGCCCTGGAAACACGGCTCGACGGCGGCGCGTTCGTGCTCCCACCAGCCACTACGCCCTGAGGGAACTTTTGTATTACACCGTGCGTGAATTAGTCCTGACGGTGTATAGCTAGAAACGACGCAGCACCACACGCGCGCAGTCCTCGCGCCGTGCAGCACTACCAGGAGGGACGGGGCCAGCCCCCGAACAGATGAAAGCTAAGAGTTTCTTCAAGGGCCCGGGCATTTGGATCATTGTTGTGGTCGGCATGCTCCTGCTGGCGTTTGCAACATTGGCTCCGGGCGGCTCGACGCGCATCGACACGCAGCCGGGCCTCGAGCTCCTCTCCCAGGGCGGCAAGGTGGAACAGGCCAAGATCTTCGACGGCGAAAACCGCGTCGACCTGGTGCTGAAGGACAACCTCGTCATCGACGGCCAGGACAAGGGCAAAAACGTCCAGTTCTTCTTCGTCAATGACCGCGGCCCGGACGTCGTCAAGGCCGTGACAGCTGCCAACCCCTCCAAGGGCTACACGGACCAGCCGGTGGAGAGCAACTGGCTCTCGGGACTCTTCTCGCTGCTGGTGCCAGTGCTGCTGCTCGGCGTCCTGTTCTGGTTCCTCCTGTCCCGGATGCAGGGCGGCGGCTCCAAGGTGATGCAGTTCGGCAAGTCCAAGGCCAAGATGGTCAGCAAGGACATGCCCCAGGTGACCTTCGCGGACGTTGCCGGTGCAGACGAGGCCGTCGAGGAGCTCCAGGAGATCAAGGAATTCCTTGCAGAGCCTGCCAAGTTCCAGGCCGTCGGGGCCAAAATCCCCAAGGGCGTGCTGCTGTACGGCCCTCCGGGCACCGGCAAGACCCTGCTGGCCCGCGCTGTCGCAGGCGAGGCCGGCGTGCCGTTCTTCTCCATCTCGGGCTCGGACTTCGTGGAAATGTTCGTCGGCGTCGGCGCCTCCCGCGTCCGTGACCTCTTCGAGCAGGCCAAGTCCAATGCACCCGCCATCATCTTCGTTGACGAGATCGACGCCGTCGGACGCCACCGCGGTGCCGGCATCGGCGGCGGCAACGACGAACGCGAGCAGACCCTCAACCAGCTCCTGGTGGAGATGGACGGCTTCGATGTCAAGACCAACGTCATCCTGATCGCCGCCACCAACCGGCCCGACGTGCTGGACCCGGCACTGCTCCGCCCCGGGCGCTTCGACCGGCAGGTCTCCGTGGAGGCCCCGGACCTCGTCGGGCGCGACCAGATCCTCCAGGTCCACGCCAAGGGCAAGCCGATCGCGCAGGGCGTGGACCTCAAGGCCGTGGCCAAGAAGACCCCCGGCTACACGGGTGCAGACCTGGCCAACGTGCTCAACGAGGCCGCGCTGCTGACCGCCCGCTCCAACGCCAACCTCATCGATGACCGCGCACTGGACGAGGCCATCGACCGCGTCATGGCCGGCCCGCAGAAGCGCAGCCGCGTCATGAAGGAACACGAGCGCAAGATCACCGCGTACCACGAGGGCGGGCACGCGCTCGTCGCCGCCGCACTGCGGAACTCCGCGCCGGTCACCAAGATCACCATCCTGCCCCGCGGCCGCGCCCTGGGGTACACCATGGTGGTCCCGGAGAACGACAAGTACTCCGTCACCCGCAACGAACTGCTGGACCAGATGGCCTACGCCATGGGCGGCCGTGTGGCCGAGGAAATCGTCTTCCACGATCCGTCCACCGGCGCCTCAAACGACATCGAAAAGGCCACCGCCACAGCCCGCCAGATGGTCACCCAGTACGGCATGAGCGAGCGCGTGGGCGCGGTGCGCCTGGGCCAGGGCGGCGGCGAGCCGTTCCTCGGCCGCGACGCCAGCCATGAGCGGAACTACTCCGACCAGATCGCCTACATCGTTGATGAGGAGGTCCGCCGCCTGATCGACCAGGCCCACGACGAGGCCTACGCCATCCTCACCGAAAACCGGGACGTCCTGGACCGGCTGGCCCTGGAGCTCCTGGAACGGGAGACCCTGAACCAGGCCGAAATTGCCGACGTCTTCCGGGACATCCGCAAACGGGACTTCCGCGAGATCTGGCTGTCCAAGGAGACCCGTCCCGTCCAGATGGCAGGTCCGGTGGAGTCGCGGCAGGAGCGTGCCGAACGCGAAGCCCAGGAAGAAGCCAAGGAAGCCCGGCTCGAGGAACCGCTGGACGCGATTCCGCCGCATCCCCAGGGTGTTCCGGAGGACGCCTCCTTCCAAGGCGGAGTAACGGAAGCCGGACCAGACGGCCACCACGGCTAAGCTCTTTGGTGTGACTCACTTCGACGACGACGACCTCACCGCCACCGCCGACCATTCGGCGGTGGCCGGTTCCGGCCACCACCACAAGGTGGACAAGCCCCGGATTGAAGCAGCCGTGCGGGAAATCCTGTTGGCCATAGGCGAGGACCCGGACCGCGGCGGGCTGCAGGACACACCCAAGCGTGTGGCCAAGGCCTATGCCGAGGTGTTTGCCGGCCTGCACCAGGATCCGGGCAGCGTGCTCGGCACCACCTTCGACCTCGACCACGAGGAACTCGTGCTGGTGAAGGACATCCCGTTCTACTCCACCTGCGAGCACCACCTGGTGCCGTTCCACGGCGTCGCGCACGTGGGGTACATCCCCTCGCACGACGGCAGGGTGACCGGCCTGAGCAAGCTGGCACGCCTGGTGGACATCTACGCCCGCCGCCCGCAGGTGCAGGAGCGCCTCACCACGCAGATCGTTGAAGCGCTGGTCACATTCCTCAAGCCGCGCGGAGCCATCGTGGTGGTGGAGTGCGAACACATGTGCATGTCCATGCGCGGCATCCGCAAGCCCGGAGCCAAAACCGTCACAAGCGCGGTTCGCGGGCAACTTCATGACCCGGCCACCCGCGCCGAGGCCATGAGCCTCATACTCGGAAGGTAAAAAACAGACTATGGATTCCCTAGCTGCAGCACCTGGAACCGGCCCCGCAACATCACCCCTGCCCATCCTGCGCAAACCGCGGCCGGCAGCCAAGTTCGAAGCCCTGCCCACCGACCGCACGCTCGTCATGGGCATCCTCAACGTCACCCCCGATTCGTTCAGCGACGGCGGCAAGCACGCGACGGCGGACAGCGCCATCGCCGCAGGGCTGCGGATGTTCTACGCGGGGGCCGACATCATCGACGTCGGCGGCGAATCCACCCGGCCCGGCGCCGAGGAAGTCAGCCCGGAGGAAGAGCAGCGGCGGGTGGTGCCTGTCATCGAGGCTCTCGTGAAGGCCGGCGCGCTGGTCAGCATCGACACCACCCACGTCTCCACCGCCGAGGCCGCACTTAATGCTGGAGCGGCGATCATCAACGACATCTCCGGCCTCACCATCGAACCCGGCATGGCCGAGCTCGTGGCGAAGACCAAGGTGCCCTACGTCCTGACCCACCGCCGCGGCGACGCCAAGACCATGACGTCCCTGACGGAGTACGACGACGTGGCGGACGACGTCGTCTCCGAACTGAACGGCGTCCGCGACAAGCTGTACGCGGCCGGCGTCCTGCCCGAGCAGATCATCGTGGACCCGGGCATCGGGTTCTCGAAGACGGACGTGCAGAACTGGGAACTGCTGCGGAACCTGGACCGGCTCGACGCCATGGGACACAAGGTGCTGGTGGGTGCGTCCCGCAAGCGCTTCCTGGGCACGCTCCTGACGGTCGCCGGCAAGGCCGCGCTCCCGGAGGAGCGCGACGCCGCCACGGCCGCCATCACCGCCATCAGCGCCGCCCGCGGCGCCTGGGCCGTGCGCGTGCACGACGTCGGACCCAGCCTTGACGCCGTCAAAGTGGCCGCCCGCATGGCGGCCCCGGACCACGGCCGCTGACCAGGAAGGCCTAGCAGAACAGCCATGGACAGGATCTCGCTGACCGGTGTCACCGCCACCGGCTACCACGGGGTGTTCGATTTTGAGCGCCGCGAAGGCCAGCCGTTTGTTGTGGACGCCGTCCTGCACCTGGATTTCAGCCAGGCAGCGGAGTCGGACGACGTCCGCGACACCGCCCACTACGGTGAGGTGGCCGGACGGATCACCGACTGGATCACCGGCGAGCCCCTGAACCTGATCGAGGGTTTGGCTGTGCGGATGGCCGAGGGCCTGCTCAAGGAATTCAGGATCCAGGCCGTGGAGATCACGGTGCACAAACCCAAGGCGCCCATCGAGGTGCCCTTCGGCGACGTCGCCGTCAGCGTCTACCGGGAGCGGACATGAATCCGGCACCCGCACTGCATGAGAAGCCGGTGCATGAGCCGCCGGCACGGGCCAAGACCGCCTACACGCGGGCGGTGCTGGCGCTGGGCAGCAACCTCGGGGCACGGAACGAGACCCTGTCCGAGGCGGTGGCGGACCTTGTGGACCGCCCGGAGGTGCGGCTCCTGGCCGTCTCGCCGATAGTGCAGACCAAGGCCGTCGGCGGCCCCGCCGGGCAGCCGGACTTCCTTAACATGGTGATTTCGGTCGAAACGTCGCTGGAGCCGCTCGAGCTTCTCAAGCACTGCCAGTCGGTGGAGAACAAGCACCACCGTGTGCGTGAGGTCCACTGGGGTCCGCGGACGCTCGACGTCGACGTGATCGTCTACGGTGACCTGAAGAGCGACGATCCGGTACTCACACTGCCCCACCCGTTTGCGGCAGTGCGGGCCTTCGTGCTCTTCCCCTGGGCCCAGATGGACCCCTCCGCCACCCTGAACGGGCAGCCGGTGGGGGAGCTTGCCGCCAGGGCCGCCGACTTCCCGGACCTGCAGCCGTTCGACGGTTTCGGGGACTTCGACGGCGTGCCCGACGGCGGGGCGGTGGAACAGCCGTGAAGCCCGTGAGTCCGCTGCTGCTCGCAGTCGTGGGCATTGCCCTGGCCATCGCCGGCTGGTCCGCTGCCGTCCTGACCGTCCGGTACGGCATGGCCACGCCAGTCCTGCCGGCCACGGCGCTGGTCACCATGGGCGTGATCGTGGCCCTGACCCTGGTGCTGGGCATCCGCGTGCTCCGCTGGCGGAACGGCAAGAAGAAGAAAATGCTGAACCCCATCCTGGCGGCGTGGACGCTGGTCCTCGCCCAGGCCTGCGCCTACACCGGCGCGATGCTGCTGGGCTGGCACGCCGGGATCTTCCTGGACCAGCTGCGGTTCTGGAGCATCCGCAGCGGGCTGGACGTCACCTGGCTGGCCCTCGGGATGGCCGGCGGCGGGCTGGTCATGATCGTGGTGGGGCTCGTCGTCGAACGCTTCTGCAGGATCCCGCCGGAGGACGGCGAGACTGACGCCAGCAAAGGCCTGCCGGGCCATGGCCGGGGCAAGGCCAAGGGGGAAGGCGAGTATGCCTACCGCGGCGATTGATCCGCCCGGGATCACCTGGCTGCGCGTGTCCCCGAAGTACGTCACGGTCCGGCTCGTGGAGTGGGCCCTTGGCAACATGGTGGTGGTGGCCGTGCTGAGCCTGCCGCTGGTGTTCGTCCGGCTCGGCTGGTGGCGCTGGCCGCCGCTCTGGCTGGCCATCGGCATTCCGGCCTTCATGCTGCTGCTGGCGCTGTGGCGCCTGGTCCTGATCCCGCGGCAGGTGCGCGCCATCGGCTACGCCGAGCGCGACGACGACCTTCTCATCCGCGGCGGCATCTTCTTCCAGCGCGTCATGGTGGTGCCGTACGGCCGCATGCAGTACGTGGACATCAGCGCCGGTCCGGTGGAACGCGGGCTGGGCCTGTGCACCCTGAAGCTGCACACGGCGTCCGCCGGCACCAACGCCGGCATTCCGGGACTTCCCGCCGCGGAAGGCGCCCGGCTCAGGGAACAGCTCTCGGCGCGCGGCGAAGCCAGGCTGGCCGGGCTGTGAGCCCCGGCGGCCTCGCTTCCGGAAAGCCCGACGGAGAGTGGCTGCGTGTGCACCCGGCGACACCTTTCGTACGTGGCTGGGTTGCGCTGGCGGCCATCGGCTACTTCTTCGGGCGTGACAGCTTTGAACGGATGCTCCAGGGCCAGCCGCTGATCGATGACCGCATCGCCGGCCGCGCCCCGTGGCTTCTGGGCGGCGGGGCATTGATGCTGGTGCTGGCGGTGCTGGGCTTCATCCTGTCCTGGTACTTCACCCGGTACCAGGTGGCGGAGGGCTACGTCCGGGTCAACACGGGCTTCCTGTTCAAGCAGCAGCGGCAGGCGCGGCTGGACCGCGTCCAGGCCATCGACATCGTCCAGCCGCTGCTCGCCAGGATCTTCGGCCTCGCGGAACTCAAGTTCGAAGTTGCCGACGCCGGCGAGTCCGCCGTGCGGCTGGCATACCTGCGCATCGACGACGCCCGGCAGCTGCGCGCCACCATCCTTGCCCGCGCGTCGGGAGTCCGGCTGGATCCCGAGCACCCCGAAGCAGCCGCTGCCGAGGCCCTGGAGCAGCAGGTACTGCAGGTCCCGCCGTCGCGCCTGATCGGTTCGCTCCTGCTCAGTGAGCAGAGCGTCTTTGTGGTCCTGGGCGCCGCGGCATCCGTGATGCTGTCCGCGCTCACCGAGAACAGGGCCTTTTTCCTGTACCTGATTCCCGCGGCGCTCGGCCTCATCGCCGCGTACTGGAACTCTTTCACCAAGGGCTACAACTTCACAGCAGCCATCTCCCAAGACGGCATCCGGCTCCGGTACGGACTGCTCGACACGCAGGCGCAGACCCTCCCGCCGGGCCGGATCCAGGCGCTTAGGGTGGCCCAGCCGCCGCTGTGGCGCCTCTTCAGCTGGTACCGGATGCAGGTCAACGCCGCCGGATACGGGGCCGGAGCGAACAACGGCGAGGGCGGCTCCCGCACCACGCTGCTGCCGGTGGGAAAGATGGACGACGTCCTGAACATGCTGGCCCTCGTGCTGCCCGATCCGGGAACCGCCGATCCACTGCGCGTATTCCACCAGGGGGTGAACGGGCTGGATTCCGACGCCGGATTTGTCACCACGCCGCGCCGGGCACGGCTGCTGGCGCCGCTGGGCTGGCGGCGCAACGCCTTCGCAGCCACGGACACCGCGCTGCTCATGCGGTCGGGCCGGTGGTGGCGGCAGCTTGTGGTGGTGCCGCACCAGCGGACGCAGTCCATTGCGCTGCAGCAGGGACCACTCGCCCGCCGGTTCGGCCTGGCAGATCTCGTGCTGCACACCACCGCCGGTCCGGTGGCGCCGCGGGTGATCCAGGCGGACATCCGGGAGGCGCAGGCGCTCTTCGACGCCCAGGCAGCCCGCGCCCGCGCCGCCCGCCGGCGCCAGACAAGCGAACAGTGGCTGGCCCAGGTCGCCCCGGCCGGGCCGGTTGGGCTCGGGCCCACGGACGCCGGGTTGGTTGAGCCCGTCGCGGCTCCGCTGGTTGGGCCCGTCGAAAACCCGGACTCACACCCCACTCCCACAGCACCCCAACAGGAAGGCCAGCAACGTGGCTAAGCCAGGACGCCTCGGCGTCGGAATCATCGGTGCCGGCAAAGTGGGCGCCGTCCTCGGTGCGGCGCTCCGCGGAGCCGAGCACGCCGTCGTCGGGGTTTCCGCCGTCTCCGACGCGAGCCGGGAGCGGGCCGAAACCCTGCTGCCCGGCGTTCCCGTCCTGGAGATCCAGGACATCGTGGAACGCGCGGAACTGGTGCTCCTGGCCGTTCCGGATGATGCCCTCGGCGGACTCGTGGAAGGGCTGGCCAAGCTCGGCGCCTGGCAGCCCGGCCAGCTCGTGGCGCACACGTCAGGCCGGTTCGGCGTCGGTGTGCTGCATCCGGTCCGGGCGGCCGGTGCCGTGCCCCTGGCGCTGCACCCGGCCATGACTTTCACCGGCATGAGCCTGGACCTGACCCGCCTGCTGGACTGCACGTTCGGTGTCACGGCGGACGCAGCCATGCTCCCCATCGCCCAGGCACTCGTCGTCGAAATGGGGGCCGAACCTGTGGTCATCGCCGAGGGCGACCGCACCATCTACCACGCGGCCCTGGCCCACGGTTCGAACCATCTGGTCACGCTCGTGGCGCAGGCGTCACAGCTGCTCGCCGAGGTGGGTGTGGAGAGTCCCGGGCGAATGCTCGGGCCGCTGCTGCGGGCAACCCTGGAGAACGCGCTCGCCTCCGGAGAGTCGGCCCTGACGGGTCCGGTGGCGCGGGGGGATGCGGGCACGGTCGAGGCGCATGCCCGCGCGCTGCGCGAGCACGACGGCGGCACCGGCGGCGACATCCTCGCGGCGTACCTGGCCATGGCGCGGGCCACCGCCAGGCGTGCTGAAGGGCGGGGTTTGCTGAAGCCGGATCAGGCGGACAATATTCGTACTGCACTTGAGGGCACCGATGACGACGGCCCGGCAGAGGGCCGTGACGGACTTGCATGAAAACGGCCACCGGGCCAAGGGAGGACACTGACATGGCAATCCGACTCGTAACGACGGCGGAATCCCTCCGTGCGCAAAGCCGGCTGCTGCTGACCCAGAAGAACGGCTCGTCCCTGGGCCTCGTGCCCACCATGGGCGCCCTGCACGAGGGGCACGGGCGGCTGGCGCGGGCCGCCGTCGAACAGAACGACGTTGTGGTGGCCTCCATCTTTGTCAACCCGCTGCAGTTCGGCGAGGCGCAGGACCTGGACCGGTATCCGCGGACCCTCGAGGCGGACACGGCGCTGTTGGAGGAGCAGGGCGTGGACCTGGTCTTCGCGCCGTCGGTCGAGGAGATGTACCCGGGCGGGCAGCCGATGGTCCGGGTCACCTCCGGTCCGCTGGGAGAGAAGTGGGAGGGCGCCTCCCGGCCCGGGCACTTCGACGGCGCGCTCACCGTGGTGGCCAAGCTGCTGCACCTGGGTATCCCCGGCACCGGCCTTCCCGGCGGCAGCGCCTTCGTCGCCGGTTCCGGCGGCGGGCTTCCGGCGTACCGCGCCTACTTCGGGCAGAAGGATGCCCAGCAGCTGGCCCTCGTGCGCCGGATGGTGGCAGACCTGAACTTCCCCGTGGAGATCGTTGCCGTGCCAACGGCCCGCGCCGCCGACGGGCTGGCGCTGTCCAGCCGGAACCGCTTCCTCTCGGACGAGGAACGGGAGGCAGCGCTGGTTCTGTCCCGTGCGCTGCACCTCATTGAGGAGCGGGCGAACGCGAACGAACCGCTTGACGTGGGCTCGGCCAGGGCCCTGATCGAGTCCCAGCCCCTGGTCCAGCTCGACTACCTCGACGTCGTGGATCCCGTCACGCTGGAGCCCCTCGCCGAGAACTGCCGCGAGACACCCTTCCGCGGTGAAGGGCTCGCACTGGTTGCCGCGAAGGTGGGAGCCGTGCGGCTGATCGACAACGTGCCGCTCAGTTCCTAACGGCTTTATCCCAGTGACTTAAACCGCGAGTGCAGGGAAGGGCGGTGTACGGGGAATGTGCGGGGCCACTACACTGTTGGAGTCTGCAGCGGCGCCGACCGCCAGCCACCACTCCAACTCCCTGAGGGCCTCGCCATGTCTACCAAAGTCACGTCCGATTCGTCTGGCGAACCTGCCCGGGAGCCGGCCGCTCCCGTCGTAACGGCGGCCGGTGCGCCGACGTCCCCGGCCCCAGCACCGCCGTCGGACAGGATGTCCCGCGAATCCGTGACGGTGATCGTCACGCTGCTGGTGGCCACCTTCGTGGTGATCCTGAACGAAACCATCATGAACGTTGCCCTGCAGCGGCTCATGGTGGACCTGCGCGTGGATGCCCCCACCGTCCAGTGGCTCTCCACCGGATTCATGCTGACCATGGCCGTGGTGATTCCGACCACCGGCTTCATCCTCCAGCGGCTCTCGACCCGGTCTGTCTTCCTCCTGGCGATGGGCCTCTTCGCCGGCGGTACGGCGCTCGCCGCCGCGGCGCCCGGCTATGAAATCCTCCTGCTGGCACGGGTCATCCAGGCCGGCGGCACCGCCATCATGCTTCCGCTGCTTATGACCACCATCCTCACTCTGGTGCCGCTGGCCCGCCGCGGCGCCGTGATGGGCAACGTCAGCATTGCCATTTCTGTTGCACCGGCCATGGGACCCACGGTTTCCGGTTTCATCCTGCAACACTTCTCCTGGCGCTTCATGTTCATCTTTGTCCTGCCCATTGCCCTGGCCGCTCTGGCCATTGGTGCCAGGTTCCTCACCAACGTCGGCGAGACCGAAAAGTCCAGGCTCGACTTCCTCTCCGTGGTGCTGACCGTCCCCGCCTTCGGCGGCCTCGTCTACGGCCTCAGCCAGATCGGTGGCGGCCACGGCGGCAGCAGCGGCCCAAGCACGCTGGCCGTGGTGGCGCTGGTTGTAGGCGTGGCCGGCCTTGCCGCGTTCACGTTCCGCCAGCTCCGGCTGCAGAAATCCGAGGCCCCGCTGCTGGACCTGCGGGCCTTCAACTTCCGGATGTTCACGGTGTCCGTGCTGCTGATGGTGGTGTCCATGGTGGCCCTGTTCGGCGCCGTGATCCTGCTGCCGCTGTACCTGCAGGAAATCCGCGGCCTGCAGTCGCTCGAGACCGGCCTTGCCCTGCTGCCCGGGGGCCTGGCCATGGGCCTGCTCGGCCCGGTGATCGGCCGCCTGTTCGACAAGGTCGGCCCGCTGCCGCTTACGGTCACCGGATCCTCGCTCATGGTCCTGACGCTATGGCAGTTCGCAATGCTCGACGCCGGCACTCCGGTCTGGTGGATCGTCACCTTGCACGTCGGGCTCAGTTTCGGGCTCGCGCTGCTCTTCACCCCGGCCTTCACCACCGGCCTGAACCCGCTGCCGCCGCACCTGTACTCGCACGGCTCGGCCATCATGAGCACCCTGCAGCAGGTGGCCGGCGCGGCGGGCACGGCGCTGCTCGTGTCCATCTTCGCCTTCGTTTCCGCCGGCTCCGGCCTCGTCGCGGGCATGAATGCCGCGTTCCTGACGGCGACCGTCATAGCCGTTGCCGCCGTCGTACTCTCCACCATGATGCGGAAAACGGCAGGCGCAGAAGGCGCACCCGCCGCCCACTAAGCGCCGCATTAAAGAGCAACGCGGGGTCATTTCGCGCCCAATCCGGAGGGTTAATTGGGCGTGAAGTGACCCCGCGTTGCTTTTTGGGTTCAGCCGGCGAAGAACTCGCTGAGCTCGGCGATGAGCTTGTCCGGGGCGCGGTTGGCGCCGTCGTGCCCGAAGCCCGGCAGGATGGTGTAGCTGGAGCCGGAGAGGACGTCGTGGATCTGGCCGCAGGCCACGCCGAAGTACGCCGGGCTCTTCTCGCCCACGATGATGAGCGTCTCCAGCGGCAACGCCAGGAACGGTTCGGCCGGCATGTCCGCCGCGATGATCGCCTTGATCTCCCGGACGCCGGTGCGCATCATTTCGCGCATCTGCTTGCCCACCGACGTTCCCGCCGTGAGCTTATTGGCAAGGGTCATCATGGACAGTGGCATGCGGGAGGAGAAAGCGCTCTCGGCCTCAAGCCCGCGGAGCAGGACCGCGAGGGCGCGGTCGTCGTCTCCTGCCGCAGTCGCCCGTTCGTATTCGGTGGTCCAGTCGGCCGTGACGCTGTGGTTGACGGAGACCGCGGGATCGTAGACGGCGAGCCGTTCCACCGGGAGGGTCCGCGCCGCGTGGATGGCCACGGCGCCGCCGAAGCTGTGGCCGAAGACGTCGGTGCTGGCCGTGTGCTTCATGACGGTGTCGAGGTCGCGGATATCGACGTCCAGGGTGTAGTCCCCGGCCTGTTCGGAGGAGGCGCCCCGGCCGCGCCGGTTGAACGTGTGCACCGGCCGGCCGAGGGAGGCGCTGAGCTTCTGCGCGAAGCGGGTGTAGTCCGCCGCCGTCACCATGGAAGCCGTAACCACAACCACGCCGGAGCCGGCCGTGGCCAACTCAGCGCCCGTGCTGAACAGCTCGAGCTTGCCGCCGTCGGGTGTGCTGATGATCTCGCGAGTCATGCTCCGAGCCTATCGGAGGCCGGCCTGTGCTGACAGCCAGTGGCTACCTGCGCCGGCGCTTGCTGCCCAGTGGCCGGACGGTTCCGTCGGTGCCGTTCAGGAAGCGCGCCATCCGGATGGCCAGGCGCTTGCCCGGCCGGATCGGCCCCTCGTGCAGCTGGCCCGGAACCACCGCGAAGTCGATCGCCGGCACGGCCTGCGCCAGCTGCCGGCCGGTGTCGGCAAAGTAGCCCGGGCTCCAGCCGCCGCTGAGCATCAGCGTGGGGGTGGCCAGTTCCGTGTAATCCGCGAGCTCCGCGTCGGCGTCGAGCACCGCCCGCATCTCCTTGACGGCCGTCGGCAGCAGCTCCCGCATTTCCGCGCCGACGTTGGTCCGGGCCGACAAGATGCTCAGCATCCGCAGCGCGCCGAGGGGCAGGTACGACAACGGCCCGGCCGTGGCCAGGCCCTGCACCAGATGCGCCCATGCGTGGTTGAGCTGCCCCTCCGTCACGGCCTGCTCCAGTTCCGGCCGCCAGCGGTGGCTCAGGTTGCCGGAAAGGGACACCGCTGCGTCGTAGGTGACGAGCCGGCGCAGGGGCATGTCGCGCGCCGCCTGGAGAGCCACGAAGCCGCCGAAGCTGTGCGCCACCACGTCCTCCGAACCCGTCGCCTTCATCACGGCGGCGAGGTCACGGATTTCGGTCGCAACGGAATAGTCATCCGGCTGGGGCGCGGAACCGCCGCGGCCGCGGCGGTTGTAGCAGTGCACCGGCCGGCTCAGCAGGAGGCTCAGGTTGCGGGCGAACGGGCGGTACAGCGCGTCGGTCACCAGTGTTCCGTGGATAACGACGACGCCGGGCGCCGTCACCGGGGCCGGGTCACCTTTCGCGGAGGCGCTGCCGGCGGTGCTGCCGCCATTGGCGCGGGTGAGCGCGGCGGGCCTGAAGGAGTGCACCTCAAGCCGGCCGCCGTCGTCGTCCGTTTCAACTGTCCACGTCTCCACAGCCCGAGTCTATGCCCCACCCCCTCCGGAGTTTTTGTACAGATATTCGACCCAAATGGCCCGGGAAGTCCGAATATGTGGACAAAAACTCCAAGGAAGGAGGTCCCGAACGCCGATGCGGCAAGTCCCGGTAAACTTGATGACTGTGACTTCCCAAAACACCCCCGCCCCCAAGAACGCCCCAGAACCGCTCGACGCCAGCGAACAGATGCGCATCCGCATGGACAAGCGCGCCAAGCTGATCGAACGCGGGTCGGAGGCGTACCCGGTGGGTGTTGAGCGCACGCACTCGCTCAGCGAGATCCGCGAAAAGTACGCCCACCTGCAGGCCGACGAGACCACCGGCGACGTCGTGGGCGTCACCGGCCGCGTGGTGTTCGTCCGGAACACGGGAAAGCTGTGCTTCGCCACGCTGCAGGAAGGCGGCACCGACGGCAAGGGCACCCGGCTGCAGGCCATGCTCAGCCTGGCGAACGTGGGCGAAGAGGCCCTTGCGGACTGGAAGGCCCTGGTCGACCTGGGCGACCACGTCTTCATCAGGGGCGAAGTCATCTCGTCCCGCCGCGGTGAGCTCTCCGTCATGGCCGAGTCGTGGTCCATGGCGTCCAAGGCACTGCGCCCGCTGCCGGTGCTGCACGCCGAACTCAACGAGGAAACCCGCGTCCGCCAGCGCTACGTGGACCTGATGGTCCGCGACGAGGCCCGCGAGATGGTCTACACCCGCGCCGCCATCACCCGCTCCATCCGCGAGACCCTGTTCCGCCACACCTACGTCGAGGTGGAAACGCCCATTCTGCAGCTGGTCCATGGCGGCGCCCTGGCCCGTCCGTTCGAAACGCACATGAACGCGTTCGACCAGAAGATGACCCTCCGCATCGCCACCGAGCTGTACCTCAAGCGCGCCGTGGTGGGCGGCATCGACCGCGTCTACGACATGGGCCGCGTCTTCCGCAACGAGGGCGTGGACTCCACCCACAGCCCGGAGTTCACCACGCTTGAGTGCTACGAGGCCTGGGCGGACCAGTTCGTCATGGCCGAGCGCATCAAGGAGATCATCCTGGACGCCGCGGACGCCGTGGGGGCCGGACGCACGCTGCAGACCGAAGCCGGGGAGATCAACCTCGACGGCGATTGGGCCTGGGTTGCTGTTTACCCCGGCCTTTCCGAGGCGGTGGGCCAGGAGATCACCCCGGACACCACGCTCGAGGAACTGCGCGCAGTGGCCGAGAAGCACGATGTCAAGGTGGACCCAAAGTGGGACGCCGAGAAGCTGGCTGTGGAACTCTTCGGCGAAATCGTGGAACCCACGCTGCTGAACCCCACGTTTGTCTACGACTACCCGCCGTCGGCCCAGCCGCTGGCCCGCCCGCACCGTGAGGACGGCCGCCTGATCGAGGCCTGGGACCTGATCATCGGCGGCATGGAGCGCGGCACCGCCTTCTCCGAGCTTATTGACCCGGTCATCCAGCGCGAACGCCTCACCGAACAGTCCATGCACGCAGCAGCCGGCGACGCCGAGGCCATGCAGCTGGACGAGGACTTCCTCCGCGCGCTGGAGTACGGTGCCCCTCCCATGGGCGGCATCGGCCTGGGCATCGACCGCCTGGTCATGCTCTTCACCGGCGCGGGCATCCGCGAAACCATTCTCTTCCCGCTTCTGAAGCCCGAAGGCCACTGATGATGGACTACGTCGCCGTACTGCTGCCCTCGCTGGTAGTTGGCTTGCTCTTTTGGTTTGCAATGAAGTCGATCTTTAACGCGGACAAGGCAGAACGCCAGGCCGAAGCACGCGCGCAGGCCGAAGCCGACGCCCAGGCGGCAGCCGGAGACGATTCCCCAGAGCCGCCGAGTAAATCAGACAAATAGCAGGCGAATTTTAATACCCGCAGTTATCCCCAAGGAACCATTGCGTGTTTTGACGCGTTGGCTTAATGGGGGAGATACTTCAGGTGGAAACATCCTGCTTTTCTGATTACACACCTTTCCAAAAGAGAGATTTTTGATGGCACAGAAAGTCAATATCGTCCTCGTGGACGATCTGGATGGGGGATCTGCGGACGAAACCGTTCGCTTCGGCCTCGATGGCGTCGGTTATGAAATTGACCTGTCCTCGGCCAACGCTTCAGAACTGCGGTCGTCACTGGAACGCTTTGTTTCAGCCGGCCGCAAAACGTCCGGCGGCCGCCCTACCCGTGCAAAGGCACCGGGTGGACGCAGCCAGGACTCTGCCCAGATTCGCCAGTGGGCGCGGGACCACGGTTACACCGTAAACGCGCGCGGCCGTATTCAGGCAGAAATCCAGGAAGCCTACCAAAAGGCCAATTCCTAGCCTGGTGCCCTGACAGCCAGTCAGTGCACAAAAAGTTCTGAGCATATGTGCGGCGCCCCCGGTTGACGGGGGCGCTGCGCTTTTAACCGGCTGTTCCCGCCCGCATTAATCTGAACCGCCGATATTCAGGACTGCCGGCCAGGGGGTAATCGATTCTCGGGCTAATCTGCGGCCCATGGAACATTCCATACCGGGTGATTTCCGACACCCCGTCCAGTAGAGGGCTAATTCCCCGCCGGTTGGCATCGGGACGCTATTCAAAGCCTTCTCCGCCATTGCGCCGGCAACACCGCTACGGCAGCTGCGCGCACGTGTGCAAGACCCCGGGTTTCCCCTGTGGCGAACAAGCTCCCCAAGTCAGGGTTCCCCCACGTAGCATCAAAGTACGTCGTAGCTAGGAGTGTGGCGAAATGTTTGAGCGATTTACGGACCGTGCCCGTCGCGTAGTTGTGCTTGCCCAAGAAGAGGCACGCATGCTGAACCACAATTACATTGGTACCGAACACATCCTCTTGGGTCTGATCCACGAGGGTGAGGGCGTTGCCGCCAAAGCTCTTGAGTCCTTGAGCATTTCGCTCGACGGCGTCCGCGAGCAGGTGCAGGAGATCATCGGCCAGGGCCAGCAGGCGCCCTCCGGCCACATCCCCTTCACGCCGCGTGCAAAGAAGGTGCTGGAGCTTTCGCTGCGCGAAGCCCTGCAGCTCGGCCACAACTACATCGGCACGGAGCACATCCTGCTGGGACTCATCCGCGAGGGTGAGGGTGTGGCGGCGCAGGTGCTGGTAAAGCTTGGTGCCGACCTCAACCGGGTCCGCCAGCAGGTCATCCAGCTGCTCTCCGGCTACCAAGGCAAAGAGACCACCGGCGCCGGCGTCGGCCAGAGCCAGGCAGAGGGTACCCCCGCCGGCTCGGTTGTGCTGGACCAGTTCGGCCGAAACCTGACACAGGCTGCCCGCGAGAACAAGCTGGATCCTGTGATCGGCCGCGAGCAGGAAATGGAACGCGTCATGCAGGTCCTTTCCCGCCGCACCAAGAACAACCCCGTGCTGATCGGCGAGCCCGGCGTCGGCAAGACCGCCGTCGTCGAGGGCCTGGCCCAGGCGATTGTGCGCGGCGACGTGCCGGAGACCATCAAGGACAAGCAGCTGTACACGCTGGACCTTGGCTCCCTCGTGGCCGGCTCCCGCTACCGCGGTGACTTCGAAGAGCGGCTGAAGAAGGTCCTCAAGGAAATCCGCACCCGCGGCGACATCATCCTCTTCATCGACGAGATCCACACCCTCGTGGGTGCCGGTGCAGCCGAAGGTGCCATCGATGCAGCCTCGATCCTGAAGCCCATGCTGGCCCGCGGCGAGCTGCAGACCATCGGTGCCACCACGCTGGACGAGTACCGCAAGCACATCGAGAAGGATGCCGCCCTCGAGCGCCGCTTCCAGCCGATCCAGGTCAAGGAGCCGTCGGTTGCGCACGCAATCGAGATCCTCAAGGGCCTGCGGGACCGCTACGAGGCGCACCACCGCGTCACCATTACAGACGGCGCCCTCGCCTCGGCCGCGAACCTTTCCGAGCGCTACATCTCGGACCGGTTCCTGCCGGACAAGGCGATCGACCTCATCGATGAAGCCGGTGCCCGGCTCCGCATCCGCCGCATGACCGCTCCGCCGGAGCTCAAGGAGATGGACGAGCGCATCTCCGAGCTGAAGATGGAGAAGGAGTCCGCGATTGACGCGCAGGACTTCGAGGGTGCTGCCGCGCTGCGCGACAAGGAGCAGAAGCTCATCACCGAGCGCTCCGAGAAGGAACGCCACTGGAAGACCGGCGGCATGGACGACATCTCCGAGGTGGACGAGGACCTGATCGCCGAAGTACTGGCGAACTCCACGGGCATTCCGGTCTTCAAGCTGACCGAGGAAGAGTCCTCGCGGCTGCTGAAGATGGAAGACGAACTGCACAAGCGCGTCGTCGGCCAGGACGAGGCCATTAGGGCACTGTCCCAGGCCATCCGGCGCACCCGTGCAGGCTTGAAGGACCCGAAGCGCCCGGGCGGTTCGTTCATCTTCGCCGGCCCCACCGGCGTCGGCAAGACCGAACTCGCCAAGGCCCTCGCCGAGTTCCTGTTCGGTGAAGAGGATGCCCTCATCACGCTGGACATGTCCGAGTACTCCGAGAAGCACACGGTGTCGCGCCTCTTCGGTGCCCCTCCCGGCTACGTCGGCTACGAAGAGGGCGGGCAGCTGACCGAGAAGGTCCGCCGCCGTCCGTTCTCCGTGGTCCTGTTCGACGAAGTGGAGAAGGCCCACGCGGACCTCTTCAACTCGCTGCTGCAGATCCTGGAAGACGGCCGCCTGACCGACTCCCAGGGCCGCGTGGTGGACTTCAAGAACACCGTGATCATCATGACCACGAACCTCGGAACCCGGGACATCTCCAAGAGCGTTGCCACCGGTTTCCAGTCCGGCACGGACACCCAGACCGGCTACAACCGGATGCGTGCCCGGGTCACGGAGGAGCTCAAGCAGCACTTCCGCCCCGAGTTCCTCAACCGTGTTGACGACGTCGTGGTGTTCCCGCAGCTGACGCAGGACGAGATCATCGAGATCGTGGACATGTTCGTCACCCGCCTGGAGAAGCGCCTCAAGGACAAGGACATGGGCATCGAGCTGACCAAGGCAGCCAAGGTGCTCCTGGCCACCCGCGGCTACGATCCCGCCATGGGTGCCCGGCCGCTGCGCCGCACCATCCAGCGCGAGATCGAGGACCAGCTCTCCGAGAAGATCCTCTTCGGCGAGCTGCACCCTGGCGACATCGTGGTGGTGGATGTGGACGGCGAAGGCGACGACGCGAAGTTCACCTTCGCAGGCAACGCCAAGCCGCGCATCCCGGAAATCGCCCCGAGCGCCTAGCAACGGGCGCCCGGCTCCCAGCCGCACTCCAGCGCCAAGAGGCCCCGCCAGTCCCCGAAAGGGGGCAGGCGGGGCTTCCTGCGTTGGGGCGGCGGCGGAACAATTCTGAAAGTACTGTTTCACTAGTAGTGAACCCTTCTGTGATCCAGGGCACAGGAGGTGTTGAATCAGCACATGTCAACTGAAGATGCAGCGATCCTGCGTGAGCAACCGGCGACCCCTTTCCACGACCTCGACCACTACCTGGCGATCCCGCGCGTCAGTGGCCTGGCCCTCAGCCCCGACGGCCAGCGGCTGGTGACCACGGTCGCCACGCTCAACAGCAAGGGCACCGAGTACGCCACGGCGCTGTGGGAGCTGGACCCGGGCGGTGAGAAGCAGGCCCGCAGGATCACCCGCAGCGCCAAGGGCGAAGCCGGGGCCGCGTTCGCGGCCAACGGTGACGTCTACTTCACGTCCGCCCGGCCGGATCCGGACAAGGAGGCCGACGGCGACCCCGTCAGTGCTCTCTGGGTGCTCCCCGCAAACGGCGGCGAGGCCCGCGTGGTCCTGTCGAGGACCGGCGGCGTGGATAAGGTCATGGCGGCCAGGGACGCGAACGCGGCGTTCGTCACCGCTTCCGTTCTCGCCGGCTCCACCGACGAGGAGGATGACGCCGAACGCCGCAAGCGCCGCAAGGACAACAAGGTGGCGGCGATCCTGCACAGCGAGTATCCGGTGCGCTACTGGGACGCGGACCTCGGCCCTGCCCAGCCGCGGCTCTTCGCGTTGGAGCCGGGACCCGAGCAGGAGCCCGGCAAACCCGCCACCGTGGACAGCGCCGCGCCCCTCACGCTGCGCAACCTCACCCCGCAGGCAGGGTCCCGCCTCCGCGAGGCCGTCACGGTGGTCAGCCCGGATGGCAAGACCCTCTACACGAGCATTTTGAAGCCGCTGCCCAGGGCGGACCTCCGCTCGGTCCTGGCCGCCGTCGACGTTGCCACCGGTACCCTCCGGGTCCTCCTCGACGAGGAGGGCATGGATTACTTCCCGGGTCCTGTCAGCCCCGACGGCGCCACCCTGGCCGTCCTCAGCGTCAGCGACACCACGCCGCAGCGGGCCCCGCAGGTCAAGCTGCACCTTCTCGACGTCTCCGGCGAAGCCGGCCGGGAGGACCTGCAGCCCCTGGCTCACGGGTGGGACCGGTGGCCTCACCCGGAGGCGTGGCTTTCGGATGGATCCGCCCTCCTGGTCACGGCGGACGACGACGGCGCGTCGCCGGTTTTCGCGGTCAACGTTGCGTCAGGTGCCGCCCGGGGGAGCGTGACCCGGGTGACGCCGGACGCCGCGGCCTACACCGACGTCGTCGTTTCACCCGACGGCCGCAGCGCCTACGCTCTTCGGAGTTCGTATGAGTTCCCCGCCGAACCTGTCCGGATCGACCTCGCCACCGGGGACATTACGCGACTGCCGTCCCCGGCGGACCGGCCGCAAACCGAAGGGTCGCTGGAGCGGGTGGAGGCGACGGCGGCCGACGGCACCCGCGTGCCCGCCTACCTGGCCCTGCCCGTCGGGGCTTCCGCCGAGAACCCTGCGCCGCTGCTGCTGTGGATCCATGGCGGCCCGCTGGGATCCTGGAATGCCTGGACGTGGCGTTGGAATCCCTGGCTGCTCACGGCCCGGGGCTACGCTGTCCTGCTGCCGGATCCCGCTTTGTCCACGGGCTACGGCCAGGAATACATCCAGCGGGGCTGGGGTGGCTGGGGCAAGGCGCCGTACACGGACCTCATGGCCATCACGGATTCGGTGGTGCATCGGCCGGACATCGACGGCAGCCGCACGGCTGCGATGGGAGGCTCCTTCGGCGGCTACATGGCCAACTGGGTGGCCGGGCAGACCGACCGCTTCAAGGCGATCGTGACCCATGCCAGCCTGTGGGCGCTGGACCAGTTCGGGCCCACCACCGATGCGTCGCAGTACTGGCTCAAGGAAATGACGGCGGAAATGGCGCTGGAGAACTCCCCGCACCTGCACGTCGAGAAGATCCGGACGCCCATGCTGGTCATCCATGGCGACAAGGACTACCGCGTGCCCATCGGCGAAGGCCTGCGGCTCTGGTACGAGCTGCTGTCCAAGTCCCAGCTCGCCTCCGACGGCAACGGGCAGACGAGCCACCGGTTCCTCTTCTACCCCGACGAGAACCACTGGATCCTGCAGCCGCAGCACGCCAAGGTCTGGTACGGCGTGGTTGAACACTTCCTGGCCAGGAACGTCCTCGGCAAGGACATCGAACTCCCGGCCGATCTGGGCCTGTGACCTGCGGGCCGGAGGTGACCGTGGCTGCCGCCGTAAGATGGGGGCTGTGACTGACTCCTTCACTGTTCGCCCTGCCCGGACCAGCGATGTGGCTGCCATCAAGAAACTGGTGGCGCCGCTGGCGGAAGAACGAATACTGATGGCCAAGGAAACGGTGGCCTATTACGAGAGCCTGCAGGAGTTCCTCATCGCCGAGTCTGCGGCCGGCGAGGTCATCGGCTGCGGCGCCCTGCACGTCATGTGGGAGGACCTCGCGGAAGTTCGCACCCTGGCGGCCTCGGATGCGTGGCGCGGCAAGGGTGTGGGACACGTGCTGGTCGAGAGCCTCCTGAAGCAGGCGGAGGCGCTGGGCGTCGCGCGGGTGTTCTGCCTGACCTTCGAGGTGGACTTCTTCAAGCGGCACGGCTTCGAGGTGATGGCTGACCAGTCGGCCGTGGACCCGCAGGTGTACTCCGAGCTGCTGCGTTCGCATGACGAAGGCGTGGCGGAGTTCCTGGACCTCGCGCGGGTGAAGCCCAACACGCTCGGCAACACGCGGATGATCAAGGCTCTCTAGAGCCCGCCGCGACCTCTTCGCGGCTGGACTCCGCACGGCCGGACTCCGGCTCCGCGCGGCTGGCTTCCGCACGGCCCGGCTCGGCCTGCCCGTCCGGGTAGATGCCACGGGGCTCGGACCGTTGCCCGCGCCGCCAGTCCGGCGGCTGCAGCTTGGGGAGGACCTTGGCGAGGGCCAGGGCGGCATATATCACCGTGTTCACTGCCACGAAGGCCGCCGTGACGCGGAACCAGTCGGTGAAGAGCAATGACTCGGGCACGAGGATGCCCGCGGGTAGTGCTGCTGGGATCATGTTCAGCCCGCCTTTGCCAGGTGCTTCCAGCTGGCCTCCCGGCCCACCGACATGTCGATGATGCCCTTCACGTAGACCACGTTGAGGAACATGTCGAACATCAGTTCCGGGACGACGGCCAGGGCCAGGAGGCGCGCCCGCCAGCCACCGCGCCAGACGGTGATCATGCGCTCAAAGGAGAAAAGCAGGCCCAGCCCCAGCCAGAAGGGGAACCAGATCCACGTATCCAGCGCGAGCACCGTCAGGAGAATCAGCAGCAGGTAGGAGCTCAGGGCGATGACGCCGTAACCGAGGCCGAACTGCTGGGCCCAGTACCGCGCGGTGGGCGGGGTCAGGCCATAGGCTCCCAGGTTTTCCAGGGCGCCGCGCTGCCACCGCAGGCGCTGGGCCCAGAGCGTCCGCCACGTGGGCATGAGTTCGGTGACTACCGCACACTCAGACGGTGAGACCATGAGGCCGCCAAGCGACTTCAGGGCGATGGTCAGCTCGTTGTCTTCGGTGAGCGCCCAGGTGTCGTAGACATCACCTGTCACGCCGGGCAGGCCGCGGCCGCGATTCCCGGCCACGGCCCGGAGCGCGGCCGGACGGAATACCGAGGCGGTTCCCGTGAGCACGAAGACCCGGCCCCGCCGGCGCCTCATGTCCCGTGCGTACCTGATGTATTCGTTGCGCTGGAACTGGCCAAGCAGCCCGTGGCCCGGTTCGCCGTAAAAGAGTCCGCCGACGGCCATGAGCGCCCTGTCCCGTGTGAAGTATTCGACCGCGCAGGCCAGGAATCCGTCGTCGAGCAGCGTGTCGGCGTCCATCACCATGACCAGATCGTTCTCGCCCTGCCCGGGGAGCAGCCGCTTCAGCGCCTGGTTCAGGGCGCCGGCTTTCTTTTGGCTGTTGCGTACAGTCTCCAGAACCTCGACGCCGGCCGCACGGGCGAGGTCGACGGTCGCGTCGGTGCAGTTGTCCGCGACGACGATGATCCGCTGCGGCGGGTGGGACTGGGCGAGAAGCGACGCCAGTGTCGAAGGCAGCGACGCGGCTTCGTTGTGGGCCGGGATGAGGACTGTAAGGGTGACCGGTCCGGCATAAACGCCCCTCGTCCTGGCCATGACGATGCGGGGCGCCAGCGACTGTGCCGGGTTTGCTGACCGGCGCGCCTTCAGGGAGATGTGCCGGTCGGCCAGCGCGATTCCGGCAATAAGCAGGAAGGCGACGGCGACCGCCGTCGTCAGCAGCCACGGCGCCGGGGCTTCGGCGACGTAGAGCACACCCCAGACCCCCAGGAGCTTGCCTTTGCTCGGGGCGGAGACCGCCGGCGGTACAGTGGCCGTCACCGCGAGCCACAGCAGCACGGCTGTGCCGAGCGCCGCCAGGGCGATGATCACCCCGGCGGTCTTCTGTAGCATGCGTGGCGGTTTTATGGCTCACTCCTTCCGGTGCGGACTGACGTGGTGGTCGATCTGACCGAAGCGATCGTTGCAGGGCCGTCTCGGTTTTGCCGCGGAAACCGATCAAGATCCGATCAACCTTGCGCGTAAAAGCCCTTTCATTTTATAAATTTGCTGGATAAACTAGCGGGGAACCGGAAGGGGCAGCATTGGGGGCTGCCCCTTCCGCGGTTTCCTAGCTTCCCCGCAGCCGGTGCCGGTAGTAGGGTCAAAGCACATCCTGACTGATGTCAATGAAGCACCGAGAGCCCAGGAGCCGGCCGTGAAAAAGCTCATCAATGACCCCCGCGCTGTAGTCGATGAATCCGTGGAGGGATTCGGTCTTGCCCATGCGGACCTCGTGACCGTCAGTGCAGACCCGAAATACGTCACCCGAAAGGATGCCCCCGTTGCCGGCAAGGTCGGCCTGGTGTCCGGCGGTGGCAGCGGGCATGAACCACTGCATGCCGGCTTTGTGGGGCGCGGCATGCTCGACGCCGCCGTGCCCGGCGCCGTCTTTACCTCCCCGACCCCCGACCAGATCATTCCGGCCACGCTCGCCGTGAACTCCGGCGCCGGTGTGGTCCACATCGTCAAGAACTACACCGGCGACGTCCTGAACTTTGAGACGGCGGCGGAGATGGCCCAGGCGGAGGGCGTGGAAGTCCGTACCGTGCTCGTCAACGACGACGTCGCGGTGGAGGATTCGCTGTACACGGCCGGGCGCAGGGGAGTGGGCGGCACGGTCCTGGTGGAGAAGATCGCCGGTGCCGCAGCAGAGCGCGGCGACGACCTCGACGCGGTGGCGGCCATCGGCGACCGCGTCAACCAAAACGTGCGGACCATGGGCGTTGCGCTCTCGGCCTGCACGGTGCCACATGCCGGATCCCCGAGCTTTGACCTCGAGGACAACGAGATCGAAATCGGCATCGGGATCCACGGCGAGCCGGGCCGGCACAAGATCGCCATGGAAAACGCCGACGGCATCACCAACCGCCTGCTGGAACCGATTCTCAGCGACCTCGGAACGGCGTCGGGGGAGAAGGTGCTCCTGTTCGTCAACGGCATGGGCGGAACGCCGCTGAGTGAGCTGTACATCGTCTACCGCCGGGCCGCCCAGATCCTGGCGGAGCGTGGCATTGCGGTGGAGCGTTCCCTTGTGGGGAACTACATCACATCCCTTGAGATGCAGGGCTGCTCAATCTCCGTCCTTCGGCTTGACGACGAGATGACGGCCCTCTGGGATGCCCCTGTGCACACGCCCGCCCTGCGCTGGGGCGTGTAGCAATGGGGCTGGACGTGACCTGGGCCGTCAAATGGCTGACGCTGTCCGCCCAGGCAATGGCGGAACACAGGGTGGAACTCATCGAGCTGGACAGGGCCATCGGGGATTCGGACCACGGCGAAAACATGGACCGTGGCTTCCAGGCGGTCCTCGACAAGTTGGCCGAAAGTCCTCCCGAGACGCCCGGCGCAGCGCTCAAGCTGACGGCCATGGCTCTGATGTCGAAGGTTGGCGGGGCGGCCGGTCCGCTCTATGGCACGGCATTCCTGCGGGCCGCGACCACGCTGGGGGATGCCTCGAACGTGGATGCCCCGGCACTCGCCGCAGCACTCGCGGCGGCACGGGACGGCATCGTGGCCCGGGGAAAGGCCGAAGCAGGCGACAAGACGATGGTGGATGCCTGGACGCCGGCAGTTGACGCGGCGGCAGCAGCCGCGGCCGACGGCGACACGCTGGCCGTCCTCATCGCCGCGGCGGAAGCCGCCGAGGCGGGCGCCGTGGCGACGGACCCCCTGGTGGCGCGCAAGGGCAGGGCCAGCTACCTCGGGGAGCGCAGTGCAGGCCACCGTGACCCAGGGGCGGCCTCGAGTGCCCTCATTCTCCGCGCCGCAGCCGGAGCCGCCGCATGACGGTGCGGATCGTGGTGGTTTCGCACAGTGACAAGATTGCCGACGGCGCCGTGGAACTCGCGGCCCAGATGGCGCCGGACGTGATGATGGTTCCGGCCGGCGGAACGTCTGACGGCCGCATCGGTACCAGCATGGAAAAGGTGATGGCAGCACTGGAAACCGCGGCCGGAGACGACGGTATTGTGGTGCTGACCGATCTGGGCTCGGCCGTGATGACCGCGGAATCGGCCCTGGAGTTCGCCGAGGGCGGTGCCCCGGTGCTCCTCGCAGACGCCCCCATCGTCGAGGGGCTCGTGGCGGCCGCGGTGGCGGCCCAGGGCGGCGCCAGCGTTCACGCTGTCCGGCGCGCCGCCGAGGCCACCCATGGCTATCCCGCGTCCCGTCCCAAGGCCGAGGACCGCGCCGCCGCAGGCGGCCTGACTGCAGGCAACAACCAGGCTGCCTACGGCCCGGAGGCGGCGGAGCCGGAAGCTCCGGCCGTCCCGGATGCCAGCGGCGACTTTGAGCTCGTAAACCTCGCAGGCATGCACGCCCGGCCCGCCGCCAAGATAGCCGGCGGGCTGTCGGCGCTGGATGCCGAGGTGACCGTGAACGGGGTGGATGGCGGCTCTATGACGGGGCTGATGACACTGGGCGCGGGCAAGGGCTCGATGCTGCACGTGGAAGCGTACGGCCCCGACGCCGAACGGGCCGTGGAATACGTAGCGGGGCTCGTCAGGAACGGCTTCGGGGAACCCTGACGCGGATCAGGCCAGGCCTCCCTGTCCTGGCAGGCTACCTGTCCTGCCTCAGGCCCGCCGCATCCAGGACCACGGAAGCGGAGACAAACCGTCCGCACTGCTCGCCAAACGGGTAGCTGGCCCTGGGCTCGAAGTGCAGCGTGCGTGTGGGCAGCGGCTTGCCGTTGGCGTACGACCCGCTCGCGGTGACGTCGATGGGGGTCTCACCCAGGGTGTCCAGTTCAAGCAGCCCGCGTTGGGTGCCGTCCGGCTTGGACGTTGCCGAACACGCCGTCGGGCCTGGAATCATCGGCGCAACCCAGATCCACCGGGACGGAGCCCGGTACGAGGTCGATGGTGTCCTCTTTGCACTTGCCGTCCTGGCACGCCTTCAGTTGCAGCGTTTTCACTTCGGGCGAGTAGCCGGCCGCCACAGTAACGGCGACTCCGGACACCTGGCCGACTGCCGGGCACACCGACTCGAAAGCATGGCAGCCCGAGATGAGTGCCGTCGTCGTGATTGTGGCCAAAAATACCCCTGTCTTGCCCATACTTCAGGGTAAGACCGCCCCTCGGCGGCGGAGCCGGCGGGCGCAAACTGGCGCCCTCATCGTTATCCGGGTCCCGTCGCTGGGTGCCTAATTGAGACCAAAATCCACGGCGCGGAGCCGGGGCCACACCCGTGTCCGTGGCTGTCAGGCGGGCAGCCCGTAGCCGCCCTGGTGCAGCTCAGCCAGGCCGTCCTCCAGAAGGCCCGCCAGCGCCCGTTCCAGCTGCTCCGGCGCGCAGTTCAGCCGGTGCAGGGCAGCCAGCGGCACGCCGATGCCGACGGCTTCGAACCCGAGGTCGGCCGGAGCCCGTTGGAACATCTCAGCCGGCACGGGCGCGTCCGCCAGCCGGAGAACGGCCATCACGCCGCCGCGGACCTGACGGTCGGTGCCGTGCCACGCCTGGCCCTTGGGCGTGTACGACGGCGGCGGCTCGCCGGCGGCGAGCCAGGCACACCGGTCGCGCACCGGGCACGCCGGGCATTTGGGCGCCCGCGCCGTGCACACCAGGGCCCCCAGCTCCATGACCGAGGCGTTCCAACGGACTGAACTGCCGGCATCGGAGGGCAGCAGCTCCGCGGCAAGACGCATCTCCGCGGCCGTCAGGGCGGGGGCGGGCAGGGCCGCTCCCGAAAAGAGCCGAGCGTGGACGCGCCGGATGTTGGTATCCACCACCGTCTCACGCCGGCCATAGGCGAAGGCGGCGACGGCGGCAGCCGTATAGCTGCCCACGCCCGGCAGGCTGAGCAGCTCGGCGTACCCCGACGGAACAGTGCCGCCGTGGTCACGCTCGATGGCGACTGCCGCGCCGTGCAGCCTGAGCGCGCGCCGCGGATAGCCCAGCCGGCCCCAGGCACGGACGGCCTCGCCAGCGGGTTCCCGTGCCAGCGCGGCGGGCTCCGGCCACCGGCGCAGCCATTCTGCCCAGACCGGCAGCACACGCACCACGGGGGTCTGCTGCAGCATGATCTCGCTGACCAGCACGCCCCAGGGCGGGCAGCCGGCCGCGCGCCACGGCAGGTCACGGGCCTCGGCCTCGAACCAGTCCTCCAAGGTGGAGTGGACGTCGTTTAACTCGGGGTAATCGCTAGTGGTTTTGATGCCAACACTCTAGTTGAAAACCCGACGGCGGTTCCCGGCACGTACGGTCAGCTGGCCTCCTGCTCCTCGGGAGGCAGCCCCTGCCGCCGCGCGGGCAGCCGCCTCACATGGCCGTGCAGGGTTTCACCGCCGCGCCCGTTGGCCGCCGGAACAGCAAGGGCCACCACGAAGCTGGCACTGTTCGGGTCCCCGGAGCGGATGGTCAGGCTGCGCGTTCCTTCCGGTATTGAGGGCGCAAAGAACTGCAGCTGGCGGGAGCCGACGGTGGCCACCTCATCCAACCTGTACTCTGTGCCAAAGTGGTCATGGACAACGATTGCGGGGGTTTGCGGCTGGTCTTCGCTGACCGATGCGAGGTGCAGGTTCACCACTATCCCGGTGTCCCAGATCTCAACCGCAAGCACCGTGAACTCGATCCCCTGGCTCTGATGTTTGCCAAACGTCAGCGGCAGCAGGACGCGTTCGAGGTGACCGCCAAACAAGTGATCTACCATCACAGGTCCTCTCCCAACTCGGCCCGGTAAGTGGTAACCGGGATTCAATTTTAGTAAGTGTGCTGACAGTTGTCACCCGAATTTGAGTTACGAATTGGACATGGTGCGGCAGGGGCGGCGTGGTGGGGCCGCAGAAAGCCGGCCGTTCCTTAGCCTAGAAGGATGGGCAGGCAAGACACTCCGAACTCCGGCGCGGGCCGGAACCGGTCGCCGAAATCGGCGGCACAGAAATCAGCGGCACGGAACAACACGGCACGGAACACTGCGGCACGGAACAGCGCGGCGCCCCGCGCAGTGCGCAAGCCGAGCCCCGCCGTGTACCGCCGCCGTCGGCTCTTTGCCGGAGTGGCGCTGCTGCTGGTCCTGGGCCTGATCGCCGGCGGTGTCGCAACAGTTACCAGCCTCCTGGGAGGCGCCCAGCAGGCTTCGTCCGCCCAGGACTCCACAACGCAGGATTCTGCGGCGCAAGGTTCTTCGACGCAAGGCGACGGCACCGCCCAACCCGGTTCCGCGGCGTCGGCCAGCCCGTCAGCAACCCCGTCCGCTTCGCCCACCTGCGACCAGAAGCTGGTGACTGTCAAGGCAACCACGAACAAGACGTCCTACGCCGCGGACGAAAAGCCAGTGCTGAGCCTCACGGTCACCAACGGCGGAAAGCTGCCCTGCAAGGTGAACATCGGAACGTCGCAGATGGACTTCCTGGTCACCAGCGGCTCGGACCGTGTTTTCTCATCCGCCGACTGCCAGGCTGCCAGCACTGACCTGGTCAAGACCATCGCGCCCGGAAAGAGCGAAACCGCGAACTTCCCGTGGCCGCGCAACCGTTCCGTGCAGGGCTGCGAGAGTGTCCCTGATGGCGCGGTTGCCAGCGGCGGGTACTACGTGTTCATCGCGAAGCTTGGCGCCAAGGTCAGCCCGCCGACGGTCTTCCAGCTCAGCTGACGTCCCAGCCCCATCGGTTGCTCCGTAACGGCCCTTGTGGGCGTCCAAAAGGGCACTTCCGGAGCAACCGATCGGGGTTAGAGGAAGCGGTCCAGCAGGCTGGCTTCGGCCATCCGGCTGAGGCCCTCCCGCACCGTGCGGGCGCGCTGGTCGCCGATGCCGTCCACGGTCATCAGGTCGTCAATGGTGGCCGCCATGAGGTACTGCAGCCCGCCGAAGTGGTCCACCAGCCTGTCGGCGACGGCTTTCGGCACGGCCTTCAGCCCGGAAAGAAGCCGGTAGCCGCGCGGCTGCACCACGGCGTCAAGGGTGTCGACGCCGCCGGCGAAGCCGATGATCCCCGCGATTTTGCTGAGGTCGATGAGTTCTGTGGGACCGAGGTTGAGGAGCGCGCTGACCGCGCCGTCGATGTCCTCGGGAGAGGCGTTCGGCCCGGCGTAGTCGCGGATGATGATGTCGCTGCCGGGGCCGCGGCCCACGGTGAGCTCGTCCAGTTGGAGGGACAGGAGCCTGCCATCCTCGCCCAGTTCCAGGACGTACTGCGAGATCTCCTCGGAAATCCGGCGCACCATTTCCTGGCGCTGCAGGGTCACGGCGACGTCGCGCACGGTGACCATGGCCTCGATCTCCAGGGCGGACAGCGAGCTGGTCACCTGGTCCAGGCGGGAGCGGTAGCGTTCAAGCGTGGCCAAGGCCTGGTTGGCGCGCGCCAGGACCTTTTCGGAGCCTTCGAGCACATGCCGAAGCCCGTTGACGTACAGGGCGATGATCTGCATGGACTGGCTCACCGAAATTACCGGGACGCCGGTCTGGATGGCGACGCGTTCGGCGGTCCGGTGGCGGGTGCCGGATTCCTGGGTTTCGATGCTGGGGTCCGGCACGAGCTGGACGGCCGCCCGGAGGATGTTGCCGGCGTCCCTGTCGCAGATGATGGCGCCGTCCATCTTGGCCAGTTCGCGGAGCCTCGTTGGTGAGAAGTCGATGCCGATGTCGAAGCCACCCGAGCAGATGGAGTCGATGGTCCGGTCCGAGCCCAGCACGATCAGCGCACCGGTGCGTCCACGGAGAATGCGTTCCAGGCCGTCCCGCAGCGCGGTCCCCGGGGCCACCCTCCCCAAAGTCGCTTTGAGCGATTCTTCAGGGCTGCGAGCCATAGATATTCCCTTCAAAGGTGCAGGCGGGGCCTGCAGGTTTGCCGGTTTTCACTAGTCCGCCGGCAGGATCAAAAGTACTCGGTTTCCCGCATGCACCATCCTAGAGGTACATTACCCCAGCAACCGCACGGGCAAGCCTCAAAGTGCCCCGTCGGAGGCATGCGGAACGGGCCTCCGCAGTGCGTCCGACGGCGGTTGGCTGAGGGGCACTTTTGGTCCGCTTTCGGTGCGGATTCCGCCCCTGCGATAAACTTGAAGCCTTGGCTGGCAGGTTCCGGCCGCCACATTTCCAACCTAGATCCCCCGCGGATCGCAGTGAAAGTAGCACCGTGTCCCAAGAAGTGCAGAGCCCCGCCCGAGTGCACGAGATCCACAAGCAGGCTTCCCGGCGCCGGACGTTCGCCGTTATCTCCCACCCGGACGCCGGCAAGTCCACGCTCACCGAGGCGCTGGCCCTGCACGCCAAGGTGATCGGCACCGCGGGTGCTTCCAGCGGCAAGGCCAACCGCAAGGAGACGGTCTCGGACTGGATGCAGATGGAGAAGGACCGCGGCATTTCCATCAGCTCGGCCGCCCTGCAGTTTTCCTACCGGGACACCGTGATCAACCTGCTGGACACCCCCGGCCACGCGGACTTCTCCGAGGACACCTACCGGGTGCTCGCCGCCGTCGACTGCGCCGTGATGCTCGTGGACGCTGCCAAGGGCCTGGAGACGCAGACCATGAAGCTTTTCGAGGTCTGCAAGCAGCGGAACCTCCCCATCATCACGGTCATCAACAAGTGGGACCGCCCCGGCCTGGACGCCCTGGCCCTCATGGACGAGATCACCGAACGCACCGGGCTGCAGCCCATGCCCCTGACCTGGGCCGTGGGCATCTCCGGTGATTTCCGCGGCGTCTGGGATCTGCGTAACGACAGGTTCGCGCGCTTCCAGCGGAACAACGCCGGCGCCAGCATCGCCCTCACTGAATACTTCACCCCCGAAGAGGCAGCCGAAAGCCAGGGCGGCAACTGGACCGACGCCGTCGACGAGGCGGGGCTGGTGATCGAGTCCAACCTCGCCTTCGACGTCGAGAGCTTCCACGCGGGCAAGGCCACCCCCATCCTGTTCAGCTCCGCGGCGCTGAACTTCGGCGTCAAGGAACTTCTGGACGCCCTGGTGGACTTCGCCCCGCCGGCCGCGCCCCGGCCGGACATCGAGGGCACCCCGCGTGCTGTCGAGTCGCCGTTCTCCGGCTTCGTCTTCAAGGTCCAGGCGGGCATGAACAAGGCCCACCGCGACCACGTGGCCTTTATCCGCGTCTGCTCCGGCGTGTTCGAGCGCGGCATGGTGGTCACCCAGACCCGGACCGGAAAGTCGTTCGCCACGAAGTACGCGCAGCAGGTTTTCGGCCGCGAACGCGAGGTCATCGACGAGGCCTACCCGGGCGACGTCGTAGGCCTGGTCAACGCCTCCTCGCTGCGGGTGGGCGACAGCCTGTTCCTTGAGGAAGCCGTGGAGTTCCCGGCCATTCCGCTGTTCGCTCCCGAGCACTTCCAGGTTGCCCGCTCCAAGGACCCCAGCCGCTTCAAGCAGTTCCGCCGCGGCATCGAGCAGCTCGAGCACGAGGGCGTCATCCAGGTGCTGCGCTCCGACGTCCGCGGTGACCAGGCGCCGGTGCTTGCCGCCGTCGGACCCATGCAGTTCGAAGTGGTGGAGGACCGCATGGCGCACGACTTCAGCGCGCCGATGCGCCTGGAACGCCTCCCGTATTCCATGGCCAGGATCTCGACGGCGGACGCCATGCCGGCGCTGGCCAACGTGCCCGGCGCCGAGGTGCTGCTGCGGTCCGACGGCGAATACCTGGCCCTCTTCAACGATGTCTGGGCCCTGCGCCGCATCGAGAAGAACCATCCGGACCTCACGCTGATTCCTATCGGTACGCACAACCCCGCAAAGTAGCTGCGCCAACGAGGGGCTCCGGCTCCCGAACGGTCTCCCAACCAACGAAGCAAGGTATAGCCGTGTCCACAAACCAGCCGTCTGCAGCAGCACCTGTTACAGGATCAGCCAGAGTCGTCGTGACCGGAATGGGTTCCATGAATCCGCTGGGGGCCACCGTGGCCGAGACCTGGGAGGCGATGATGGCCGGGCGCTCGGGCATCGCGGCGCTGGACGACGGGTGGGCTGAGGCCCTGCCGGTGCGCATCGCCGGCCGCGTCACCGCCGACCTTGGTGCCTTCCTGGGCACCCGCGAGCTGAAGCGGATGGACCGCTGCGGGCAGCTGGCACTCGTTGCCTCCCGCGAAGCCTGGGAGCAGGCCGGGAAGCCGAGCGTCGAACCGGAGCGGTTCGCCGTCGTGATCGGCTCGGCCTACGGCGGCATGGACACCGTGCTCGCGCAGGTCAGGGAGCTGGACAACGGCGGCCCGCGCAAGGTTTCCCCGCACACGCTGACCCGGCTCATGGTGAACGGGCCCTCCGCATGGGTTTCCATCGACCTCGGTGCCAAGGGCGGGGCACGCACTCCCGTCAGCGCCTGTGCGTCCGGGGCCGAAGCGATTGCCCAGGGTGCCGAAATGATCAGGTCCGGGGCGGCCGACGTCGTAATTGCCGGCGGCGTTGATGCCTGCGTCAACGACCTGATCATCAGCGGTTTTTCCCAGATCCGGGCGCTCTCCACCCGAAACGACGATCCGGAGCGGGCCTCGCGGCCGTTCGACCGGGACCGCGACGGGTTCGTCCTGTCCGAGGGGGCGGGGATCGTGGTGCTCGAAAGCGAGGACCACGCGCGTGCCCGGGGCGCGGAAGTGCTGGGCGGGATTGCCGGGGCCGCCGTGACCTCGGACGCGAACGACATCGTGGCAGCCGATCCGGACATGCAGGTGCGGGTCATGGAGAAGGCCCTCGCCTCCGCCGGCCTCCATGGAACTGACATCGGGTTCGTGCACGCGCACGCCACGTCGACGCCCGTGGGAGACCGGCTGGAGGCGCAGGCCATCAAGGCCATTGCCGGTGACCAGGTCCCGGTGACCTCCACGAAGTCCCTCACCGGACACCTGCTCGGCGGAGCGGGTGCGCTGGCCGCCATCGCCACGCTGCAGGCACTCCGGACCGGCGACCTGCCCGGCACCTACAACGTGGCTGCCCTTGACCCCGAGGTGGAGCTCAACGTCATCACCGGTACGGTCACCGGCAGCACCGCGACGGCGGGACTCGTCAATGCATTCGGTTTCGGCGGGCACAGCGCGGCGCTCGTGGTCACCCGCGCTTAACGCTTCCTGGTCCGCACCAGCGCCGCCGTACCGGCGGTCAGGCCGAGCAGACCTGCGCCCAGGCCGACGATGCCGAAGGTGTTGTCTGGCGCAGCAGCGACCGGGGTGGTGGACGACGCCGCTGCTGTGTCCGCAGTTGCCGTGTCTGCAGCGGTGTCCGCCGAAGCAGCCGGTGCCGCATGGGAGTGCTCGTCGGCCGCCGCGGTGGTGACGAAGGAGGGAACCGGGTGCTTGGGCTCGGCCTGGCCGGCGGTTTCGGGCTGGTTCCAGTTCACCACCGTTCCGTCGGAGTAGGTCTGCGCAGCAGGCAGGGCCACGGTGGTACCCGCCTCCGGAAGCCGCCCCACCGAAATGGAGAATGTCTGGTACTCGTGCTGCCCGAGCTGGTGGGCCGCATCGGCAGTCCAGGTGACCGTGGCGGCGGCCTTGGTGATCTTGGCCCCTTCCACCGTGACGGGAGCGGGCAGGGCTGCCTCCGTGATCTTCGCCGTCCAGCCGTCCATGGGCTTGACGGAAACGGAGGTGAACGGCGTCGCCGTCGGCAGTGTAACGGAGACCTTGGTGGTCTTGGCGGTTTCGGACTCGTTGGGAACCTTGAAGGTCAGCTGCGAGAAGCCGCCGGCCGAGGTTGAAGCCGGATCCACGTGGACGTGGGCGGATGCCGAACCCACACCCAGGACCATGAGGCCGGCCGCCGCTGAGACAACGGTGACGGTTTTGAGTGTGGAAGTTTTCAGTGTCGGGGACTTCAGTGCAGGGGTGTTTGAGGTGGTCATGACAGGGCCTTTCGCGGTGCTGCCGCGCTCGCACCGAGGGGCAGCGGGGGGTGATTGATGGTCAGGCAGCGTCCCGGCACCCTCCGCAGGCTGGCCAGCCATGCCCAGGAACGTTAGTGAATGGTGCGCGGGAGGGCCGCCAGGGGCGGACCGCGAAGAGTGTCGTGCCGCAGGTTCCGGCGGTGAGCCCCAACGAATACCACGGGCCTGGCCGCAGGACGGTGTCTGGCGGGGACCAACCCGGTGGGCCGGGGGAGCCGCACCAGCGGCCGGAGCCACGCCAGGAGCTGCCAGAGTGCCGCCTCGCCCCGCCGCATCAGCCAGGCGGTGGCCAGCATGGCGAGGAGGTGGCCCGCAAGCATGGCGGGTGAAATGGCGCCCTCATCCATGGGGATGGTTTCCATTGCCGCCGCGCAATTCAGGCCCGCATGCCCGTCGTGGGCCAAATTGCCGGCCAGCGGCGTCAGGCCTCCGGGTAAGTGGGCAAGCGGCAGACCGGGCAGGCAGGAAGCGCCGGGGGAGGAGGCTGCAAAAACTGTGTGCAGGATAAGCTGGCCGGCGCCGAGCACGCCGAACAGGACAGCGAACGACAGCTGCCGCCGCGCGAGCCAGGCGGCAGGGGCCAACAGGAACGCGGCAGTCACGGCAAGTGTTACGGTGTCCGGGAGCTGGCCGCCACCCAGCACGTGGCCGGCGACGGCCAGAGAGACAGCCACTGCGGTGACCAGGGCTGCGCGAAAAAGACGCAGGGGAGCTCGAGGATCCATCGGTGCCTCCCTCCCACGCCGGCAGCTGCTGTTACACCCCGACCGTAAACACGGCAGCGTGGGAAAACCTTGGGCACTGCCCCGGTTTGTTACAGCTCTGGGCGGCCCGGAATGGTGGTCCGAAGGATGGAACACGGGGCAGCGCCAGGGGCTGCCCGTAGAATTGCTGTGACGCCCCGCTCTGCCCGTCGATCATGTGGAAAGGACCGCTGATGATGCCCCGTGCCTCGTTCCGGCTTTTCCGCACCGGGCTGATCGGCTCACTCGTTATCGGGTTTTCTGCCGGCGGGCACCTTGCCGGCGGCGGCCAGCTTCCCTCAACGGCCATCCTGGCGGCACTGCTCGCCGTGACACTGGTTCCCGTCGCCGCGCTGACACGGTTCCGTCTCTCCTTCCCTGCCTTGGTGGCGCTCCTGGGTGCCGGACAGTTCTGGCTGCACTGGGCCTTCGATGCGCTGGGCGGCGCGGATGCTGCCGTGCAGGAGTCCGCTGCCCTGATGCCGGGCCATGCCGGCCACGCGGGGGGAGCCCTGGATCCGGCCTTCCTGAGTTCCGCAGCGGCCGGAAGCGCCCATACCGGGCCATCCGACGGCGTCATGTTCGTTGCGCACGCCGTTGCCACCCTGTGCACCGCCGTCCTGCTGGCCCGCGGGGAACGGGCGCTGGCAACACTTGCCTCGTGGCTGCAGCCGCTTTTCCGCCGGCACGAGCCGGCAGCTGTTCTCCCCGCCCGCGTCCCCGCGCCTTTTCCGGTTCCGGCCGTCCTCCCGCGGACGCGCGCCGGTGTTCGCCTGCCAACCCGGCGCGGGCCGCCGGTGCCTTTGGCCGCCTAGACAGGTTCCTTTGCAGAACGGGCTGTTCCACGACGGACGGCTCCGCTTTTCAGGCAGGGGCCGACGGCGGCGCGCAGCTACCTGCCCGTGCCGCCCTGAGGGTGCATGGGTCCCTTACTGATTTTTCTGTGAAAGGCATTACCCCTCATGAACACCTCCATTCGCCGTACCCTCAAGACCGCAGCAGCCGCCTCCCTCACGGCCGGACTCCTCGCCGCCGGTGCCGCCGCCGCGTCCGCCCACGTCTCTGTTGACCCCTCCGCCACTGCCGAGGGCGGCTTCAGCAAGCTGACGTTCAGCGTTCCGAACGAATCCGAGACGGCCAAGACCAACCGGCTAGAGGTCAAGCTCCCCACTGACACCCCGCTGACCTCGGTTTCCGTCAAGCCGATGGATGGCTGGAAGGCGCAGGTGGTGACCACCACCCTGCCCAAGCCCGTGGAGGTTGCAGGCGCAACGGTCACCAAGGCGCCGACCAGCGTGATCTGGACCGCGGACGCCGCCCACCAGATCGGGCAGAACGAATTCCAGACGTTCACGCTGTCCGTCGGCCGTCTCCCGGCTGCGGGCACCACCCTGATGCTGCCCGCAGCGCAGGGCTACACCGACGGAACCACCGTCAACTGGGCGGACGCCGCCGAGGCCGAGCACGGGCACGCGTCCGCAACCTCCTCAGCGGGCTCCTCGGCCGCAGCTTCATCCGCACCGGCCGCCGAAGCGGAGGAACACCACCCGGCACCGTCGTTCGTCGTCACCGCGGCAGAGACCGCTGAAGGGTCCGCAACAGCGGCACCGGATACCGCACCGGCTGGTTCGGCAACGCAGGCCGCCGCTTCCAACGGCAGCGGGGCCGCCGGCTGGATCGGGCTGGTGGCAGGTCTCCTTGGCCTTGCCGCGGGCGCCACGGCCCTGGCCCGCACGCGGGCGGCCAAGAAGTAGCCCAAGTCCTGGAACTGCTCAGGGCTTGGTGATGAGCAGTTCCAGGACCTCGGTCAGGTGGCCCACTTCCTTCACCGAAAAGCCTGCCGGGACGGGACCGGGACCGGTGGGGCTGGAGGGAACGACTGCGTGCGTGAAGCCCAGCCGGTGGGCCTCGTGGATGCGCTGGTTGATTCCCGGGACGGGGCGGACCTCGCCGGCCAGGCCAACTTCGCCGAAGGCGATCAGGCGCTGCGGCAGGGGTTTCTTGTGCTTCGCGGACGCCACTGCCAGCGCCACCGCGAGGTCGGTGGCCGGCTCGCTGAGCTTCACGCCGCCCACCGTGGCCACGTAGGAATCGTCCTTCTGCAGTTGGCACCCGGCACGCTGCTGCAACACTGCCAGGAGCATTGCCACCCGGGAACTGTCCAGGCCGCTGGTTGCCCGGCGGGGCTGTGAGTTTTGGGTCTCGGCGAGCAGGGACTGCACCTCGGCCAGCAGCGGCCTGCGGCCCTCCATGGTGACGGTGATGCAGGTGCCGGATACCGGCTCCTTTGTGCGGGTGACGAACAGCCCGCTGGGATCGGCGAGGCCAAGGATGCCGTCCTCGGTGAGGTCGAAGCAGCCCACGTCGTCGGTGGGCCCGTAACGGTTCTTGACCGCCCGCAGCAGGCGGAGACGGGAATGCCGCTCGCCCTCGAACTGGCATACGACGTCCACCAGGTGCTCCAGCAGGCGGGGCCCTGCGATGGAGCCGTCCTTGGTCACGTGCCCCACCAGCAGCGTGGTCATGTTCCGGCGCTTGGCCGCAGAAATGATCGAGGCAGCCACCTCACGGACCTGGGAGACGCCGCCGGAACTGCCCTCCACGTCCGCGCTGCTGAGCGTCTGCACGGAGTCCACCACCAGCAGCTTCGGCTCCACCTTCTCCACCTGACCGAGCGCCTGGCCGAGGTCGGTCTCCGCGGACAGGTAGAGGGTGTCCGCGATGGCGCTGATCCGCTCCGCCCGCAGCTTCACCTGGGCCGCCGACTCCTCGCCGGTAACATACAGGACGCTCTGCCCGGTCCGGGCGAACTTGGCGGCAACGTCCAGCAGCAGCGTCGACTTGCCCACACCCGGCTCGCCCGCGAGCAGGATGACCGCACCGGGCACCACGCCGCCGCCGAGCACGCGGTCCAGTTCATCCACGCCGGTGGGCAGGTAAGCGGCGGTGGTGGCGTCAACCTCGGCAATGGGGCGGGCGGGCTCCAAAACGGTGGTGGCCGCCGTCGTACGCGCTACCGCGGCGCCGGTTTCCTCAACGGTGCCCCATGCCTGGCACTCACCGCACCTGCCCACCCACTTGACCGTGGTCCAGCCGCATTCCGCGCACTTATAGCCCGGTGACTTGGAAACCCGGGAAGTCTTTGTAGCCATTGCTCCACAGTATCCGGCGGGTCCGACAGTATTTGCGCCTACAGCGGGGGCAGGAGGTCGCGGGCCTCGTGGGAATCAATGCCGGCGGCTTCCAACAGGTCCACCATGAGCGGCCGGAACAGCATCACCACGGTCTCGCCCTCGAGCTTCTGCACCTTCAGCATCCGAGGGTGCAGCCTACCGGCGATATCACCCAGGTCCTGCCGGGCGCTGCGCAGGTGGGCATGGCGGGCCCCCTCCTGCACTTCGGCGAGGCCGAGCGAGAGCTCGTCCACCGCCGCTGCAGTCTCCTGCAGGACCTCTGCGATATTCTCGGTGGCCTCGTCGGACAGCGCGGCGTGGTTGATGGAACTGGTGAGGCGGCGGGCAAAGACGCGGCTGTTGCGGAGGGCAAGGTCAATGAACTCCAGCGATTGCTCCAGCCGGTCCAGTTCGTCCCGGTGCCGCCGGTAGGCGGGCGCCAGCGTGGCCACCTCGCCGGAGGCCCGCAGCGAGTGCCGCATGGCGTCCACCAGCGGCTGGCTGCTCCGGCCCCGGACCAGGGCGTGCCACGCCCGGGTGGAATCGCTCTCCATCAGTGCCGCGGCGCATTCCCGCAGTACTTCGGCCAGTTCATGAAGCAGCTTCTGGACGTCCTTGCGCGGTTCCCGACGCGGGTCCTTGGGAGCCAGGACGGTGATCAGCAGCGCGACCACTCCGCCCACCACAGCGTCGATGCTACGCGTGAACGGGCCGCCGGAGGGCGCCGGCAGCAGCACCACCAGCAATGACTGCAGCGCCAGCTGCGTGGTGAAGATATTGCCGCTGTCCAGAAAGCGGGCCAGCAGGATGGACGTTAAAAGCACGACGGCGGCCTGCCAGATCCCCGCCCCGAGCCAGTGCAGCAGCATGTCGCCGACGGCGATGCCGAGGGTGCAGCCCAAGCCCACCTCCATCACGCGCCGCATGCGCAGATCGCGGGAGAAACCCAGCGCAATCAGGGCGGACGTGGCCGCGAAGAGGGGCCCCGTGTGGCCGAGGACGAACTCGGCGAAGGCATAGGCTCCCACCGCGCCGAAGGTCATCTGGATTGCCGGAACGAGCGAGTTCCGGCTCCTGACCATTCCTGTCCTGATCCGGCCCCGAAGGAAACGCTTGCTGGCGGAGAGTCCGGTCTGGGGCATGGCTTCAGTCTATTGCCGGAGCCGTCGCGGACCGGGAACCCAACGCCCCGGTGACGCACGGCGGTTACGCACCCGGAAAGCAAACCTCGGGAGCGCCGAAGAGCGGCAAGGGCCGCCGTCGGGTTGTTGCGACGGCGGCCCTTGGGCTTCGGTGTTTCGGTTGGTTGGTCAGCCGTTGATGATTTGGGGGACGCCGAGGTGTTTGAGTCCTTCTACGCCGAATTCGAGGCCGTAGCCGGATTGTTTGGCGCCGCCGAAGGGGATGCGGGGGTCCACGGCGCCGTGTTTGTTGATCCAGACGGTGCCGGCCTGGATGCGGGCGGCGACTTCGCGGGCTGCGGGCAGGTCGGATGACCAAACGGAGGCACCGAGTCCGACGTCGAGTCCGTTGGCGTACTCGATGGCCTGGTCGATGGTGCTGTAGCGGATGATGGGCAGGGCGGGGCCGAACTGTTCCTCGGTGACGAGGGGGTTGTTGTTGTCGATGTCGGCGACGAGGGTGGTGGGGTAGAAGTAGCCGGGCTGGCCGGGGTCGGGGTTGCCGCCGAGCAGGATCCGGGCGCCGGAGTCGCGGGCGGCCTCGACCAACTGGGCGACGATGTCGTATTGGGCCTTGTTTTGCAGCGGGCCGAGGACGTTGTTTTCGTCGAGGCCGACGCCCATGGGCATGGTTTTGGCGACGTTGGTGAGTTCTTCGCAGACGGCGTCGTAGATGTCGTCGTGGACGTAGAGGCGTTTGAGGGCGGCGCAGGTTTGGCCGGTGTTGAGGAAGGCGCCCCAGAAGAGGTCTTGGGCAATGGTTTTGGGGTCGGCGTCGGGCAGGACGATGCCGGCGTCGTTGCCGCCCAGTTCCAGGGTGAGGCGTTTGACGGTGTCGGCGGAGGATTTGATGATGGCGCGGCCGGCAGCGGTGGAGCCGGTGAACATGATTTTGCCGATGGCGGGGTGTTCGGCGAGGCGGGCGCCGACTTCGCGGTCGCCGGCGACGGCGGTCAGGACGCCGTCAGGGAGTTCTTCGTTGAGGACCTTGATCAGGGCCAGGACGGAGAGCGGGGTCATTTTGGAGGGTTTGACGACGGCGGTGTTGCCCATGCGCAGGGCGGGGGCGATCTGCCAGATGGTGATCATCATGGGCCAGTTCCAGGGGCCGATGGCGCCGACGACGCCGATGGGCTTGTAGTGGAGCTCGGCGTAGGTTTCGCCGTCGTCGACCACGACTTCGGGGGTGAGTTCGGTGGTGGCGGTGGCGCGGAGCCAGGCGGCGCAGGCGCCGACCTCGAAGCGGGCGTTGGGGCCGTTGAGGGGTTTGCCCTGCTCGCGGGAGAGCAGCTGGGCGAGTTCCTCGGCGGAGCGTTCGACGGCGTCGGCGGCCTTGAGCAGCGCTGCTGACCGGGCGTCGTGGCCCAGCACGGCCCAGCCGGGCTGGGCGGCTACGGCCGCCGCCACCGCGGTCTCGAGGTCCTCAACGGTGTGGACCGGCGCCTCGCCGACCACACCGCCGGTGGCGGGATCAAAAATGGTCCGGGTCTCGCCGGAGCCGGGGGTAATGGACGCGAGGAGGGCATCGTAGGTTTCCAAGAGGTACTCCACTTCGAGTAGGAAAGTGCGCTCAGCCGGGCGGCGTGGCGGGCATACCTAAGTGTTGTCCGCCCGCGGGGCCGCTGGCTTGTCTTTGGGTGCAGAACCCTTGACTTGGGGTGAACTGACTGTGGCTAGACGTTGGCGGCCGCCTTGGCAGCGGCAGCCGAATCCGCCCGGCGCCGGTCGAAGATCGTGGCACCGACCTCCTGCTCGGCCTGGTTGTTGATGCCCAGGTCGATCCCCTTGCGTTCCCGGATCACCAGGACAGCGGCAGTTGAAACGAGGGCCACGATGAGCAGGTAGACGGACACGGAGGCTGTTGTTCCGGTGGCCTGGACCAAAGCGGTGGCGATCATGGGAGCGAACGCGCCGCCGATGATGGCGCCGAGCGCGTAGGAGATCGCGACGCCGGAGAACCTGATGGAGGCGGGGAAAAGCTCGCTGTAGAGGGCTGCCTGCGGGCCGTAGGTCAGGCCGAGTCCAACGGTGAACAGTGCAAGGCCAAGGAACAGCGCCCAGATGTTTCCGGTGTTCACCAGCCAGAACAGCGGGAACACCGTGATGATGAGGCAGCCGTAGCCGATGAGGTAGGTCTTCTTGCGGCCGATGCTGTCTGCGAGGTAGCCGGAGACCAGGGTGAAGATGAACCACAGGGCAGCGGAGCCGGTCACCGCGAGGAGCACTTCCGTGCGGTCCATGGCCAGTCCTGCGGGGTTGGTGGCATAGCTGAGGATGTAGCCGCCGGTGGTCATGTACCCTGCGGCGTTGTTGCCGGCGAAGACCAGGGCGGCGATGATGACCAGCAGCCAGTGCTTCTTCAACAGTTCGACAACCGGGGTGCGGGTCTGCTGCCTGTTTTGGGCGATCTCCTCGAAAACCGGGCTTTCCTCTACGCTGCGCCGGACCACGAAGCCGACGACGATCAGGACGAAGCTGAGCAGGAACGGAATGCGCCAGCCCCACTGCACAAAGGCTGCACCGGGGGAGACCACGCCGGACATCAGGGCCAGGACGCCGGAGGCCAGCAGCATGCCCAGGGGAACGCCCAGTTGGGGGAAAGCGCCGAACATCCCGCGCTTGCCGCGGGGCGCATGTTCGACGGCCATCAGGACGGCACCGCCCCATTCGCCGCCCGCAGAAATGCCCTGCAGGATGCGCAGGAGCAGCAGCAGGATGGGGGCCACAACACCGGCCGTCTCGAAGGTCGGGAGCACGCCGATGAGGGTGGTGGCCGCCCCCATCATGATCAGCGTGATGACGAGCATGGCGCGGCGGCCCAGCCGGTCCCCGAAGTGACCGGCCAGGAAGGCTCCCAGCGGGCGGAAGAGGAAGCTGAGTCCCACCGAGGCGAAGGAAATCAGGATGCCGATGTCGTCGCCGGCGGGTTCGAAGAACAGTTTCGCGAAGACCAGGCCCGCCGCGTTGGCGTAGATAAAGAAGTCGTACCACTCGACGGTGGTTCCGATGATGGTGGCGAACGCTACCCGGCGGTTATCCCTTGCCGAGCTGCGCTGCCCGTGCTGGACAGTGCTCAATGTTTTTTCCTTGCTGTGGGGGACACGTCGTTGTGTGGAAATGTCGCTGCGTCAGTTGGCGTAGGGGTCGGCGATGCCGATGTATTGGGTGGTGGTGTATTCGGCGATGCCTTCGGTGCCGCCTTCGCGGCCTAGCCCGGATTGCTTGACGCCGCCGAAGGGGGCGGCGGCGTTGGAGATGACGCCGGCGTTGAAGCCGACCATGCCGAATTCGATTTGTTCGGCCACGCGCAGGAGCCGGTTGAAGTCGCGGCTGTAGAGGTAGGAGGCGAGGCCGTATTCGGTGGCGTTGGCCAGCCGGATGGCGTCCTCCTCCGTTGTGAAGGTGGTGACCGGGGCGACGGGTCCGAATATTTCCTGGGAGAGGATGTCGGCATCGTTCGGGACATTGGCGAGCACGGTGGGCGGGTAGAAGTAGCCGGGTCCGTCCACGGGTGAGCCGCCGGTGAGGGCGGTGGCTCCGGCATTGACGGCGGCGGCCACGAGGGCGTGCACGTCGTCGCGGGCTCCGGCGTCGATCAGGGGGCCGACCTGGGTATCCGGTTCGGTGCCGCGGCCGGTGGCCAGGGCGCCCATGGCGGCGGCCAACTTCTGTGTGAACTCCTCCGCGACGGTTTCGTGGACGAGGAAGCGGTTGGCGGCGGTGCAGGCCTCGCCCATGTTGCGCATCTTGGCGGCCATGGCCCCTTCGACGGCGGCATCGAGGTCGGCGTCCTCGAACACGATGAACGGGGCATTGCCGCCGAGCTCCATGGATGTGCGCAGCACGTTCTGGGCGGCGTCGGCCATGAGGCGTTTGCCCACCGGGGTGGAGCCGGTGAACGAGACCTTCCGCAACCGCGGGTCGGCGAGCAGCGGCCCGGAAATGCCTGAGGCTGACGAGGAGGACACAACGTTCAGGACGCCGGCGGGCAGGCCAGCGTCGAGCATGGTCTGCGCGAAGTACTGCGCCGTCAACGGCGTGAGCTTGGCGGGCTTGAGGACCATGGTGCAGCCCGCGGCGACGGCGGGTGCGACCTTGCGGGTGGCCATCGCGAGCGGGAAGTTCCACGGGGTGATGAGCAGGCACGGGCCGACGGGTTTGTGCTGGACCAGGATCTTGTTCTTGCCCTCGGGGGTGGTGAGGTAGCGGCCGTAGTCCCGGACGGTTTCCTCGGAGAACCAGCGCAGGAACTCCGCGCCGTAGGTGACTTCGCCGCGGGCCTCGGCCAGTGGTTTGCCCATTTCCAGGGTCATCAGCAGCGCGAAGTCCTCGGCGCGTTCGGTGACCAGGTCAAAGGCCCGGCGCAGGATCTCCGCCCGCACCCTGGGTGCGGTGCGTGCCCAGGACGCCTGGGCGGCGTCGGCCGCGTCGAGCGCGGCGAGGGCGTCCTCGCTGGTGGCGGAGGCGAGGGTGGCGAGTACCTCCCCGGTGGCGGGGTCGTGGACGTCGAACGTGCCGCCGTCGGACGCGTCCCGCCACTCACCATTGATGAGGAGACCGGTGGGCACGGACGCGAGAAGCGCGGCCTCGCGTTCGGGCGTGACGGAGGCCGGTGAGAGGGCAGGGGAGAGTACGGGCGAAGTGGTCATGCGGGGGTCTCCTCGGGAGTGAAGTGTCTGGGGCCCAAGTGACTCGCAGTTGTTGTCGTTTTCAGGCGTCAAAACGACAACAACTGCGAGTCAGTTGGGGTTAGTAGGAGGCCGGGGTTTCGCCGTCTGTGGCCTTGATGTACTCGGCGGCGAGGGCTTCGGAGCCCCGTGCCAGGAGGGCGACGTCGGCGCCCACCAGGATGAAGTCGGCGCCGGCCGCAAGGTAGTGCCGGGCGGTGTCGGGGTTGAAGGCGTTCACGCCGGCGGGTTTGCCGGCCCCCTTGGCTGCGGCGAGGCAGTGTTCGACGGCGGTGCGAACCTCGGGGTGTTCCTGCTGGCCCAGCAGCCCCATCGAGGCGGCGAGGTCGGAGGGGCCGACGAAGATGGCGTCCACGCCGTCGACCTTCAGGATGTCCTCCACCGCTTCAACGGCGGCGGTGGATTCGATCTGGACGGTGACGCTGACCGTCTCCGATGCCCGGGCCAGGTAGTCCGGAACCCGGTTCCACCGGGCGGCCCGGGCCAGCGCGGAGCCTACGCCGCGCACCCCGTGGGGCGGGTAGCGGGTGGCGGCCACCGCGGCCTCCGCCTCGGCCACGGAGTTGACCATCGGGACGAGCAGGTTCTGCACGCCCAGGTCAAGGTACTGCTTGATCAGCACGGTGTCATTCACGGGTGGCCGGACCAGGGTGTGGACCGGGTAGCCGTGGATGGCCTGGAGCTGGGCGAGGATGGATTCGAGCCCGTTGGGGCTGTGCTCGGCGTCCACCAGGAGCCAGTCCAGGCCAGACCCGGCGCAGAGTTCGGCGATGAGCGGGCTGCCGGAGCACACCCACATCCCGGCCAGCGGCCTGCCTGCTTTACCGTTTTGATTGGCCAGCGCGGACCGGAACGTGTCTTCTATTCGAAGCGGCATGTGACAGTCCCCAGGGGTCCGTAGTCGGCGTGGATGGTGTCGCCCTTGTACACCCAGAGCGGGCGGGTGAAGGAGCCGGCCAGGATGATGTCCCCGGCCTTCATCGAGTCGCCGTGGGCGGCGATCTTGTTGGCCAGCCAGTGCACGCCGTTGGCCGGGTGGTCCAGGACGCCCGCGGCGACGCCGGTTTCCTCCACGGTCTGGTTCTTGTAGAGGATGGCCGAGACCCAGCGGAGGTCGACGGCGTCGGGTTTTACCGGCCGGCCGCCCACCACCATGGCACCCATGGCCGCGTTGTCGGAGATGGTGTCCACGATGGTCCGGCCCTCCATCTCGATCCTCGAATCGAGGATTTCCAGGGCCGGAACCACGTAGTCGGTGGCGTTCAGGACGTCGAAGATGGTGCAGCCCGGTCCTTTGAGCCCATTCTTCAGGACGAACGCGAGCTCTACCTCCACCCGTGGGTGCGTGTAGCGGTCCCATTCCACCGCGCAGCCGGTTTCCAGGACCATGTCATCGAAGATGGCCCCATAATCGGGTTCGGTGATGCCGGTGGCGGCCTGCATGGCCTTGGATGTGAGGCCGATCTTGCGCCCCACCAGGGTCCGGCCGGCGTCCTCGTTGCGGCGCCGCCACAGCTGCTGCACCGCGTAGGAGTCCTCCACCGTCATGTCCGGGTAGCGGGCAGTCAGGCGGGGCACAGGGGTGCGGGTCCGGCCGGCTTCCACCAACTCATCCGCAATGGCCTCAATCGTCTTCGGATCCAGCATCGCCTAGACCTGGGCTCCCAGCTTGAAGCCCACTGCGTCCGTGCCTGCGGCCGAGGAGGTTTCGTCCTTGCGGGTGTAGGAGAAGCCGTCGGCGCCCACGGTCACGGCCATTTCGGACTTTTCCTCGCGTTCGATGACCGGCTGGGGGTTGCCGTCCAGGTCCAGGACCAGGGAGGCCTCGGTGTACCAGGACGGGACCACGGGGTTGCCCCACCAGTCGCGGCGCTGGTTGTCGTGGACGTCCCAGGTGACGGTGGGGTTGTCCGGGTCTCCGGTGTAGTAGTCCTGGGTGTAGATCTCGATGCGGTGGCCGTCCGGGTCCAGGATGTAGAGGTAGAAGGCGTTGGACACGCCGTGCCGGCCGGGGCCGCGTTCGATCCGGTCGCTGATGCGCAGGGCGCCCATCTTGTCGCAGATCTGGATGATGTTGTGCTTCTCGTGGGTCGCGAAGGCGACGTGGTGCATGCGCGGGCCGTTGCCGCCGGTGAGGGCGGTGTCGTGGACGGTCTGCTTGCGGTGCATCCACGCGGCGTACGTGACGCCGTCGGCATCCTTGATGTCTTCGGAGACGCGGAAGCCGAGGTCCTCCAGGTACGCCCGGCCGCGGGGAACATCCGGAGTGACCTGGTTGAAGTGGTCCAGGCGCACCAACTCGCCGGCGGAGTAGAGGTCGTAGCGCTGGGTGAGACGCTCCACGTGCTCGGTCTCGTAGAAGAACTCGTACGGGAAGCCCAGCGGATCCTCGACGCGGACGGAGTCGCCGATGCCCTTGGTGAAGCCTTCCTTGCGGCGTTCGGTGCGGCAGCCCAACTCGCGGTAGTACGCCTCGGCGGCGTCCACCTCGGCGGGGGATTTCACCCGGTAGGCGAAGGCTGCGACGGCGGCGATGGGTCCCTGCCGGAGCACCAGGTTGTGGTGGATGAACTCCTCCAGCGAGCGGAGGTAGATGGTGTTTTCATCCTCTTCGGTGACGTGCAGGCCCAGAACGTCGACGTAGAACTCTCGCGACTTGGCGAGGTCCGTGACCACGATTTCCATGTAGGCGCAGCGGACGATATCCGGTGCCGGGACGGTGGGGGTGGGAACGAAGTTGGTCATGATGTTCTCTCTTCTTTGAAAGGGGTCTTCCCCAACTGACTCGCAGTAGATGTCGTTTTGGAGCTTCAAAACGACAACAAATGCGAGCTAGTTGGGTTGGCGCGGCTTAGGCGCCGAATTTGGGGGTGTGCACGGAGCCGAGCGTGATGTGCACGGCCTGCTGGTCGGTGTAGAAATCGATGGAGCGGTAGCCGCCCTCGTGGCCCAGACCGGAGGCCTTGACACCGCCGAACGGGGTGCGGAGGTCGCGGACGTTGTGGCTGTTCAGCCACACCATGCCGGCCTCGACGTTCTGGGAAAAGTTGTGGGCCCGGGTCAGGTTCTGCGTCCAGATGTAGGCCGCCAGGCCGTACTTGGTGTTGTTGGCCAGGGCGAGGGCCTCGTCGTCGTTATCAAACGGGGTAATGGCGACGACGGGACCGAAGATCTCCTCCTGGAAGATCCTGGCGTCGGGGGAAACATCGGCGAAGACGGTGGGGGCGATGTAGTTGCCCTCCGGCAGGCCTTCGGGCCGTCCGCCGCCGGCCAGCAGCCGGCCTTCGGACTTACCGATCTCCACGTAGGAGGCCACCTTCTCGTAGTGTTCCGGGTGCACCAGGGCACCCACCTGAGTCTTGGGGTCGTGCGGGTCGCCGACGACGATGTTCTTGGCGCGGGCGGCGTACTTCTCGCAGAACTCGTCGTAGATGGCGCGTTCCACCAGGATGCGGGAGCCGGCGGTGCAGCGCTCGCCGTTGAGGGAGAAGACGCCGAACAGGGCCGAGTCGATCGCGGCGTCAAGGTCGGCGTCGGCGAACACGACGCAGGGGGACTTGCCGCCGAGCTCCATGGAGAGGCCCTTGAGGTTGGCGGCGGCGTTGCGGAAGATGGTCTGGCCTGTGGTGGTCTCACCGGTGAAGGAGATCAGCGGGACGTCAGGGTGCTTGACCAGGGCGTCGCCGGCTTCCTCGCCCAACCCGTTGACCAGGTTGAACACGCCGTCCGGCAGGCCTGCTTCCTTGAAGATGGTGGCCCACAGCGAGGCCGAGAGCGGGGTGAATTCGGCCGGCTTCAGGACCACGGTGTTGCCGGTGGCCAGGGCCGGGGCCAGCTTCCAGGACTCCAGCATGAACGGGGTGTTCCACGGGGTGATGAGCCCGGCGACGCCGATTGGCTTGCGGTTCACGTAGTTGATCTGGGAGCCGGGAACCTTCATGGCGTCGTCGAACTGGGCCACGATCAGGTCCGCGAAGAAGCGGAAGTTCTCGGCCGCACGCAGGGCCTGGCCCTTGGCCTGGGTGATGGGCAGGCCGGTGTCGAAGGTCTCCAGCTCGGCGAGCCGGGCTTCCTGCGCTTCGACGGCGTCCGCGATCCGGTTCAGGACCCGGGCGCGCTCACGGGGCTTCATCTTGGGCCACGGGCCGTTGGTGAACGCCTCGCGGGCGGCGGCGACGGCCAGGTCGATGTCTTCCTTCTGGCCTGCGGCGGCGGTGGCGTAGTTGGTGTTCGATACCGGGTCCAGGACGTCGAAGGTCTTTCCGCCCACGGAATCAACGAATTCGCCGTTGATGAAGTGCTGGATATGGGTGGGCAGGTCCTCGGGAACGTAGTGCTTTGCTGCTGTTTCTACAGGAGTCGTCATCGTTGGGTTTCCTTTACTGTCTAGAGCAACGCGGGGTCAGTTACGGCCCAATTCGGGGCCGTTATTGGGCGCTAGGTGACCCCGCGTTGGTTTGGGAGAGGTATGCGTCAAGGGTGGCGCTGCGGTGGAGCCGTGCTGCTTTTTCGATGGTGTCGGCGTCGGCGCCGGTTTCAATGAGCTTCAGCAGGGCCTCGTGTTCGTCCACGGAGTCGTGGGCCCGGCCGGGAACAAAGCGGAACGTTGAGGAGCGCAGTGATGCCAGCCGGTTCCAGCCGCGGTGGACAAGATCCAGGATGTGCGGGTTGGGGCAGTGCTCGAACAGGACGCTGTGGAAGTCCTGGTTGAGGCGGGTGAAACGGACAGGGTCGAAGTGCTGCAGGCATTCGCGCATCTCGGCGTTCACGGCGCGGGCCCGGGCAATATCCGCCTCGCCGACCAGCGGGGCGGACAGCGCCGTGGCCGCGCCTTCCACGATGCTCAGGGTCTGCATTGTGTAGAGGTATTCGGTGGGGTCGATGCCGGCCACGGTGGCCCCGACGTTGCGTTCGAACTTCACCAGGCCTTCGGCTTCCAGGCGGCGGATGGCTTCGCGGACGGGGACCACGCTGAAGCCGAGGTCCTTGGCGATGGCGGCCAGGACCAGCCGGTAGCCGGGGGTGTAGGTGCCTTCCACGATCCGCGCCTTGATGGCCTGGTAGGCCTGCTCGGACTTGCTGCCGGCGGTGCCGTCAGTAAGGCTCTCGGCAGCGCTGGCGGTGACTGTTTCAGTCATTGGGTTTGCCTGCTTCCCATTCCTCATACTTGGCACGCCACTGCGCGTTCATCGGAAAGAGTCCGTCCACGCTGTTGCCCTGTTCGACCATCTGGAAGATGAACGCTTCCTCGCGCTCCTGGGCGATGCACTCATCCACCAGTTCCTCAGCGAGGGCCGGCGGGATCACCAGGATGCCATCGGCATCCGCCACGATGATGTCCCCCGGCTGGACGGTGGTGCCGCCGCAGGCAATGGTGATGTCCGTGTCCCAAGGGACGTGGCGCCGGCCAAGCACCGCCGGATGTCGGCTGGCGAAGTAGGTGGGGATGTCCAGATCCGCTACGGCGGAGTAGTCCCGTACCCCGCCGTCGGTGATGATGGCTGCGGCGCCGCGCACCTGGGCGCGCAGCGCGAGGATGTCCCCCACGGTCCCGGTGCCCTTTTCGCCCCGGGCTTCCATGACCAGGATGTCGCCTTCGTTGACGGATTCGACGGCCCGCTTCTGCGCATTGAAACCGCCGCCGTGCGTCTTGAACAGGTCCTCCCGGTTGGGCACGTAGCGCAAGGTCCGGGCCAGGCCGACGACGCGGCGGTCCGGGCGGGTGGCCTGCAGGCCGTCGATGCTCACATTGTTCAGCCCGCGCTTGCGCAACTGGCTGGACAACGTTGCCGTGGCGACGCTCTCGAGCTTTTTCCTCAGCTCCGGTGACAACACCGGCCCGACGGCGGCGAGTCCTGCCGCTTCCCGCGAACCGTACGCTTCCTCCCGCTGGGTGTCATCGGACTTGGGCCGGGCACCGAAGTCCGCGAACGCCGTCGTACCCTGCGTCACGGTGGTGGCCAAACGGCCGCTGCTCAGCCCTGTGGAGGGAGAATCGACTTCAACTTCGACGACGTCGCCGGGCACGGCGACGGAGGCGCCGGCGGGCGTGCCGGTCAGGATGATGTCCCCCTCCTCGAGGGTGAGCAGCTGGGACAGGTCCGCCACGAGCCGGGCGAACGGGAAGAGCAGGTCTTCGGTGGTGTCATCCTGCACCAGTTCCCCGTTGTGCCAGGTGCGGATTCGCAGGTTGGCGGGGTCGACGGCGTCTGCCGGGATCAGTGCCGGGCCCACCGGGGTGAAGCCGTCGCCGCCCTTGGACCGGAGGTTGGAGCCCTTGTCCGCGTAGCGGAGGTCGTACACGCCGAGGTCATTGCTGGCCGTGACCGCAGCGACGTGGCCCCAGGCGTCTTCGACCTCGACGCGGCGCGCCGCCTTGCCGATGATGATGGCGATCTCGCCCTCAAAGCCGAGGAGTTCGCAGCCGGCCGGGCGTTCGACGGCGGTGCCGGTCAGGGACAGCGACGACGACGGCTTCAGGAAGTAGGAGGGCTGCGCCGGCGTCCGGCCGCGCTGCGCGGCACGGCTGGGGTAGTTGATGTGCACCGCGATCACCTTGCGTGCTGCTGCCAGGGTGTCGTCGTTGACCTGCTCCAAAGCGTTCTCCTCATCAGGTACGAAATCGTATACGAAACATACTGCACCGGTCCGGCGGCTTCGTCAACCCCTGTTCTTCCGGGAAAGTGAAGCTGCTTGTAACGCGGGTCATATGTGACGTACAGTACTGAAGCATAACCACAATTTCTATTATCGAACCATCTGTTCCGATATAGAACACAAGTTTTGGCGAAAGCCAGCCACACAGTGAAGTGAGGAAAGCCCGTGCAGTTCCACCACCACGGTTACGTTTCCGGTGACCCGCGCATCCAGCCGGCTGCCGGCGTCGGCATCAACCGCCCCGAAGAGCTGCCCGACGAGGTTGACGTGCTCATCGTGGGCTCCGGCCCCGCGGGCATGCTCGCAGCCGCCCAGCTCTCCCAGTTCCCGGACATCACCACACGCATAGTGGAGCGCCGCGGCGGCCGCCTCGCAATCGGCCAGGCCGACGGCATCCAGGCCCGCAGCGTCGAGACATTCCAGGCGTTCGGGTTCGCCGAGGAGATCACCGCGGAGGCCTACCGGATCACCGAGATGGCGTTCTGGAAGCCGAATCCGGAGAATCCGAAGCACATCGTCCGCGCCGCCCGCGCGGTCGACGACGAAATGGGCATCAGCGAATTCCCGCACCTCATCGTCAACCAGGCCCGCGTGCTGGACTACTTCGCGCGGGTCATGGCCTACTCGCCAACCCGCATGACCCCCGATTACGGCTACGAATTCAGCAGCCTCCACGTCGCGGATTCGGGGGAGTACCCCGTCACCGTGACCCTGCTCCGCACCGCCGGCGAGCTGGCAGGCAAGGAGCGCGTTGTGCGCGCCAAGTACGTGGTCGGTGCCGACGGCGCCCGCAGCAAGGTCCGTGAATCGATCGGCTGCACGCTCGCCGGAGACCAGGCCAACCACGCCTGGGGCGTCATGGATGTCCTCGCATCCACCGACTTCCCGGACATCCGCACCAAGTGCGCCATCCAGTCCCACGACGGCGGCAGCATCCTGCTGATCCCGCGCGAAGGCGGCCACCTGTTCCGCATGTACGTCGACCTCGGCGTCGTGCCGGAGAACGACAACGGCGCCATCCGCAAGACCACCATCGAGCAGATCATTGCCCACGCGAACCAGATCCTGCAGCCCTACACCCTCGACGTCCGCAACGTCGCCTGGCACAGCGTGTACGAGGTGGGCCACCGCCTCACCGACAGGTTCGACGACGTCCTGCCCGCCGAACGGGACACCCGCACGCCGCGCGTGTTCATCACCGGCGACGCCTGCCACACGCACAGCGCCAAGGCAGGCCAGGGCATGAACGTGTCCATGCAGGACGGCTTCAACATCGGCTGGAAGCTTGGCCACGTGCTCGAGGGCCGCAGCCCGGAGTCGCTGCTCGCCACGTACTCCGCGGAGCGCCAGGTTGTCGCGAAAAACCTGATCGATTTCGATAAGGAATGGTCCACCCTGATGGCCAAGAAGCCCGAGGAGTTCGACGACCCCTCGGAGCTCGAGGATTTCTACGTTCGCACCGCAGAATTCCCGGCCGGTTTCATGACCGAGTACGCGCCGTCGATGATCGTCGCCGAGGCGAAGCACGCCGGGCTCGCCACGGGTTTCCCAACCGGCAAGCGCTTCAAGTCTGCTCCCGTGCAGCGCGTCTGCGACACCAACCCGCTGCACCTGGGGCACCAGGCTACGGCCGACGGCCGCTGGCGCATCTACGTGTTCGCCGACGCCGCCGAGGCCGGAGCCGCGTCGCCGACCACTGACTTCGCGCAGTGGCTGGAGAAATCGCCGGAGTCGCCGCTGGCGGCCACGCCGGAGGGCGCCGACGCCGATGCCTGGTTCGACGTGAAGGTCATTTACCAGCAGGACCACAGGGGCATCGACATAAACGCCGTCCCTGCCGTGTTCAAGCCGGAGGTCGGGCCGTTCAAGCTCACCAACCTCGAGAAGGTCTACGGCACCGACCCGAAGGCCGATATCTTCGAGCTGCGCGGCCTTGACCGCGGCGGCGTGGTGGTAGTGGTCCGCCCGGACCAGTACGTGGCGAACGTCCTGCCGCTGACCGCGACGGCGGAGCTCGGGGCGTTCTTTGCGCCGCTGTTGCCGGCCCGCCGCGGACTGGTAAGCCACCACGCCTGAGAGACGAAACTGCCGGGGAGCGCGAAGGCCTCCCCGGCTGTTTCATTTTTGGCTTTGCAGGTCATGACCAGTGCGCTGAGGCACAACAACTGATCGCTGCCAGACAAGCCCTGTCCGACCGGGACTGCCAAGCTGGAATTCAAGGTGCGAGGCCATTGCCGGCACCCCTTTCCAACGCTCATGACCGTTAAGAAGGATCCAATGAGTATTTCAAATTCCGAGTCCCGGACTGCAGAAGCAAATCCGCGCAAGGAGCAGTCCACCGCCCTCCGCGCGGGCAGCATCGGCGTTCTGGGCATTCTCTTTTTCGTTCTTTCAGCCCAGGCTCCGCTGACCGGCATCGTCGGTGCAGCACCCCTGGCGGCTGCCCTCGGCAATGGCGCCGGGGCACCGGGTGCTTACCTCGTCGTTGGCGTCGTCATTGTCATCTTCGCCGTCGGGTTCGTGGCGATGAGCCGGAAGGTGCAGGCCAGCGGCGCCTTCTACGCCTACATCACCGCCGCCTTCGGTAGAAAGACAGGCACAGGCGCTGCCTGGTTGGCGCTGCTGGCGTACAGCACGGTGCAGGCCGCCATGTACGGACTCTATGGTGCGGCCTTCTCCGGCTTGCTGGGTTCGGCCGGAGTGACGGTTCCCTGGTGGCTTCTTGCCGTTGTCACCATGGCAGGCGTGCAGGTGCTTGGCTCGATGAACATTGAACTCGGCGCCCGTGTCCTGGCATTCCTTGTGGGCCTGGAAGTGGCGATTCTGCTGCTGTTCGGGTTCACCGTCCTGCTGAAGGGTGGAGGCCCCGAAGGCCTCAACATGGCAGCCTCGTTCTCCCCCGAGGCGATCGCCAGCGGCGCCCCCGGCGTTGCCATCATGTTCGCCGTTGCATCCATGTTTGGCTTCGAGTCAACGGCCATCTACTCCGCCGAGGCCAAGGATCCCCACCGGACGGTGGCGCGGGCAACGTACCTCTCCGTGGGCATCATCGCCGTGTTTTTCGCCTTCATCACCTGGATGCTCGTGAGCTTCTACGGGCCCTCGCACGTGATCGATGCCGCCGGAGCTGCCCTGGAGTCGGGAGACGCGACCTCCTTTGTGATCGGGCCGCTTGTTGAGCTGTTCGGCCCGTGGGCCGGTGTGACTGCCGGAATCCTCCTGGTGACATCCCTCCTGGCAGGCATCATCGCCTTCCATAACGGCATCAACCGCTACCTCCACTCGCTGGCCCTGCGCGGTTCCCTGCCCGCTGTCCTGGCGCGGACCAACAAGCACCGCGCCCCTGCATCCGCGGCCTGGGTCCAGACAACTGTCGCTGTGCTGCTCGTGGCTCCGTTCGCGGTACTGGGGATGGACCCGGTACTGACGCTCTTCTCGTGGTTCAGCGGGCTTGCCGTTGCAGCGCTGCTGGTGCTGTACATGCTCTGCTCCCTGGCCGTCGTCGCATACTTCCGCCGCGAACGGGATCCGGGGCAACTCTGGCAGACCCTCATCGCACCGGCGCTCGCATCGCTGCTGCTGGCGTGGGTTCTCTACCTGGTGGTCAGCAACTTCACATCCCTCATCGGAGGGAGCGCCGAAACAGCCGTTGGGCTGCTGGTTGCCGTCCCCGTGATGTTCGTGGCCGGAGTGCTGGCGGAAATCGCAGTGGAGAAGCGCGGCCGCACCTCACAGCCCGCGTTTGCCGATGAGGCTGCCCCTGCCGACTGACGGTTCGTCGGCGGCTAACGGCTCTTTAGGTACGACGGCGGGAGGGCAGCTCCGCCCGTCGTCCCGCCTGCCGTCTCGCCGGGCCTCCCGCCGGGCAAGGCCGCCGGCGAGCAAGAGCAGCGCCGCGATGCACGCGGCGGCTCCGCCGGCCAATGCGGGATCGCCGGGCCAGTTCCCGGTGATCCCGAGAAAGGCCGGTACCGTCGCTGTCGCCTGGCTGGTCAGTATCAGGGACCAGCCGATCAGCGGCGACAGCAGGCTCCGGTCCAGCGCCAGCGAGAAGAAGAACAGCATCCACAGGTAGGACCAGCAGAGCCACAGCACTGCCAGCAGCGGGTCCTCAGGGAACCAGGCCGCGGCGAGCAGCAGGCCGCACCCGGCCACCATGCCGCAGAACCAGCCGAGGCCCCTGGACCCGAGACCCAGCAGGAAATCCAGGCCAACATAGACGTAGGTCAGGCCGAACAGGAACATGCCGGACGCCGAAAGCAGCAGCTGCACGCCGCCGTCGGCGTCCGGAGCTGTGCTGTCCAACCGAAGGTTGCCCAAAAACGTGACGGCCAGATACGTGATGCCCAGGAGCAGCTGCAGGCTGCCGAGGACCAGGCTCAGCACGGCTGCATCCCGGCGGGGGAGATGCCCGAGCGCTGCCAGCCCATTGATGAGCAGCGCGGCGCCGGAAAGGAGGAGGCAAACATACGCCATCAGTTGGCCCTCCTGGGGCAGAACATCAAGCACATCAATCTCGTATTACGGAATTTTTGTGTCACAATACGGAGAATAAGGCATGACACCCCAGCCGCCTACCCGGCTGCGGTCTTAATCGGTTAGGTTGAAAGCTCAACTATGGGACGGCGGACTGCATACTTCCCCACCGTCGGCAGCCGAAGTAAGGATGATTCATGGACGCACGGCTGGAGGCCGTCAGGGACACGGTACTGGCGCGGAACCCGGGCGAGGCTGAGTTCCATCAGGCGGTGGTGGAGGTGTTTGAAAGCCTTGGCCCGGTTCACGACCGGCACCCCGAATTCCTTGAAGCCGCCATCCTGGAACGGCTTTGCGAGCCGGAACGGCAGATCATCTTCCGGGTGCCGTGGACCGACGATTCCGGCCGCGTCCAGATCAACCGCGGCTTCCGCGTGGAGTTCAATTCGGCGCTCGGCCCCTACAAGGGCGGCCTCCGGTTCCACCCCTCCGTTTACCTCGGGATTGTGAAATTCCTCGGCTTCGAGCAGATCTTCAAGAATGCGCTCACCGGCATGCCCATCGGCGGCGGCAAGGGCGGTTCCGACTTCGACCCCCGGGGCCGCAGTGACGCCGAAGTCATGCGGTTCTGCCAGTCGTTTATGACCGAGCTCTACCGCCATATCGGCGAATACACCGACGTGCCTGCCGGTGACATCGGCGTGGGCGGCCGCGAAATCGGCTATCTCTTCGGCCAGTACAAACGCATCACCAACCGCTACGAATCCGGAGTCCTGACCGGTAAAGGCATTTCCTGGGGAGGTTCGCTGGTCCGGCCCGAGGCCACCGGCTTCGGCACGGTGGTCTTCACCGAAGAGATGCTCAAGACACGGGGCTCATCCTTCGACGGGCAGCGCGTCGTGGTTTCGGGCTCCGGCAACGTCGCCATCAATGCCATCGCCAAGGCCCAGGCGCTCGGAGCCACCGTGGTGGCCTGCTCTGATTCCTCCGGCTACGTCGTGGACGAGGCCGGGCTCGACGTCGGGCTGCTCCGCCAGGTCAAGGAAGTGGAACGCGGACGCCTCAAGGACTATTCGCTACGCCGTTCCGGCGTTTCCTACGTGGAGGCTGGCTCCGTCTGGGACGTCGACGCCACTGTCGCGCTGCCGTGCGCCACGCAGAACGAGCTCGACGGCGGTGCTGCCGCGCGGCTTGTCCGCAACGGGCTGCTCGCTGTCGGCGAAGGCGCCAACATGCCCTCCACCCGGGACGCCGTGGCAGTGTTCCAGGCGGCGGGCGTGCTGTTTGGGCCCGGCAAGGCCGCCAACGCAGGCGGTGTGGCCACGTCGGCGCTCGAGATGCAGCAGAACGCGAGCCGCGACTCCTGGTCCTTCGAGCACACGGAACAGCGCCTCACGGACATCATGGTGGGAATCCATCACCGCTGCGCGTCCACCGCGGATGAGTACGGCGAACCCGGCAACTACGTGCTGGGCGCGAACATCGGCGGCTTCGTCAAAGTGGCGGACGCGATGCTCGCGCAGGGTTTGATCTAGTCACAGGGCTTGATCTAGCCACAGGGTTTGATCTAGGCGCCCGGCTGGTTTAGGCGCCGCGCCGCCAGTCGCTGGGCGATTCGCCGTAGGCGTCCCGGAACGTCCGGCTGAAGTGCGCCGCGTCCAGGAAACCCCACCGTGCTGCCACCGCCCCCACAGAAGTGCCGGAGTGCAGCGGATCCCTCAGGTCCCGGCGGATACGTTCCAGCCGCTGGCTCCGGATCCAGCTGGCAACCGTTGTGCCTGTTTCGTGAAAGACGTTGTGCAGGTGGCGGGTGGAAATGAAATGCGCCGCAGCGATACTCGCTGGCGACAGCTCCGGGTCAGCGAGGTTCGCCTCAATGTAGTCGCGGACCGACGTCGCCAGCAGCGCCTGGGGCTTCATGCTGTCCGCAGCCAGATCCAGTTCCGAGTGGAGCATGGTGGAGACGAGGTCCAGGGTGTTGGCCGCGAGCCGGGAACCGCTGGGCCCGCTGAGTGCCTCCAGGTTGCCGGCGAGCTGCCTGATGAACGGTCCCACAATGCCCGCCAGCCCCGACTCGCCGGCCAGGCGGACGGCCGACAGCTGTCCCACATAGTCCGGCGGCAGCGACAGGGCATCGTGCGGGAACATCACCACCATCATGCGGGCCTGCGCTTCGAACGCCAGCGTGTACGGGCGGTTCGTGTCATAGATGGCCAGGTCGCCGGGGCGGAGTACGGCCTCGCGGTTGTCCTGGATGAGGAGCCCGGTGCCCTCCAGTTGGAGGTTGAGCTTGAAATAACGCTGGCCGGACTGTGCCAGCAATGCAGGTGTGCGGTGGACGCTGTGGCCCGAAGCCGTAACTTCCACGATGCACGTGCGGTCCAGCACCCTGGAGCGCATGCGGCCGCGGAACTGCTCGGGCCGGTCCGTTTCGGCGGCCAGCGGCACGAAGGACTGCGCTACGAGGTGCCTCCAGTGGTCAAAGGAGGTGGCCACGCTGGAGGTGAGGTGCTGGTCTGCGGGACGGATTGTGGCTGCTGGCATGAACGTTCCTGACGCCGGTTGGCTGTCTATTGGCGGGTCCCCAACACTGTGTCCTGGAACACAGTCATTTCAGGTTAGCGGCGAAATTCTGCCCTGTCATCTTTTTTCAACATATGTCGAAAAAAGATTCTGTGGACAAAAGCGGTCGGGCTCCCTACTTGTTCTTGCCCCGGGCTGCCACCACCCAGCGGTCCACGAGTGCGCCGCCGCGGACCACTGCGACGTCGTCCACCAGGTTCATTGCCAGGCACACATGGTTGGGGATAACGCGCAGCCGGTGCCCGATGGCGGGCGCAGTCCCGGAATCGGGCCACTCGAGCGTTGCGTGGTGCTCCGACAGTGCGGTCATCCGCGCGTCGGGGTGGTCCATCAGCCGTCCGAAGCCGCTTGCCCACGCGGGCCGGTCGCTGCCCAGAACCTTGCTGCCGGCGTCGATGATGAAACGTGCCGGTCCGTCCGCGGGGGTCGCATGGCGGCTGACCACGGTGGCAGCCACCGTCAGTGCGATGTCCTCGGCGGCGCACCGCCCCAGCTCCAGCTGCTGGGCGTCGCCAAAGACGTAGACGCCCGGGCGCACTTCGGTGGCGGCCGAATCCCCGGTCAGCATCGCCGTCGGGGTGGAGCCGCCGCTGCGGCAGGTGGTGTCGAATCCTGCCGCCGCAAGAGCCTCTGAGGCCCGGTTCAGGGCCTCCTGCTCCTGCCTGGCCGCTTCGACCGGCATGCCCGGTGCGTAGCTGTGTCCCGGGAAGGTGAAGACTCCCGCGACTTTCAGCCCGGCGCGCGCTGCAGCTTCGGCGACCGGTGCGACGGATTCCGGGTGGACGCCGCTGCGGTGGTGGCCGCTGTCGACTTCCACGAGGGCGCTAATGCTCCCCGCGGCACTTCCCAGCCCGGATCCCAGCGTCGTTGCGCCCTCCACGGAGTCCACGCCGACGGCGATCTGCGCGGTTTGCGAGAGGCGCCGAAGCCGCTCGGCCTTTTGCGGCGACATCCAGAGGGGGTACGCGATGAAGAGGTTGCTGACTCCGGCGGCGGCGAACACCTCAGCTTCGCCGATGGTTGCCACCGTCAGCCCGGAGGCTCCGGCCGCGATCTGGCGGGCGGCTATTTCGGGAATCTTGTGTGTTTTCGCATGCGGGCGCAGGCTCAGGCCACGTGCCCGGACGGCTGACGCCATCCGCTCAATGTTCCTGTCGAGGATGTCGACGTCAATCATGATTTCCGGCGTATCGATTTCCTGCGGGATGGTCACTGCCGGCGTCTCCTGGTTGTAGGTCTGTTCCCGCGGTCCGGGCCGGTCCGCGATGCCTCGGGTCCTAAGGCTAACGGGTCCTGAGGCTAAGGGGTCCTGGGGCTAGCGGGTCATCCGGCCAGCGGGCCCGGAGGCTAGCGTGTCAGCAGGGAAAGGAAGCCCTCGAGCTGTCCGTCCAGGCCGAGCTCCGTCTGGCCCTCCGGAAGCAGCGCAGCTGCGATCTGGGCGCCCAGCAGCATGTTGAGCAGCTGGCCGGCCAGGCTGTCGTCGTCGACGGTGGTACTTACGTCCCCGCTCTCCCTGGCCTCCGCCAGGTGGCGCCGGATCGCATCCAGCCACTGCTGCATCGATTCCCGGTGGATCTGTGCCTTGCCGGGATCGTTAATAGCCTTCTGCCAGAAGGGGATGACGATCCGGGCTTCATTGATCCGTTCCTCATCCAGCGGGAGCACTTCGACGCAGAAGGCCCGCAGGGCCGCCAGCCCCGAAAGCCCCGAGGTGACTTCGGCGATGCGCTCGTTGGTCCGGTTGAAGACGTGGCCGAACGCGAAGGTGAGCAGCGTGTCCTTGGTGGGAAAGTACGGTTTGAGCGCGCCGTTTGCGAAGCCCGCCTCGGTCGCGATTTCCCGCATCGTGGCGCTTTCAATGCCCAGCCGGGCGATGATCCGCCAGGTTGCATCGACGAGTTCCAGGCGGCGCTCGTCGTGGTCAACAATCTTTGGCACGCGGCCGCTCCCCAAAAACTATTTTCGCCCAGACTCTTGTGAGCCATCTTACGTTCGCTTATTCTCTACAACTATAGAAAATAAAAATCCGACCCGCCAGGGTCCCGGACAGAAGGCCGCCATGACGCCCTCCACCATCCAGACAGCCAGCCCCTTCCGCCTTGCCTCAGCCGGGGACATCAGTGAGGTGCAGGGCATTCTTCGGACCGCGGGCCTCCTTGGGCCGGCGAAGCGCATTGCCTACCTGGGCCTCCTTGACCCGGCCCGCGGAGCCGGCGCCGGCAGTGAAGCCGAAGACCGGCGGTTCCGGATCTTCATCCATGACGTCTCCGGCGCCCGGCCCCACGATGTCACCGTCTCGGTCACCAGCGGCACGGTGATCTCCGCCGTCGAACTCGACACCGCGGCCACCGGCGAACTGCCGGTCCTGGAAGAGGAATTCGAGGTGGTGGAGCAGCTGCTGGCCACCGATGAGCGGTGGCTGAAGGCCCTGGCCGCCCGGAACCTGGACGTCAGCAAGGTGCGCGTTGCGCCGCTGTCCGCCGGGGTGTTCGAGTATGCGGAGGAGAGCGGCCGGCGGATCCTCCGCGGGCTTGCCTTCGTGCAGGACTTTCCGGCGGACAGCGCCTGGGCCCACCCGGTCGACGGACTGGTGGCCTACGTGGACGTGGTCAGCAAGGAAGTCACCCAGGTGATCGACACCGGCGTCTTCCCCATCCCGGCAGAGCACGGCAACTACACCGACCCCGAGCTCACGGGTCCGCTCCGCACCACCCAGAAACCCATCAGCATCACCCAGCCCGAAGGCCCCAGCTTCACGGTGACCGGCGGCAACCACATCGAGTGGGAAAAGTGGAGCCTGGACGTCGGCTTCGACGTCCGCGAGGGCGTGGTGCTGCACAACATCGCCTTCCGGGACGGCGACCGCCTCCGGCCCATCATCAACCGCGCGTCCATCGCCGAGATGGTGGTGCCGTACGGCGATCCGTCCCCGGTCAGGTCCTGGCAGAACTACTTCGACACGGGGGAGTACCTGGTGGGCCAGTACGCCAACTCCCTGGAACTGGGCTGCGACTGCCTCGGCGACATCACCTACCTCAGCCCGGCCATCAGCGACGCCTTCGGCAACCCCCGCGAGATCCGCAACGGCATCTGCATGCACGAGGAGGACTGGGGCATCCTGGCCAAGCACAGCGACCTCTGGTCCGGCATCAGCTACACCCGCAGGAACCGCCGCCTGGTGATCTCCTTCTTCACCACCATCGGCAACTACGACTACGGCTTCTACTGGTACCTCTACCTCGACGGCACCATCGAATTCGAAGCCAAAGCCACCGGCGTCGTCTTCACGTCCGCATTCCCGGAAGACGGCTCGGACAACATCTCCCAGCTGGCACCCGGGCTGGGGGCGCCGTTCCACCAGCACATCTTCAGTGCCCGCCTGGACATGGCCATCGACGGCTTCACCAACAGGGTGGAGGAAGAGGACGTGGTCCGGCAGGCCATGGGCGCGGGCAACGAGCGCGGCAACGCGTTCTCCCGGAAGCGCACCGTCCTGACCCGCGAGTCCGAGGCTGTCCGCGAGGCCGATGCCCGCGCCGGCCGGACCTGGATCATCTCCAATCCCGAATCCAAGAATCGTCTCAACGAGCCGGTGGGCTACAAGCTCCACGCCCACAACCAGCCCACCCTGATGGCCGACCCCGGGTCCTCCATTGCGCGGCGGGCCGCCTTTGCCACCAAGGACCTGTGGGTCACCCGGTACGCCGACGACGAGCGCTACCCGACCGGCGACTTCGTCAACCAGCACTCCGGCGGCGCGGGCCTGCCCGCCTATATCGCCCAGGACCGCGACATCGACGGCCAGGACATCGTCGTGTGGCACACCTTCGGCCTGACCCACTTCCCGCGCGTGGAGGACTGGCCCATCATGCCGGTGGACACCGTCGGCTTCAAGCTCCGCCCCGAGGGCTTCTTCGACCGCAGCCCGGTGCTCGACGTCCCGGCCAACTCCAGCCAGTCCGGCTCCCACTGCCACGGCTAGGCTCACGCCGTGGCCGCACTGCACTCCCGTGCCGTCTCTGCGGTGACCGCCGCGTCCTGCCTGGTGCACCTGTGGCTTGTCGCCGGAAACCACCACGGACCGTGGCTGGGCGCCGTGATGCTCGCGATGGTCGCGGTTTGCCTGCCGTGCGCTGTGCACCTGTGGCGGGGCTGCCGGGAGAAGGCCCTGCGCCAGGTGATGGGCTGTGCCCTGGCCATGACTGCCTTGCACGCGGTCCTGCTGCTGGGCGGCCCGGCCCTTTCCATGGCGGGCGGGCCGGGCCACTCCCATGCCGGAGCGGCGGCCGGTGCGGGTTTCCTTGGGACGGGCTCTTTGGGGTCGGGCTTCTTGGGGTCGGGCTCTTTGGAAACGGGCGCCGAAGGCTTGCTGGCCGTCGTCGTCCTGGAAATTACGACGGCGTTCCTCGCCGCGACGCTGCTCGCCCGCCTTCGGTCCGTCCGTGCTGAAATAAAGCACTAGCGGTAGGCCCTTTTTGCGGATGATGGAGTGCGGATGATCCTGCTCGATTCACTGGAGCGCCAGATTGTGGCTGCCCTGCAGCTCGATCCCCGCTGCCCCTGGCGCAAGATGGCCGCCGTCCTGGGCGAGCCGGAACGCACCGTGGCCCGCCGCGGGGTGCAGCTCCTGGAATCCGGCGCGGTCGCCATCGCCGCAGTGCGGCCGCATCCGGCGTCGATGCTGGTGAAAATGCGCTGCACGCCGGGCACTGCCCGCGCTGCCGGGCAGTCGCTCGCGCAGCGCTCCGACACCACGTTTGTTTACACCGTCACCGGCAATGGCGACTGCGTGGCCGAAATCCTCACTGAACCGGACAGGATGGGGGACATCCTCTCCGACGAACTGCCTTCCACAATCGGACTGCGGCACTCCGTGAGCTATCCGGTGCTGCGGTATTTCCGGACCATCCAGGGCTGGCGGCCGGAGATGCTCACCGCGGAGCAGGCAGACGCCCTGCGCTCGCCGGTCGCTGCGGACACAGGGGTGCACGCAGTCCGGCAGGTCCTGAACCGCCAGGACACCGAGCTTGTGGAGGCCCTCTGCGCGGATGGACGGATCAGCTTCGAAGCTCTGGCCAGGCGGGTCGGAGTTTCGGAAGCAACGGCCCGCCGGCGTTGCGAATGGCTGCTCGCCAACAACCAGGTCCAGCCCCGCGTGGTGGTGGAACCGGCTGCCCTCGGGCTCGCGGTCGAGGCGCTGCTGTGGATCAGGGCCGCGCCGCACCAGGTGGAGCAGCTGGGCCGGAACCTGGCCGGGCTGCCCGCCGTGCGCTATGCCGCAGCGCTTGCCGGTGACTACCAGATCGTGGCCGACGTGACCGTGCCCGACCTGCCGTCCCTGTACCGCCTCATAACGGCTTCGGATTGGGCGGCTCAGGCCTCCGGCGTGGACGTGTCCGTCCTGCTGGACGCCCGCAAACGCGGCGGACGCATCATGCGGGCTGGCTGAGGTCTGCCAACATAGGGGCGACGGCCGCGTAGCCCGTCTGCTGCTCGAACGCCCTCGCCCAGCGCAGCAGCTGCACGTCGGTGTAGTGGTTGGAGGCCAGCTGCAACCCGATGGGCAGCCCGGAACCGCTGAACCCGGCAGGCACGCTCAGCACCGGCACGCCGGTGGCCGAGAGCAGGCACGCCGACCGCATCCAGTCCAGATAGGTTTCGGAAGGGACACCGGCTACCTCCTGCGGGTAGCGCAGGGACGCGTCGAACGGCAGCACCTGTGCGCACGGGCTCGCAAAGATGTCGTAGCGCCCGAAGAAGTCCTGGACGCTGTATTCAAGACGGGTGCGGGCGGCGTTGGTGGCAATGATGTCCTCAGCGGTGAGGGCCTGGCCCTTGCCCACATTCCACCGCACCTCCGGCTTGATGAGCTCACCTGATTCGGCGACCAACACTCCCAGCCCGGCCGCGAAATCCAGTGCGCGCGTGTTGCCGAACACCAGATCCGCCTCGCTGAAATCCGGGCAGGCCTCCTCCACCACTGCTCCCAGTTCCGCAAACACCGCGAGCTGGCGTTCCAGATGGTCCGCGATTTCCGGTTCCACCGGAACGCCAATGCCAAAGTCCCGTGACCAGCCGATCCGAACCCCGCGCATGTCGGTCTCAAGCCCGGCCCTGAATTCGGCCGGATCAACCACCTGCGGGTGGGGCACGCGCGGATCCCGTCCAGCGGTGACGGACATGAACAGGGCGATGTCCTCCACCGTGCGCGCCATCGGGCCGGTCCGCCCCAGCCAGGACCAGGCGTTGATATCGGACGGCATCGGAATGACGGCCTGGGACGGCCGGAATCCGACGATGTTGCAGAAGGACGCGGGGATCCGCAGCGAGCCGCCCATGTCGCTGCCGTCACCCATCGGCTGCACCCGGGAACCCACGACGGCGGCCACCCCGCCGCTGCTTCCGCCTGCGCTGAGGGCCGGCGCGTAGGGATTAGTGGTGGTGCCGAAGAGGTCGTTGAACGTGTGGGAGCCTGCGCCGAACTCGGGAACGTTGGTCTTTCCCGTGCTGACCACGCCGGCGGCCTTGAGCCGGGCAATGATGAGGTCGTCCTTGGCCGGCACGAAGTCCTTCAGCACCACCGAGCCCTGGGTGGTGCGCATCCCGGCGGTGTTGTTGGTGTCCTTGTGGGTCAGGGGCAGGCCGTGCAGGGGCGGCAGCTCGCCGCCGGAGACCGTGAGCTCGTCGGCGCGGGCTGCCAGTTCCACGGCTCCCTCGGCATCGAGTGTCACCACTGCGTTGAGCCGGGGATTCACCTCGGCAATGCGTTCGAGGTGGCAGTCAAGGGCCTCCCTCGCCGAGATTTCCCTGTTCCTGATGGCGGCGGTGAGCTCGACGGCGGAAAGTTCGCTGATGGCGTCAGACATGATGCTCCTTCGGGCGGGGTTTGAAGAGTGCGCGGTTGTTCTTCCCTGAAGTGTGGAGGACCTGGAGCGTGAGCGGAAGGCATCGGCAAATGAATCCGTGGCTTGACTGATCCGGCCAGAATTTTGGCCGATTCCGCCATCCCTTGCCGTCCCGAGCCAGCGTCCCGGACAGTATTCCTAACCTGCTGGCCGATCCGGTCGGAGGCCCAGATTCCGCAACGCAGCGGTCCTGCCCGCGGCATCAGCATCGCCGGCCCCCAGCGGGCCCTAATCAGGAGGCTCCCATGCATGCACCCCTGGCACCCACCGGCTCCACTGACATCCTTGCAATCGCCAACGCCCCCGTCCTCTGGCTCTGCGTGGCCGGCGTCTTCGGCGTCATCGTGGTTCAGTCACTGATCTTCCTCCGGGCAGTGCGCAGGGCAGCACCGTCGGTGCAGATGACATCGGGGGACATCAGGACCTCGTTCCGGTCCGGGGCCGTCTCCGCGATCGGCCCCTCGCTCGCCGTCGCGCTCGTGGCCATTGCGCTGCTGGCGCTTTTCGGTGCACCCGCCGTGCTGTCCCGGATCGGCCTGATCGGCTCCGCAGCCTACGACGTCTCGGCGGCCGGCATCGCGGCAGGCACCCTGGGAGCCAAGCTCGGTGACGAGAGCTACACCCAAAGCGTTTTCGCGGTGGCGTTCTTTGCCATGAGCATCGGCGGCGCCATGTGGATGATCGCCACGCTGATCCTCACCCCGCTGCTCCGCCGCGGCGACGCGAAGGTACGCGCGATCAATCCGGCGGCCATGGCCGTAGTCCCCGCGGCGGCCCTCATCGGAGCCTTCGCGTGCCTGGGCTTCACTGAACTGCCAAAGTCCGGCACCCATGTGGTCACCTTTGCCGTTTCCGCCGCCGTGATGGCGCTGTCACTGTTTCTGGCCAAGGCACTCGGCAAGAGCTGGCTGCGGGAGTGGGGCCTGGGCATCTCGATCGTCGCCGCCCTCGGGGCCGCACTTCTCGCGTCCGGCAGCTGACCGGCGCCAACCACAAAGCGACCCGCCAGAGCCCGGACCGGCCAACCCAGACCCCCAATCAAACTGACAGGAATCCAGCCATGACAGCCACCAGTACCGCGCCCTCCGCCACGGACCAAGCCATGACCGAGTTTGACCGCACCACCTCGCGTTGGGGACGGGCCACCATGATCGCGGGCCTGCTGGTCTCCGTCGCCGGCCCCCTGTATCTCGTTTTCGCCGGCGGACTGGACATTGCGCCTGCGCAGCTCTGGATCGCCTTCGCTGCCGTCGCTGCCACGTTCGGGATCATCTGGATCGTCGAGCCGCTGACGTACTACCCCATACTCGGGCCGGCCGCCATGTACCAGGCCTTCATGATCGGCAACATCTCCAACAAGCTCCTGCCCGCCGCCCTGATCGCACAGACCAACATCGGCGCCAAGCCCGGAACCCGCCGCGGCCAGCTGGCATCCGTCGTGGCCATCTGCGGTGCGGCCGCCGTCCACCTGGCCTCACTGGCCATTTTCGTTGGGCTGCTGGGGAGCTGGCTCATCAGCGTTATCCCGCCTGCCGTGATGAACGCGACCCGGCTCTACGTGCTGCCCGCTGTCCTGGGCGCCGTGCTGGTCCAGGCCATCGTCTCCATGAAGCAGCCCAGGACCACTGCCATCGCCCTGGCAGTGGCATCCGCCGTCGTCTTTCTTGTCCTCCCCGCGGTTCCCGGACTTGCCATGGTCTCCACCGCCATCGCCGTTCTGGGGACGGTGCTGCTGGCGTGGCTCTTCCGGGACAGGCAGCCTGCCCCGGCCAGCCGTCCGGCCCAACCCATCCACCTCGAGTAGCTGGTCCACCCGGAGTAGCCCATCCACCCCGAGCAAAACAAAAACAGGGTGCGTCCCGCCGGGATTCGCGGCAGGACGCACCCTTATTACTGGGCCTGCATTACTGTGCCTGCGTGTTTGGGCTGAACGGGTTTACGGTGCCAGCCGGCGGAACTCCGAGCCGAAATGCACCAGCGGGTCCGGAGCCTCGGACGCTTCCGCCCCACTGCCCATAGCCACCACCTCGCCAACAATAAGCAGGTGGGTGGCGGCAGGCTGGACCGAAACGGTCCGCAGCTCGAAGTAGGCAAGGCAGCCGTCGACGACGGCAGATCCCGTGGCCGGCCCGCGCCGGTAGGGGACCTGCGCCAGCAGCCCGTGCAGCGGCGTCCCCGGACTGGCAAGCCACGTCGCCGTGCCCTGGTGCTTGCCGGAGAGGACGCTCAGGGCCCAGGTGCCCGCCTCCGCCACGGCCTCGCCAATGCGGGATTCCGCGTACAAGCTGACCAGCATGGTGGGCGGGTCGTAGGAAACCGAGAGGAAGGCGCTGACCGTCGCGGCATAGTCCCGGTTCCGCAACCGGGCGGAAACAACGGCGACGCCGGCGGTGATGTCCGAACTCAGCCTGCGGTAGAGGTCCACGTCGGCGTCTGACGGCGTATCGTCCAACTGGCGTGCCTCCAGTGGCCATGAAGATTCCATGGGCCCATCGTGCCACCTGGGGCCCTTGTTACGCCTGTTAAGGACGAGGCGGAAACCAATACGACTGTGGCGCATCTAACGCAATGGCAACCCAGTATCTGTAAGCCAATGGCCCGCCGTCGTTAACCTTGCGTTCACCTCGGACCCCAAAACTTGTTACCTGCGGCCCATAACTTCAGTGAAGGTACAAAAAGTACGCATGTCACGTTCGGACTTCTCCGGTCCGCACCGCATCGAAAAACCCTGGAAGGGGTACACCCAGTGAAGGCACTCCGCTTCGGCCGCCACGCGGCAATCGCTGTTATCGCCGCTGGCGCACTCGCGCTCACCGCCTGTGGTTCAGACAATGCCACGAACACCGCCCCGGCAGGCAGCGCCTCCGCCGCCGGCACCAAGGTCACCGGCACCCTGACCGGCATCGGCTCCTCCGCGCAGGGCGCGGCCATGGATGTCTGGAAGACCAACTTCGCCTCCGCCAACCAGGGCGCCACCGTGCAGTACTCCCCGGACGGCTCCGGCGCCGGGCGCAAGGCCATCCTCGACGGTTCGGCACAGTTCGCCGGTTCCGACGCCTACCTGAAGGACGAGGAGCTGGCTTCGGCCAAGAAGGTCTGCGGCCCCGAGGGTGCCATCGAGATCCCCGTCTACATTTCGCCGATCGCCATTGCCTTCAACCTGCCGGACATCACCGAGCTGAAGCTGGACGCCCCCACCGCGGCCAAGATCTTCCGAGGCGAAATCGCCAAGTGGAACGACCCCGCCATCGCAGCACTGAACCCGGACGCCAAGCTTCCGGACCTCGCCGTCACCCCGGTGAGCCGCTCTGACGACTCCGGCACCACCAAGAACTTCACCGAGTACCTCTCCGCTGCGGCTCCCGATGTCTGGAAGGACAAGGCCGACGGCATCTGGCCTGCATCCCTCAAGGGCGAGAACGCCAAGGGCACATCCGGCGTCGTCAAGACCGTCACCGACACCCCGGGCGCCGTGACCTACGCCGATGACTCCGCCGTTGGCGGCAAGCTGGGCATCGCCCAGATCAAGGTCGGTTCCGAGTTCGTCAAGATCTCCCCGGAAGCTGCCTCCAAGGCAGTCGACGCCGGCAAGGCTGTTGAGGGCCGCGCCGACACCGACGGTGCCATCAAGCTTGACCGCACCACCACCGAGGCCGGCGCCTACCCGGTGGTCCTGGTTTCCTACCACATCGTCTGCTCCACGTACGACAAGCAGGAAACCGTCGACCTGGTCAAGGCATTCGAGACCTACGTAGTTTCCGAAGAGGGCCAGAAGGCTGCCGCCGAGTCCGCCAAGTCGGCTCCGATCTCCGCCACCCTGGCCGAGAAGGCTGTCAAGGCGATCGAGTCCATCAAGGTCAAGTCGTAGCGCTTATTCTGAACGCCGAAGTTCCCCGCCCAGCCGCCAGGCAGGGCGGGGAACTTAGCCGTGTAAAGCGCGGTTTCAGCACGATTCACATCTGACGTACCAACAACACCGAAGGGCCGGGTATGACCACCACCTCCCTGACCAGTTCCCGAGGCGCCGGCCGCGCCGGGGATAAAGTCTTCTCCGGAGCGGCCCTCGCGGCAGGCTGCCTGATCCTTGCCGTACTGTTCGGCGTGGCGCTCTTCCTCGTCATCCAGGCGATTCCCGCTTTCACGGCCCCCGCCGCGGACATCCAGGGCGGCGAGGGCTTCTTCGCCTACATCTGGCCGATCGTCGTCGGCACCCTCATTGCGGCCGTCATCGCCCTGGTCATCGCGACGCCGGTGTCCATCGGCGTCGCCCTCTTCATCTCGCACTTCGCCCCGCGCGGCCTCGCGTCCGGCCTTGGCTACGTGATCGACCTGCTCGCCGCGATCCCCTCCGTCATCTACGGTGCCTGGGGCGCAGCCTTCCTGGCCCCCCAGATTTCGCCCGCCTACGGCTGGCTGGCCGCGAACATGGGCTGGCTGCCCATCTTCCACGGTCCGGCCTCCGCCACGGGCAAGACCATCCTGACCGCCGGCATCGTGCTGTCCGTCATGGTGATCCCCATCATCACGTCGCTGTCCCGCGAGATCTTCCTCCAGACCCCCAAGCTGCACGAGGAAGCAGCCCTCGCCTTGGGTGCCACCCGCTGGGAAATGATCAAGATGTCGGTGCTGCCCTTCGCTCGCCCGGGAATCATCAGTGCGGTCATGCTGGGCCTCGGCCGCGCCCTGGGTGAAACCATGGCCGTGGCGCTGGTGCTGTCCTCCGGCGCACTGACCGCCAGCCTGATCCAGTCCGGCAACCAGACCATCGCCGCCGAGATCGCCCTGAACTTCCCCGAGGCCAGCGGCCTCAAGGTGAGCACGCTGATCGCCGCGGGCCTGGTCCTGTTCGTGATTACCCTCGCCGTCAACATGATCGCCCGGTGGATCATCAGCCGGCACAAAGAATTCTCGGGAGCCAACTAAATGACCTCCACCCTGACCCCGGTCCGCAAGCGGTCCGCCCTGACCAAGGGCCAGCTGCCCAAATACGCCCCTTACGTGGTCCTGGGCGTCGCGCTGGTCCTCGGGGCCGCCATCCTCGCCCTGATCGGATTCAATGCCTTCGGCTGGGGAGTCGTCACCGCCATCCTGTTCGCCGCAGGACTCGTCGGATGGAGCGCCGCGGTTGAAGGCGCGCGCAAGGCCAAGGACAAGCTGGCCACCTGCCTCGTAGTGGGCGCCTTCCTGATCGCCCTGCTCCCGCTGATCTCCGTCATCTGGACCGTCATGGTCAACGGCATCCCCGGCGTGCTCAACCCCGGCTTCCTGGGGACCTCGATGAACGGCGTCACCGGTGTCTTCGACAACCGGGCGGCAGATGGCACCGGGCCGGTCGTCGGCGGCATCTACCACGCGCTCGTGGGCACCGTGCAGATCACCCTGCTGGCCACCGTCATCTCCGTTCCGGTGGGCCTGCTGACGGCGATCTACCTCGTCGAATACGGCAACGACCGCCCGCTGGCCCGCGCCATCACATTCTTCGTGGACGTCATGACCGGCATCCCGTCCATCGTCGCCGGCCTCTTTGCTGCTGCGTTCTTCTTCGCGGTGGTAGGGCCCGGCACCAAGACCGGCGCGGTCGCCGCCGTCGCGCTTTCCGTGCTGATGATCCCGGTGGTGGTCCGCTCCAGCGAGGAAATGCTGAAGATCGTGCCCAACGAGCTCCGCGAGGCGGCCTACGCGCTGGGCGTCCGCAAGTGGCGGACCATCCTCAAGGTAGTCATTCCGACGGCGATCTCCGGCATTGCGTCGGGCGTCACCCTGGCGATCGCCCGGGTTATTGGTGAGACGGCACCCATCCTGGTGACCGCAGGGTTCGCGACCAGCATCAACAACAACGTGTTCGGCGGGTGGATGGCTTCGCTGCCCACATTCATCTACACGCAGATCCTGAACCCCACCTCCCCGTCCAACCCTGATCCGTCGTCGCAGCGGGCGTGGGGTGCTGCCCTGGTTCTCATCATCCTGGTGATGCTGCTCAACCTCGGCGCCCGCCTGATTGCCCGGGTCTTCGCCCCGAAGACAGGCCGCTAGGCCGGACCGCCCCTACTGGATCGTATTTCGGCTCGGGACGCCGGGCTCTAGACTTCATTTCATACCAGCAAGTTAAGGAACATCATGTCCAAGCGCATCGACGTCAAAGACCTGAACGTGTACTACGGCAATTTCCTGGCCGTGGAAGATGTCAGCATCAACATCGAGGCCAAGTCCGTCACGGCGTTCATTGGCCCCTCGGGCTGCGGCAAGTCCACCTTCCTGCGGACGCTGAACCGCATGCACGAGGTGCTGCCGGGCGCCCGCGTCGAGGGCGAGGTGCTGCTCGACGGCGACAACCTGTACGGACCCGGCGTGGACCCGGTGACGGTTCGCTCCCAGATCGGCATGGTGTTCCAGCGGCCCAACCCGTTCCCCACCATGTCCATCCGGGACAACGTCCTGGCCGGCGTGAAACTGAACAACCAAAGGATCTCCAAGGGCGAGGCCGACGCCCTGGTGGAGCGCTCGCTCCGCGGCGCCAACCTCTGGAACGAGGTCAAGGACCGCCTGGAGAAGCCGGGCTCCGGTCTGTCCGGCGGCCAGCAGCAGCGCCTCTGCATCGCCCGCGCCATTGCCGTGGAGCCGCAGGTGATCCTCATGGATGAGCCGTGTTCCGCGCTGGACCCGATCTCCACCCTGGCCGTCGAGGACCTCATCAACGAGCTCAAGGACCAGTACACCGTGGTGATCGTGACCCACAACATGCAGCAGGCCGCCCGCGTCTCGGACAAGACGGCGTTCTTCAACATCGCCGGCACCGGCAAGCCGGGCAAGCTCATCGAGTTCGCCGAGACCAGCACCATCTTCAACAACCCGAGCCAGAAGGCCACCGAGGACTACGTCTCCGGCCGCTTCGGGTAATCCCCACCGGCTCCCAGCCTTCGCAAGCTCCGGCCGGGGCCCTCGCCGGCGTGGGCCCACCCACCGCCGCCCTAACCTCGCGAGCTCAGGCCGGGGCCCTCGCCGGCGTGGGCCCACCCACCTCCATCGATTGCTCCGTAACTGCCCTAACGAGCGCTCAAAAGGGCGCGTACGGAGCAATCGTTGTTTGATCCCAGTTCAGGCGGCGATGAGCGGGGAGAGTGCCAGCTCGAGGATGAAGGCTCCCGCGGCCGTGGCTGCCGGCGTCAGGACCCACAGCGACAAAATCCGGGTGACCAGTTTGCGGTGGATGGTGGCGAATTGCTGGTTTTCCCCCGCGCCGAGCACGGCGGATGTGACCGTGTGGGTGGTGGACACGGGCCAGTGCAGCCCGATGGCGCCAATGAACAGCAGGAGCGCACTGAAGGCCTGGGCCACCACACCGCGCAGGGGGTCGATCCGGGTAAGCCGGTAGCCAATGGTGTGCGAGATGCGCCAGCCGCCAAACAGCGTGCCCGCCGTGATCGTGGCCGCGGACAGCAGCGCCACCCACAACGGAATCGAGCCACCGTCGGAATAGCCGGCGGCCAGCAGCGCCAGGATGAGTACAGCGCTGACACGCTGGCCGTCCTGCAGCCCGTGGCCAAAGGCCACGGCGCCAGCCGCGATGGCCTGGGCGGAACGGAACCGCTTGTTTACCACGTTCGGCTGGGTGTAGCGCGCAGCCCAGGTGACGGGAAACACCAGGAGGTAGGCCGCGATGAAGGCAATTATTGGTGAGAGGACCAGGGGGAGGACCACCTGGAACAGGAGCGACTGGTCCACGCCGCTCACTGAATTTCCGCCCACCAGCACGCTGGCGGTTCCGGCCCCCGCCAGTCCGCCCACCAGGGCATGCGTGGAGGAGGAGGGAACGCCCCGCCACCACAGGAAAATGCCCCAGGCGCACGCGCTGGCCAGGCCGGCGGCGATGATGGTCAGGCCGCTGTCCCCCGGCGGGAGGGCAACCCAGTTCTGGCTGATGGCCACGGCCAGTCCGGCGCTCAGGAGGGCACCGATGAGGTTGAATAGGGCGGCCAGCAGTACGGCCACGGTGGGTGTCAGTGCGCGTGTGCGCACGGCCAGGGCTACGGACGTGGACACGTCCCGGAAGCCGTTGATGAAGGAAAATGCCGCGGCGAGGAGCACCACCAGGGCGAAGATGGACAGCGTCACCTCAGGATTCCTTGACGATGATGCTGCCCACCAGGGTGGCGATGCGGCGCATGTCCTTGGTGACGTCCACCAGCTGGTTGGCGATGTCCCGGTTGCGGGCATACTGGGCTGACTTCATGTCCTTGAGCATGTCCGCGACCCATACGCGGTGCGTGCGTTCGGCCCGCTTGGCCAGGCGCAGGACCTCGATCCAGTAGTCCTCAAGGTCGTCCAGGTTGTTCAGCCGGCGCATGGCGTCAGCCGTCAGCTCGGCCTGGCGGCTGATGATCTCCAGCTGGTCGGCCGCGCGCTTCGGCAGCCGGTCGAGGTTGTACAGCGCCACCAGTTCGGCCGCGGCGTCCAGCTTCTCAATGGCTTCGTTCAGGCCCTGCGACAGGGCGTACATGTCCTCGCGCGGGAGCGGATTCACAAAGCTGGTGCGCATGTGCGTCAGGAGGGCGAAGTGCAGCTCGGCCGACTTCGCCTCGTGGTTGTGCATGTCCTCCACCAGCCGGTGGTGTTCGGTGGCCGGCGCGCCCAGGATTTCCGCCATGGTGGCGCTGGCAAACACGATTTGCCGGGCCAGCTGCGACAGAAGGTTCAGGCCTGCGGATTCCTGGGGAAAAAGGCGCAGCTTCATGAGTACCGGTCTCCGGAGGATTGTCAGGGCGGGACGCCGCGGGGTCTTTGACTTGACGTCCGAGCCGCAGCTAGTCAGTACTTTACCGGCACCTGCATTGGGGCATAAAAATGGTGCCGAACCGGATACGCCTCTCGGCGGTAGGCCGCTCTGGGCGGCTAAATGTTGAAGCCCGGGGGTTTCGCGGTTCGGCACCTATTTCAGTCTTCTACTTTGGCTGGATCAAGTCAACATTGACAGATCGGGCCTCATGGGTCAGTCGAGCTCACCCAGCCGCCAGGCGTTGGCGGCGTGTTCCAAGTCCTCTGCGGTCTTGACGAGCAGGTGGGAGTTGCGCGTCAGCTTGCGCGCGTGGCTCTCGTTGGAATGCTCCGCGCCGTCCGCGAGCGTTGCCTGGCCGAGCGCCACCACGCGGCAGAATGCGGCGGACCGTTCCAGCGCAACGTCGAAGTCGCCGTCGAAGGCCCCGGACAGGATCGCGTCGGCCATGTTCTTCATTTCGTCGGCGCCCGGCGGCTCGGCGGCGCCGGCCACCACATTGGAGACCTGAGCGGTGTCCTTGCCCGCCTTGAAATAAACGGAGATGCGCTCGGGATCCTGCACGGTTGCCGCGCGGAGGGCATACAGCCGCCACAGCGCACCGGGCAGCGAGCGTGCCGGGCTTTCAGCCCACATCTCGGCGATGGCCTCCAGGCCCTGCTCGTCGGCCAGCTTGACCAGCCGTTTGGTGATGACGGGATCATCGCTGTCCCGCCCGTGGCGCACCAGGGCCTGGGCGGCCAGGTGCGCGGCTTCCGAGACGCGCGCCGGATCGGCGCCGCCTGCGAAAGGCTCGAAATCAATGGGCGCAAAAGGCTTCGGTTTGTGGTGCCGCTCCGCCCCGCCCGGGCCGCTGGTTCCTGCATTCTGGCTCATGGTCCCACGCTACTCCTGCAAAGAACCGGAATCGAGCGTCCCTTGCAGCGCCCGGCCCGTCCTGCACCACAGCTCAAAGTCCTGCCGCTTCCCGGGAAAGACACGTTCGACGACGGCGGCGGGGCGCCGTGCTGAAGTCGCCACGGTCTGGGGTACAGTATTAAACGTCCAGAAATGGACTGGAACTGTTTCGCGTTTTGCAGGCTGTTGAAGCCCGCATTCCGGCAGGCAGTTTGGGCCTTTAGCTCAGTTGGTAGAGCATCGGACTTTTAATCCGTGGGTCGTGGGTTCGATCCCCACAGGGCCCACTCTTTTAGCGAAGAGTGGAAAGTCCCCGGCTTCCTGGCAACAGGAAACCGGGGACTTTTTATTTGCGCCGGCTAACTCGCTGCCGGCAGTGTGTCCTCCGGGGCCAGAAGGCCCTGACGCTCCCGTGCCGGGCAGCCCGGCGGAGCCGCCTCCGCTTCCACAGCCGGGCCAGTCTCCTTGGCGCCGGCGTCCACTTTCGTGACTGCAGTCACGTCCAGCCCAAACAGCGTTTCAAGGGCACCGGTGTATTCGTCCTGCCGGCCGGCCGCCGCCAGCTCGCGCGCCCTCGAGGTGGGCACATGCAGGAGTTGCCGCACCACCCGCCGCAGGGCGAATTCCACCGCTTCGGCAGTGGCCGTGCAGCCGTGCTGGTTCTTCACCCGAGCCACTTCACCCGCCAGTACAGACTGCATGTGTTTGCGCAGCGCCACGATCGCCGGATCAAGGAGCCGCACCTGCCGGTCCTCCTCGAAGCGCAGGGCGGCCTGCCGGACCAGTTCACCGGCCTGCCGGACGACGTCGGTTTGTTCAGGCGGCGAGGCCAGCCGCACATGCTCCAGCGTGATGAGGTCAAGCCCGGGCAGTTCGCCCGCTTCCGGTTCGAAGTCCCGGCTGAGGGCGAGGTCGACGACCACGAGCGGGTCGGCAGCGCCCTGCCGGAAGACGCGAAAGTCCTCGGAGCTGAGCCTGGGGCCGCGGCCGCTGCAGCCGATCACCACATCCGCTCCGCGGACGGCAGCGGGCAGATCCTCGGAGGTCAGGCCGGTGGCGCCGCGGGCTGACGCAAAGGCCTCGGCCCGCCCCGACCAGGAAAACACGGACACCGCCGGGCACGTCCTTGCCGCCAGAAGGGCGAGGGTGGATCCGGCGTAGGCGCCGGTGCCGATGACCACCACGGACAGGCCGGACAGGTCCCGGTGTCCCAGCTTTGAGAGGGCCAGGTCCAGCGCAACGGACACCATGGACCTGCCGGCCTCACCAAGCGCCGTCAGCGATCCGACTTCGCGGGCGGCACGGGAGGCTGCCTGGAAGAGCCGGACCAGTGATCCGCTGGCCGCTCCGGTCTCCTGCGCCGAGGCCAGCGAGCGGCGCAACTGCCCGGCGATTTCCCGTTCGCCCACCACTGCCGAGTCCAGGCCTGCCCCCACCGAGAAGAGATGCTCGGTCAGGGCCGTGCCGGTCAGGCATTTCAGGGCCCGGCCGAGTTCCTCGGGCGAAACACCCGAGCATGCGCTGATGAGACCCAGCACATGTGTCCGGGTGATGCCCGGATCGGCCGCGGGAGCGACGTCGCAATAGACTTCGAACCGGTTGCATGTGGCAAGCACAACTGCTCCCGCGACGCCGTCCAGGTCCGCGATAACGTCCGACGTGATGCGGACGGGTCCCGAACCGAGCCGGGCCAGGAACTCCAGGCCGGATCCCCGGCCTTCCGCGCCGCCAACCGGTTCGGGACCCCCGTCTCCGTACCGGGGAACGGATCCCCGGTACGGTGTGCGGGCATGATGGGAAACCACAAGAGCAAACTGCCGTTCTGACGGGGGTAATCCCTCGATGGATCCCCCTGCACCCTGCAACAATTCGGCCCCCTTCTGCCGCAACGTTCCCCACCCTGTCCTGCCGCAGCCCTTGGTGGCCGCTCCGCTTCCGGACCGGTCCCGCCGGTGGCCGCCGCTTATGAGGACACCGCCGGTTGTCGCTGGGACCAGGCGCCGTTGCCTGGCCCCAGAGCCAAGAGACCATGCAGAAAGGGTGGGGGACCCACCTTGGGAAATTCTTGACGGGCGGGGCGGCCTGCAGTCTGCAACGATGTACCCAAAGAGATGTCCGAGGGGGATGTCTGCCGCGAAAGGGACCCTGCATGGCCGTGACAATGAACGATGTTGCCCGTGCGGCCGGAGTTTCCCTGAAAACCGTGTCGAATGTGCTCAACAACTATGAGTTCATCCGACCGGCCACCCGGCAGAAGGTGCTGGACGCGATTGCCGAGCTTGGCTATGAGGCCAACCTGACGGCGAGGAGCCTTCGATCCGGCAAGTCCCGCATGCTGGGCCTGGTGGTGTCCGACCTCTCCGTGCCGTATTACGCGGAGCTCGCTTCCAAACTCATGACTGTGGCAGCCGCCCGGGACTACCGAGTCCTGGTCGAGCAGTCTGCGGCGACCGCGGCCAACGAGCTCACCGCCCTGCAGGGATCCCTGAGCCAGCTGACAGACGGCCTCTTGTTCACGCCGCTGGTGCTCGACGCGGACGCCGTGGCCGCCGCCCGCCGCGGCACCAAACCCCTCGTGATGCTCGGCGAGCACATCGACGACCCGAGGTTCGACCTCGTCACCATGAAGAATGTCGGCGCGGCCAAAGCCATGACGGCCCACCTGCTGGCGGGAGGCCGGCGTCGTATCGCGGTGATCGGTGCCTCTCCCGGGGACCGTGCCGGTTCGCCCGGACTTCGGCTGGCCGGATACCGGGAGGCGCTTGCCGACGCGGGGGTGGACTTTGACCCGGCCCTGATTGTTCCGTCGGAGTGGCGCCGTGACGGCGGCTCGTCGGCGGTGGCCAGGCTCCTCGAGGGCGGCCAGCCGTTCGACGCCGTCTTTGGACTGAACGACGCCCTGGCTCTGGGCGCGATGCACGAACTCCTGCTCCGCGGGGTCAGGGTGCCCCAGGACGCAGCCGTGGCCGGGTTCGACGACATCGATGAGGCGCGGTTCTCGTCCCCGTCGCTGACCACTGTTGCTCCCGGCATGAATGAGATCGCCGAGCGGTCCGTGCAGCTGCTGATCGAGCGGATCGAGGGATCCGGGAAAGCCGCCGAAGGCACGCATGTGGAAGCACAATTTGAACTGAGGATCCGTGCCTCGGCCCCCTAGGATTTTCCAGCCCGGGTTTCGCAGGGTCCCCGAACGGGTACGTCACCGGCACCGGCACAGTGAACGAAAGATGCACCCATGATTGCCCTGCTCATCATCGACATGCAGAACGCATACTTCGAAGCGCCGGAACTGGCAGCCCAGCGGGAGCGGCTGGTCGCCGCCTGCAACACGCTGCTGGAGGGGTTCACGTCCAGCGGACACAAGGCGCTGCTGGTTGGCACCGAGCACGAGCGGGACAAATCAACGTGGACGCTGAGCATGCTGGACGACGACCAGGGCTTCATCTTCCGCGGCAGCAAGCAGGCGGATGCTGTGCCCGGCCTCACCACCGACGGCCTGCCGCAGCTAAGCAAGACGCGGGACAGCGCCTTCATGGGCACCAACCTGCTGTCCCGGCTGCGGAACTGGGGCGCCGATGAAGTGGTGCTGGCCGGCGTCTCCACACACAACTGCATCGCCCAGACCGGAGCAGACGCCTTCGCCCACAACCTCCGGGTTACGTATGCGCAGGACGCCATGGCGTCGGAGGACAGCCAGGACGCAGCGGACATGCTGCGCATCCTGTCCACCACGTACCGCCAGCCTGTCCAGTCGAGCGATGAGATCCTCGCCCGGCTCAGCGGAGAGCAGAGCGGAGGCCGTTGAGGGGCGGGGCCGCTGGGGGCCCGGCCTGATGCTCCGGAAACGTGGTGGAAACGAAGGGGGCCTAGTCTGGGTCCCACGCGCAGGCCGTTGAAGGGAACCTCATGCATCTGCTGCCCCGTGAGCAGGAAAAACTCATGATCGTGGTCGCCGCCGACCTCGCCCGCAGGCGCCAGTCGCGCGGTCTCAAACTGAACTATCCGGAAGCCGTGGCCATCATCAGCTACGAACTGATCGAGGGTGCCCGGGACGGCCGCACCGTGGCTGAGCTCATGAGCTACGGCGCCACGCTCCTCAGCCGCGACGACGTCATGGAAGGCGTGCCGGAGATGATCCACGACGTCCAGATCGAGGCCACCTTCCCTGACGGCACCAAGCTCGTCACCGTCCACAACCCCATCCGATAGGGGGCGCCATGATTCCCGGAGAGTATGTCCTGCGTCCTGAACCGCTGGTCCTCAACGCGGGCCGCGAGGCGATCGACGTCGTTGTCCTCAACACCGGTGACCGGCCCGTGCAGGTGGGCTCGCATTACCACTTCGCGGAGGCGAACCCGGCGCTGCAATTCGACCGCGACGCCGCCTATGGGCGGCGCCTGGACATCCCCGCCGGCACCGCCGCGCGGTTCGAACCCGGCGACGGAAAGACTGTCCGGCTGATTCAGTTGGCCGGCAGCCGCGAGGTTTACGGCCTGAGCAACGCGGTGAACGGCAGCCTCGGCGCCGACCGGGACGGCATTGACCGGAGCGAGGGAGACCAATGAGCTTTGAATTGTCCCGCAGGCAGTATGCGGACCTTTACGGCCCGACGACGGGCGATGCCATCCGCTTGGCGGACACCGACCTGTTTCTCGAGATTGAGAAGGACCTCACGAACTACGGCGAGGAAGTGGTGTTCGGCGGCGGCAAGGTCATCCGGGACGGCATGGGCCAGAACGGCCAGGCCACCCGGGACGGGGACGTCCACGGGGGAGCCGTGCCGGACACCGTCATCACCAATGTGGTGGTGCTGGACTACACCGGGATCTACAAGGCCGACGTGGCGCTGAAGGACGGCCACATCCTTCGGATCGGCAAGGCCGGAAACCCGCAGATTGCCGATGGCGTGGACATCGTCATCGGCGCCAGCACCGAAATCATCGCCGGTGAGCGGAAGATCCTCACCGCCGGCGGCGTGGACACGCACATCCACTTCATCTCCCCGGACCAGGTGCCCACCGCCCTCACCAGCGGCGTGACCACCATGGTGGGCGGCGGCACCGGACCGGCCGAAGGCACCAAAGCCACCACGGTCACCCCCGGCAAATGGCACATCCAGCGGATGCTGCAGGCCACCGAGGGCGTGCCCATCAACATCGGGCTGCTCGGCAAGGGACACGCTTCCGCCCTCGAGCCGCTGGCCGAGCAGATCCGTGCTGGCGCGGTGGGCCTCAAGGTCCACGAGGACTGGGGATCCACCACCTCCTCGATCGACAACTCCCTGAAGGTGGCGGACGAATACGACGTGCAGGTGGCCATCCACACCGACACGCTCAACGAATGCGGCTTCGTGGAGGACACCATCCGCGCAATCGGCGGGCGCGTCATCCACACGTTCCACACCGAAGGCGCCGGGGGCGGCCACGCACCGGACATCATCAGGATCGCCGGCCTGCCGAACGTTCTTCCCGCCTCCACGAACCCCACGCTGCCCTACACCCGCAACACCATCGAAGAACACCTTGACATGCTCATGGTGTGCCACCACCTCAACCCGGACATCCCGGAGGACGTGGCCTTCGCAGACTCCCGCATCCGGGCCGAGACCATCGCGGCCGAGGACGTCCTGCAGGACCTCGGCATCTTCGCCATCACGTCCTCGGACTCGCAGGCCATGGGGCGCGTGGGTGAGGTGATCACACGCACCTGGCAGGTGGCGGACAAGATGAAGAAGCAGCGCGGCGTCCTGAAGGACCCCACCGGCGAAGCGCACGGCTCTGCGGACAGCGACAACTTCCGGCTGAAGCGCTACGTGGCGAAATACACCATCAACGCCGCCATCGCGCAGGGCATGGCCGACTCCATCGGATCCGTGGAGGAGGGGAAGTTCGCGGACCTGGTGCTCTGGGACCCGGCGTTCTTCGGCGTGAAGCCCGAGTTGGTCCTCAAGGGAGGCCAGATCGCCTACGCGCTGATGGGTGACGCCAACGCCTCCATCCCCACCCCGCAGCCGCGCACCATGCGCCCCATGTTCGCCACGTTCGGCAAGGCCGTGCAGCAGTGTTCCATCACATTCCTGTCGCAGGCGGCCATCGACGCCGGGGTGCCGGAAGAACTGGGGCTCCAAAAGAACATCCGCCCCGTGTCGGGGATCCGCACGCTGTCCAAGGCCGACCTCAAGTTCAACGACGCCACGCCGGACATCCAGGTGGACCCCGAAACGTACCAGGTGAGCGTGGACGGCGAGGACGTGACCTGTGAACCGTCGGACGTCCTGCCCATGGCGCAGCGCTACTTCCTCTTCTAGGAGACTCAGATGATCATCGAAAAAGTCCTCGGCAACCTGCATGAGCAACCCGCCGAGTCTTACGTCGGCCTGCACCGGGAGAAAGTGGTCCTGCCCAGCGCCCAGCTGGTCAAGCGCATCCAGCGCGTCACCACCGACCACGGCAACGAGCTGGGCATCAGGCTTCCGGCGGGATCGGCCGACCTCCGCGACGGCGACGTGCTGCACCTGGCCGAAACCAACATGATCGTGGTGTCCGTGCTGCCCACCGACGTCCTGGTGATCGCCCCACGCACCATCCACGAGATGGGCACAGTGGCGCATTCCCTCGGCAACCGGCACCTGCAGGCGCAGTTCTTCAACGCGTCGTCCGAGTACGGTGCGGAAGTCATGGTGTGCCAGTACGACCACACCGTCGAGGATTACCTCAAACACGTCGGCGTCCCCTACGGCCGCCAGGAACGCGTCATGCCAGTGCCATTCCGCCATGCTGAACACAGCCACTAGCTACCAGCTGGCCCTCCGGCAGCTTACTGATTCCTCGCTTCCTACCGGGGCGTTTGCTCACTCATTGGGGTTTGAGACCTACATCGAACGGGGGGCCGTTCATGATGAGGAGTCCTTTGGGGTGTGGCTGGGGGCGTTCCTCTCGCAGCAGTTGACCTATTCGGATGCTCTGGCCATGCGGTTCCTGTATGAGGGGTGGGATGTCCTCGAGCTGGATGGGCTGCTGACCGCGCAGCTCTTGCCGCGGCAGGTGCGGGAGGCCAGCGTCAAGATGGGGAACCGGATGCTCGAAATCGGCGCGGAGGTGTTCCCGTCACCCGAACTCTCGGAGTACCGGGCATTGGTGAGCGGCGGCCGGGCCGCCGGCCACCAGCCGCTGGCGTTCGCCGTCGTCGCCCGTTCACTTGGGGTTCCGCAGGCGGATGCGATCGCCGCGTACCTTTTCGCCACCGTCACCTCGCTGACTCAAAACGCCGTCCGGGCCGTCCCCCTCGGGCAGACCGCCGGCCAGCGGGTGCTGCGGAAAGCGCACGACGCCGTTGCTGCCGCCGTCGAGCGGGCCGCCCGCCTGACGCCGGACGACTTCGGGGCGGTCAGCCCCGGACTGGAGATTTCGCAGATGAGGCACGAGCGTCAACGTGCCCGCATGTTCATGAGCTAGCAGGAGGACAACATGACTGAACCCGTCAAGATCGGCATCGGTGGCCCCGTCGGCGCCGGAAAGACGCAACTGGTGGAACGGCTCACGCGCCACATGAGCGCGGAGATTTCCATGGCCGCCATCACCAACGACATCTACACGATCGAGGATGCGAAGATCCTCGCCGCCAACGGCATCCTGCCCGAGGACCGCATCATCGGCGTCGAAACCGGCGGCTGCCCGCACACCGCCATCCGCGAAGACACGTCCATGAACACCGCGGCGATCGAAGAGCTCAAGAAGCGGCATCCGGACCTGCAGGTGATCTTCGTGGAATCCGGCGGCGACAATCTCTCCGCCACTTTCAGCCCCGAGCTGGTGGACTTCTCGGTCTACATCATCGACGTCGCGCAAGGTGAGAAAATCCCGCGGAAGGCCGGCCAGGGCATGATCAAGTCCGACCTCTTCATCATCAACAAGACAGACCTCGCCCCGCACGTCGGAGCCGACCTCGCCGTCATGGAACGAGACTCCAAGGAATTCCGCGGCGCAAAGCCCTTCTGCTTCACCAACCTCAAGACGGACGAGGGCCTCGAGCACGTCATCGAATGGATCCGGCGCGATGTCCTGATGCTCGACCTGGCCCAATGAGCACGATCCCGTTGGCGCTCCCTCAAGGTGGCGAAGCCGACGGACGTACGTGTGCGCCAATGGGGGAGCTCGCCCTGCGCATCGAGCATCGTGGAGGCAGGTCCATTGCGTCGCACCAGTACCATCGTGGCGCCTTGCGGGTTTTGCGGCCGCACTATCTGGATGACAGCGGCCAGGTTTGCTACGTCGTCGTGAATCCTGGCGGGGCTTATTTGGGGGCCGACCTGTACGTTCTGGATGTGGAGGTGGGTGACGGGGCCGACCTGCTGCTGACCACGCAGTCGGCGACGAAGATCTACCGGACCCCTGGATCGTTTGCCGAGCAGCGCATGACCGTCCGGCTGGGGGAGGGCTCGCGGCTGGAGCTGGCGCCGGACCAGGTCATCGCCTACCGGGAGGCCAGCTACCGGCAGGCCACCCACATCACGGTACGGCCGACGTCGAGCCTGGTGATGGCGGAGGTGATCACGCCGGGGTGGTCCCCGGACGGGGCCTCCTTCCGGTACGAGGAGCTGCGGCTCCGCAACGAGATCCGCGTGGAGACGGGCGAGGGCACCCGGCTGCTCGCCCTGGACAACCTGCTGGTCCGCCCGCCGCTCGACGACGTCACCGGCACCGGCTTCATGGAGGGCTACAGCCACCTGGGTTCGCTGGTGGTGGTGGACGCCCGCGTGGACCAGGCGCTCGCCGACGAACTGCACCGGCTGGCGGAAAAGTTCGACGCCTACACAGGGGTCTCGCTCAGTGCCACAATGGACGGCATCACGGCCCTGGTGCTCCGGTCACTGTCCAACAGCACCGAAAAACTCAATACGCTACTGGGTGGCTGCAGCGGCCTTCTCCGTCAACGCTGGTATGGCCAAGCGCCCCTGAACCTCAGGAAGTACTGATGACTACCTTGACCCAGTTCGCAGCCATGTACCGCGAGCGTGAGCAGTTGCCGCTCCGGACGCGCCTGCTGGCCACCTTTGGTGCGGTAGGCATCCTGCATCTCGCCGCCGTCGTGCTCCTGGTAGCCGGCACGGCAGCGCCGGGGCAGCCGCTGGCGTTCGGACTGGTGCTCACGGCGTACCTGGCCGGCATCAAGCACAGCTACGACTGGGACCACATCGCCGCGATTGATAACTCCACGCGGAAGTTCGTGGCCCAGCGGCAGGATCCCACTAGTGTGGGATTCGCTTTCAGCCTCGGGCACAGTTCGGTGGTGATCCTGGCCGGGGCACTGGTGGTTTCGGGGGTGTCGCTGGTGGGCAGGTTCATGACCGAGGGCAGCACCGAAAACCTGGTCCTGGGTCTGATCGGCAGCGGCGTCTCGGGGCTGTTCCTGCTGGCCATGGGGATCTTCAACGGGTCGGCGTTTCTCGGTGCCGCGAGGTCCTACCGCAGGGTCCGCGGCGGCGGAACGGTGCTGCCCGGGGAGCTGGAAGCCAAGGGCTTTGTGGCCCGCCTTATGGCCCGGCCACTGTCGAAGGTGCGGCGGCCCAGGAACGTGTACGTGATCGGGTTCCTGTTCGGGCTCGGTTTTGATACGGCAACCACCATCGGACTCCTGGTGATGACGACGGCGGCATCCCTGGCGGGCGTTTCGCCCGTCGCGCTGCTGGCCCTACCGCTCGCTTTCACCGCCGCCATGACCCTGTGCGACACGGCGAACGGCGTGGCCATGATGCGGATGTACAAGTCCGCCATCCATGATCCCCTGCGCAAACTGGGGTTCAACGCCGTCATCACCGGGCTCTCGGCACTGACCGCGCTTTTCGTCGCCGGAATAACCCTCGCTGGCTTCGTCAACGCGGCGTTCGGCCTGAAGGACCCGCTCACTGCCTGGCTGGCCGGGATAGATCTGGGCGATGCCGGGCTGCTGCTGGTGGCTGCCTTCCTGGCGCTGTGGGGAGCGGCAACCCTGAGGGCGCGCCGGAGGGCTGTTTCCTAGCCGCCCAGCTTCGCCCGAAGTCCGCCGATGACCACGTCCAGGCCGAAATCGAAGGCGTGCCCGCCACGCTCCTCTGACGGTCCGGCATTGCCGAGCGCGCGTTTAAGCGTGGGGTAGCCCTCCGCCGGCGGATCCCACACCACTTCCGGCGCCGCCAGGTCCAGGGCCGCGCCGAGGGCGAAGCTGTCGATGGTGGAGATGGCCGCCACGACGTCACGCCCGCGGAATCCCGCACTCTCCAGGGCAAGCGCCAGGTCCTCATAGAGGCCGATGACCGCCGGATCGGTGATGGACTGCAGCACCAGCAGCGGTGCCAGCCGCGGATGGCGGGCAAAGGCGTCCCGGTAGGCGCGGATCAGGACCCGCAGCGCGCCCTCCCACTCGCTGTGGTCCACGGGCGGGTACGGCTCCTCGGTGATGATCCGGTGCCGCAGCAATTCCAGGATCTCGTCCCGGCCGCTGACGTGGTTGTAGATGGAGGACTGGCTGACGCCGATCTTTTTCGCCAGCTTAGGGAAGCTGAAGTCGCCGCTCTCATCGACCAGCTCCAGCGCGGCCGTCGTCAGGGCCTCCACGGATATCAGCGGGAGGAGCGGGCGCCCCATGGAATCTCCTGTCTGCAGCTCTGGAACATCGGAACCCAGCCTAGTCTCCGGTTTCTGTTGTGGCCGCTTTTGCGAAAGCTATTGTGCTCCGCGCCACACGCCCTCATACTAAAACGAAAGCCTTTCGTTTAGTCGGGCTTTCCCAGAAAGGACGGACCAGTGCCGGATATCCAAACCAGACCTCCGGCGTCGTCTGCGGACGGCGCCCTCAAGCGCAATGCCCTGGGCACGGGCGGGATTGCCTTCCTCGTCATTTCGGCGGCAGCGCCGCTGACCGTCATGGCGGGCGTTGCCCCGGTGGCCATCAACGTCGGCGGCATCGGCGCCCCGGCCGGCTACCTCCTGGCAGGCATCGTGCTCACCCTCTTCGCCGTCGGCTTCATGGCCATGACCCGGCACGTGAAGGCAGCCGGCGGTTTCTATACCTACATCTCGCTGGCCATGGGCAAGACGGCGGGGCTCGCCTCGGCCATCCTGGCGATCGTCTCCTACAACTGCCTCCAGATCGGCGTCTACGGCCTCTTCGCCGTCCAGACCCACGACATGCTTAAGGTGGTCTTCGGGCTCGAGGTCCCCTGGCCGGCCATAGCCCTGGCCGCCGTGGCCGCCGTCTGGTTCCTCGGCTACCGCGGCATCGACGTCGGCGCCAAAGTGCTCGGCGTGCTCCTCGTGGCCGAGACCGGCATCCTGGCCCTGATGGGGGTGGGCATCCTGGGCAGCGGCGGAGCGCACGGAATCAGCGCGGGCTCCTTCAGCCCGGAGAACGCCTTCGGGCCGGGCGTCCTGGCCATCCTCGGCATCTGCTTCGCCGCCTTCATGGGCTTCGAGTCCACCGTGCTGTACCGCTCCGAGGCCCGTGATCCGGACAGGTCGGTGCCCCGCGCCACGTACATCGCCGTCGGCTTCATGTCCGTGTTCTACGCCTTCATCGTGTGGGCCGTGGTGCAGGCCTACGGCGAGGACCGTGCCGTGGAAGCCGCCGGGGAGCTGGCCGGCGGCATGTTCTTCCAGACGATCAACCACTATGTGGGTCCCTGGGCCGAGGTGGCGATGTACATGCTGATCGTCACCAGCGTCTACGCTTCCCAGCTCGCCTTCCACAACGCGATCAACCGCTACGTCTACATGCTGGCCCGCGACGGCGTGCTGCCGGCCTTCCTGGGGCGGACCCACCCGAAGTTCAAATCACCGCACCGGGCCGGACAGCTGCAGACGGTCCTGGCCGCCGTCGTCATCACCATTTGTGCGATCCTGAACGCCGATCCCTACCAGCAGCTGCTGATCTGGGTGAACACCCCGGGGATCTTCGGCATCGTCGGGCTGCAGGGCCTGGTGTCAGTGGCCGCCTTCCTCTATCTGCGCCGGAATCCCGACGCCGCCACGCACCGGCTGATGGTCCCGCTCAGTCTGGCGTCGGCCATCCTGCTCTTCGGCGTGGTGCTACTGATCGGTTTCAACATCGAACTGCTTACCTTCGCCGACGCGCTGACCAACACCATCCTCATCCTGGTGACGCCCATCGTCTTTATCGCGGGCCTGCTGGCCGCCCGCTGGGTGCGCCGCAACCGGCCGGAAACCTTCGCCCAGATCGGAAGCTTCGAAACCCATGAATCCTGATGTGATCATCCTTGCCGGCACCATCCACACGATGGACGGCATGCTGCCGGCGAGCCCAGTGCCGCAGGCCGTTGCCGTCCGGGACGGCGTGATCGCCGCCGTCGGGAGCCGTGCGGATGCGTCCGGGTGGCCATCGGCGGAGGTCATCGACTTCGGTGACGCCGTGCTGACCCCCGGCCTGGTGGATTGCCACATCCATCCTGTCTTCGGGCTGGAACTGACCCGCGGCTGCGACCTGTCCGGCGCCGCGGACCTGGCAGCGGTGCGCGCACTCTTGCGTGCCGAGGCAGCGGCAACAGCGCCAGGCGAGTGGGTGCGCGGCTGGGGCCTGGACCCCAACGTGTTCGGATCCGCAGCCGCCCACCGCGGGCTGATCGACGACGCAGTCGCCGGAGGGCCGTGCCTCATCCGGCTGTTCGACGGGCATTCCGCGCTGGCCAGTTCCCGGGCCCTCGACATCGCAGGGGTCACCGGTCCACGCTCCTTCGACCAGGCCGCCGAGGTGGTCTGCGACGGAAGCGGCAGGCCGACGGGGCTCCTGCTGGAGGCGGCCGCCGTCGACCTCGTTGCGCGGGTGATGCCTGCCGAGTCCTTCGCCGAACGGAAGGCGCGGCTCGCGGAACTGCTCACGCAGTTCTCACGGTCCGGACTGACCGGGGCACACGTGATGGACTGCGGCGACGATTCGCTGGAGCTTTACCGGGCGCTCGAAGAAGAGACCGACGGCGGCCTGCCGCTGCGCCTGCGGATCTCGCCGTGGTGCATGCCCGGTTCCGGTGAGCCGGACTGGCGCGGGCTGGCCGAGCAGATCGGCGTCGGCGGACGGCGCTGGCAGGTGGCCGGCATCAAGCTGTTCGTCGACGGCACGGTGGACAACGGCACGGCCTGGCTGTTTGAACCCGATGCCTATGGCGAGTCGGTGGCACCGTTCTGGCCCCGGCCCGAGGAGTACACCGAGGCGGTGCGGTACTTCGCCGGGCGCGGCATTCCCACGGCCACGCACGCAATCGGCGACGCCGGGGTGGCCGCGGTCCTGGACGCCTTCGAGTCCCTGCCTCCGGGCTTACCGCGGGCCGTGCACCGGATCGAACACCTCGAGACCGTTCCGGACGAGCTGATCAGGAGGTTCTCCCGATCCGGCCTCATCGCCAGCATGCAGCCGACCCACTGTACGCACTACTCCCGCGCCGACCACTCGGACAACTGGTCCACCCGGCTCGGGACGGAAAGGGCCAACAACGCCTGGCGGTGTGCGGACCTCCGCGCCGCGGGAACCGTCCTGGGGCTCGGATCCGACTGGCCGATCGCCCCCTTCGAACCGCTGCCCATCCTGGCGGACGCGCAATTGCGACGGCGGTCGGGCCGCCCGGGTGAACAGCCGGTTGCGCCCGGCCAGGCACTCACGGCCCGTCAGGCGCTCGAAGGCTACACCTCGCATGCCGCCCGGGCTGCGGGGGAGTGGCAGGTTGCCGGCTCCATCACAGTGGGCAAGCGCGCCGACTTCACCGTGTTCGACGTGGATCCGCTGGCGGCTGCACCGGATGACCTCGCAGCGGCCCGCGTCCTGGCGGCATTCGTGGACGGGCAGGCGCAGCACTCGGCAGTCGGGACCGGCAGGCAGCTGTCCTAGGTCCCCAGCTGTCTTAGGCCACAGCTGTCCTAGGAGGTGATGGGCTCAAGCCGCCTGCGCAGGAGGCAGAACTCATTGCCCTCGGGGTCGGCGAGGACGTGCCATTGCTCGTCGCCGGTCTGCCCGACGTCGGCGGGACGGGCGCCGAGGGCCAGCAACCGTTCCAGCTCGGCGTCCTGGTCCCGGTCGACGGGGTTAACGTCGATGTGCAGGGGCAACTTTCCGGTCCGGGGGTCGCTGCTGGGGCTCAGGATGATGGTCGGCTGCAGGCCGCCGAACCCGGCGTCGGGCGGGCCGATCTCGATCGCGCCATCCTCCCGGTCGAGCTCGACGTAGCCAAGGACCTCACTCCAGAACCGTGCGAGCAGTTCGGGGTCGGTGCAGCTGAGGACAAGTTCGCTGATACGGCATGCCATGAACCTCAGTGTACGGAGACGCCCGGCGCGGATGCGGTGATTATCCGCATCCGCGTGTGGCGGCGCTGGGCACCGGTCCTGACGTACCCGCGCGATCTCTTAGGCGACGGCGGACGCTACGTCCTCGGGCAGATCCGCCAGGAGCTCGGCCGCCGTGGGCGGATTGGCTCCGGGGCGCCGCACGGTGATCGCGGCGGCCTTCGAGGCGGTGCGTCCCAGGGTTTCCAGCACGGCCGGCGCCAGGCCGTCGGTTCCCCGCGCAAGCAGGCCGTAGATCAGCGCCGCCATGTAGGAATCGCCGGCGCCGATAGTGTCGGCCACGGCGGACCGGACGGCCGGCACCGTCAGCTGCAGGTCGGCAGTGGCAAGCAGGGATCCCTCGGAACCGCGCGTGACCACCGCGAGCCCCGCCCCCAGCCCCAGGATCCGTGCTGCGGTGTCCTCGAGCTGCAGGTCCGGGTACAGCCACCTGGCATCCTCGTCGCTCAGCTTGACCACGTCGGTGAGCCGGACCAGCTCTTCGAAGATGGTCCGCGCCTCAGCCTGGCTGCCGAGGAGCGCGGGGCGGATGTTGGGATCGTAGGTGACCACGCACTCGCGGTGTGCCTGCTCCAGGAGGGTCCTGACTGCTGCCGCCCCCGGAGCCAGGAAGGTCGCGATCGAACCGGTATGGAGGATCTTGGGAAGAGAGGCCGGGGCTACCGGCGGCAATTCCCAGCGGATGTCGAAGTCGTAGGTTGCGGAGCCGTCCGCGGCCAGCGTCGCAGTGGCGCTGGCCGTCCGTCCCGGTGTCCTGGAGCCGGGCAGGAGTGCGACGTCGGCGCGCTGCAGGTGCGCCTCGATGGCCCGCCCACGGTCGTCGTCGCCGATGGAGGTGAGCAGCGCGGTCCGGATGCCGAGCAGGCCCAGCCCGTAGGCAACGTTCGCCGGCGACCCGCCCGGGTGCTCAACGGCACCTTCGGCAGTGGCCACGACGTCCACCAGCGCTTCACCGATGACGATGACTTCCGGGGTTGCTATACGAGTTGCTGAGTCAGCAGTTCCTGCGTTGGCGGTTCCGGGGTTGGAGGTTGGGATCACGGTGGGCCTTTCATGGAGCCGTCCGCGGGCCGAAGCCGGCCCGCGGACGGAGGTGGTGACGTGCTGGTTCTATGGTGGGGCTGGTTTGGTGAGGCAGGGTTCTGGGTGGCGCTGCCTGGTCAGGCTGTGGCGGCGCCGGTCATGATTGCCACGGCGTCGGTCATGCTGTGTGACTGCGGGGTGATGGTGGCCGCGCACTTTCCGAGCCGCTGGATGTGGATGCGGTCGGCGACGTCGAACACGTGGGGCATGTTGTGGCTGATCAGGATGACCGGCAGGCCCCGGTCCCGGAGATCGCGGACCAGCTGCAGGACCTGGTTCGACTCCCGGACGCCAAGTGCCGCCGTCGGCTCGTCGAGGACAACCACCTTGGAACCGAATGCCGCGGCGCGGGCCACTGCCACGGCCTGCCGCTGGCCGCCGGACAGGTTTTCCACGGGGACGGTCACGTCCTGGAGTGTGGAGATCCCGAGTCGGGTCAGTTCTTCCTTGGCCTTGCGGCGCATGCCCTTGGTGTCCAGGACGCGGAAGATCTTGCCCAGCGGGCCGGGCAGCCGTTCTTCGCGGCCCAGGAAGAGGTTGGAGGCAACATCGAGCGCGGGGGAGACGGCCAGGTTCTGGTAGACAGTTTCGATGCCGTGTACGCGGGCGTCCTGGGGGCGCTTGAAATGGACGGTTTGTCCGGAGACCTTCAGTTCGCCGGAGTCCGGGACCTCGGCGCCGGTGAGGCACTTGATGAGCGTGGACTTTCCTGCGCCGTTGTCGCCGATGATCGCCAGGACTTCGCCCGGGTACAGGTCGAGGCTGACGCCGTCCAGGCCCACGACGCGTCCGAAGGTCTTGACGAGGTTCCTGGCCTGCAGGATCGGCTGGCGGACCGGGGTCTTGGCCGGCTGGAATTCTGTGGCGGTCATGATTTCACCTTTCGGATCCACTGGTCGATGGACACAGCGAGGATGATAAGGATGCCCACGGCGAGGGTCTGGTACAGCACGTCGAGGCCCGCCAGCGAGAGGCCGTTGCGGAACACTCCGACGATCAGCGCCCCGAGAAGGGAGCCCCAGATGGAGCCGCGTCCGCCAAAGAGGCTGGTTCCGCCGATGACGACGGCGGTGATGGAGTCGAGGTTCAGGTCCACGCCGGCGTTGGGGCTGGCTGCGTTCGTGCGGCCGATCTGGATCCACGCACCAATGGCCAGCACGGCTCCGGCCGCGAGGTAAACGCTCATCAGGACCCGGTTCACCGGAATACCGGCCAGGCGGGCGGCTTCCTTGTCATCGCCCACCGCGTAGACGTGCCGGCCCCAGGCGGTCTTGCCGAGGATGAACGCAACAGCGATGTAGAGCAGGAGCATCATGACCACGCCGGTGGAGATCCGTACAGGGCCGACCGGGAACGTGCTGCCCATCCACGTCAGCAGGCCGGGCATGGCCGAGCCGCGGACTGTGGAGCCGCCGGAGTACAGAAGCGTCACGGCGATGAAGATGTTCAGCGTTCCGAGCGTGACGATGAACGGGGGGAGCCGGAACCTGGTGACCAGGAAACCGTTCAGCGCCCCCGCTGCCAGACCCACAACGAGGCCGAGGAGGAGAGCGAGCGGAGCGGGCGTGCCGCTTCCGACGGCCAGCTGCGCAACCACCATGGACGAGAGGATCATGACAGCGCCGACGGAGAGATCGATGCCGGCGGTGAGGATGATGAGGGTCTGTGCGATTGCGAGGGTTCCTACCACCGAGACCTGCTGGGTGATCAGGGACAGGTTCTCGACCCGCAGGAACCTCTCATTGAGGAGCCCGAAGACCACCACCGCAACAAGCAGGACAATGGCCGGGCTGAGTGCGGGATAGCGGTGGAGGATGTTGCGGATTCGGCTGAGCGGGGTCTGGCGGTCGAGGAATTCCTCGGCCGGGTCGGCATGGCCTGCGGCGGGAGGGCCGGCGGTCTGTTGCTGGGTCACGGTTGCTCCTGAACTTCAAGGTCCTGCTGGGGTTGGTTCGGCTGGGGCCGGTGCGGCGGCTGCTGTTTTTGCAGTTAAATTCTCCTGCTGTGAACCGCGGGAAGGTACTGCATCTTCAGCACCTTCCCGCGGTGCGAGGGCAACGCTGGCTACTTGCCCCAGCAGATCTTGGAGGCCTCTGACGTGGTGATGCTCTTGACGCCGTCGGCGGCCTTGTCCGTCACGAGCTCGACGCCGGTGTTGAAGAAGTCCAGGCCTTCTGAATTCGCAGGCTTCTTGCCGGTCTTGGCCAGCTCAACGATGGCCTTGACGCCCAGTTCCGCCATCTTCACGGGGTACTGCTGGGCGGTGGCGCCGATGACGCCGGCCTTGACGTTGTTGACGCCTGAGCAGCCGCCGTCCACCGAGACCACCAGAACGTCCTTTTCCTTGCCCGCGGACTTCAGGGCTTCGAAGGCGCCTGCCGCGGCAGGTTCGTTGATGGTGTAAACAACGTTGACGTTCGGGTTCTTGGCCAGAAGGGTCTCCATGGCGGTCCGGCCGCCGTCCTCGGCGCCCTGGGTGGCCTGGCTGCCCACGATCTCGTAGTCGCCGCCCTTGCCGCCGGTGTACTTGCCGGTCTTGGCCTCGTCACCGTTCTTCTTCTTGTCCGCGGTGTCGATGCCGAGGCCGGTGAGGAAGCCCTGGTCCCGGTTGTAGTCGACCGATACGACCTTGTCGTCGAACAGGTCCAGCAGCGCGATGGTGGCCTTCTTTCCGCCAAGCTGCGCGGCGGTCCATTTGCCGATCAGCTCACCGGCGGCGAAGTTGTCGGTGGCGAAGGTGATGTCGGCGGCGTCAGCGGGGTCCGGCGGTGTATCCAGGGCGATGACAAACAGTCCGGCGTCCTTGGCTTTCTTCAGCGCATCGACGACCGAAGGGCCGTTGGGCGTGATGAGGATGCCCTTGTCGCCCTTGGAGATGGCGTTTTCGATTGCCTGGATCTGGGTCTCTTCGTCGCCGTCGGCCTTGCCGGCTGCGAGCTTGAGGTCCACGCCATCGGTTTCGGCGGCCTTCTTGGCGCCGTCCTGCATGGAAACGAAGAACGGGTTCGAGGTGGTCTTGACGATCAGGGACACACCGACCTTCTCACCCGAAGAGCTTCCGGCTGACGAGGTGCTTGGGGAACTCCCGCCACAGGCGGTGAGGCTGAGCGTGCCGAGGGTCAGGACTGCACCGATGGCAAGCAGGCGGTGAGTAACTGTCCGCGGGGCTTTGGAACTCAACATTGAATCTCCTGGTTTCGTGGCACTTATGGTGCCTGACAACGATGTCATGCATCATGTAATCAACATCACAAGGTACAGTCAAGAGAAATTCGATGATGAAGGACCCCTTTATGACAACGATGTCTAATCGTTACCAGCCTGATACGGCAAAGAACCGGCCCACGATGCGCCACGTCGCGGCACTCGCCGGCGTCGGCATCAAGACCGTCTCCCGGGTGATGAATGATGAACCGGGGGTGTCCGAGGCAACCCGCCAGCGCGTGCTCGGCGCCTCCCAGCAGCTCAACTACCAGCTGGACATGGCAGCGGGGAGCCTTCGCCGGGCCGGCCGCCGGACCCTTTCCATCGGCCTCCTGCTGCCAAGCGTGTCCAACCCCTTCAGCGGTGAGATTCACCGTGCCCTGGAGGACTCCCTGGCCGCCCGAGGCATTGCGGTCTTCGCCGCCAGCCTCGATGACGACCCCGAAAGGGAGAAAGCCCTGGTTGCCGCCTTCCTGGGCAGGCGCGTGGACGGCCTGGTCCTGACGCCTATCGCGAAAAGCCAGTCCTATGTCATCCCGGAGCATTCACGCGACCTGCCCATGGTCTTCATCGACCGCGAACCTGTGGGCATCGAGGCGGACGCAGTGGTGACGGATAATGCGGTGGGATCAGCCCTGGCCGCCAGTCACCTGATCGCACAGGGCCACACGAAGCTCGCCTATCTCGGTGACCGCACAGATATCCAGACGGCCCGCGAACGCCGGCGCGGCTTCATCGAAGAAGTCGGCAGGGCGGGCATCGCGACCTCCTCGGTTCCGGTGCTCGAAGGCCTCCACGACGAGGATTCGGCGAGGCGGGCCGCCCTTCAGTTGCTGACGTCGGAGGACCCGCCCACGGCCATCTTCTCCAGCCAGAACCTCGTCACGTTCGGCGTCATGCGGGCGCTGAAAGAGCTCGGCGCCAGTAAGCGCGTCGCCCTCGTCGGCTTCGACGACTTCACCCTGGCCGACATGATGGAGCCAGGTGTGACCGTGATTGCCCAGCACCCCGAGCGGATCGGAAAACTGGCCGCCGAACGCCTGCTGGCCCGGATCGACGGTGACCACAGCGCGGCGCAGACCTACGTCGTCCCCTCAGAGCTCATTACCCGCGGTTCCGGCGAACTGCCCCCGCCGGAATGAACTGCCCCCGCCGGAATGAACAGCCCGCCGGATTGAACCAAACCACCAAACCCACCCCGACAGGAGAACCATGACCAAGACGCTCTACGCCGAATTCACCGTTAAGCCCGGCAGCGAAGTCCGGGTTGCTGAAATGATGCGCGAACTCACCGAGCAGGTGCGCCGTGAGCCCGGCAACCAGCTGTTCCTGCCCTACACCCGGGAAAGCAACCCCCGGGAGTACTTCGTTTTCGAGGTGTATCGCGACGATGCGGCCTTCCAGGAACACATCACGGCGGATTACGGTGCCCGGTTCAACGGGGAGCTCGCGGACCATATTGAGGAGGACGGTTCGGTGCTGACCTGGCTGCAGCCGGTCCACTAAACCGGCGCCGCCTCGCCACAAAGACCGCCCGGCCAGGACGGTGCGTACCAGGACGCTGCGTACCGGGGCGGTTCGTACTAGGGCGGTGCGTAACGGCCCGGTCCGGCACGAATAAGGCCGGTGTCCGCAGGGTTCTGCGGACACCGGCCTTCCGTTTACCGGCAGTTACTTCCTGTTCTTGGTGGGCACTTGCGCTGCCAGGAACATGGACTGGCTGAGCGGCGTGACGGTCAGTGACTTCAGCCGGGCGGTTCCCCCTTCGGCGAAGAGTGCCACCTGGTTGGCTCCCTGTTCAGGGAAGACCTGGTCCGTGATGGTCCGCAGGCCGTTCTGGGCGAACACCTCCACCGAGGACCGGTCCACGTAGATCCGCAGCGTCACGTTGCCGCTGGCGTCCACGGTCACGGGGGCGGAGTCAACCGAAACGAAGAGCGGGTGGAAGTCAGTGCTGCCGGAGTTGCTGCGGTCAACGTACAGCTCCCCGGTTGCCTTGTCGTAGCCGATGACCGTCGATTTACTGCCGTTCCCCAGCACTGTGATTCCGGCCTTGGACGCTGATCCGGGGGCAAACGTCACGTCGATCCGCTGCACGTCGCCCGAGGCTGCGGACGGCAGCGCGTGGGTGCCGGCGGGAATGTTCCGAGCCCGTTTTTCGGCGTAGCTTTGCTTTGTGCCGAGGCCATCCACCTGCTGGACTGCCTTCTGCGTCAGCCGCGGACCGTTGGCCGTCTGCGTGAGTGCCACTTCGCGGGGCAGGGACATGGCGCTGCGCCAGGGCGAGGTCGGAATGTTGTTGGCGTAGTCCCAGTTGTTCATCCAGCCGAGCATGGTGCGCTTGCTCTGCGGCATGTTGTTGAAGGACACGGACGCGTAGTAGTCCCGGCCGTAGTCGAGCCAGTCGTAGGTCTGGACACGCGGCGTGGCCGGCTGCGGGGAGGCGACGAATTCGTCGGCCAGGATGTGGCCCCAGCCGAAGCGGTTGTTGTCCACCACCCGGATGCTGGCCTGCCGCCCCCTGAACTCGGAAACGTTCCACGACGCCCAATCCAGGACCTCGCTGTTAGCCCCGGTGGCCGACCTGACCACCTTGCCGTCCACCACGAGGTTGACGGTGGTCTCATCGGAACGGGGCACTGCGGCCTGGTCCGTCAGCATGACGTGGTCCAGGGTGAGGTGTCCCCAGCCGCCCGTGGCCTGGTCCACGATCCGGAGCTGTGCCTGCTGTCCGGCGAACTCGGATACGTCCCAGCCCTTCCAATTCAGGGCTCCAGCGTCATCGCCGGCGAGGCTGCGGACCACGTTGCCATTCACCAGCAGCTGCGCTTCCAGCGTCTGCCCGGAGCCGGCCGTGCGGTGTCCGCCGCCCACCAGCATGCTCATGAAGTTCCGGTTTACCGTGAACGACGGCGACGTCAGGGTTCCCTGCCTCTCGTCGCCGGGCGCGCCTGCCGTATCGAACGTGTTGATCCGCTTGGCGCCGATATAGAAGTCGCCGCCGGAGGTTGCCGGCTGGAACGCCGGTGCCAGATCCCCGGTTCCTGTCCACCCGGCGTCGGCCAGCGTGGAGCCGTCCGGTACCTCAAAGCCGTTGAACAACAGGTCCCCGGGTGGCGGGGTGTTGTCCAGCTTGTCCGAGACCCGCGGGTGCTGTCCGCCGCCCACCAGGAAGTTGAGGTAATCGCTGTCCACGGTGAACTGCGGCGAGGTCATCGACCCCAGCGGCCAGTCGCCGTCGTTGAATGAATTGATCAGGCCGGCGCCGGCAAAGCCGGTGACGGCGTTCTGCCCGGCAATCGTACCGGAGGCGGGTGCCCCGGCGAATGGCCCGTCCTTCCAGTTGCCGGGTTCGTTGTTCACCGTCCAGCCGTTGTACGTGCCGTCGTTGAAGCCTGCCAAGGGAGTGCCCGCGGGCAGCGCGTCACTGGCCTTCGTTGTCTCCGAGGTGAATGTGGTGCCGTCAAAATTGCCCACGAAATACTGCCCTGCCGAGCCGCCGGCCACGCCTCCCGGGTTGATGTTGACCACCATCACCCACTTGACGTTCGCGGGGTCGCCGTCGACGGCAAGCGGGAACAGGTCCGGGCATTCCCAGAGCCCGCCCGTGGCATTCGCCGGGCCGAACTCGCTGAGCGGCGTCCAGTCCTTGAGGTTGCCGGACTTGTACAGCACCACCTTGTGCTCGGCGGCCTCGACGGCGGTCATCACCCAGTAGCCGCCTCCGCCGGGGGAGTCGTACCAAAACACCTTTGGGTCCCGGAAGTTCGCCGAGTTGCGGTTTAGCACCGGGTTGCCGCTGTACTTGGTCCAGGTCTTGCCCTCATCCAGGCTGTACGCAAGGGATTGGGCCTGCAGCCCTTTGTATGGTGAGGCATCCTTGTAGGCGCTGGTGAAGATCGCTACCAGAGGAGGGTTCTCGGCCGTGCCCAGGCCGGAGCTGTTGTTCTTGTCCACCACCACGCTGCCGGAGAAGATGTCCTGCTGGTCGTCGGTGGCGATGGCCAGGGGCTGCTCCTTCCAGTGCACCAGGTCTGTTGACGTGGCGTGTCCCCAGGACATGTTGCCCCACTGGTTGCCGGACGGATTGTGCTGGTAGTAGAGGTGGTAGACGCCCTTGTAGAACACCATCCCGTTGGGATCGTTCATCCAGTTCTGTTCTGGCGTGTAGTGATAGGCCGGCCGAAACTGCTCGTCGCCGGCAGTGCCCGCCGCCGTTGCCGTCGCTGCTCCGGCGAGTACCGTGGCCAGGCTGAGACCGGCCACGGTCAGAGCGGTACATAGCTGTAGTCTTCCGAATTTTCTCTGGTGCATTGTGCTGGTTTCGCCCTTCATCGCGCGTCCTTTTCCCAACTTGAAATGGGTAGACAACGTTGTCAATGACTGGAACGCTAGGTGATGTCCACAGGACAAGTCAACGGATCCGACGGCGGCACATCGGCCTGCTGTTCGTGACCTTTGGAGCTCGTTCTGCGGCAGACACCGTTGTCACACGCCCGTCGTCGAAGTTCGTCGGGACCGCCGTTGCTAGGGTGGAATCATGAAACGCAGCCTCCTCGCCATGTCCATGCTTCCTGTCGTCGTTCTGCTGGCGGGTTGCGCCCAGGCCGAGGAAGCAGCCCAGAATGCGGCGAGTTCGGCGGTGTCCCAGGCTGCCAACGCGGCGGCCGAGCAGGTGAAGGGGCAGATCTGCACCCTGATCGAGGACGGCTTGGTGACCGCCTCGGACAAGGCTGCGCTCGCGGGTCTTGTCGCCGGCGCCGAAACTGCCGGCGTGCCCGCCGAAATCACCGGTCCCCTGAAGGCGATCGCCCAGGCCGGCGACAAGGTTCCCAGCGATTCTGTCCGTGAGCTTCAAAAGGCCTGCGCCGCCGCCTGAACCGTGGAGTCAGCGCAGCCTGCAATAATCGGAACCAGCAGTTGCGGGGGCCGCTGAAAACGGCCGGCCGCAACGGGCAGCAGCGTTAGTTTCGGGCCGATTACAGCAGACGAGGCGGACATATGAAGGCTCCCAGCCAGCAGCACGCGACTTCCCCTGAGGCACCTTTCCCTGCAACGACTTCCCCGGAGCCTTCTTCATCTGAAACTTCCTCTGGCATGCCGGCGGGCAACGGAGCGCCGGTAACCAGCACAGCAGTCAATCCCGAGCTGCTGCGCTGGCTGGCGGAGGCGTACGGCGTCGGAACCTCCTACCAGGGGTGGGACGGGCAGCCGCATGAGGTTGCGGCCGAAACCCTGATCCGTGTCCTGGCCGCGCTGGGCGTCCACGCCCATACCGATCAGCTCATCGAACACGAACTGGCAGAGGCGGAACTGGCGCCCTGGCGCCGGATGCTGCCGCCCGCCGTCGTGATTCAGGAAGGCACGCCGGGGCAGGTGAGCGTCCATGTCCCGCACGGTTCTGCCGTCCGCATGTGGGCCATCACCGAGGACGGACGCGAGCTGGAGGCCGTCCAGGAGGACGCCTGGGTGGAACCCCGCGAAGTGGACGGCACTCTGACCGGCCGGGCCACCTTCGCCGTGCCGCAAAATACGGGCCTGGGATGGCACACCCTGCGTGCCAAGGCGGCCGGGGTGGTTGCCGAAGCCACGCTGGTGGTGACCCCCGCCCGTCTGTCCACGGCAGCCGACCTTGAGCAGCGCCGGGGCTGGGGACTGGCGACGCAGCTGTACTCCGTCCGCTCCAAGCGGTCCTGGGGTGTGGGAGATTTTTCCGACCTCGCCGAGCTTGCGGCGGTTGCCGGCGCACGCGGGGCAGACTACGTGCTGGTGAATCCCCTGCACGCGGCCGATCCCGTGCCGCCCCTGGAGCCGTCGCCGTATTCACCGTCGACCCGCCGCTTCTTCAACCCGCTGTACCTGCGGATCGAGGCCATTGCCGAGTTTGCGTACCTGAAACCCAAGAAGCAGTCGCTGGTCCACGGCCTCATGAAGCAGGCGCGGAAGCTGAACAAGGATGCGACGCGGCTTGACCGGGACAAGGTCTACTCCGCCAAGCTGGCAGCGCTGGAGCTGATCTTTGCCGTCCGTCGCTCGCCGTCGCGGCAGCTGGCGTTTGAGGACTACTGCCGCCGGGCCGGCGCGGGCCTGGATGACTTTGCCCTCTGGTGCGCCATCCGTGAGGACCTCGACGCCGATGACCCGTTTTGGGCCGACCCAACGGCAGCGCTCGGCTCGCCTTTGGCGGAGAAGCTGCGGGGCGAGCTGGCGGAACGGATCGAGTTCCACCGCTGGCTGCAGTGGCTCTGTGATGAGCAGCTTGAATCCGCCCAGCAGGCCGCCCGCAACGCCGGCATGCGCCTGGGCGTGGTGAACGACCTTGCCGTCGGCGTGGACCTGCAGAGCTCCGATGCCTGGACGTTGCACGGCGTCCTCGCGCCCGGGGTCAGCGTCGGTGCGCCGCCGGACATGTACAACCAGCTGGGCCAGGACTGGCACCAGCCGCCATGGCACCCCACCCGCCTCGCCGAGGCCGGCTACAAGCCGTTCCGGGAGATGCTCGCGACGGTGCTGCGGCATTCGGGCGGCATCCGGGTGGACCACATCCTCGGCTTCTTCCGGCTGTGGTGGGTGCCGGAAGGGAACTCGCCGGTGGACGGCGCCTACGTCCGCTTCGACCACGACGCCATGATCGGCATCCTCGCCCTGGAGGCCCACCGTGCTGGCGCCGTGGTGATCGGCGAGGATCTGGGCACCTTCGAACCGTGGGTCCGGGACTATCTCGCGGCCCGGGGCATCCTTGGCACCTCGATCCTGTGGTTTGAGAACGACGGCGACGCTCCGCTGCCGCCCGAACGGTACCGGCTGCAGGCACTCTCCAGCGTGAACACGCACGACCTGCCACCCACGGCCGGCTACCTCGCCGGCGACCACGTGACGCTGCGGAACGCGCTGGGGCTGCTGGAGCGTTCTGCGGAGGAAGAGCGCCTGGAGCACAATGCCAAGCTGGAGAAAATGATGGACCTGCTCCGGCAGCGGGGCCTCCTTTCGAACCGCGACGCCGGCTCCGAACAGGAACGCATCGAGGCGCTGCACCGGCTGCTCGCGCAGACCCCGTCAGTCCTTCTCGGGGTGGCGCTCGTGGACGCTGTCGGCGAACGGCGGGTGCAGAACCAGCCCGGAACCACCTCGGCCCAGTACCCCAACTGGCAGGTGCCACTGGCCAACTCCGACGGGGACCCAGTGCTGGTCGACAACCTTGAGGACGATGACAGGTTCAACTCCCTGCTTGCGGCGGTCGAGGAGGCCATGCGGACCTGACGCCCGGACCGCCGCTGGGCCCGGGCGGCCCGGCGGGCCTGACGCTGGGGGCCTAGCCGGCCGAAATGACGTGCGTGGTGTGGTCGTACTGGAAGGTGACCGGACCGCCGTCGTGGTTCAGCACGATATTTGAACCGTTCGGGGCGCCATCCTGGCCGTAGTTTTCATCCCAGGAGCCGTTGATGGCCGCCTTGAATTCGTACTGCCCGGCCGGAAGGTCCGCCGTGAGTTTCCACAGGCGGTCAGCCGGATCGAAGGCCATGAACGCCGCCTCGCACGCCGGCTGCCAATCGTCCGGGCAGCCCATCTCGCTGTTCAGGCTTCCCGCCACAGTGACCGAGTCGGGCTGCGGTGCGGCGCCTACCACCACTGTCCGGACATTGCTCACCACGTTTGACCCTTCGAGGCGTGCCCGGTAGCGCACTTCGGTGCCGTCGGCGAGGTTCAGGGCGGCCAGGTCGTCCGCCACCGAGTAGGCCGGCGATGAGTCATCGTCGGAGCCGATAGCTGTCCACGGCCCGCCCGCGATGCTGCGCTCAAACCGCACCACGTGGCCGGCCTTCTCCGGGTCCGCAGTGGCAACCACATCCACGTTCCCTTGGACGGTGCTGCCTTCGGCCGGCTGGTTGATGGTCAGCACCGGGTCCGGCACCACAGCGGACCGGGAAGCGCTGGCCGAGGTGCGGCCGGCATTGTTCAAAACGACAGCCCGGTACTCCACCGCAGTGCCGGGGTTCAGTCCCGAGACATCGTGGAAGACGCGGTAGGGGGCGGTGTCATCTGTGCCGACGCGCTCCCACGTGCCGCCCGGCGTCCTGGCCTCAAAGGTGACCTCGTAGAACGAGTTGCCGTCGACGTCGGCCGTCACCTGGATGCGGCCGTTATCCCCGGCGGACGTGGGGGTAGCCGCGGCGGACACGGGAGGCTGCAGCGCGACGGCGGGCGCCGCCTTCTCCCGGGGGATCCGGCCGGAGGACTGGTAGACGACGGCGGACAGCGGCGGCACTGTCACGGTCAGTTTGCCGTCGGCTGAGGTCCTGGAATTTTCGGCGGCGTCGCCGTAGAGAAGGCTGTAGTTGCGCTTGGCGATGTAGGTGGGAACGGCGGCGGTCTGCGGTTCTTCACTGTTGTTCAGCGCCACCACGTACTCGCGCTGGTCCTCGGCATCGGTGCGGGAAAACGCGTAGATGCCGGGCCCGTCCGAGGCGTAGCGGTGCTGGTGGGCGCCGTCGCGCAGGGCCGGGTGCTCCTCGGTCAGCTGCGCGAGTTCGCGGATCTTGGCGTAGAGGGGATGCCCAGTGTTGAAGTTCTCGGTGGCGTGGGTGGCGTCCGTACCGAGCAGGTCATCGTCGAGGTAGTCGGGCACCTTGCTGGCGAACAGCGTCTGGCGGGCGTCCTGGTCCCCGCCGGGCCCGGTGAAGCCCTGCTCGTCGCCGTAGTAGACCACGGGGTTTCCGCGGGAAAAGTACATGAGCTCGTGGGCGAGTTCGTCGCGGGCTACGCGTTCGGCGTCGTCCGCGTCCGGGTTGTCGGTGCTGATGAAGCTGCCGATCCGGCCCATGTCGTGGTTTCCCAGGAAGGTGGGCAGTTGGTAGACGTTGGAATCCGCGTCGGTGTACCAGTCATCGGCGGCGAAGAAGGTCTCCAGTTGTTTCGCGTCCTGGCTCTTCGACGCGAAATTGCGCGCCGCATCCTGGAACGGGAAGTCGAGGACCGCCTGCATCCTGTTGCGGGTGGTGAACTGGGACGTGTTGCTCTTGGAGGTGTCGAAGACCTCGCCGAACATGAAGAATTCGTCTTTGCCGTGCTCCTTGGCGTATGCGAGGACGTCGGGCCCGAACTGCTGCCAGAATTCGTCGTTGACGTGCTTCATCGTGTCGATGCGGAACCCGTCCACGCCGAAGTCCCGGATCCACGTCTCGTAGATGTCCGTCATGCCGGCCACCACCGTCGGGTGTTCGGTGAACAGGTCGTCCAGGCCGAAGAAGTCTCCGTAGAAGGAGTTTTCGCCGGCAAAGGTGGTGTCGCCGCGGTTGTGGTACAGCGTCGGGTCATTGAGCCAGGCCGGCACCTTGAGGTTCTGTTCCGCCGGATCAAGCACCGGCGTGTACGGGAAGGACGTCCCGGCGTCGAGCTTTGGGAAGTCCGCGCGGCCGGCGAAGTCCCGGTCATCGAAGGCAAGGCCTGAGGCGGTGCGGTATGGCTCCTTGTCCTTGGAAACGTAGCCGGTGCGGGCGCCCTCCTTGTAGCCGATCACGTCCGCGGTGTGGTTGGTGATGATGTCGAAGTACACCTTCATGCCGCGCGAGTGCGCCTCGTCGATCAGCGCTTTCAGCTCCGCGTTGGTGCCCAGGTGCGGATCGATCTGGGTGAAGTCCGTGACCCAGTAGCCGTGGTAGCCCGCAGAATTGTCCTCGGGCTGGACCGCCTTGTTCTTGAAACTCGGTGTCAGCCAGATCGCCGTGGTTCCGAGCCCCTGGATGTAGTCGATCTTCTCCAGCAGGCCGGTCAGGTCCCCGCCGTTGTAGAAGCCCTTGCGGGTGGGATCGAAGCCGGACACCATCGGGTCCGGTCCCAGGCCGCCTTGGTCGTTGCCGGTGTTGCCGTTGCTGAACCTGTCCGCCATGACGAAGTAGAAGTTCTCGTCGGTGACAGGGGTGCGGAGGGAATGGGTGCCTTTAACCGGGTCCGACGGCGGTCCAGGGGTTTTGCTGGCGGCTGCGCCTTGGGTGGGTGCTTGGGCTTGCGCCCCGGTTGGCGCTGCATGCTCGGGCAGGGCTGCTTGGGCGGGCAGGGCTGCTTGGGCGGGCAGGGCCTGCGCGGGCAGGGCTGATGCAGCCAGCAGGACGAGCGCGCCGGTTGCCGCCAGAGTTGCGCGGGCGGGATTGATAGGACCGAGGGTGCGCGGGGATTTCAGGCGAGGGACGGTGAACATGTTGGACCTTCCGCAAAGCAACGTTGCTTGTCCGGGTAGGGAAGCCCGGAATCCGTTGGGGTGCCGACTCGTCCAAGGGCAAGCCCGATGTCCAACACCAGCTCCTGTGATGGATCGGTATTGGCAGTGACTAATCCTGTATTGACTTTGTCGATTGCGGTTTAGCTTGCCATAATCAGGGCCGTTGGGGAACCCGCAACGAGACGCTGAAGGGGGCCTTCCGGAAGGCCTGTCTGGACGTCCAGGCGGAAGGTTGTGATGTCGTGGGACCGCTCATGGGCCACGTGAAGCCATCCGCCGCGGACCAGGTGATGACGGGGCCAGTCGCCGCCGCTGGCAAAGTCGCCGAGCGGGCTAAGCTGACTGCCCTCTGCTGACGGTGTCACCTCCAGCACGCTGATGCGGTTGGATCCCCGCACGCCTACATATGCGAACCGCTTGTCCGCCGACAAGGCAATTTCGGCCGCGGAGTCACCCTCCTTGGCGCCGTCGGATGTCGCGGGACCCTGGCCCACCAGCTCGAACTTCCCCGACGCCGAGGCGGCCCGGGATGCGAAGACCTCGATGGAGTACTCGGAGACCACAAACACCGTTCCATCGGCGTGCTGCACCAGGTGGCGGGGACCGCTGTCCTTCGGGAGCACCACCTCATGGTCCAATGCCAGGCCCGTCCGGGGGACGTGGTTCCACACACGAAGGAGGTCGTGGCCGAGGTCGGTGGTCATGATCCGGCCGTCAGCGAGAACCAGGCTGGCGTGGGCCCGGCTGGGCCGCTCGTCCCGGTGCGGGTCGCTGGATGGTGCCGCCGGACGGCGGCTGGCGATGCCGCCGTCGTCCGTCAGTTCGTACAGCAACACCTGGCCGTCGCCCCAGCAGGCTACGATCAGGAATTTTCCCTGCGGATCGACGGCAACGTGACAGGCAGCTTCGCCGGCCGCCCACGGCTCGCCGACGGCTTCGAGGCCGAACTCTCCCCGTCGCCGGTACGCCTGGACGGTTTTGGCGTTCTCGCCGACGGCGTAAACCACGGGCAGTTGCGGGTGCACGGCAACGAACGACGGCGAGTCCGCCTTTGCCGCCGTACCGCGCCAGGTCAGCGTTCCATCAGCGTTGGCCGATACGGCCCCGATCCCGGCACCGTGGCCGCAGCGGTCCGCAGTATAGGAGCCGGTCCAGATGAGCGTGTGGGTTTCGCTGTGGTTCATCGTTATATCCTGCCAATGATTGCCGGATTCGGCGTCGGATAACATGGATTTTTGCAGAGCCGATTTACTGCTGGACACCTTTAGAAGTGCCTGTGCAGGGTTATTAATGTGCCAATTCAGTACTACCGGGAGGTGAGAAAAATTCACGCAATGCCAGCCTGGGTTCTTCCTGCCCGCCGCCCCACGGACCGCCAAGGTTAGTCGGACGCATGCACCGAGCGCCCATCATTCACCTGAAGGACGCCTCCTTGCCTGTTCAAGCACCGCTTTCCCGCTCCACCGTCATCAGCAGACTGCGCGCCGCCGGCTGTGTCTTTGCCGAGGACGAAGCGGACCTCCTCCTTTCCGCAGGCTTGGCCCCCAATGAGCTGCTCAACGCCGTGCAGCGGCGAGCCGACGGGTTTCCGCTCGAGCATATTCTCGGTTGGGCCGAGTTTTGCGGTTTGCGCATCAGGGTCGAGCCGGGCGTTTTTGTACCGCGCCGCCGGACGGAACTGCTGGTCCGCGAGGCTGCTGCACTCCTTGGCGCGGCGTCCGCAGAGCCATTGTCGTCGGCCCCTCCGGTTGTTGTTGACCTGTGCTGCGGCTCCGGCGCTGTAGGTACCGCGATGGCGGTACTGGTGCCCGGCATTGAGGTGCACGCTTCCGACGTCGACCCTGCTGCCGTGCGCTGCGCCCGGCTCAACGTTGAGCCGGCGGGCGGTGTGGTCCATGAGGGTGACCTTTACTTTGCGCTGCCTGCCCGGCTCAGGGGCAACGTTGAGGTCCTGGCGGTAAATGCGCCGTATGTGCCCACGGCTTCTATCAGCAGCATGCCTCATGAAGCCCGCGTGCACGAGCCTCGGGTGTCGCTCGACGGAGGGCCCGACGGGCTCGACATCCAGCGCCGGGTGATCGCGGAAGCGGCTGCGTGGCTCAGCCCAGGCGGGCACCTTCTTGTCGAAACGAGCCGGCTGCAAGCTCCCGTTACTGCGGCGGCCATGATCGGTGGGGGACTGAGCCCGCGGATTGCCACGTCAGCCGAACTGGACGCGACAGCGGTAATTGGGAAGCTCTTGTAGGCCGCGAAGCAGTTGTCACTCGCGGCTGGGCTGCCGTTGCTTTGTGGCCCGCGGCGGCCCCCCCGTGGCGGCGTCCTGTCTGGCCGTTCACGTTTTGTGGTGGTGGTTTTGTCGGGGTTGTTGGCGGGGGTCGATGTGGGGTGGCGGGATGAACCAGGGGATTCCGTTTTTGACGTGGATTTTCCACTGTTCCTTGTGGATGAGGTGGTGATGGTGGGTGCAGAGGAGGACTCCGTTGTCGGTGCTGGTGGGTCCGCCTTGTGACCAGTAGGTGATGTGGTGGGCTTCGCACCAGGGTGCGGGGATGGTGCAGTTGGGGAAGGCGCAGCCTTGGTCGCGGGCGTTGAGGGCTTTGCGGATGTGGGGCGGGAAGATGCGGGTGGTGCGGCCGATGTCGAGGATGCGTCCTTCGGTGCCGAGGAGGACGGGAATGATGTCGGCGTCGCAGGCGATTTTGCGGATGGTGGAGGCGGTGACGGGGCCGGTGTAGGTGAAGGTTCCGCTGCCGGCGGGTGTGCCCAAGGGTTGGATGTCAGGTGGTGCGGTTGCGGGCAGGGGGTCGGGTTCGCTGGCCTGCCAGGTGTCTGTGGCGGTGCCCGGCTCGGGCCAGGGTTGGCTGGTCTGCCGGGTGCTGTCTGTTGGCCGGAGGTTGCGGGGGTGGTTCTGAGCGTAGCGGGGGCCGCGGCTGGCGGTGGTTTGGATGCTGTTGAGGAGGTCCCGGTGGTTGATGGTGACCATGACCTGGGGGCGGAGTCCTCCGGTGGTGGGCAGGGTGCCGGCGGCGAGGGCTGCCTTGCTCGCGCCGATGAGGCCGTCGAGGCGTTGCTGGGCGAGGGTGCGGCGGTCCAGGTCCGGTTCCGGGGCGGCGGCGTTGAATGCGGCGTCCAGGTCGACGGCGGCGCTGTCACTGCCGCTGTCAGGGCTGGTGTTGTCACTCCCGCAGTTGGTGGTGTCCGGGGTGGTGGTGCGGGGGTTGGTGGCGGTGTTCATGACGGTGGTGAGGACTTCGTATTGGTCGGTGGTGGCTCGGATTTCGAGGTGGTGGAGGCCGCCGCGTTTGTGGTGGAGGAAGACGCCTTGGCGGTGGCGGAGGTGTTCTTCGGACGGTTCGGTGCCGTCCTGGTCGAGGGCGTCGATCCAGCGGTGGGCGATGCGGGTGAGGAAGTCGTGGTCGTTTTCGATCGCTGTCAGGGTGAGGTTGTGCTCCATCTCGGCCAGGGTAGCGGGGTCGGGGATGTGGCGGACTTTGTCCAGGGCGGTGGTGATGGTGGTTCCGGCGCGGGAGGAGATGATTCCGGCGGTGAGGGCGGCGGCGGTTTCTTCGTGTTCTGGTGGCATGGGCCGGCCGGTGAGTCCGGTGCGGGGGAGGGTGGCGTTGGCGAGGGCGAGGCGGCGTCGGGCTTCGGGGGTGCTGATCCGGAGCCGGGTGCGGAGGAACTCGGCGGTGTTCCGTGCTCCGTCATCGGCCGGGGACCAGGCCACCGCAGACCCAGAGGCAGGGGCGGCAGCCTCGGAGGGCTGAGCGCCAGGATCCGAGACAGGTTCGGGTTCGGCTTCAGTGCCCCAGCCGGTGGTCCAGCCGGCCGCGGGGCTGGCGGTCGCTGCGGCGTTGATCGCCTCGGTCCGTGTCCGGTCCACCGCGCCGGCGGCGAGCAGCTGGAGGTATTCGAGGCGTCGGGAGAGTTTCTCGGTGAGCTCCGCGAAATCGGCCGCCTGTAGGAAGTTGGCTGCGGCCAGCTCCTCCATCGCCGCATCGGTGGCCGAGTCCAGCAGCGCCAGGGACGCTTCCAGGTCAGGTGTTGCCAGGGCCGGGGACGCCGGGCTGCCTGATGCCAGGGCGGGCGTCCCGGCGCGTGCGGTGGAAGAAACCGGGCGTGCGGTGGATCCGGCGCGTGCGGTGGCAAAAGCAGAGCCGGCCCCCAAACGGTTGGCGGCACCGAAGCCGGCGGCAGCACCGCCGTCGGACGCGTCGCCTACGGAGCTGTCAGCCACGGAATCAGCCGAGGGAACGCTGCGAAGCCCGCCGACCCGCAACAGGGCAGCCGCACTCAGGCCGGACACGTCCGTCCCGGCCGCGGTATCCGCTCGATCCTCCCCAAAGGCTTCCACAGGAAAACTATCTCAACGGGGTCTGACATTTTCGGAGGTGGGGCATGTGCGCGGCTAAGCCGGCGGCAGCACCGCCGTCGGACGAAGATGTGTCCGCAACGGCGGTGCCTGATCCGGCAGAAGCCGGACGTCCGGAAACGGAATGCTATGCAGCAGGGCAGCCGTCAGGCCGGGCAGTGTTGCCCGGCCTGACATGCCTTCTGCCTTTTCCCCGATGGCTTCCATAGGAAAACATTGTCAGAGGGGTCTGACATTTTTGGTCGTTGCCCACACCGCCCGGGATGCAGGCTCAAAATCCACCTCTGGTGCTACTGCTTGTCCGGATTTACATTCGTGGCGGCGCCGGCGGGAGTGGCTCCGCCCTCGTCCGACCAGTCCTGACCCGTGCCGTCGTTGAGAGCCGGATCGGACTCCACGTCGGAGGTTCCGAGGTTGACCGTCTCCGGATGCGTGCTGTGGGCGGGCACGTGCCCGCTGTCTGCCGATGTATCGTCCGCAGACGCAATGCCGGCAGAAGCGGTGCCGGCAGAAGCGGTGCCGGCAGAAGCGGTGCCAGCGTCACCCGGCTTCGGCGTATCGTGGTGCAGGGCCGAGCCGAGTACGGTTCCTGCCCGGCGTGCGGCTTCCGCGAGCTGGTCACCGACCTCGGGGGCCTTTTCCTTGACGGCTTCAGTCGCTGCCGTGACCTTGTCCTGGACCGGCTTGCTGTCCCAGATGCCTGCGGCCCGTGCTTTGAGCTTGTCGTAAGCTGCCCGGCCGGACCGGGATCCGAGCACGTAGCCTGCAGCGATTCCGGCGCCGAAGAGAAGTTTGGATTTCATGATGATCTCCTACTCTTGAGGGGGATCTGTACCAATATGGTGGGCCCCGTGGGGCTCCGGGGTAGGAAACCGGCCCCGGGAGCTTCCCGGAGCCGGTTCCGGCACTGCTCTGCCTAGCGGGCCGTGCGCTTGGTAATCATGCCGTAGACCAGCAGGACGATAAGTGCGCCGCCGATCGCCAGCAGCCACGTGGACAGCGAGAAGAACTCGTTGATGCCCACTCCAAAGAGGGCGCTACCGATAAAGCCGCCGAGAATTGCGCCAACCACGCCGAGCAGGAGCGTGATGAAAATGCCGCCGCCCTGCCGGCCGGGGAGGATGGCCTTAGCAATGGCTCCGGCGATAAGGCCCAGAATCAGAAATGCGAAAAAACCCATCTTTTATCGTTCCTTCTTCAGCTAAAGGAGTTACCCGGATTGCCGGGTACGCTTCGTCCTTCTCCCTAATACTAAACATGCTTACTATTTTTCTTCCAGTCGCCTTCCCGTGAAGAGCGGCCGGCGACGCACACCCGTGCCCGGGTGTTAGTGGCCTTGGACGTCGGAATTTACGCCCGCGTCGGGCCCTTCATCCAGGGTGCTGATGGCGGTCAGGTCCTCCTCATCCAAGGCGAAATCGAAGACGTCGATGTTCTCTTTCATCCGCTGCGGATCGGCTGACTTGGGGATGGCCACCAGTCCCTGCTGGACGTGCCAGCGAAGCACCACCTGGCTCACTGTCCGGCTGTGTTTGCCGGCGATTCGGGTCAGAACGGGCGCGGAGAGGAGGCCCGATCCTGCACCCAGCGGGCTGTACGATTCGGTGGTGATCCCGTGCCGCTCGTTGTAGGCGCAGTCCGCGGAGCGGTTTACGGACGGGTTGAGCTGGATCTGGTTCACGGCCGGCACAACGTCGGTCTCCCACAGCAGCTTTTCCAGATGGGCGGGCTTGAAGTTCGAGACGCCGATCGACCGGACCTTCCCGGCGCCCTGCAGCTGCTCAAAGGTCTTCCACGTGGAGATGAATTCTCCGCGCCGGGGGAGCGGCCAGTGGATCAGCAGCAGGTCCACATAGTCCAGGTTCAGGCGCTTCAGCGAGCCTTCGAGGCCAGCCACGGCCAAGTCCCCACCCTGGAATTCCCCGTCCAGCTTGGTGGTGATGAAGAACTCCGTCCGGTCCAGGCCGCTGGCGCGGATTCCGGACCCGACGCCGGCCTCGTTCCCGTATCGCACGGCCGTATCGATGTGCCGGTACCCGGCTTCCGCAGCACGTGCGACGGCGTCACTCACCTCCCGGTCGTTCAGCGGCCAGGTGCCAAGGCCGATCTGAGGTATCCGGTTGCCGTCGTTCAGCTCGATGACTGGTGCGAGTGCCATGCGCAAGAGTCTTTCCTATCGGGGAGAGTTTGCCCAGACCCGTTTGCTGGCGTGAGCGCCCGTTTTCGCCATCATCCGAGGTCAGCCCGGGAATGCCGACAGGCCGCCTGTTGTTACGATGAGCGCAAGGAGGCATATGCAGGTCTTGCTGGGTAGGCGCGCTCTGGTCGACGTGGCCGTTGCCATGGCTGGTTTCCTTGTGTCCGGGAGTTGGATCCTGACCGCTACGGGTGCTGGGGCACCGTACTTCCTTGCCGCCGTATGTGCCGGGGTGGCGGTGGTGGGAAATGCTGCGGCTTCCATCCTCAACCGCAAGCCCCGGCTGACCACGGCTGCGGACCGCGTAACGCTGATTCGTGCTGTCTTGGTGGCATGCTGTGCTGCGGTGACGGTTCCGGCCCTGTTCGGCGGAGCCGGGCCCGGCGCGCCAGTGGTCGTGCTGGGTGCGGCGGCCTTTCTTCTTGACGCGGTGGACGGAGCCGTTGCGCGGCGGTTTGCCTGCGTGAGCCAGGCGGGCGGCCGGCTGGATGTCCAGACCGACGCAGCGCTGGTCCTCGTGCTGTCTTGCGCAGCTGCACCTGTCGTCGGTCCCTGGGTGCTGGCCATCGGACTCATGTGGTACGCCTTCGTGACCGCCGGGTGGATCAGGCATGAACTGAGACGAATGCTGCCCGTGAAGAGGCTGCGCAAGGTTATCGGCGCCTTCCAGCCCTTCGCCTTGCTGCTGGCACTCACGCCTGGCGTACCGGGTGGCATCGGCATGGCTGCCGTCGTCGTGGCGCTCGTGGCGCTGGCGGCCTCGTTTGGCAGGGACATCGTCGAACTGGAGCAAGGCCACCGCAAGTTGACCGGCCGCCCCTCCAGCTCCGAACTGGTGAACTGATGGCTCGGGTGCATTGAACGGCTCTGGTGAATTGACGGCTCGGGACGAAGGGACGGTGCCTGCGCTTGTCTTAGGGCATGGTGCTCTGGACTAACCATGGCGGCGCTGGTAATCCTTGGAGTGGCCGGGCCGGAAAAGTCCCGGCCTTTCCAACAGCTAAGGATCCAGACCATGAGCGAAACGCCCGCCGATCCGGAGCAGAACCCGACGGACCAACCGGGGGATAGTTCACCCGAGGGATTCCCCTTCGACCCCAACCAGGACCCGCCCGTGGAGGCGCCGGCAGTTCCGCATCAGGACACACCGGGTCCACCCACCGGCCCTGACGGCGAACCTGATGAGCCGGCGCTGGAGGATCCGCAGCGGCCGCCCGCCCGCTAACAACTGCCCGCACTCCGGTGCGGGCCTGTGCTGATGCCCAGCCGGAGGGCAGGATTCTATCCATTCGTCCATTGGGCGCGTGTGGCGCGTTTCCTAGCCTTGGAGGAGAACTTCTCCCACTCCGACCCAAGGATGACCTTCAACGATGAAACGCATCGCACTGCTTCGGGAACGCTCCACAACCTCCGCCTCGACCGGAACCCACTGCCCGGCGTCGGGAATGTGGACCCCGGCCGACTCGCCGGAAGAGGCGCACGCCTTCTTTGAAGGACAGGTATTTCCCGCGTTCCGCGGGACCCCCACCGTGTGGCGCCGGAGTGCTTCCGGTCAGGATTAGCAAAGAATGCGGCGCCGGCTGAACGACAGCCGGCGCCGCATTACTTGTTCCGCTACCGCGCGGTCAGTCCCGCTCCAGGCGGAATCCGAGCTTGAGGGTGACTTGCCAGTCCGCCACTTGGCCGTTCTCGAGATGGCCGCGGATCTCCTTGACCTCAAACCAGTCCAGGTTGCGCAGGGTCTTTGAGGCGTCCGAAATACCGTTGCGGACGGCCGCGTCGACGCCTTCGGTCGAGGTTCCGACAATTTCAGAAATGCTGTAGGTGTTATTAGACAACTTCGCTCCTCGTGATCGCCATCGATACCCGGCTGCGGGCCGTTCCTGCAGAGTATCGGACGAGGCGCCCGGGGACTAGGCTTCGAGCACGTAGCTTCTGAGGTCGTCGAGGGTCTGCTGCATGTGGGCGTCCATGGCATCGCGTGCCTGCTGCGGATCGCGGGCAGCCAGGGCCTCGAAGATGTTCTGGTGGTGCCCGATCGCGTGCTCCTGGATATCAGGCACTTTCGAGGTTTCGGTCCGCCTCTTTTCGAGGACGCGGTGCAGCGGTTCGAAGAGGACTGCCACGAAGACGTTCTCGGACGCATGCAGAATCTGGTCATGGAATGCCAGGTCGGCGGCGACAAAGCTCGCCACGTCATTATCCAGGCGTGCCTTCCGCATGTCCGCCACGCACTCCCGAAGGCCATCGAGCTCGGCGTCGGTGATGCGCTGGGCCGCCAGCTCGCAGGCGCCTGTTTCCAGCATCCGGCGCAGCTCGATCAGCTGGACGGCGGCGGCCGGCCCGTTCTGGCCCTCGGAGGCGGCCCGAAGCACTGCCTCGAGGGACGACCAGCGGTTCAGCGGGTTCACGAACGTGCCGCGGCCGCGTTCCACGCTGAGGATGCGCTGCGCCTCAAGGGTCTTCATCGCCTCCCGCACCGTCATCCGGCTGACGTCGTGCCGTGCGCTGAGTTCCAGTTCTCCCGGCACGCTGCTTCCCGGCGGAAACTCGCCGGAGATGATGCGGTCAAGGAGTTCGTCGGCGACGACGCCCACCAATGATTTGCGTGCCATTTCTTCCGTTCACCGTGTGCGGCCTGACAGCCGTGATATCTGCAAAAGTGTACTTGCGCACGTCCTGTGCGTTATGCCACACTAGCACCAGACGCAAGATGTCTGACATCTGACAAATCATCCGCAAGACAGTTTCGACACAACGGAGTGCACAGTGCCCCTCGAATCCGACGTTCTGGCCGCCTTTCCCGCCGAGCTCCAGATCCCTGCCCGGCAAGTTGCAGAGGCTGTCGCGGCCACGGCCGCAACGTCCGCGCGCGTCCTCGTGGTGCTCGACGACGACCCCACCGGCACGCAGTCGGTGGCAGATCTTCCCGTGCTCACCCGCTGGGAAGTGGAAGACTTCCAGTGGGCTCTGCATCAGGGTAAGCCCGCCGTGTACGTGCTGACCAACACCCGCAGCCTCGACCCTGAAGAAGCAGCCGCCCGCAACGCAGAGGTGGTGCGCAACGCCCTGGCCGCTGCCCGCGACGGCGAGGGAGAGGTCCGGCTCGGCTTTGTGAGCCGCAGCGACTCCACCCTCCGCGGTCACTTCCCCCTGGAGCCGGACGTCATCGCCGCCACGGTGGCTGCCGAAAGCGGAGAGGCCACCGACGGCGTCGTGATGGTTCCAGCGTTTCCCGACGCCGGCCGCATCACCATTGGCGGTGTCCACTACACGCGCGGACCGGTAGCCGGCCAGCTGACCCCCGTGGCCGAGACCGAATTCGCCAGGGACGCCACCTTCGGCTTCGCCAATTCCGAGATGGCCAAGTACGTGGAAGAGAAGTCGCAGGGGCGGTTTGCCGCGGACTCCGTGATCGTGCTGGACCTGAACATCATCCGCGCCGGTTCCGCCACCGGGCAGGCCGAGGTGTCGGCCAAGGCAATCGCTGACGCGATCGAGCCGGCCACGCAGTCAACGCCCATCGTGGTGGACATCGTCACGGAAAACGACATGCGCGCCCTGGCCCTGGGACTGGAGGAGGCCGAGCGCCGCGGCAAGAAGCTGCTCTACCGGGTTGGCCCGCCGTTCATGCGCGCCAGGATCGGCCAGGACATTCGGCCCGAACTCAGCGGCGAGGAAGCCTACGCAGGCAACACCCCGTCCGAAGCCGGCGGCCTGATCGTTGTAGGCTCCCATGTCGGCGTGACCACCAGGCAGCTCAAGGTGCTTACCGACCGGCACAGCAGTGCGCGCATTGTGGAGATCGACGTCGAAAAGCTCCTGGGCGAGGATGCGGCAGCCTACCTCGACCAGACGGTGGATGCCGTCGTGGAGGCACTGCGCAGCGGCGACGTCATCGTCCACACGAGCCGCCTGCTCATCAAGACCGATGACCCGGCCGAAAGCCTGCGGATCGCGCGCACCGTATCCGCCGCCGTCGTCGCCGTAGTGAACCGGACACTGAAGACCTTCCCGCCGCGGTTCGTCATCGCCAAGGGCGGCATCACATCCTCGGATGTTGCCGCGCACGGGCTGGAGATCCGGCACGCGATCGTCCGCGGGCCCATGCTGCCCGGCATCGTGAGCCTGTGGGAGCCGGTTGACGGCCCTGCCAAGGGAATCCCGTACATCGTTTTTGCCGGCAACGTCGGTGATGACGAGTCGCTCGCCCAGGTCACCAGCAAGCTCAGCAACACTTTCTGAACATTCAACGGAGAACATCATGACCTCGAATTACAAAGTCACCGTCCTCGGCCTGGGCGCCATGGGTCTGCCCATGGCCTCCCGCCTCGCCAGCCAGCTGACCGTCCACGGGTTCGATATCGCCGAACCGCGCCTGCGTCTCGCCGAAGAAGCCGGGGTGAAGACTTTCGCTTCTGCCCGGGACGCCGCCCAGGACACTGACGCCCTGCTGCTCGCCGTGCGCAACAGCGAACAGCTCGACGATGTTCTGTTCGGCGGGAACGGCGTGGCCTCGGTGCTGAAGCCGGGCGCCGTCGTCATCCTGACCAGCACCGTGGGCACCGAGGCAATTCCGTCCACCGTCGCGCGCCTGGCCGAGTTCGGCGTCGGGCTCGTGGACGCCCCGCTGTCCGGCGGCCCGAAGCGTGCAGGCGAGGGCGACCTGCTGATCGTCGTCGGAGCCGAACCGATGGCGCTGGAATCTGCACGTCCGGTCCTTGAGCTGCTGGCATCGACGCTGACCGTCGTCGGCGACAAACCCGGTGACGGCCAGGCGCTGAAGACCGTCAACCAGCTGCTGTGCGGTATCCACATCGCGGCTGCCGCTGAGGCGATGGCGCTGGCCGACGCACTGGGCCTGGATCAGGCGAAGACCCTGGCCGCCCTGGAGGCCGGCGCCGCAGGCTCCTTCATGCTGTCCAACCGCGGACCGCGCATCCTGGAGGCCTACACCGAGGAAGGTGCCGAGGTGCTCAGCCGCCTGGACATCTTCGTCAAGGACATGGGCATTGTGGGCAAGGCTACGCGCAGTGCCGGCCTGGCGACCCCCGTTGCCGCCGCCGCCGAGCAGCTGTACCTGCTGGGCCAGGCCCACGGGCTGGCCGCCGCTGACGACTCCGCCGTCATCAAGGTAGTTGCCCCCACAAAGCGCACCGCTGGGGAAGGCTGATGCGGGCACAACTCGACGAACTGGTGGTATCCGCGCTCAAACGGGGGTCGGCCGTGCCGGCGTTCACCTGCTACGACTTCACCACGGCCCTGGCGGTGGTGAGCGCCGCGGAGGATGCAAAGCGCGGCGTCATCCTGCTGGTGGCGCCCAAGACTGCCGCCACAGCCAACGGACTGAGGCTCATCTCCGCGCTCCGGGCTCTGGCCGACGACGCCTCCGTCCCGGTTGCCGTGCAGCTGGACCACGCCACAGACCTTGACGTCATTTCCTCCGCCGTCGCCGCTGGCGCCGACTCCGTCCTGGCGGACGGCTCGGCCCTGCCGTACGAAGACAACATTTCCCTGGTGTGTGCAGTGCGTTCCACGCTCGAAGCCCAAGGGCACGCCGGCGTGGTTCTGGAAGCTGAACTGGGCGGTCTGGCCGGCGACGAGGACAGGGCCTTCGGCGCGGAGGGCGACGGGGCAGGCAACGAGGTTGCCGGGCTCACCGACTCCGCCCAGGTGGAGGACTTCGTGGCGCGGACGGGCGCGCAGCTGCTCGCGGTGGCGGTGGGCAACGTCCACGGGAAGTACAAGGGCGAGCCGCGGCTGCGCTGGGACGTCCTGCAGGACATTGCCGTACGTACGCACATCCCACTGGTGCTTCATGGCGCCTCGGGCATTCCGGCGGACGAGCTGGCCAAGGCGCCCGCGATGAACGTGGGCAAGGTCAACTTCAACACCGAGCTCCGCACCGGTGTCCTCGCCACGCTCGAGGAACAGCTTCCCGCTCACAGGGCCGACGGCGAGAACCTGCAGGGACTGCTGGCCCGGTGGAACACCGCCGCGAAGGACTTCGGCACGAGCACGCTGGCGATCCTCAGCCGCTGACTAGGAGTTTTTGTACACGTATCGCGAGTTCGGGGGCCGTTAGAGGCGAATGCATGTACAAAAACTCCTCAGTCGATCACGAAGATCCGGATCACCACGCGGTCCGGATGCCGTTCGCCGGTCCCCACCGCCAGCCGCGTATTGAGCCAGTCCCATTCCGGCGCGGACGCGGTGAGCCGTGGCCAGCAGCGGAAGTAGATGTTGCCGGCATCAACGGCCTCGCCGCGGTTGAGTCGCCCCATGTCCTGGTCACTCCCGTGGCGCAGCGCCGAATTCCAAACAAAAATGTGGTGGCCGTCCCTGGTCTCCAGGACGTAACGCGCGTCCAGTTCGGTCAGCGTGGGACTGCGGAGGAGCTGGTAGTCGGCGCCGCCCGGCAGGACCCGCCCGACCAGGCGCGGGCCACTGACTGTTCCGCCGGTGATGGGGATGACGCGGCGGTGGCCTTCGGGGGTGGGCCCGACGTCGAGCGGCTCGCCGACGGTGACTGACAGTTCCGCCAGGAAGGTGAGCCCCGGAGCTGCCGGAGTTTCCTGGGCTTCCGGCGGCGCGGTCACAGGACGCCTGCGGTCAGGCGGCTCGGATGGTCCTGGCCGAACAGGATGGTCTGTCGGGCAACCACGGTGTCGGCGGAGTCATAAGCCAGCCTTCCGGTGTTGAGGTTGCGGTCCCAGCGCGGATGGCAGCTGGAGGTGACCTGGACGCGCAGCCTGTCGCCCGCGGCGAATGTGTAGGCGGTCTGCCAGAGGCTGACTGTGTACTCGTAGGCCCTGCCCGGTTCGATCAGCGACGGCGCGTGGCCCGGCTGGAACAGGCCGGTCCCGGCATGGCTGTCCCGCCAGGAGGCCCGGACAATTCCGTCGGCAATGCTCAGTGACGTTCCGTCCGGACCCACCCGGCACAGCCGCACCACAAAATCCGTATCGACGGCGGTGGAGGCCGCGAAGAAGGTGGCGGTGACTTCACCGAACAGCGTGACCGGCTCCTCGAACTCCTCTGTGGTGAACGTGAGGACATCGGCCCGGGCTTCCACTTCGCGCTGCTTCGCCGGCCCGGCGGGAAACGCGCCGTGGATCATGGTGGCGCCGCCTACCGTGGGCACAGGATCCAGGGGATCGTAGTCGTATTCCACGGAACCGCCGGTCGCGGGCGTGTCCAGCAGGGCCCCGTCGGCACCCAGGAACCAGCTGCGGTGGCTGTGCGGCGAGGGCAGTTCGTCAAAACCGCGCCACTGGTTCTCGCCCATGAAGTACAGCAGGACGGCGGGGATATGGCCCATGCTTTCCGGCCGGTCCTTGAGCACGGCATCGAACCAGGCCATATGGAGCCCGGAAAGATCGCCCAGGCCGTTCATCACGGATGCGGCGGCGTTCAGGCCGAAGTTCACATCCGCGTAGCCGCCGGAGAAGTTCGTGTGGGTCCACGGACCCATGATGAGCCGTGGCGCGGGTGCGGCGCCGGTCCGGCTGTGCTCCAGCTGCATGGCGTACTGAGCGAGTGTGCTCGGGCAGAAGATGTCGAACCAGCCGCCGATGTGCAGGGTGGGCAGCGGCACCGGCTTCACCGAAGTTTCGTCCCACAGCCGGGTGAAGCTGTTCCCCGGGGATTCACCGGCCGAAGGCAGGATGTGGCGGTTCATGAATGTCCCGAGCCTGGCTGAGAGGTCGGACAGGGGGAGGGTGTCGAAGGCGTCGCCGCCGGAGAACGAACGGTCCAGGTCCAGCCAGGACTGGAATTCCTTGCCCTGCCGTTCTTCGTCTTCCGAAAATTCGCGGAGAATCTCGTTGGCCGAGGCTGACGCGTGGCCCCAGCTGAAGCGGCAGCCGAGTTCGACGGCGCCGCCGCGGTACAGCGAGCCGTTGTTGGCGTTGGCCCCCGCAGAGATGCCCGGTGCCAGGGCGGCGAGTCCGGCCGGGGCAAGAGACGCCGCCCGCCACTGGGTTTCGGCGAAGTACGACCGGCCCCACATCCCGACGGAACCGTTGGCGTACGGCAGCCGCGCTGCCCATTCGACTGTTGCGGCGCCGTCGGACGCTTCGTGGACTGACGGGTCAAAGTGGCCGTCGGAGCCGAAGCGTCCGCGGCAGTCCTGCATGATCACGACGTAGCCGGCTGCCGCAACGGTTGTCGGGTTGAAGTAGGCGGAATTGACGGCGAGGTCGCGGCCGTAGGGTGTCCTGGTCAGCAGGACCGGGCACGGCTCCCCGTCCGCAGGGCGGTAAACCGTGGAACGCAGGATGGTGCCGTCCGGAAGCGGGGTTTCGACGTCTTGTTCGATCAGTACGGGGCGGGCTGTCACGGAAGGTTCCTCACTGTGGTTTGGCTGGGAGATGCAAGGAGGGAGTGACCGGGCGGATGCCCGGTCACTCCCTCCTTCCCCGGGGTGAATGTTTAGGCGCCGGCGGTTGCCTTGGTTCCTGTTGTCTTGGCTCCAAGGTCCTCGGTGGGTACGTTGTAGGTCTCCTTGACCCAGATGGCGGTCACGGCAGCCGAGGCGAGGCAGCATGCTGCGGTGAACGCGGCCACCGGGATCCACCCGGTGGGTCCGGGCTGGACGATCGCTGCCGCGATGGCGGGTGCAAAGCCGGTGGCAACGAGGCCCAGTTGGGAAGCGGTGGCGGCTCCGGAGTAGCGGACCTTCGTGGGGAACATTTCAGCTGTCATCGCCGGACCGAGCGGGTTGACCATGCCGTATCCCACTGTCATGAACAGGATGCCGCTCGCAAAGATCAGCGGCACCGACGTGGTGCTGATGGACCAGAAGAAGGCAAACGCTGCGGCGGCGCAGATCAGGTTTCCGGTGATGAAGACAGGCTTGCGTCCGATCCTGTCCGCGAGGATGCCGGCGGAGGGCTGGGCGATGACCGCCAGCCCCGCCGTGAGGATGGTGACCCCCAGCATGGCCGGCGCCGGTATGCCGAACTTGCTGGTCGCGTAGGCCAGGCCGAACGCGGCGAAAACTGAGGACACCACGCTCCAGAGCCCGAAGAAGATCACCTTGATGATGGTGGTCCAGTGGTCGCGGAGAACCACCTTGATGGGAAGTTCGGTTTCGGTTTCGGCTTCCTTGGCGGCCTCGAACACCTCGGACTCCGGGAGGCGCATCCGGATGTAGAGCCCGACGCCGACCACCAGGATGCTGGCAAGGAACGGCAGGCGCCAGCCCCAGCTGAGCAGGTCCTCCTGCGACAGCATCGAAACGGTAAGGAACGCCAGCGAGGCAAGCATGATTCCGGCAGCCGCGCCGGTGTTGACCCAGCTGCTGTAGAAGGCCCGCTTGTTGCTGGGGGCATGTTCCATTGTCATGGTGACGGCGCCAACGGATTCACCGGCGGCGGAGGCCCCCTGCAGGGCACGGAGGACGACCAGCAGAATGGGGGCCGCTGCCCCAATGGCAGCGGTGGGCGGCAGGCAGCCGATGAGGAAGGTTGCCACGCCCATCACCACGAGCGTCAGCACCAGCATCTGGCGGCGTCCGATGCGGTCGCCGTAGTGCCCGATCACGCTCGCGGCCAGCGGGCGGACAACGTAGCCGATTCCGATGGTGGCCATGGAGAGGATGGTGCCCAAGGCGGGGTCGATCCCCGGGAAGAAGATCTTGTTGAAGATCAGCGCGGAAGCCGACCCGTAGATGAAGAAGTCGTAGTACTCAAGGGTGCTGCCGATGAAACTGGCAACGGCGGCACGGCGAGCATGCTTGGTTCCCTGATGGGAAGGGGGTGTGACCTGTTCCGCGGACGGCTTCAACGGCGTCGGCGGATCGATGGGACCAGCGGTCATTGCGGATCTCCTACTAAGGCAAGGGAAGGAAAGATTTCTGGGGCTCGCATGCTGAGCGACGTGGCGGGGTCGGCTGTGGCCTCCGTCACGCGTGATCAATAGTATGCACTTGAATCTGCGCTCGTCAATAAACATGCAAAATAAGTGCGAGATGCACTGCTGGCATGATGGAGGGCGTGATGAGCAAGCTTCGCGTCCCCGGTCCCGGCATGGATCCGGACATGGCCATTGATTTTCCGCGGCCGTTGAAGGGGCCCTCGAGCCAGCACCAGCTGATGACGTTGCTGGTTGACTACTGGGTCAACAGCGATGCGTGGCTGCCTTCCCGGCTGATCGGCGCCCTGGCAGCGGACCTGGGCATCACGGCTTCAGCGTCGGCCACGGCCCTCAGCCGCCTCGCCTCCAGGGGTGTGCTGGAGCAGTCAAGTGCCGGCCGGTCGTCCCGCTACCGCATCACCGAGGGTGCGCGGAAGCGTGTGCGCTCCGGACTGGCGCAGGTTTCGGTGTTCGGCGAGCAGTCGCGTCCCTGGGACGGCAGCTGGACGGTTATCGCATTTTCCATCCCTGAGACGTCACGGGATGTCCGCGAACTGTTCCGGTCGCGGCTGCGGTGGCGCGGGTTTGCGCCACTCTTCGGTGCGGTGTGGGTCTCGCCCCGGGACCACTCGGCGGAACTCGAAAGCACGTGCGCGGCCTTCGGTGTTGACGATTTCGCCATATTCCGAACGGCCGATTCAACTCTCCGCGGCAAGAGGTTCATCGATGCCTGGTCACCGCAGGAGTTCAGGGCCCAGTATCAGCCCTTCATCGACAGGTTTGCCCCGTGGCTGGAGCGACTCGACGCAGGGACCGTGACGCCGGCGGAGGCCCTGCGGGTGCGGACCGAGCTGATGGACGCCTGGCGGGCCTTCCCCTGGAGCGACCCGGACCTTCCTGCTGAACTGCTGCCGGAGGCCTGGCCGCGCACCGAAGCGCGCGAGGTCCTGGTCCGACTCTATGACGGGCTGGCACCGGCGGCGCTTGCGTTCGTCGAGGAGGCCGTGGCCCGGGAGGCCCCGGACCTGATGGGCTCGGCCAGTGTCATGCCGGTGCGCTCCGGCAGCTACTGAGCGCCTCCCGCCGGGGAGTTTTTGTACACGTATCGTGAGTTCGGGGGCCGTTAGAGGCCAATACGTGTACAAAAACTCCAGTCCGCCACATGTGGGCCAAGGTGGCGCACAATGGAAACTACAACGACGTAAGCGAGTTCCAGTGGTGGGGGCGCCATGAAGAATTCCACGGTGCCGGCGGCGGGAAAGGACACTGCCGTGACGGCCCGCGACCTGGCCATCGATCTCGCGCGCTTCGTTTGCCTCGCCCTTGTGGTGGTGGGGCACTGCATGATGACCAGCCCGGTACTGCATCCCGACGGCACCGTCACCACCGAAAATACCCTGGCCGAACAGGACTGGTTCGAACCGGTCATCTGGGTCTTCATGGTGATGCCGCTGTTCTTTGTGACCGGGGGCATCACCGGGGCGCAGTCCTGGCGGCGAATGCAGGCACGCGGCGGCAGCGGCTTTGAGTTCATCCAGTCCCGGCTGCTGCGTTTGGTCCGTCCGGCGGCGGCCCTGCTTGCGGTAATGTTCGTTGGCCTGTGGGGTGCGCTGCTGGCCGGTGTGGATCCGCAGGTGGTGCAGCTGCTGGCCAGCGGGGCCGGGATGCCGCTGTGGTTCCTCGCGGCCTATCTGGCGGCCCAGCTGAACATTCCGCTCCTGTTGGGGCTGCACCGGCGTGCCCCGTGGCTGACGCTCCTGGGGCTGGTGGCTCTCGTGGTGACGGTGGACTGCTTCCGCGGCGCTTTCCCGACGCTCGCTTACATCAACATGGTGTTCGTGTGGTGTGCCGTGCAGCAATTGGGGTTCTTCATGGCCGACGGCTGGCTTGACCGGTGGAGCCGGTCCCAGCTGGTGGGGCTGATCGCCGCCAGCAACCTGCTGATGGTTGTCCTGGTGGTGCTGGGCCTGTACCGGGACAACATGCTGGTGAACCTGAATCCGCCCAACCTCAGCCTGGTCCTGTTGGGCCTCTCGCAGGCGGCGGTGCTGCAGCTCACCCGGCCCTTGCTGAACGCACTCGCCGCCGTGCGCTGGATCAGTGCAGCGGTGGCTGTTGCGGGCCGCCACGCCATGACGGTCTACCTCTGGCATCTGCCGCTGCTGGCCGCCATGACCGGGCTGCTCCTGCTGACCGACTTTCCCAAACCCGCCTCGGGCACCGCTGAATGGTGGTGGTCACGCCCGCTCGTTTTCCTCGGCGTGGTCCTTCTCCTGCTGCCCGCGGTTCTCCTGTTCGGGCGGCTTGAGGAACGGCCGACGCCGGCCATGCACTCACGCGGCCGGGCACCGGCCGCCGTGGTGACCGCCGTCGTCGTCGTTTTTGTCCCGGTGGCCGACGCCGCCGTCAACGGCCTGACGCTGGGACTCCTTGGCGGCGGCGCCGCCTGCTTTGCGATGTCCGTGCTGCTGCTGGGGCGCGTTCCCGCCCGCGGCACTCGACCATTGCCAGCACAGCCATTAAGTGCCAATGTCGAACCATGACCGAGAACACGGCAGCCACCGAGGACCATTTCACCCCGGACGTCACCACCTTCCGGAACGATGAGCTTCACCGCTACGAACTGCACGTGGGCGGGAAGCTGGCGGTGGAAGTCAGGTTCGAAGACAAGCCTGGACACGTGGATTTCATCCACACCCAGACGTCCGAACAGTTCCAGGGCCACGGCCTGGCCAAGGTGCTCATCCACTTTGCCCTCGACGATGTTGTGGCCTCGGGCAAACGGATCATTCCGCATTGCCCGTTTACCGCCCGCTACCTGCGCAAACACGAGATCTACACGCAGTGCATCGACTGGCCCGAGGCGGCCGCCCCCAAGCTTCTGGGCACCTGACGCGCGCCCCCGAACCGGCAGCGTCCCCGCGGCACTCGTGAGCCGCGATACTTGTGGGCCGGGATACTTGTGGGCCGGGGGACATTTCCGTACGATCGGGCAGGGCTATGCAGTTGGCCTCCGGACTCTCTTTCTGGGGATCTCTTTGAATCAAAACTGCGTGTGCCGGTGCGGGTCGAGTACCCCCGGCACGTCACTCCGGCCTTCCATGAGCCCACCTGTCTGGTCCCGGCGGGTGCAGGGCGATGACTGACGAGATCGTGACTGACGCGGCGATGAGCGGCGAAGTCTTGACTAGCGAGGCCGCGGCCGGTGCCATGGCGGACGGTGAAGTGCGCCGCCACCTTGAGGGATGCCTGAACGAGGCCGTGGACCCGGCTGCAACGCTCGCTGCGGTGCCGGACCCGGAGCTGGCGCGGCTGGCGGACGGGCTGTACCGGCATTTGGACATGCCCAGCCCTGCCTTCGGCGCCCGCTTCTGGTACGTCCAGGTCACCGAGGAGCTCAGGCTGCGCCGCCTTCGCTCGTCCCGCCCGGCCGGCGTCACTCCCGAGGACCCGGTGGCAAGCGAGGTTGCCGCCGGGTAGGTGCGCTGAGTTGGGGCCCGGGTGCTCAACTGTCCGTTCGCGCTTCGTAGGGGCTTAAGCGCGCTACGTAGGGGCTTAAGTGTGCGTTCGCGTTGGTGGGGGTTACGACGGCGGGGATTGCTTTGCGCGGTTCCGCTGCCACTGCGCTGCGTGCCAGAAAAGCAGGCCGAGGGCTCCCACGAGGCCGGCGAAAAGCATCTGCGGCGCGAACGTGATCCACATGTAACTCACGGGCATGACCTGCGGCTCGGTGCCGGAGTTCAGCGATTCCTGCGCAAGCGTGAAGACACTGAACGGCGACACCAGCAGGACCGCCTCGATCACCCAAAGCGCCGCAATAAAAGGGTTCACAGCCAGACGGCTCCGTTGAACTCCGGGCTGCCCGGTGCCGGGCGCGTATCCGGTGGGATTCCCCTGCGAATCCACTTCCCGAAAATTTACCGGATCATGCTCACTGCCGGACATGTCCCCCCGCTTCCTGCTGTGATCGACGCCTGGTGCAGAAACTCTACTCTGCCCGTCCCGTGGTGTCCCGGGTGGGGGTCCCGCTCTGTCCCGGGTGGGCATTATGTGCGCTTCGGCTGCGCCGGGAAAGTCAATGACCCTGGATAACGGCCAAAATCCCCTGATTTACACGGCACGCAGGAATTACATCACAGAAGTTTGACTAAAAGGCTTACCTAAGTAAGGCTGTCCTTGCCTTGGTGCCCGCTGCCGGTGCCTGGCGCATATCACGCCGAAAAAAGGATGACCTATGACGCTGCTGCCCGACGTGGATGAACCACGCGTGGACTTCGAAGCCGGAACCGGACTTGGTGCCCAAAACATGTCTGCCCAAAACCCGTCTTTCCGAGACCAATTCGCACAGGGCCAATTCGCACAGGACCAATCCGCGCAGGACCAATCCGCGCTGGACCCTTCCGGCGTGGACTTCGGCTCCGGGGTGGAACTCGCGCTCGCAGCCAGCAACCAGCTGTTCAACGCCCGGAATGCGCCGCGCTACGTGGCCCAGGTGCTGCAGGGCGTCAACGCCGTGGCCACCAAACTCGAGCGCACCTCGAAGCCATTCACCGGCGTCGGCCCGGCCGAGATGAAGCGCCGGGTCTCGGCCGTGGACCTTGACCAGCCGCTGCCGGACACGGCCGCAGCCCTCGAGGAGCTGCAGCACACCTACCTGCGCGACGCCGTGTACTTCCACGACGCCAAGTACGCAGCCCACCTGAACTGTCCCGTGGTCATTCCTGCCCTCGTTGGGGAGGCGGTGCTCTCGGCCGTGAACTCGTCGATGGACACGTGGGACCAGAGTGCAGGCGCCACCATGATCGAGCGCCGCCTCATCGACTGGACCGCCGAGCGGCTCGGCCTCGGAAACACGGCCGACGGCGTGTTCACGTCCGGCGGCAGCCAATCCAACCTGCAGGCGCTGCTGATAGCCCGCAACCACGCGGTGGCCCGGCTGCGGCAGGATCCGGCGAACGAGGGGCTCCGCCTCCCGCTGCTACTGGAGAAGCTCCGGATCTTCACCTCGGTGGACAGCCACTTCAGCATCCAGAAGTCGGCCTCCATGCTGGGGCTGGGGTTCGACGCCGTCGTGTCCGTTGCCTGCGCGGCCGACCACCGGATGGATCCGGCCGCCCTGGCCAGTGCCCTGGCCGCAGCCCACAACGACGGCCTGGTTCCCATGGCGGTTGTGGGTACGGCCGGCACCACGGACTTCGGCGCCGTGGATCCGCTGGCCGAACTGGCTGCCCTGGCCGGAGCCTACGGTGCATGGTTCCACGTTGACGCTGCCTACGGCGGCGGGCTCATGGTCTCCAACCGCCACCGCCATCTCCTGGACGGCATCCGGCTGGCGGACTCCGTCACGGTGGACTTCCACAAGACCTTCTTCCAGCCCGTCAGTTCCAGCGCGCTGCTGGTGCGCGAGGGCGCAATGCTGCGCCACGTCACCTACTACGCCGACTACCTGAACCCGGAAACCGCGGCCCGCGCAGAGATCCCGAACCAGGTGGACAAGAGCATCCAGACCACACGGCGGTTCGATGCCCTCAAGCTGTGGCTGACGCTCCGGATCATGGGCGCAGATGCCGTGGGCGCGCTGCTCGACGAGGCAATCGACCTGGCGGCCCGCGTGGGCTCGGTGCTCGCGGCAGACGACGACTTCGAGCTGGCGGCCGAGCCCCGGCTGAGCACGCTGGTTTTCCGGTACCGGCCGGTCCTGGCAGACGGAGCACGGCTGTCGGAAGATGCCGCCGACGAGCTGAACCCGGCCATTCGCTCGGCGGTGTTCGCATCCGGCCAGGCCGTCGTGGCGGGCACCAAAGTCGCCGGACGGCACTACCTGAAATTCACGCTCCTCAACGCCGAGGCAACGCTCGAGGATATCGGCGAGATCATCGCCCTGCTTCGAAGCTCGGGCGAGAGCCTGCTCGCCGTGGGCTCGGCCGCACACGAGAGCCTGCTCGCCGTGGGCTCGGCCGCACAGACGGAGGCACACGCATGAGCACGGCACCATTTAGCACCTCAGGCGCAGGCCGCGTTTACGACTTCGCCGGCATCGGCGTCGGACCCTTCAACCTGGGGCTCGCCGCGCTGAGCGAACCGATCGAGGGCCTGGACGGAGTGTTCCTCGAGCGCCGGGAATCCTTCGACTGGCACCCCGGCATGATGCTGGAGCCAGCCCACCTGCAGGTACCGTTCATGGCGGATCTCGTGACTCTGGCGGATCCCACATCCCCCTACTCGTTCCTGAATTTCCTCAAGCAGACCGGCCGGCTCTACCGCTTCTACATCCGCGAAAACTTCTACCCGCTGCGGGCCGAGTACAACCAGTACTGCCAGTGGGTGGCCGGCCAGTTGCCGTCGGTCCGGTTTGGTGCGGACGTCACCGACGTGGCGTACGACGGCGGCGTGTACACACTTTCGGTGGACGGCCCGGCGGGGCCCGGGGTGCTTCGGGCGCGCCGGCTGGTGCTCGGCACCGGAACATCGCCCTATGTTCCCGAAGCCTGCCGCGGGATTCTGGGTGCCGGGGGACCGGCCCTGCACAACGCGGATTACCTGGCGCGGAAAAGCGAACTCCAGCAGCGGCGGAGCATCACGATCCTCGGCAGCGGACAGAGCGCAGCGGAGATCTACTACGAACTGCTTCAGGACATCGACGTGTACGGGTACCGGCTCAACTGGGTGACGCGCTCGGGGAGGTTCTTCCCGCTGGAGTACACCAAGCTCACCCTGGAGATGACCTCGCCGGAGTACGTTGACTACTTCCACGGGCTTCCGCAGGAGCGTCGCGACTCACTCATCAAAAGCCAGAAGAACCTCTACAAGGGCATCAACTCCGAGCTCATCGACGCGATCTATGACCTGCTCTACACCAAGAGCCTCTCCGGCATGGTGGACACCCGGCTGCTGACACATTCCACCGTCACCGGTGCCCGCTGGAACGCCTCCACCGGATCCCACGCCCTGGAGCTGTCCCACGGGGAGCAGGGTGCGGACTATTCGCTGGAGACAGAAGCGGTGGTCCTCGCCACCGGATACGCCTACCGCGAGCCGGCGTTCCTTGCCGGCGTGCAGGAGCGCATTGCCCGCGACAGCGCCGGAAGGTTCGCTGTCCAGCGCAACTACAGCGCCGGCGTCGAACCCGCCGAAATCTTCGTGCAGAACGCTGAACTCCACACCCACGGCTTCGTCACGCCGGACCTGGGCATGGCCGCCTACCGGAACTCCTGTATCCTCCGGGACATCCTGGGCCGCGAGGTCTATCCGGTGGAGCGCAGCATTGCCTTCCAGGAGTTCGGAGCGCCCACCGGGGTTGCGCCGGCGGATGCCGCTATGCCGGCTGGAATAGCTGTGAAGGCGGAGGTGCCCGCATGAGCTTCACTTTTCGCTGCCTCAACGCCCACGAGGACGCACCGCTCCTCCACAGCTGGGTCACCCGCCCGTACGCCTCCTTCTGGGGCATGCTGAATGCGTCAGTCGAGGACGTCGTGGAGGAGTATTCCAAGATCCAGTCCAGCGGACACCACCACGCGCTGCTGGGGATCGACGACGGCGTCCCGGCCTTCCTGATGGAGGAGTACCTGCCGTCGTTGTCGCCGCTTAACGGCGTGTACGCCGTCCAGCCGGGCGATATCGGCATGCACCTGCTGGTCGCCCCGCCGCAGGGAAGTCCGCGTCCGGGGTTCACTGCCGACGTTATGGACTCGGTCCTGGACCGGCTCTTCCAAAAGCCCGGCGTGGCGCGCGTGGTGGTGGAGCCCGACGCCCGCAACACCAAGATCCACGCCCTCAACGCGCGGCTGGGCTTTGAGCCTGCCGGCGAGGTGGCCCTTCCGGACAAGCAGGCACTCCTGAGTTTCTGTACGCGCGAGTCATTCCACTCCGCCCGCGCCGCCCGTATTTCAACCCCAATCCACGCAGGAGCAGCACGGTGACCACCCTTGAATCTGAATCTGTCCTGACCGCAGGCGATGCGGCTCCCCACCTCACGCCGGAACCCTGGGCCGCTGCCAACCGGCACCTGGTCCGCAAGGCGCTCGCCGAGTTCTCGCACGAGCGGATCCTCGTCCCGGAACCGACCGGAAACGGCGTCGGCGGGTACCGGCTCCGCAGCGACGGCGGCGCCGTTGAGTACCGCTTCTCCGCCCGGATCCTGCAACTGGACCACTGGTCCATCGACGCGGCTTCCATTACGTGCAGCCGCGACGGCCAGGACGCCCCGCTGGATGCGCTGCGCTTCATTACTGAATTCTCCGGGACCCTGGGCATCGGCCAGGAAATGCTCCCCGTTTACCTCGAGGAGATCAGCAGCACGCTTTCCAGCCATGCATTCAAGCAGTGGATGGGCCAGCCGTCGTCGGCCGAACTGGCAGCCGGCGTAACCGGGGGAGCGGACGTGGCCACGGACTTCCAGACGATTGAACGCAGCATGACCGAGGGGCATCCGTGCTTTGTGGCCAACAACGGGCGGCTGGGCTTCGGCATCGGTGACTACCGCGCCTTTGCCCCGGAGGCAGGAGCTCCGGTGCAGCTGGAATGGATCGCGGTGCACCGCAGCAAGGCGGTCTTCACGTCCAGCGACGGGCTGGACTACGCCGCCCACCTGGAAGCCGAACTGGGGGCAGGAGCCTTGGCTTACTTTGACGCCGAACTCGGAGCCCTTGGCCTGGACCCTGCCCAGTACTTCCTGATGCCGGTGCACCCGTGGCAGTGGGAGAACAAGCTGACGGTCACGTTCGCGGCCGAAATCGCCCAGCGGCACATCGTCCACCTCGGAATCGGGGCCGACAGGTACCAGGCCCAGCAGTCCATCCGCACGTTCTTCAACACCACCGCACCGCAAAAGAGCTACGTTAAGACAGCCATGTCCGTCCTCAACATGGGGTTCATGCGCGGGCTGTCGCCGCAGTACATGAAAGCGACGCCGGCGATCAATGACTGGCTCCAGGACCTGATCGCCGGTGACGAGGAACTTCAGGGCCGGGGGCTCGCCATGATCCGTGAAGTGGCGGCCATCGGCTACCACAACGGCTACTACGAGGCAGCCGCCGCGAAGGGCTCACCCTACCGCAAGATGCTCTCCGCGCTGTGGCGGGAGAGCCCGCTGCCGTTGCTCAAGGACGGCCAGCAGCTGGCCACCATGGCCTCGCTCCTGCACGTCGATGCCGCGGGCAAACCCATGGTCTCCGCGCTGATCGAGCAGTCCGGGATGGAGCCGGGCGCGTGGTTGCGGCAGTACTTCGAGGCGTACCTCGTGCCGCTGGTGCACTGCCTGTACCGCTACGAGCTGGCGTTTATGCCGCACGGCGAGAACGTGATCCTGGTCCTCGAGAACGGCGTGCCGGTCCGAGCCGTCATGAAGGACATCGCCGAGGAGATTGTGGTGATGGGGGACAGGCTTGACCTGCCCGAAGCGGTGTCCCGGATCAAGGCGGACATTCCCGACGGCGACAAGGTCCTGTCCATCTTCACCGATGTGTTCGACTGCATCTTCCGCTTCCTCGCCGCCCTCCTGGAGGAAGACGGCGTGCTCAGCGGCGAGGAGTTCTGGCGCACCGCGGCGGCGGCGGTTCGCGGCTACCAGGCGGAGCACCCGGAACTCGAAGACCAGTTTGCCCGCCACGATTTGTTCGCCCCGGACTTCGAGCTGTCCTGCCTGAACCGGCTGCAGCTGCGCAACAACCAGCAGATGCTGGACCTGGCTGACCCGTCCGGGGGCTTGCAAAAGGCGGGAAGGCTCGCGAATCCGCTGGCCAAATTCGCCTGAACCCGGCCATCAGGCACGGCTGATTCGTCGGTGCTGCGGGGCTAGGCTGTTGGCATGACGCCGAATACCGCCAGATCCACAGCCCTCGTCACCGGCGCCACCGCGGGACTGGGCGCCGAATTTGCCCGCCAGCTTGCCGAAAAGGGAAACAACCTGGTGCTCGTGGCGCGCGATACGGCACGGCTGCAGGCCACAGCGGACGAGCTGCAGCGGCGGTACGGAACCACTGCTGAGGTGCTGACCGCGGACCTGACCGACGACGGCGGCGTGGCCGCCGTCGTCGGACGCCTTTCCGACCCCTCGCGGCCGGTGGACCTGCTGGTGAACAACGCCGGAATCGGGCTGCTGCACAACTTCGACGAGAACCCCATCGAGGACGAGAGGAAGCACCTGAAGCTGCACGTGCAGACGGCCATGGAGCTCAGCCACGCCGCCCTTCAAGGCATGCTGGCCCGCGGTTCCGGCCGGATCATCAACGTGGCCAGTGTGGCGGCTTTCCTTCCCCGCGGTTCCTACTCGGCGGCGAAGGCGTGGCTGCTCAGCTTCAGCCGCTGGGCGAACCTTGCCTACTCGCCCCGCGGTGTGAAGGTGACCGCCGTTTGCCCCGGATTTGTCCACACCGAATTCCATGACCGGATGGGGATGGACAAGTCCGTGGCCCCGGGCTGGACGTGGCTGCGGCCGGGGCGCGTGGTCCGGGAAGCACTGGCGGACAATGAGCGCGGGAAAGCTGTTTCCATCCCGACCAAGCGCTACAAGGTGCTGGCCGCCGTCGTCCGCGTGGTGCCGGACAGGTTTACGGCCGGGCCGCCGCGCCGGCCGCAGGAGCCGGGCGCCGGTTCCGGCGCGAGCGGATAAGCAGCACCACGAGGATTCCGACGCCGGCGCCCACCACGGTCTCGACGCCGCGTTCGACGATGAGCACCTGCGGGTCCGCCGGCGCCGCCAGCTGGGTCATCAGCAGGATCACCGGAGTGAACCAGACCATCGCCAGCCCGTAGTGCCGGGTCATGAACAGCTCGGTGCCGAACTGGAAGACGATCACCAGCAGCGCCAGCACCGCGGCCTCCGCTCCCGGGAAAAAGTGCAGCGGAGCCCATGGCCCCGGCAGAAGTACGACGGCGACCAGCACCAGCCCGAGGAACGTCCCCATGATCCTGTGGATGCCGCGGTGGACGCTGCTGGGCAGGTCCGCGCCGGCGAGGGGAACCGCCGCGGCGGCCATCGCCCAGTGCGGGTGGCCGCTTCCGGTCAGGACGCCGATGGTGCCGGCGGCGCCGACGGCCAGCACATAGCGGGCTGCCTGCACGGCTGCCCGGCGGCGCAAGGCCCCCCGCAGCCGGGCGGACGGCCGCGCCGCGCCGCGGCGCCATGCCCTGCCGCGGATCCAGCCGCCGAATCCTACGAGCAGGGAGAAGGCGGCGGACCCGGCAGCGATGAGCAACGCAACGTACCAGGGTACGGCGGTGGGAACTGAGGCGCAGGCGCCCAGGGCAAGGATCCCGAAGAAGGGGCCGTTGGGCCGGAGATGGACCTTGTCCGAATAGACCGAACCTGCGCCGGCCAGTAGGGCTTCGATGCCAACGAGCCACCATGAGTGCAGGCCGTTGACCGAGAGGAACACGCCCACGGCCACGCCCGAAAGCAGGACCAGTGCCGCCTGGAGCTGGTGTTTGAGCCGGAGCTGGTGCGGCTCCGAGCGGCCGTACATACCGGTGAGCGCGCCGAACACGGCGTAAATGGTGAGCTCCGGCCGGCCGGCGAGCAAAAGGACCAGGGAGGGGACGGCAACGCTGATGGCCACACGCCAGGCGGAGAGGTGGTCGTTGTTGGCGGGGCCCAGGCTGTGGAGCTGCCTCAGGTGGTGCACTACAGACTGCACCGGCACGACCCCTTTCACCCTACGAAGGTAGCACCGCCACAGAGATCTCACCGCGGGCTGCGTCACAAAGTGAGACAGGCAACAGGGCCGGTTCAACCGGGCAGCGCGAAGGCCGGGCAGCGCGAACGACCGCGCAGCGCGAAGGCCCGCGCAGCGCGAAGGCCCGCGCAGCGCGAACGCCCGCGCAGCGCGAAGGCCCGCGCAGCGCGAAGGCCCGCGCAGCGCGAAGGCCCGCCCGGTATGCCCTCGGAGAAGGGCAGCCCGGACGGGCCTTCAGTCGCGTCAGCCTTGGGCGCCAACAGCCTGCAGCATCAGGCGCGGGCGGGCACCTTGTTCAGTTCGTCGTCGAGGTCCTTATCCAGGTCCTTGTCCGGGTCCCTGTTGAGTTCATCGACGGTCTCGAACGGCAGTTCGTCGAGATCGATCAGCGGGTTCTCGTCCTGGGTGGCCACCAGTTCACGGGCCTCTGCCGGGGTGTCCACGCTGGGCATGGAGCCGGGCAGCGGGCGCTGGGCGGATTCCTTGAGGAAGTAGATGGCCACGGCACCGACGGCCGAGGTGGCCATCAGGTAGTAGGCAGGCATCATGTCGTTGCCGGTGGCGTTGATGAGGGCATCCACGATGAACGGCGTGGTGCCGCCGAAGATTGCCACGGAGAAGTTGTAGGCAATGCCCATGGCCCCGTAGCGGCTGGCGGTGGGGAACTGCGCCGGCAGCGCCGAGGCGAGGTTCGCAACGTAGAAGGTCACGGGGAACGCGATCAGCGACAGGCCGGCCAGGGTTGACCAGATGCTGCCGATGCCGATCAGCATGAACGCCGGGGCGGCCAGGACCACGGTGCTGACGGCACCGATCCAGAGAACCGGGCGGCGGCCGATGCGGTCAGAGAGCTTGCCGGTCAGCGGAATGCAGAGGCTCATGACCACGAGCACCGGGATGGTGAGCAGCGTGCCGTGGACGGAATCGTAACCCTTGGACTCGGTGAGGTAGGTGGGCATGTAGGACGTCAGCGCGTAGCCGGCGGTGTTGGCCGCTGCCACGAGGATCATGGCCACGATGATCGAGCGCCAGTAAGCCTTGACGATGCCCACGGGGCCCTTTGCTGCAGCGTCATCACCGGCGGCAGCATCCTTGGCGAGTTCCTCCTGGGCGTCCAGGGTTGCCTGGAACTGGGGGGATTCCTCGATCTTGTTCCGGAAGTAGATGGCGATCAGGCCCAGGGGACCCGCGATCAGGAAGGGCAGGCGCCAGCCCCAGTCCTCCATGGCGGCCTGGCCCAGCGTCAGCTGCAGCACGGACACCAGCGCGGCGCCCAAGGCGAAGCCGAGGTAGCTGCCCATGTCCAGGAAGCTGGCAAAGAAGCCACGGCGCTTGTCAGGCGAGTACTCGCTCACAAAGGTGGTGGCGCCGGCATATTCACCGCCGGTGGAGAAGCCCTGCACGAGCTTGAGCACCACCAGGAGGGCCGCTGCCCACATGCCGATTTGCGCGTAGCCGGGCAGGAGGCCGACGGCGAAGGTGCTCGCCGCCATCAGCATCAGCGTGGCCGCGAGGACCTTCTGGCGGCCGACCTTATCGCCCAGCCAGCCGAACACGACGCCGCCGAGCGGGCGGGCGATGAAGGTGGCAGCGAACGTGCCCAGGAGGAACAGCGTCTGCACGCTCTTGTCCGCTTCCGGCAGGAACACAGGCCCCATGGTGGTGATGAGGTAGCCGAACACGCCGACGTCGTACCACTCCATGGTGTTGCCCACGATCGTGCCGCCGAGGGCCTTCTTGAGCATGGGCTGGTCGACGACGTTAACGTCGGATACCTTGAGCCGGCGCCGCGCGAGCAGCTTTGGTTTCTTCGCACTCTGGGGTGCGGCCTGGTTGGTTCCGCTGGCGTTCCTGGCGCCTGCTGAAGAGTCGGTCGTGCTTCGGTCTGTGGGCATTTGGGCAACTCCTGTGGAGGTCATTTGCTTGCGACTTATAGCTGCCCCGCTCCGGGCAGGCCTTCAATTTTACGGGATTTCCGTGGATTTCGAGAGTTGGGTGCCGTATGATCGCCCGGTTTCGGGGGCCAAACGGCGCTGAAATCAGATTTGTTTTGGCCGATCTGGCCCCGCCATCCTGCGGATTTTCGGCGGCGGAGGCGATCGTTATCAAACCTTTTTCTCGCACAGGGCTTTCCAGGCCCGATTCTGCGCCGATTCCGGCCCTGCCAGGCGAGCCGGAACAGCCACGGACGGGTGCCGATTGAACCGTTCAACCGCGGTGCTCGTCTGATTGGTTAGGGCCGGCTCAGGACCCGGGAACATTGGACCGGGAAGCCGGGCTGAGGCTTCATGACTTTCGAGACAGTTCGTTAATTCCAGACAGTTCATAACTTCCAGATGGGGTGTTCGCCATGGACTACGAGATCAACGGTCTGCCGATGCATGTGCTGCTCGTCCACGCCACGGTGGTCTTCGTTCCGTTGGCGGCCCTTTGCACGCTGCTCAGCCTTCTTTGGCCCGCCGCCCGACGGCGTTTGGGGATCGTCACACCGCTAATTGCCCTGTTGGCGCTTGTCCTGGTGCCGGTCACAGCGGCTGCCGGCGCGTGGCTCCTGGACCGTGTTGATTCCACCCCGCGGATCAATGCCCACATGCAGCTTGCCGGGACGCTCCTGCCGTGGGTGGTGGGCGTGTTCCTCGTGGCCCTGGCCCAGTGGCTGTGGTTCCGCTACGGCACCACGCAGGCAGAGGGGATGCGGCGGCGAATGGGCACCGCCGGGTCCCGCATCGCCGGGATTGTCGTCGTCGTGGTTGCCCTGGTGCTCTGCGGCGGTGCAGTAGCCGCCGTGGCGCTGATCGGGGAATCAGGGTCCAGGGCGGTTTGGGAAGGATCCTTCCGGACCGGGGCCGACGACTAAAAAGTCTCTTCCCGGACGGCCTGATTCTGCCTAAGGTGGACCCATGGGAACACTGATCTTCGAGTAATGCCGGCTCTGGCATTCGCCGCCGCAATCAACTCCGCTGTTCAGGTTTCTGGCTTCGCAATGCTCCTTTGCTGGGGCAGGGCTTCCTTGCCATCCGGTACCGGCGGAATCACGGATCTAATATGGGGAACACTTCATTTCATCGCGGAAGGAAGAACAAATGGCCGACTCCTACAACGGAAGCAGCATTAAACCGGCTGTCGCTGCGCATCTGGCGGAATCGATGGACATGCCGCCGCTGCCCACTCCCGAGACCCTGGCCGTGACCGCGGCAATGGGCGGGGCAAAACAGTGGCCGGATGGCAACGGCAAACGGCGCCACCCCAAGGAACACGGCGCAAGCCCCGGCCGCCTTGGACAGGGCGCTGCTGTGACGGCAGTCCACCGGACCAGCCGCCCGCAGATGCCGCACTCGTCCTGACCAGCTGAAAATACCGAACAGCCTGGCGACGCCCACATTGGGGGTCGCCAGGCTGTTTCTTTGTGGCTGACAGGGCTGTTCCATCAAGGTTGCGGGGATTCCATCACTACCTCCGACGGTTCCTTGTCCAGCCGCCAGCCGCGCCACACCGGGTGGCGGAGCTTGCCGCTTCCGGTCCACTCACCGAAGGTCACCTCACCCACCAGGGCGGGGTCCACCCAGCGCGCGTCTGCCGCGTCCGCCGAGGGAACGTCGTCGAACGGCGATGTCTTCCGGGCCAGCCCCTCCATCTTTTTCCGCAGTTCCTCCAGTTCACGCATGCTGAAGCCGCTTCCCACGCGGCCTACGTACCGCAGGCCTTTGCCCTCTGGGATGCCTACCAGGAGGGAGCCCACGGTGTTGGACCTGTCGCCCCTGCCGGGACGCCAGCCGCCCACCACCACTTCCTGGGTCTTCTCGATCTTGAGCTTGATCCACGTGTGCGTCCGCTGCCCGCTCACGTAGCGGCTGTCCGCGCGCTTGGCCATTACGCCTTCCAGGCCCAGCTCGCGGGCGCTTTCCAGGATGTGTTCCACCTTGTCGTCCAGGGTCTCCGACAGTTCCACCGGGCAGTCGGACGGCTCGAAAAAGTCAGCGAGGCATTCCCGCCGTTTCCGCAGAGAAAGCCTGCGCAGGTCGTCGCCGCCGTCGGCCAGCAGGTCAAAGATCATCATCCGGACCGGGATGGCGGCACGGGCCCGTTTCACGTCGCCCGGCCTGGTCAGCTTCATCCTTCCCTGCAGGAGCCCGAAGTCGGGCGTGCCGGAAGGCCCGACGGCGATAATCTCGCCGTCCGCGATGAAGTCCTGCGGCGGCCAGCAGCTCCTGTCCGTGAATTCGGGATAGCTGGCCGACATGTCGTTGCCGTTGCGGCTCAGGAGCCTGATCCGGTCGCCGTCAGCCACCACGAGGGCACGGATCCCGTCCCATTTGAGTTCGAAGAGCCAGTCGCTGCCGTGCAGGTCCGCCGGGGTGCCCGCCGAGGCGAGCATGGGCGCCGGGTCTTCCTGGAGGGTGTCCTTTCGGGGTGCCGCCGGCCTGGAAGCCGCCGGGCGGGCCGGGGCCGCCGGTTCTTTGGTGCCAGCCGGTTCCTTGGTGCTGGCCCATTCTTTGGTACCGGCCGGCTTTTTCCGTGCCCCCCGAACCCTGTCCATGAGATGGATGAGCCACTGTGACTCCTCGCCGTGGCCCTTCCCGGTGTGGATCAGGGCAAACCTCCGGGTGCCGCCCAGCCCGCCGCCCTCACGGCCCGTGAGCGTGGCGATGACTTCCTTGCCGTTGACCCATTTTTCGAGCTCATAGACGCCTTTGTCCCAGATGCTCACGCTGCCCGCACCGTACTCGCCCTTGGGGATGTCGCCTTCGAAATCGGCGTAGTCCATGGGGTGGTCTTCGGTCTGTACCGCGAGATGGTTCTTGTCCCCTGACTCCGGCACGCCCTTTGGCAGCGCCCAGGAAACAAGCACACCCTCGTGCTCCAGCCGGAAGTCATAGTGGAGCCGGCTGGCGTGGTGTTCCTGGATGACGAAGATCTCCTTGCCCGCCTGCGCCGGCAGGCCGTTGCCTTTTGCCGCCTGGTGCTCTTCCGCGGTGAATGGCTCGGGTGTCTTGCCTTGGTCGCGCAGGGACCGGTACTTGTTCAGCCGGGGATCCGCGTGCCCGCCGCCGCGCGATCCCGCTGTTTTTGGCGGCTCGGGGGCGGCGTGGATGGCGCCGGCGTGGGCAGCCTGACCGGGGCCAGGCTGGACGGCTCCGGCGTGGGCGGAGTCAGCGTGACCGGCGCCAGGGTGGCCCGTGCGCGCACTGACCGCGGCGAACGGGTCCTTGCCGGCTGCCACCCGGCGCATGACCTCCTCATAGTCCAGATGCTTGAGCGACGGCGAGCTCAACTCCCGCCAGGTCCGCGGAGCCGCCACGGTGGGGTGCAGGCGCCCGCGGAGCGAATACGGAACGATGGTGGTCTTGGCGGCGTTGTTCTGGCTCCAGTCCACCAGGACCTTCCCCGTCCTGAGGGTCTTCTTCATGTCACTGACGGCCAGGTCCGGGTGGTCGGACTCCAGCGCCCGGGCCAGTTCACGGGCGAAAGCTGACACCTCATCCGAGGTTTGGGTACCGTTCAGGACCGCGTACAGGTGGATCCCCTTGCTGCCGCTGGTGACCGGAACCGGCTCGAGCCCCACGTCCTGCAGGATGGTCCGGGCCAGCTTGGCCACCTCCACGCATTCGGGCAGTCCCGCGCCCTCCCCGGGATCGAGGTCCAGGACCAGCCGGTCGGGAGGCAGGGCACTGCCGTGGGAGTCCACCGTCCACTGCGGCACATGGATCTCCAGGGAGGCGATCTGCGCCAGCCAGGTGAGGGTGGCCGGATCATTGACCAGCGGATAGTAGATGGTGTTGGTCTTATGCGTGATGGCGGCGCGGGGCACCCAGCCCGGGGCCGACTCGTCCAGGTTCTTCTGGAAAAACATCTCGCCGGGCTGGGCTTCGGTTCCCACCCCGTGCACCCACCTCTTGCGGGTCGCCGGGCGGTTTCTGGCGGCGGGGATCAGCACCGGGGCCACGGCGGCGTAATAGGCGATGACGTCCGCCTTGGTGGTGCCGGTGGCGGGATACATCACTTTGTCGAGGTTGGTCAGGGTCAGTTCCCGGCCGCCGACCCGCACGCGTTCCTTACCGCCGGCCATGGGGCTTCACCTCCGGCGTTGTGTGCTGTTGACTTGTCCCATGAGAGCCATCTGGAAAGGCGCCATCGCGTTCGGGCTGGTCAATGTCCCGGTGAAGGTCTACAGCGCCACCGAGGACCACGACATCAGCCTCCATCAGGTGCACAACGCCGACGGCGGCCGGATCCGCTACCAGCGCCGCTGTGAGGTCTGCAGCGAGATCGTTGACTACTCCGACATTGAGAAGGCCTATGAGGACGACGGCCGGACAGTGATCCTCACTAAGGAGGAGCTCAAGTCCATTCCCGCGGAGAACAGCCACGAAATCGAAGTGGTGCAGTTCGTCCCCTCCGAACAGCTCGACCCCATCATGTTCGAGAAGAGCTATTACCTGGAGCCGGATTCCAAGTCGCCCAAGGCCTACATGCTGCTGCGCAGGGCCCTGGAGGACACCGAACGCGTGGCCGTGGTGCAGTTCGCGCTGCGGGACAAGACCCGGCTGGGTGCGCTGCGGATCCGGGACGACGTCCTGATGCTGCAGGCGCTGCTGTGGGCGGATGAAGTCCGGGAAGCCTCGTTCCCTGCCCTGGACACGTCCGTCCGCATCTCCGCGCAGGAACGGGAGATGTCCGCGGCACTGGTGGAGTCCATGGCCTCCGACTTCGAGCCCGAGCAGTTCACCGACGACTACCAGGCCCAGCTCAGGCAGCTTATCGAGGCAAAGCTGGAAAAGGGCGACGCGCTGGATACTGAAGAGACGTTCGGGGCCGAGGCCGAGGGTGGCAACGGAGAAGTGATCGACCTGATGGAGGCCCTGAAACGGAGCCTCGACAAGAAGCGCGGGGGAGGGGCCGCCGCGCAGGAGCCGTCTGAAAACGAGTCGTCCGAGGACGAGCCGTCCGGTCCCGCCAAGCGCGGCGGCCGCAGCGCCAGCAGCAGCCGGAGCAGCTCCGCCAAAAAGGACGCCGAAGATTCCGACGCTGAAACTGCCAAGAGCGGCACCACCAGAACCCGTAGCAAGGCTGCCGGCGCCGCTAAGACGAGTACTGGTTCCAAGACCAGTACCGCTTCCAAGACCGGTACCGCTTCCAAGACCGGTACCGCTTCCAAGACCGGCACCGCTTCCAAAACCGGCACCGCTTCCAAAACCGGCACCGCTTCCAAGACCGGTACCGCTGCCAAGTCCACCGCGAAGACCGCGCGGAAGGGCGCCTGAAAGGGCGGGCGCCCCGCGGCGCGGCTGCACGTGCACCCGCTTAGGAATTCCTGAGCGCGGAGATGAGTTCGCTCTTTTTCTTGCCTGAGTACCCCTTGAGGCCGATTTCCTTGGCTTTGGCCTTGAGCTGATCCACGGTCCAGTCCTCATAGTCGCCGGACTTGCCGCCCTTGCGGCCCACCTCGGAGCGTCCCTTCTTGGCTGCCGCGTTGGAGACGCGGGCCGCCTTCTGCTTCGAGGCCCCCTCGTCGCGGAGCTCCTCGTAGAGTTTTGGATCTTTCAGGCTAGGGTTCTGCTTCCCTGGCATGGCTACCTCCGTGATGTAACGATCGGCCATAAGGTAACGGTCGGTGGATCAGGTCAGTGGGCTCCCGGACTGTCTACTTCGCCCCGGTCCACCGCGGCACGCCAGGCGCCCGTCTCGATGCCCCGGGTTTCGATGAACTCCTTGAACCGCACCAGGTCGGAGGACACCTGCTGCTCATCAACGTGGGCGGCGGCTCCAGCCCTTTCCAGCAGGCTCTCCGGCTCCCATTCGAGTTCCACGTTCACGCGGCAGAGGTCCTCGCCCAGGTTCTCGAACGTGACTCTGCCGGCGTTGCGGGGCTTGTCCTTGCTGACCCAGGCGATGCACCGGTCCGGCGTCTGTTCCAGGATCTGTGCGTCGTATTCGCGCCTGACGCCCGCAACGCTGGTGCGGAAATGGAGGGAGGTTTCGTCGATCTGTTCGACGGACTCGACGCCCTTCATGAAACGGGGAAACGATTCGAACTGTGTCCACTGGTTGTAGGCCGTGCTGACTGGTACCTCGACGTCCACGCTTTCCTGCAAGGTTTCCACTCTGTCATCCTCCTTCAGCCCGGGAGTTCCGGGGCATTCGAATGGCTGGCCACAGTTCCAAGCTAGTGGGGCGCAGAATCAAAAACAAGAAACTACTAAGGTTGCTTACTTATGCTGAACGGCCGCTGATCAGGTGCGATGCCCGCCACGATCATGCGCCGCGGCAAAACTATCCGGAAACGGCAACGGCCGGCCTCCGCCGCGGCCCCGGAAACGGGAGCTGCAGCAGAGGCCGGCCGTAAAGCGCGCGGTGACTACTCGGCGTCGTGATCCGTTTCCAGGATCTGGACCAGGCGTTCGAGGGCGGCGTCGGCGCCATCACCCTCGGCCCGGAGCACCACAACGTCCCCGTGCGATGCGCCAAGGCTCATGAGGGAAAGGATGCTGGCGGCGTCCATGGCCTCGTCGGCAGGCTCCCCTTCGCGGGCGATGGTGATGTCGAGGTCAAACTCGCCAGCAGCCTCGGCGAAGATGGCGGCAGGACGGGCATGCAGGCCTACGCGGCTGGCGACGGTTGCGGTACGTTCGGACATTTCTGCTCCTTGCAATTGCAGTGTGGGTTGTAGTGCTGAAGGACAGCGGGATCAGACAGTTACGGGAACGGTTTCCACCGTATCAACGGCCTTGCGGGCAGCCCAGCGTTTGAGGGTAACCACGATGAACGCCGCCACCACGGTTCCGGCCAGGATGGACACGATGAACATCAGCACGTTGCCGATGGCGAAGAACACGAAGATCCCGCCGTGCGGTGCCTGTGACGTGACGCCGAAGGCCATGGTGAGCGCGCCGGTGACAGCGCCGCCGACCATGCTGGCCGGGATGACGCGGAGCGGGTCTGCCGCCGCGAAAGGAATTGCACCCTCGGAGATAAAGGAGGCGCCCAGCAGCCAGGCGGCCTTGCCGTTTTCGCGCTCGGCCAGGCTGAAGAGCTTCTTGTCCAGGACGGTGGCCAGGGCCATCGCCAGCGGTGGCACCATGCCGGCGGCCATCACGGTGGCCATGATCTGCCAGGGTGCCTGGTTGGTGGCGCTGCCGGCACCCAGGCCGGCGACGGCGAAGGCGTAGGCCACCTTGTTCACGGGGCCGCCGAGGTCGAAGCACATCATGAGGCCGAGGATGATGCCCAGAACGATGGCCGAAGCGCCGGACATGCCCGAGAGCCAGGTGTTCAGTGCGGTGGTGAGGCCGGCAATCGGTCCGCCGAGGAACAGGAACATCGCGCCGGAGGCGATGATGGAGGCCAGCAAGGGAATGATGACGACGGGCATCAGGCCACGGAGCCAGCGCGGCACTGACCATGTTCCGATCAGGTGGGCGATGTAGCCGGCGAGCAGGCCGCCGACGATGCCGCCGAGGAAGCCGGCGCCCATGAAGCCGGAGACGGCACCGGCAACGAAGCCCGGTGCAATACCCGGACGGTCGGCGATTGCGTAGGCAATGTAGCCGGCGAGGGCGGGAACCAGGAAGCCCATGGACAGGGCACCGATCTTGAAGAAGACGGTTCCGAGGTACAGGGCGAGGTTGCCGTCGGGAAGGTTGACCAGGGAGTTGTTGGCCAGGATGTCGTTGGCCTTGGTGCCCAGGGCGATGTCGAAACCGGCCAGCAGGAAGCCCAGCGCGATCAGCAGGCCGCCACCGGCCACGAACGGGATCATGTAGCTGACGCCGGTGAGGAGCGCCTTCTTCAGTTTCTGGCCGATGTGCTCGCCCTTTTCCGCGGCTTCTGCCTCGGCCTGCTCCTCTGCGCCGAAGTGCGGAACGCGGCGGGCGTGCGGGTTCTCTGCCGCCGCGAGTGCTTCCTGGACCATCTTGGCGGGCTCGTCGATGCCGCGCTTGACCGGCGCGTTGATGACGGGCTTGCCGGCGAAGCGCTCCTTGCCGCGCACGTCCACGTCTACGGCGAAGATCACCGCATCGGCTGCGGCAATGACTGCCGGGTCCAGCGGCTTGGCGCCGGAGGAGCCCTGGGTCTCAACCTGCAGGTCCACGCCCATTTCCTGGGCTGCGGCCACGAGGGAGTCCGCGGCCATGTAGGTGTGGGCGATGCCGGTGGGGCAGGCCGTGACGGCGACGAGGCGCCGCGGTCCACTGGCAGCAGCGTCACCGGAAGCAGCGCCGGCTGTAGCGGCGCCGGCAGCAGCGGGGGCCGCTGCTGCGGGGGCGGGAGCAGCCGGCTTGTCCGCCAGGGCGGTGTCCACGAGCTCCACGATTTCTTCCCGGGACGTGGCCGCGCGGAGGGCGCCGGTGAAGTCCTTTTTGATGAGCGAGCGGGCGAGCTTGGACAGCAGCTTGAGGTGCTCCTGGTCGGCGCCGGCCGGTGCAGCGATGAAGAAGATGAGGTCGGCGGGACCGTCCTTGGCGCCGAAGTCGACGGGCTGGGACAGGCGTGCCATGGCGAGGGTCGGTTCGGTCACGGCGGCCGAGCGGCAGTGCGGGATGGCGATGCCGCCGGGAACGCCGGTGGCGGTCTTCTGCTCGCGGGCGAAGGCATCGGTGAAGAGGCCTTCAACTTCGCTGGCACGTCCGTTTGCGGCTACCCGGCCGGCCAGGTGCCGGATCACGTCCTCGGGCGAATTGCCCAGGTTCTGGTCGAGCTCGACCAGGTCCGCGGTGATGAGCTGAGTCACTGTCAATCCTTCCGGAGGGCCGTGATGGTTACGGCGTCGGGGGTTGTTTGGTGGACTGCCGGGACGGTGGAGCCCGGCAGGGAAGCGGCGGCGGCGCCATGCGCCACAGCCTGGCGGAGGCAGTCAGCGGGGGCAGCGCCCTGGCTGGCGGCCAGCAGATATCCGGCAAGCGACGAGTCTCCGGCGCCGACCGTACTGACTGCGGTGACCGGCGGGTGCGTGGCGAGCCACGCGCCGTCGGCCGTCACGAGGACAGCGCCCTTTGAACCGAGCGTTGCCAACACGGCCCCCACACCGGAACGCACGACGGCGGCAGCTGCCGCGGCGGCAGCCTCCGGATCCGCTTCGAGTTCCTCAGCCGTGCTCGCCGAGGCAAAACCTGCTGCTGCGGCCAGTTCGGCCAGCTCCTCGGCATTGGGTTTGAGCAGGTCCGGTTTTCCGGACGCCGCTTGGGTTGCATCGCCGGCGACGGCCGCTGCCAGCGGAGCGCCGGAGGAGTCGACGGCAATCATTGGAACGCCGGCCCCGGCGTGGGCATTGCGCAGCCGCCGGGTGACCGTGGCGTAGAAGTCAGCCGGGACGCCGGGCGGAAGCGAACCCGCCAGGACCACCCAGCTGGCGCCCTGCGAGCGTTCCAGGAGGAGGTCGATGAGGGCCTCCTGCGCTTCTTCGCTGAGGACCGGTCCCGGCTCGTTGATCTTGGTGGTGACGCCGCCGGGCTCGGTGAGCGCCACATTGGTGCGCAGCGGTTCGTGGATGGGCAGCGCCGCGAAAGGCACCTTGGCATCCCGCAGACCCGCAAGGACGGGATCTGACTCTCCGCCGGGCAGCACCGCAAGTGTCTCAAGTCCGGAAGTTACGAGGGCGCGGGAAACGTTCACTCCCTTGCCGCCGGATTCCTGGCGGACGGACACCGCGCGCTGGACCTCGCCCCGCTCGAGCGGGCCGGGCAGTGCAACCGTCCGGTCCAGGCTTGGGTTGGCTGTGAGGGTGACAATCATGCGACTACCACCTCCACGCCGGCCTCGGCGAGGGCCGCGGCTAGTTCCGAACTGGGTTTGCGGTCAGTGATCACGGTATCCAGATCTTTCAACGAGGCGAACTGGACGAGCGTTTCCGCATCCAGCTTGGACGAATCGGCCAGCACCACGATGCGGCGTGCCGAGTGGACGAAGGCAGCCTTGACTGCGGCTTCTTCTGAGTCTGGTGTGCTGAGCCCGAACCTTGCGTGGATGCCGTTGGTCCCCACAAAAGCGATATCCGGACGCAGCTTGCCGGCGGCTTCCACGGTGCCCTGGCCCACCGCGGCCTGCGTGAGTCCGCGGACCCGGCCGCCGAGAATCTGAAGGGCGATGCCGGGTGTGCTTGCGAGCTTGGCGGCGATGGGAACGGCATGGGTGATGACAAGGAGTTCCTGGGCCGGATCGGCCGGTTTGGCCGGAGCTGCGGCGCCTCGGCGGGCGAGGAGGTCGGCGAGGACTTCGGTGGTGGAACCGGCGTCGAGGAGGATGCTGCTGGAGGGGCCCTTCGGAAGGAAGTCAAGGGCGGCCTCGGCGATGCGGAGCTTCTGCGCTTGCCGCTGGATTGTCCGTTCGAGGATGCTCTCCTCCGTGGTGCTGAAGCGGTCTGCGGACACGGCCCCGCCGTGCACGCGGCGCACCGTGCCGGCTGATTCCAGGGCGGCGAGGTCCCGGCGGACAGTCTCGGTGGTGATGCGGAAGCGCTCAGCGAGGTCGGTCACGCTGGCGCGGCCGCTGGCTGCCACGAGCCCGGCGATCTGCTGCTGACGCTCCTCGGCAAACACATACCCTCCATTGCGTAGTTACTGCTGCAGTGCGTCTGCGCTGCCCTTAAGCCGGTCCATTTGCCGATCAGTGACCGCTGTCACAAATCTGCAAGTACTTGACTTTATCTTCGTTCTTGTTGGTTTGTCAACGAAAAAACAACAGAAAACCAAAATGGCCGGACCTGACCCGAAGGTCCGGTCCGGCCATGCTGCTGGCTTCACGGCTGCCCGTTCGTTTTCGCTGTCACACTAGAGGCCGCCGTCGCGGCTTTCGTTCCGGGTGATCCTCTCGCCGGTGTTGGGGTCAACAACCGAGCGTGTTTCGCTGATGCGGCGGCTCCTGCCGGGGGAGGCGACGACCAGCGAGGCGATGAGGCCGATAACCCCAACCGCCATCAGGATGTACCCGATCAGGGTCTGATCCACGTTGGGGATAAGGCCTGGTGTGATGGCCCAGGCGAGGATGGCGCCCAGGGCGATGAGGAAGATGGCGGAACCGATTCTCATGACTTGCTCCTTGCGTTCGCGGACTTCTCGTAACTTGGGTACTTACGTTTTGTCGTGCGTCACTTGCTAAGCATGCTGTCAAGCGTCAGGCTACATCCGGGTAACCCCCGTTTCAATCAAATCCGCAGGTCAGGGCGAAGACGGCTTTCGGCAACTCGATAGGCTGGTCGGATGGAGACGGTTGTATGGTCCAAGCCGGAAGGGGAGCGCGCCGGCACCCCGCTGCTGGTGATGATGCACGGCTACGGCACTGACGAATCCAGGATGGTCAATCTCTTCGACTATCTCCCCGCGGAATTCACCTGCGCGGCGCTCCGGGCACCTATGCCAATCGCGAACGGCTACGGCTGGTTCCTGTTGGACTATTTCCTTACCAACGATTTTGCCGATGTCATTTCGGCCGCCAATTCCGTGTTCGCCTGGATCGACTCGGTCCGGCAGCTCCACACCAGCGTGAGCCTGCTGGGCTATTCGCAGGGGATGGCCATGGCGAGCACGCTCCTGCGCCTGCGGCCCCGGGACTTCCCGGCCGTGGTGGGGCTTTCCGGGTTCGTCCTGAACAACGACCTGCTGGCGCTCAGTGAGTCCTTTGATGAACGGCCGCCATTCTTCTGGGGCAGGGACAAGGCCGACCTGGTGATCAACGGCGACGCAACGGCCTACACGGAGGAGTGGCTCAATACGCATACCAGGCTCACGGCGAGGACATATCCCCGCATGGGTCATGCCATGTCGAAGGCCGAGATGGTGGATGTCAGTGCTTTTCTGCGCCATTACGTACTCCGCTGAATCCGGGCCCCGGCCGGGGCGGGATTAAGAGTGGAATTAAAAACAGTTGCGGGGTAAAACTGCAAGCGCTTACACTCTTCTTCGGCCGGGACCCGGCCAGCAGGCGTCCTCCCGGCGGTGGGCGGCTGGCAGTGCACCACTCAAGAGTGTTCGAAAGGGCAGGACCGCGCCATGCATCCTTGCGCCACCCGTCCCGCGGGGATGTTCCGCTGGCTTGCCCTGAACCGCCCGCGCCCCCATCATGGACATAGGCAAAAAATCGTGCGACCGCGCGTTGACGCGTTCTGCCTGGCCCGCAACGCCGCGGCGAAAGTGGCGGAACCGCGAGAATTCACCCGCCGGACATAACCCGGCCGGTACCTAACCAAACCGGCCGCGCAAACAGTGGAACTCTGTTTGTGGCCAGGGCAACGCAGCCCGGTCCGCAGGATGCGCCGGACTGTTGTTCAAGCTGCAGAATCACCGTAACGGAACCCGCCAAGCGCGCTGCGCCGGGCGGCAGGTTCTGCAGGCGGCCGGTTCTGCGAGCGCACCGCCCCCTTTGGTCACCGGCGACCACGTTCCTGGTAATTCCCAACACATTGCTGTCCGACCCCCGAAAGGACACGGAACAAAGCATGACCAAAACCCTGAATACCAGCGCTGGCAGCCGGCCAAACAGCTGGACCGGCGCCGCCGCCATCCTTTTTGACCTCGACGGCGTGCTCACGCCCACGGCAGTGGTCCACGAGCGCGCCTGGCAGGAACTGTTCGACGGCTACCTCGAAACCGTTCCCGAAAAGGACGGGTACCGGGAGAGCGACTACTTTGACCACATCGACGGCAAGCCGAGATTCGACGGCGTCCGGGACTTCCTGACGTCCCGCGGCATCACGCTTCCGGAAGGCCCCGCCGACGACGATCCGGACAACATCACGGTCCAGGGCCTGGGCAACCGGAAGAACCGGATCTTCAACGACATTGTCAGCTCCGGAGTGGAGCCCTTCGCGGGATCGGTGCGTTTCCTGGAAGCCGCGCTGGACCGCGGACTGAAGGTCGCCGTCGTCTCCTCCTCACGGAACGCCCCTTCGGTGCTGCGTGCGGCGGGCCTGGCGGACCGATTCCCGGTGGTCGTGGACGGCGTCGTGGCCGCCGAGGAAGGGCTGCCCGGCAAGCCCGACCCCGCGACCTACGAGTATGCCGCCCGGCTCCTGGACCTGCCCAGCGAGCAGTGCGTCGTCGTCGAGGACGCCGTGTCCGGCGTGCAGGCGGGCAGCGCCGGCAGTTTCCACTCGGTTATCGGCGTCGACCGCGGGGCCGGGCGGCAGACGCTGCTCGACGCCGGCGCCACCCTCGTGGTGAACGACCTCGAGGAACTTCTCTAGTCCCGCAGCTTTTCGTATACCGTCCGGGCCCCGCATGCCCCCAGAACTTCCAGCACCACTTTCGACCGTCTAAGGAACGCCACTCATGGCACTCATCAACGCTGACCGCGTCCGCTTCCCCAGTGATCCCTGGAAGCTCGTGGAAACGAGCCACGCACCCGGCGACGCCGGGACGCTCGAGACGCTCTTCGCCCTCGGCAACGGACATCTCGGTGTCCGGGGCGCCCACTGGGCGTCAGCCGATGCCGAACTGCCCGGCAGCTTTATTAATGGGTTCCACGAGATCTGGGACATTAAGCACGCCGAGAATGCCTACGGCTTCGCGCGGACGGGCCAGCGCATCCTCTACATTCCGGACGCCAACAATTTCACGGTCATCATCGACGGCGAGATGCTCAGCCTCGCCGAATCGGGAGTGCTGGATTACCGGCGGTCCGTTGATTTCACCACCGGCATCTACGAGTGCAGCATCGTCTGGCAGTGCCGTTCCGGCGCCACGGTGACCACGGTGGAGCGCCGGGCCGTTGGCTTCGAGGCGCGCGGCAGCCTGGGCATCTCGCTGGAGGTTTCTGCCGACCGGGCAGTCTCCGTGGACGTCACCTCGTCTGTCATCAACCGGCAGGACCAGCCGGTGGAGGACCACTCCACCCACGACCCGCGCCGGTCCGGCCGGCACGCGGGCCGCGTCCTGCTGCCTCTCAAACTGGAGGGTGGCGACGGTTCGCTGCGCCTGTCGTGGGAGGCCGCTGAGTCCAAGCAGCGGGTGGGGATGGCCGTCGAGCATTGGACGTCCGCCGGCCACCAGCCGTTCGATACACAGGTGGACCAGGACGACAGCAGCGTCCGCTACGTGCTGGCGGTCGCCGCCGACGAGCCGTTCCGGCTTGAAAAGAGTGTCAGCTACGCCGTGTCCCGGGGAACCCGGACGGGTGTGCCCGGTGCTGCGGACGCGGAAGCCGGGGAGGACCCGGCCGTCGCCGCGGAAGCCGGGCTGAAGCCGGTTGGCGATGTCTTCGCCGAAAGCGCGGCACACTACCGCAGCTACTGGGCCAGCGCAGACATCCAGGTGGGCGGGCAGCCGGAACTGCAGCAGGCCATCCGCTGGAACCTCTTCCAGCTCGCGCAGGCCACCGCACGGGCCGGTGTCGCGGGCATCCCGGCCAAGGGTGTCACCGGCTCGGGCTACGACGGGCACTACTTCTGGGACCAGGAGGTTTACCTCCTGCCGTACATGACGTATTCAAACCCCGACGGCGCGCGCCAGGTCCTGGAGTTCCGTCACGAGATGCTCCCGGACGCCAAGATCCGCGCCAAGGAGCTGAGCGTGGACGGCGCGCTTTTCCCCTGGCGCACCATCAACGGCCTGGAGGCGAGCGCCTACTACGCTGCCGGTACTGCGCAGTTCCACATTGCCGCGGCCGTTGCCTTCGCCACCAACCGGTACCTCTGGGCCAGTGGTGATTCGGAGTTCCGGGCCGGGATGGGCGCCGACCTGCTCATCGAGACTGCCCGCATGTGGGTTTCCCTGGGCTTCTTCGGCAAGGACGGCCTGTTCCATATCCACGGTGTGACGGGGCCGGACGAGTACACCGCGGTGGTGAACGACAACCTCTACACGAACGTCATGGCCCGGTTTAATCTCCGGGCAGCCGCCGCACTGAACCACGCGGCGGTCGACGACGCCGAACGGGAGCTGTGGGAAGCGGCTGCGGAGCGGATGCAGCTGCCCTTCGACGAGCACTTCCAGGTGTACTCGCAGGACAACGACTTCATGACCCTGGAGCCGTGGGACTGGACAACGCCGCGCTCCAAGTACCCGCTGCTGCTGAACTTCCACCCGCTGGTGATCTACCGCCACCAGGTGCTGAAGCAGGCGGACACGGTGCTGGCCATGTTCCTGCAGTGGCAGGAGTTCACTGCGGAGGAAAAGCGCCGGGCCTTCGATTTCTACGATCCGATCACCACTGGGGACTCCACGTTGTCGGCGTGTGTCCAGGGGATCATGGCCGCCGAGGTGGGCTACCGCAAGGCTGCCCTGGAGCACTTCACCAATGCCGTGTTCATCGACCTGGACAACTCCCACGGCAACACGATCGACGGCGTCCACATCGCCTCCACCGGCGGAGTGTGGAGCTCGCTGGTGTGCGGCTTCGCCGGGCTCCGCGACCAGGGCCCCGTGCCCTTCTTTGATCCCCGGCTGCCCGAGGAGTGGGACACGCTGCGCTTCCACCTGCGGCTCCAGGGCCGCCGGCTCCTGGTGCAACTCGATCAGGACGCCATTACCCTGACGATCCTCGACGGCGAAGCGCTGGACATCGACGTGCGCGGGGTCCGGCACTCGGTGGCTTCCCACCCGGTGCGGATATCGCTGGAACCGGTGCACGTCCCCGAGCCCTCGGTGTTCCCCAGCGGGCCGCCGACGGCGAGCATCCCGGTGGTGCGCGCCCGCGAGTGACGCGGGGCTTGGTGGCGCCCGGTTATTTCCTGGTGGCGCCCGGTTAGGTGTCGGGCGTCAGCGGGCACAGGGTCAGGTGCTGGCTTCCGCGTCGGCGGGCAGTGGCTCCTGGCGGTCGAGTGGATGGGCGATTTCGTCCACGGACATCCGGGCCACCAGCAGGGCCACCACCGCCATGACCGGGCAGACCCCGCCTGCCACCAGGAAGATGAGCCAGATCGGGAGCACGGAGGCGGCGGGACCGGCCAGCGCCATCGAGACCGGCATCAGCGCGAGGGACACGAAGAAGTCCAGGCTGGAAACCCGCCCCAGCAGGTGCGGCGGCACGCGCCGCTGCAGCAGCGTTCCCCAGATCACCATGCCCACGCTGCCCGTGGCGCCGAAGATGAATAGTGCCAGGGCCAGCAGCCAGAAGCTGTCCATGAGCCCCACCGCTGCCAGGGGCAGGGTGCCCGCTCCCCAGCACACCATCATGACGGTCAGGTAGCGGCGGGGAAGCCGGACAGACGCCGTAAGCAGGGAGGCCACGGCGCTGCCGACTCCCATGACGGCCAGCAGGAAACCGAACATGCGGCTGTCCCCGCCCAGCTGGTCCCGGATCACGAAGGGCAGGAGCACTTCGATCGGCCCGATCAGGAACAGCACCGAAATGCAGGCCCACAGCAGCGTCCAGAGGAGCCACGGCGTCCGGACGGTGTAGCTGACGCCCTCACGAAGGTCGGAGAAGAAAGAGGTCTTGGCCGGTGCGCGGGCGGCGCCGGGGGCTTCAAGGGCGTGCTGGCCGAGGAAGTTCAGGACGATGAAGGCCAGCAGGTGGCACACGGCCACGCCCGTCACCGCGTGCGACGGGGACAGCGCCGCCACGACGATACCGGCCACGGCGGGACCCGCCGCCTGCTGCAGCGTGGGACGCAGCGTCCCTTCCATGCCGTTCGCAGCCAGCAGGTCCTCCGGTGGCAGGATCCGCGGCAGAATCGCGGAGTACGCCGGGAAGAAGAACGCCGCCCCGACCCCAAGGACGAAGGCGCCGGCCACCAAATGCCAGAGCTGAAGCCAGCCTGCCATCGCCAGCCCGCTGACGGTCGCGATCACGGCAAGGTTGGTCCCCTCGACGGCGATGATCAGCAGCCGCTGCGGAACGCGGTCCGCAGCGATGCCGCCGGCAAGGACGAACGCCACGAGTCCCACACTGCCTGCCGCGGCCACGAGGGACAGTTCGAGCGGGCCGCCGCCGATATGGATGACCTGGTACACCATGGCCACGGCCCACATACCCGAACCGAAGATGGATATGGCAAGGGCCCCGATCAGCACGCGGTATTCGCGGTGGGAAAAGGGCCGAAGGGCGCGGGGGAGGGGCACAAGGCCATCTTAGGCGAGGCTCTGGCGTGTGGAGCCTGCCCGGCGGGATAGGCTCTAGCCATGGGGAACACACCGGCCCGGCCGGGCCGGCGCAATGTGGCGCTGATCGGCGCAAACTTTGGCCTTGCCCTGCACCCGGTGGACCGGAACGGCGTTCATATTGCCGGCGAGCCTGCCAGTTGCTTCGCCTCGTTCTGGGTGGCTGACTGGTCCCGGTGGGGAACCGGAACGGTCCTCATGGTGGCCACGCTCCAAGGTTGGCGCAGCTACGGCTCCAACGAATTCTTCGCCTCCTCCCTCGCCACCGAACTGACGCGCTTCTTTCCGGAGGCCGCCCGCTTTCCGCTCGGCGCGGTCAGCCACACCCAGGACGAGTTCGACGTCGAACTGGACCTTGAGCGCGGATTCCGGGCGACCGGGCGGCGGGCCGCCCTCGAGATCTCCGGGGTGCTGGACCGGCGGCAGTTCGCCGCGCCGGACTTCCAGCTGGGCCCCGCCAGTGCCTCAATGAGCAACGTCTACCACCCCTGCAGCGGAGGCAAACTCTCCGAGTTCGGCGTCGAATGGCCCGGCGCCCCCACCGTCTACCCCGGACCCCGCGGGCCTTCCTCGTCCGCGTACATGGCCGTGGCCGAGTCCTGGGTGATGTGACGCACCGGGCGCTGTGACGGCGCCGCGGTGATCAGCATGCTTGGTATGTTGGCGTGTGGCCTAGTGTTAAGGCTAGACGGCGGTAAATGGCTGCCGGTTGTTCCGAGGTAGAGGTGATGATGGCCAAGCGACGCAACCCCGCGATGAGAATCGCGCAGGAAACAGCCCACAACGCCGTGTTCGACGCTCACGGCAACCCCAAGCCCGGCGTTCACAACGTGCTGCTAAGGGCGGTGGAGATCCAGCGCCCACTGGTCGTTGCGAACATCCGCCGGCTCCAGCGCCGGAACCCGCGCGCATCAGCCGCCCAGCTCGCGGACATCCTGGAACGCGACTATCTTCGTGCAGTGACCGGCGGGGGAGCGCTGGTCGGGGCCACCGCCGTCGTTCCCGGTGTCGGCACGGTGGCGTCCCTGGGCCTCTCGGCCGCCGCCACCGTCGGTTTCCTCGAGGCAACGGCCCTGTACGCCACCTCGCTGGCCGAACTGCACGGGATCCGGATGACGGACCCGGAGAAGGCCAGCACCCTGGTGATGGCCGTGATGCTCGGTGAGGAGGGCACCGCGCTGCTGGGTTCGCTCAGCGGCCAGGCCATGGGCCGCGGCAAGGGCGCCAGCCAGGCCTGGGGAAATGCGCTGGCAGGCAGGATGTCGTCGTCCGGGTTCGGGTTCATCCGCGAGCGCATCCAGAAAGCCTTCCTGCGGAACCTGCTCAGGCGGCAGGGAACCGCCCTGCTCGGACGTGCGCTGCCTTTCGGCATTGGAGCGGTGGTGGGTGGTGCCGGTAACCTCATGATGGGCAGGGCCGTCGTCGCCAACGCGAAAGAGGCCTTCGGGCCGATGCCGGACACGGTACCCGGCGAGCTCACAACGGAAGGTAGTACGGGTGGATCTGAACGCTGACCTCGGGGAGTCCTTCGGCTCCTGGACCATGGGTGATGACGCGGCCATGTTCGAGCTCATCACGAGTGCCAACGTGGCCTGCGGCTTCCATGCCGGAGACCCCGTAACGATGCTGGACAGCTGCCGCGCCGCCTATGAACTGGACGTCACGGTCGGCGCCCACGTTGGCTACCGGGACCTCGCCGGTTTCGGACGGCGCTCCCTGGACATGTCCTTCGACGAACTCTTCGGCGACGTCCTGTACCAGCTCGGGGCGCTCGACGGGGTAGCGCACGCGGTGGGTGCCACCGTTGACTACGTCAAGCCGCACGGCGCCCTCTACAACCGGGCATTCCACGATGCCGAGCAGGCTTCCGCGCTGGTGGCAGCCATCCACGCCTACGATCCCGGCCTGCCTATCCTGGGGCTTCCGGGGTCCGAGCTGCTGAAGCAGGCCCAGGACGCCGGGCACCCCGTATTCCGTGAGGCGTTCGTGGACCGCGCCTACCTGCCGGACGGCACCCTGGTGCCGCGCTCGCAGGAAGGTGCCGTGCTGCACGACGTCGGGCCGATCGTTGAGCGGGCAGTGCGCCTGGCGCTCAAGGGCGAGGTGCTGGCGGTGGACGGGACCGTGGTCCGGGTGGACCCGGATTCCCTGTGCATTCACGGCGACACCCTCGGTGCGGTGGAAATGGCTGCCGCCGTTCGCGCCGGCCTGGAGGAAGCCGGCGTGGAACTGGCACCGTTCGCCTAAGCGGCGCCAGCACGTTGTAGCTATCGAGGCCCAGGGCGCGCCTCAATCCGTTGCTCCAGCACCCGTGCTGTGGCAGGGGGGCTGGTGGCAGGGGTGGTTGTGCCGCGCAGCACGGGCGGCGCGGTTCCGGCCGGCTTGGCGGCGGTGAACAGCCAGTCGTGGAAGAAGCTCCCGAGGTCCTGGCCGGAAAGGTCCTGGGCCAGTCGCATGAAGTCGGCGCTGGAAACGTTGCCGCCGGCATGGGCATCAGTCCATTCCCGGAGAATGTCGAAGAACACTTCGTCCCCTACCCTGTTGCGCAGCGCCTGCAGTGTCATCGCACCGCGGACGTACACGGCGAAGTCGAAGAGGGCTGTCGTTCCCGGGTCGCCGATCTTCACTGTCCAGAACGGCGTCTGGGCAGGAATCGCTGCGGCATAAAAGTCGAACAGCTGCTGAGGGGTTTCCCGCCCCTCGCTTTCGCTCCAGAGCCACTCGGCGTAGGTCGCGAACCCCTCATTCAACCAGATGTCCTGCCAGCGGCCGACGGCCATATCGTCGCCCACCCACTGGTGCGCCAGTTCATGAACCACCACCGAGTCGCCCGATTCAGGGCTGGTGAAGAAGAGCCTGGAGTAGATCGGCCTTGTTTGGTTCTCAAGCGCGAAGCCGAGGTTCTTCAGGTCGTCGACGATTCCCCCGGCGGCGCTGAACGGGTACGGGCCGAAGATATCGGACAGGAACTTGATAATTTCCGGCTGCCTGTTGAACGACGCCTGCACCCGGTCACCGGTGGAGGGTGGTCCCGAGCTGTCCGCGCTCCACTTTGCGTCATTCCGTGGGCTCCCAGGCGGCGGACCGGAAGCTGACCAGCCGTCCGTCGTGTTGCCGTCATCCTCGAACGAGGTGGTGCCTTCCCCTGTTGATACGGTGACGTCGTCAAGTGACACCCCGTCCAGGTCGACGACATTGTCGGTTACGTAGGTTATAGAAAGTTCAACGGCCTTCCCGGCGAACCGGGAGAGGTCGAATCCCCACTGCTCCCATCCCTGGCTGGGTCCGGTGGCTGCCCACCACGTTCCCGAGCTTCCACGCGGGCTGCATGAGCCGTTGCGGCTGGCCGTCAGGTAGTGGCCGAGGAAGGGATGAATGGCCAGGAGCTGCTGGCAGCCGGGACCGCTTTCGGCGGACGTGCGGCCGTTCGCTTCCCGGAGGGTCGTCCAGTCCTGCGCGCCGGCGGTACGCGCTTCCACCACGGCAAAATCGCGCCCGAATTCGATGGTCCGGTTGAGCCAGAAAGAGAGCTTCGCCCCGCCCGGGGGGACCGTAAGCGTCCTGGTCAGGCGGGTATAGGTTCCCGCGCGGCTGTCCGACCAGGCGAAATTGTGGCCTGTCCGGGCAACGACCGCCGGTGCGAACAGGTCGGGATCGATGGCGTCGATGTACCGGACCCGCCCGTCCCGGTAGCGGTCCAGATTAAACTTGCCAACGCTCGCCGTGGCCAGGTACGTGGCCAGGGGTTCGGCTGCGTGCCACGTCCACGTGGTTTTCCCGTCCTGCGACTCCTCGTCGCGAAGCAGGCCGTTGGCCACCACAGCCAACCCGTCCGGGACAGTGATCTTGAAAGTGAAGCTCGCCTTGTCCAGGGGGTGGTCGTTGGCCGGGAACCAGGTGGCTGCCACGTGCGGCTGCCCGATGATCAGCGCACCGTCGTCGGTCCGGAGGAACCCCGAGACTCCGAACTGGTCAATGACCGGTTTCGGCACGCCGTCATAGGACACAACGGTGCTGAACTCCCGGCCGTTCCTGATGCCCTGCTGCGGAGTCACCGTAAGCTCCGCACCGCTGCGCCCATAAGTGGCGTCCCGGTGGTCAACCTGGATACTGCGCACTGTCAGCCCCTGCAGGTCCAGGTTGAACGACGAGAGGTCCTCGGTGGCGCGGGCACGGATGGTGGCGGACCCTGCGAGGAACCCGGTTGCCGGGTCGTAGCTGAGCTCCAGGCGGTAATGCCCCACGTCGTAGCCGCCGTTGCCGTCCAGCGGATAGTAGGGATCCCCGAGACCGGGCGCGCCGGGGCTGAAACCGCGGTCGCCGGTGTTGGCCGCACTGGCCGGGACGGCCGCCACAGCAGGCAGGGCAAGCTGGGCCGGCAGCGTAGCTGACAGAACCAGGGCACACAGAAAAAGGCCGGCGCGGTGGAACGCTGCCGGCCGGTAAGTCGCGGGATTCATGGCACCTCATTCGAAACTCCCGAACGGAGCGCCGCGGTGCCGGTCCGTGGACTGGCCACCCATGGACCGGCAGGAGACCGGGCGGCGTAGTTGACACCAAGGTGGCCCTGGCCGCCAAGGCTGTCAAGCGTCTTTCGGTGCATCTGCGGCGCCGTGCCATCTGTGGGCGCAGCCCGTTAGCCGAACGTCAGGTGGGCCACCGTGAAGATGGCGAGTCCGGCGAGGGACCCCACCACCGTGCCGTTGATCCGGATGAACTGCAGGTCCCTGCCCACCTGCAGTTCAATCTTCTGCGATGTTTCCTCGGCATCCCAGCGGGCCACCGTTTCCGTGATCACCCCGGCGATGTCTGACCGATAGGTGCGGACCAGGTAGCCCGCGGCATCGCCGATCCAGGCGTTGACCTTGCCCGCCAGCTCTTCATCGTTGACCAGCCGGCTGCCGAAATCGCGGACGGCCGCCTTGAACTTCACCGTCAGTTCGCTGTCCGGATCGTCGACGGCGCTGAGGAGCGCGCCCTTGATGGTGGCCCAGGTCCGGGAAGCAAGTTCACGGACCTCCGGATCGCCGAGCACCTGCGCCTTGATGCCCTCCGCGCGGGCGATCATGGCGGGATCGTGCTGCAGATCCTGGGCCAGGTCCGTCAGGTATTTGTCGATGGACAGCCGGACCTGGTGCTGCTGGTCGTCCTGGACCGCGCGGGTGAATTTCAGCAGCTCGATGTAGACCTTGTCCCCCACCAGGCCGTCCACGAAGCTGGGAACCCACTGCGGGGAGCGCTCCGTGACGAGCCGGCTTACCATCTGGTGATTGGCTGCCACCCAGTCCGCCGCCCGGTCCACCAGGAGGTCCACCAGCTTGTGGTGGTGCCCGTCGGCGAAGATCCGCTCGGCCATGCGTCCCACGGGCGGGCCCCACGGCGGAGCCAGGAGGTGCCTGCGGACCATGCCCTCAATAACGGCCTGGACGTCGTCGTCGTTCAGCACTTTGAACGTACCGCGGATTACGGCGGCGCCCTCCTTGGCCACGCGTTCGGCGCCGCCCGGCCCCGACAGCCAGCTGCCCACCTTGCCGGAGATGTTGATGCTGGCCAGCTTGTCCTGGACCACCTGTTCGGAGAGGAAGTTGGTCTCCACGAACTCGCCCAGGGACGCGCCGATCTGGTCCTTGCGGCGCGGAATGATGGCAGTGTGCGGGATTTTCAGCCCCAGGGGATAGCGGAACAGGGCCGTCACGGCGAACCAGTCGGCCAGGGCGCCCACCATGCCGCCTTCCGCCGCCGCCCGGACATACTCCAGCCACGGGTACTGCTTCTGCAGCGCGAAGGCCACGACGAACACCACAGCCATGGCAATGAGCAGGCAGAGCGCCACCAGTTTCATCTTCCGGAGTGCGGCCGCCTTTTCGGCGTCACCCGCCGTGAGCTGACGTACGACGGCGGGACGCGCCGGTGTGCGGCCGCCGTGTTCGTCGTTCCGCCCGGGGCTTTCCGGGGAAAGCTCATCCGCCGAATCTTGCTGGGTGGTTGGCTCAGAGTTCACCTGCATGTGCCAAGCCTAGCCCCGCTTTGGCGGCCGCGGTCCGCTAACGTGTGACCATGACAGCCGACGAGTCAGCCCCAACCCGTCCCCTGGTCTACGCGCACCGGGGTGCCAGCGCGGATTTCGCAGAGCACACCCGTGCCGCCTACCTCCGCGCGCTCGCCGACGGCGCGGACGGCGTGGAATGCGATGTGCACCTCACCCGCGATCAGCACGTTGTCCTGCTGCACGACTCCAACCTGGACCGGACCTCGGACGGCACAGGCCCCGTGGCCGAACGCACCGTCGACCAGCTTCGGATGCTGGATTTTTCATCCTGGAAGGGCGTCCGGATCCCTGAGGCCTACGGGCCAAGGTCCGAACAGTTCCTGACCCTGCCGGACTTATTGGACCTGCTCCAGGCTGCCGGGCGGGAAATCGGACTGGCCATCGAGCTGAAGCATCCCAGCCCCTACCAGCTGAAGCTGGAGGACAGGCTGCTGGAAGTGCTGCGGGCCGAAGGCTGGGACGCCGCCACATCCAGGCTGGGCAACATCCGGGTGACCTTCATGAGCTTTAGCCCCGACTCTGTCAGGCACCTGCGCAAGGCCGTGCCCGGCGAGTTCATCTGCCAGCTCGTCGATGACGTGAACGTCACCGGAATCCGTGAGGAGCTGGGGCTTGGGCCTTTCACGGGCAGCGCGGTGGCCAACGTGATGAAGGCCGCGCAGCTCGAGGGTGAACGGATTCTCAACGAGGGCGAAGTGGAAATTGCCGGGCCCGGCATCGACTACGTCCGCCAGCATCCCGGGACTGTGAGGCGCTGGCTGGATTCCGGACGCCGGTTCCGGGTCTGGACGGTGGACGGGGACGACGACGTGGCGCTGTGCCGGGCGCTGGGCATCCATGAGGTCACCACCAACCGGCCGGCGCAGGTCCTGGCCCAACTCCGGCAGCCGGCCCTGGCGGCAAGCTCGGCCACAACCCAGCCGCCGCTGTGATTGAGTGGTGGCATGCCCATCACCTGGCCCCCGAAACTCCTGCGTTCCCCTGCGGTCCGTGTTGGCTTGTCCATCAGCGTCGCCACCGGCCTGTACGGGGTGTCCTTCGGGGCCCTCTCCGTGACCTCGGGCCTGGACTTCTGGCAGACCATGGCACTGAGCCTGCTGCTGTTCAGTGGCGGCTCCCAGTTTGCATTCATCGGGGTGGTTGCCGGCGGCGGCTCGGGATTCGCGGCCATGGGAGCCGCCACGCTGCTGGGAATGCGCAACGGAATATACGGAATGCAGCTCAACGTGCTGCTCCGGCCGCGGGGGTGGCGCCGCTACGCCGCCGCCCAGATCACCATTGACGAGTCCACGGCCACCAGTACCGGGCAGTCGGACCCTGCCGAGCAGCAACGGGGTTTCTGGGCCGCGGGCATCGGGATCTTTGTCCTCTGGAACGTCTTCACCGCAGTTGGCGCACTGGCCGGAGGCGCGCTGGGAGACCCGAAACAGTGGGGGCTCGACGGCGCAGCCGTCGCGGCGTTCCTCGGTCTGTTGTGGCCGCGGCTCAAGGGACGGGAGCCGGTGGCGATCGCCGTCGTCTGTGCCCTGGCGACCGTGCTGGCTGTGCCGTTCGTCCCGGCGGGCGTCCCCATCCTGATTGCCGCGGTGGTGGCGGCCGTCATCGGCTGGCTCAGCCATGGCCGGCAGGACGAAGGGCTTGAACCGGACATCGACCCCTATACGGAGCGGCACGCCGGCCATCACCCGGGCACCGGGCACTACAAGGGCAACGGGGCAACCCCCGGAGGAGCCAAATGAGTCTGTGGGTGTGGTTGCTGATCTCCTGCCTCTTCGCCTACGCATGGAAGCTGGTGGGCTACCTGCTTCCGGCCAGCCTGCTGCAGAACCCCAGAATGTCCCGGATGGCCGGAACCATGACCATCGGGTTGCTCGCGTCACTGACGATCGTCAACACCCTGGCCAGCGGGCAGGCCCTGGTACTCGACGCGCGGCTGGGCGCGTTGGCAGCCGCCGCTGCTGCCCTGCTCCTCCGGGCTCCCTTTCTGGTGGTTGTGCTCGCAGGGGCGGGAGCTGCGGCCTTGCTCCGGCTGGCTGGCTGGAACTGAACCGGCTGGAACTGAACCGGCTGGAACTGAACCGGGTCCGAACTAAAACAGGGCGGCGCTGTCATCCGGCAGCCGTGACTTCGGAGTGATGCGGATCACAGGCGTTGTATGCTCTAAGTGAAGAGGAGTTGTACAAAATGAAGGCCGTCAGCAGACTGTCCCGGACCCGCGCCACCGACGCGCAGTTCGAAATGAAAGCCCCGGTGGATATCGTCCTGGAGCACCTGCGCCAGGTGGGCCCCGCATTGGCCTCCCTGCGGAATGAATCCTCGCGCCTGGCTGGCTGGGGCGAGGAGTTGGCCCGCCGCCTGCTGTCCGGAAACCGCCTGCTCACGGCCGGAAGTGCCGGTTCGGCGGCGGAGGTGCAGCAATTCACCGCGGAGCTGCTGGGACGCCACGCCGGTGAGCGCCAGCCATTCTCCGTTATCGCCCTAAAGCCAGGGGTGGCAGCAGGCGCTGCACCCGTCAGTGCCATCGAAATCGCGCAGGGCCACGCCGAAGAGGTCGCCAGCCAGGTGCGGGCGCACATCCGTTCTGACGACGTCCTCCTGGTGGTCTCTGCCAGCGGGCACCGGCATGCCCTGCTGGAGGCGACCGCGGCGGCGCGGGCAGCCGGAGCCACCGTCTGGGCGGTGACGGGTGCGGCGCCCAACCCGCTGGCCCAGGCTGCGGATGAATCGATTTGCATCAACGCTCCCAAGCCTCAGGTGCGGGAAGCGCAGCTGATCGCGCTCCAGGCGATGAGCGAATGCCTGGCTGCGGCCCTGCATGCGCTGTCCCGCTCGGCCTGAGCCGCGCAGGTGACTCCGAAGCCCGGGTGAGTCCAAGAGCTCAGGTGAGTCCGAAACGCCGGTGGGCTACTTCGCCGGGCTTGGACGGTTGGACTCAGGCGGCTCCGTAGGCGTCAGGGGAAGCCGGCTCGGACCGTCGCGCGAGCTCTTCAGTGGCCAGGTCATACCAGTCCTGGGCGCCGAACACCGGCGTCGGGGTATCGAGGTTCCGGTAGAGCGCGTCCACGATGATGGCGAGCTCATCTGTGGAGGCTGTCGTCAGGGTGATTTCAGGGTCCGGTGCGTGTTTCATGAACTGAGCAAGCTGTGAGCGGTTCATGGTGCCACCGGTTTCATATGAACACATAGAACGAATGACATGATGTGCTCCGTATTTGGAAATGCCCGAGGCTAACTGCCTAACCCACCGGTGTGCCTAGCTTACTGTGCAAGCACTGTGTGCGGAATATGCCGATCCGTCTTTCCACGCCTGCCCGGCCGCAAGCCCTTGTCTACTCGAACTGTGATCCCGGAAGCGGCACCTGGGGAGGGAGCGTCCTGGCCGGCCGCTCGGCGCGAATGGCGTCCTCTACAAGGGCAGCCGGACGGCGCCAGGCGTCGGATCCGGGCTCCATCGTGTCGACCACCCCGATCAGCATGGCCAGAAGCCGCACCATGTCCGTCAGTGAAATGTCTACCCGAAGGGCACCCTGGTCCTGGCCGCGGCCGAGGAGCACGCCAACGGATTCAATCAGGCTTCCGGTGATGCCGGTGAGCAGGTCCCGCCGGCCGGCCACGGCGCCGAGCAGATTGGCGTTGTCACTGGCCGCTGCCATCACGGCGTCGATGACCCGGAACAGGCCCTCGGCCGCATCGGTGCCGGCAAGGGCGACGTCGATAACCGGGTCCACGTTGAGCCGGAGCTGACGGTTAAGGGCCGCAAGGACCAGCTGTTCCTTGTCCGAGAAATTCCGGAACAGGGTCGCCGGACCCACTCCGGCGGTGGCGGCAATAGTCTGCAGCGGAACGTCCGGGCCATACTGCCGGAAACACTCGCGGGCGGCATTAATGATCTTGTCCACATTGCGTGCAGCGTCAGCACGGAGTGGCTTGCGCTCTACTGCGAGGTTCATGAAATCAAGGTTAGCAACGCTGTGTCAGCCTGACTCCGTTACCGGTTGGTAGCGCCGAATATGACACAGCACCCGGTCCGGGCAGCAGGTTCCGCCGTGTCAGACTGGACCCATGTTGCTCGCGTTTTCAGTCGCCCCTTCCGGAATCCCAGCTGATCCTGCCTACGCTGCGGCGGGTGCCGGGGATGCGTCAGTGCACGACGCCGTGGCCGCCGCCGTCAAGATTGTTCGGGAGTCCGGTCTGCCCAACAAGACGGATTCCATGTTCACCACCATCGAGGGTGACTGGGATGAGGTGTTCGACGTGGTCAAGCGCGCCACCGAGGCCGTGGGGAAATTCGGCAGCCGGGTGGCCCTGGTGATCAAGGCCGACATCCGGCCCGGCTATTCCGGCGAGCTCACCGCGAAGGTCGAGCGACTGGAAGGTGCCCTGGACGGCCCCCAGGCCGAAGGCGACTGACGGCGGCAGCCTAGCCGGGCCGGGCGGTTGCTGTAAGACTGTGCGCATGTTTGAGCACAAGCCACGGCCCGAGTGGACGGCCGTAGAAGAGTATCTGTCCGACGTCGTCGTCCACCCCGACGCTGCCGTCCAGCGCGCCGTCCGGTCCGCCGAAGTGGCCGGGATGCCGCCGATCGAGGTGACCCCGAACGCCGGAAAGCTTCTGAAGCTTTTGGTGACGGCATCCGGCGCCCGCAGGGTGCTGGAGATCGGCACGCTGGCCGGGTTCAGCACCATCTGGATGGCCCAGGGAATGCCCGACGACGGGCGGCTGGTGACGTGCGAATACCTCCAGAAGCACGCCGATGTTGCCAGATCCAACGTGGACGCGGCCGGCGTGGGCCACAAGGTGGAGATCCGGACAGGCGCGGCGCTGGACACGCTCGCGGCCCTTGAGGCCGAAGGAGCAGACCCGTTCGACTTCGTCTTCATTGATGCGGACAAGGAGAACAACCCGCAGTACCTGGAGTGGGCAGTGCGGCTGGGCCGGGCGGGTACCAGCATCGTGATGGACAACGTCGTGTGGGAGGGGGTGGCGCTGGACCCCTCCATGGATGAGGTCAACGCCCCGGGGATCATCGGGGCGCTGAAGATGATGGGGGAGGACAGCCGGCTGGACGCCACCGTCATCCAGACCGTCGGGTCCAAGGGCTGGGACGGCTTCGCGCTGGCCGTTGTCCGTTAGCTGGCCCGGCGCTGCCCCGCAGCGAAGCACCGCCCGCGTACTGGCTGTACGCGGGCGGTGCCCTTCTTGCTGGGTGCTGCTATGTCTTCTGCAACTACTGGATCGAGCTCATCGAGTTCCAGCCGGTGCCGGCGACAGTCCTGCTGACGAGCGTGCTGCCGTTGCCGCGGTAAAGGAGCAGGCTTCCGCGGGAATCGCGGGCGATGATGTCTGCCCTGCCGTCACCGCTGAAGTCACCGGGAGCGGCCAGGGAGCTCAGGCCGCCCCAGCCGGCACCGATCTGGACCCGGGCGAGGAACCCGCCGGCGCCGTCGCCCCGGTAGAGCCACAGGCTGCCGGCAGCGTCCCGGGAGACGATATCGGGCTTGGCGTCACCGTTGAAGTCGGTGCCCAGGATGGTGTTCTGGGTGTTCCAGCTGCTGCCGATCTGGATCCGCCCGGAGAGGCCGCCGTTGCCGATGCCGAGGTAGGCGTAGAGCCTGCCGGCACTGTCGCGGGCTACAAGGTCGGCCTTGCGGTCGCCGTTGAAGTCGCCCCCGGCGGTGATGGCCGTGAACGTGTTCCAGCCGGAGCCGATCTGGGTACGCCCGCTGAAGCCGCCGAGTCCGTTGCCCTTGTAGAGGTAGAGCAGGCCGGTGGAAGACCTCGCGATGACGTCGGCCTTGCGGTCGTTGTTGAAGTCACCGGCGCTGATGATCGAGGTCATCGAGTTCCAGCCGACGCCGACCTTGGTCCTGGCCTGGAAGCCGCCGGTGCCGTTGCCGCGGTAGAGCCAGAGCGTTCCAGTGGAATCGCGGGACACGACGTCCGCCCGTCCGTCACCGTTGAAGTCCTGCACCTTGCGGTACGGGGCGGTCACGGTGGTGCCGATCTGCACGGTGCGGCTGGCCAGCGGGCTGACGTTGCCGGCCACGTCCGTGCCGCGGACCAGGAAGTTGTAGGTTCCGCTGACCTGTCCGTCCCACGTCTTCGGGGAGGCGCAGGTCGGATCCCAGACCGTGTTGGTGGGCTGCAGCTGGCATTCGAACCGGGCTTGCGGGTCACTGCTCGTGAAGCTCAGCGTCGGGGTGCTGTCCAGGCTGGGCGTGGACGGGAACGGTGCCACGATCGAAACCGGGGGAGCAATTGTGTCCACGGTGAACCTGAGGGTCCCGGAATTCTGTCCGCCGGCCACAGCCTGCACGGAGTGGGGGCCATTGGCCAGCGCTGGCAGCGTCAGTGAGTACGTGGAGCCGGTAACCGTGGCCGCCCGGGGAGCGCCGCCGTCGACAATGAGCTGAACGGGGCCGGCGGTTCCCGCCGGCAGCGTGCCCGTGATGGTAGGCGTTGCCACCCTTGTGATGTTGTCCGTGTTGGACCGGCCGCTGTCACTGGCAGCAGCCAGGTCAGGCGTGTTCGGGCCCCCAACGGAATCGGTCGCGATCAGGCCCTGGACCGTGAAGGTGTTCACGGTGAGGGTGTTGACCCCGGCTCCGCCGGCATTCGGGCCGACGACGCGCACGAAGTTGTTGCCCGAGGGGGCGCCAGTGACTGTCCGCGCGGTATTGATGTCACCGAGGGTGCCGGCTGCTGCCCCGTCCTGGCGGAGGAAGGTTGCCGTGGTCCCCCTGCCGAAGTCGCCCAGGAAGGCAGCACCGACGCCGGCCCAGTCGCAGGGCGTGGCGAGGGATGGAGCGCAGACCCCCTGGTCCAGGGTCTGGTTGATGACCCCGGTGGCGTCCGCGGTGAAGGTGTGGATGCCGTACGGGTGGGTGATGGTGTAACTGGCATTAGCCGTCAGGCCGTTCAGGCGGAACCGTAGCCGTCCGAAGCCCATCTGGTCGCCGTCGACCACGGGTCCGTTGGCGTGAGCGCCTTCGAGGGCGGCTTCGTAAAGGCGCAGGTTGCCCGCCGCAGCCTCGGCTGCGAACCAGAAGGCTTCGTCCGGGAAGTTGTCCGGGTAGGACGCGGGTGAGCCTGGATCAGGCGGCTCAGAAAGGCAGCCCTGCCCTGCCTGGTAGCAGAACTGCAGCCGGACCGTTCCGTCCGAATACCAGGTGGGGAACCCGTTTGCGGGGTCAACCGGGCCCATCCCGGCCGTTTCCGCCTGAGCGGGAACAGCGCCGAGGGGCGAGAGGGCGGCGGCGAGCAGGGCGCCGGCAACGGCCGGGGCAAGTCGACCGGCGGTGGTGAGGGGCCTGGGATGCGCCGGCCGGGAGCGCTTGGCTCCGTCAGGCATCATGGGCCTCATCGCGGAATGCGAGGACATGGTAACTCCTTATTGGACACTCGATTTGTGGCCCCCAGTACCTTCAAGGCCAAGCCGGGAGGTGCGTTCCCAACTGCGTCCAGAGTGAGCGCCGCACCTTGGACAAAGGTCGTATAAAACCGGTGGGCGGAGGGTCTGCGCGGACCAAAGCCCGGGTGCATCCTCGGCCGCAGCCCGGTAATTCTGCAAAGTCCGGCCGGTGAAGGGGAATTAGACCATCGATTTGAGGGGGCCCAATTGGGGGTGGCCCCCGGCGACCCCCACCCTTCCCAGCCCGGTCCGGCTTTTCCCAAGTACACCGCGACATCCTCGAAGCATCCCTAACCGGTCTCGAACCATCCCTACCGAAAGGAGGCCCGGTAATGACCGTGTCCCGACGAAATGTCCTTCTACTGGGCGGACTCGGCGTTGTGGGAGCAGGCGTTCTCTCGCTCCCACGGGGCGAGGTGGAGGCCAAGTCCGCCAGCAGGCTAAGCAGCGCAGAGATGCCCAAACCGTTCCAGTCCGCTTTCGTGAAGCCACCGGTGCTGGCACCGGACAGGGTGGGCGTGGACCCCGCCGACGGCCAGCCTGTCAACTACTACACGGTGACCGAGAAGGCAGCCATGGCATCCATCCTGCCGCGGCTCCAAACACCGATCCTGGGCTACAACGGGATTTTCCCCGGCCCCACGATCAGCCTGGACCAGGGCACCAAGGCAGTGGTGCGGGTCCGGAACCAGCTGCCCGCAACTCACCCGAACGACGGCCACGTGCTCTCCACGTCCACCCACCTGCACGGTTCAGCCTCGTTGCCGCAATTCGACGGATATGCCAGCGACGTCACCCATACCGGGTTCTTCAAGGACTACCACTACCCGAACTTCCAGCCCGCCCGCACGCTCTGGTACCACGACCACGGGGTGCACTTCACGGCACAGAATGCCTACTCAGGCCTGGCCGCCCAGTACCACATGCACGATCCGCTGGAACGGCAGCTGCTCCCGCAAGGCGACTTCGACGTGCCGCTCATCATTTCCGACGCGATGTTCGCCGCGAACGGCGCCCTGGGCTATGACGACAACACCCACTCCGGCCTGTGGGGGGACGTCATCCTGGTCAACGGCAAGCCGTGGCCGGTCATGAAGGTGCAGAAGCGCATCTACCGCTTCCGGGTCCTGAACTGCAGCATTTCCCGCTCCGTCAGGCTGACCCTGAGCACGGGCGATCCGCTGATCATCGTCGGTACCGACGGCGGCCTGGTCCCCACACCCCAAAAGGTGGCCAACTACCGCCATGGCGGGGCAGAGCGCTACGAGGTGCTCGTAGATTTCCGGAAGTACAAGACCGGCCAGAGGATCGAGCTGCGCAACCTGTCCAACCCGAACAACGTTGACTACGACTTCACCGACAAGGTGATGGCCTTCGACGTCACGGATGAGCCGGTCAACACCACCGATTCGACCTGGAATACGGTGCCCACGCAGCTGGCACCCGCGAACGAGGTCATGACGATGACCGAGAAGCAGGCCACGAAGGTCCGGAAGTTCCGGGTCAAGCGGAACGACGCCACCAATATCTGGACCATCGACGACGACAGCTGGCAGGACGTCATTGCCAGCGGCTACAAGAAGGTGGCCGCGGAGGTTGACCTGGGCGCCGTCGAGGTCTGGGAAATCGAGAACAGGTCCGGCGGCTGGTTCCACCCCGTGCACATTCACCTCGTGGACTTCAAGGTTCTGAGCCGCAACGGCCGGGCACCGTTTCCGCAGGAGCTCGGACCCAAGGATGTTGTCTACGTGGGTGAGGGGGAGACGGTCCGCCTGCTGATGAAGTTTGGTCCGCACCGCGGCCGCTACATGGTGCACTGCCACAACCTGCCCCACGAGGACCACGACATGATGGTTCAGTTCAGGGTGGGGCTGAAGGAAGATGACAACGATCCCAACGATCCCATGACGGCGGCGCTGCCCCAATGGGACGGCTAGCGGCGCACAGGGCCGACCCGAAATCCAGGGTGGTCCCTGACAGCAGAGCCGTCACCGGGAACCCTGCCGGATCCGCCCGGCAGGGTTTTCGGGGGAGAACAATCACGACGGCGGTGCTGCTGGCCGCTGGTCTGCTCGCCTCCCGTCTGTGGCTGGTGGAGCCGGTGACGGTGAGCTCTGAAAGCATGGAACCGGCACTGCCCAAGGGCAGCACGGTGCTGATGTTCAAGCCGGGGCCGGCGTTGGGTTCCCTCAGGACCGGAGACCTGGTGGTGTTCACGAGCCCCGAGGACGGTAACCCAGCCGTGAAGCGGGCCATTGCCTTCGGGGGCCAGACCGTTGCCATTGAGGATTCGGTGCTGGTGGTGGACGGGATTCCGCAGGCCGAGCCTGGGATCGACCACAGCCGCATCGACGGCACCTACTTTGGTCCGGTCACAGTGCCTGCCGGGCATGTTTTTGTCCTGGGGGATAACCGGGCGGGCTCAATAGATTCGCGCACGTATGGGAGCGTGCCGCTGGAATCGCTGCAGGCAACAGTGCTCTGGCCCTTCGGCCGCTGACGCAGGTGCGCCTGCCAAAAAGACCCGCGCGGAAAAGATAAGTATGCTGGGAATCATCCTCGCCGGCTGCCCTGCCGGCCAGGCATGGAAACGCATCGGTGACTGCAGCGGAGGAAGACATGAAAGCATCCGAGACTCTGGCCAGCAATCTGCAGAAGGTGCTCACCGACCTGATCGAGCTGCACGTCCAGGGCAAACAGGCGCACTGGAACCTGGTGGGCACCAACTTCCGTGACCTGCATCTGCAGCTGGACGAGATCGTGGACAGTGCCCGGCTGCTCGCCGACCAGACCGCTGAGCGCATGCGGTCCCTTCACGCACTTCCGGACGGCCGGAGCGCTACCGTCTCGTCCGGCACCAGGCTGGAGCAGTATCCTGCCGGCCTGACCGTCACCAAGGACACCGCCAAACTCATCACCGCGAGGCTGGAACAAACAGTCAGCACAATCCGCGATGTCCACGATGAGGTTGATGAAGAGGACCCCACGAGCGCAGACCTCCTGCACGAGGCCATCACCCGACTGGAGCAGCTGGCGTGGATGGTGAACGCGGAAGTGATGCCCGCCTCGGCGTCCGTGACCGCACCGGAAAAGGACTAGCAACGCCATGACCTGTCCACCCCGCTTTTCAGCGGACGACTCGGCAGCGCACGATTTTTCGGCAGTCGCTGCATGAACACACCGCACCGCCAGTGGCAACCCGTCCGCCTCAGCCCGACTCCGGGCCGGAAGGCCGACGTCGAACCGGTGCTGAAAACCGGACCTGTGCTGGATTCCGAACCTTCGCTGGACGTCGGGCGACTGCTCGACAGGATTGCTTCGGCCGTGGGCGACGTCCCTGCCCTGCTGGCCATCGCCCAGCAGGCCGGCCGTTCCGCTCCGAAGCCCGGTGACGGACGGACAGCCCGGCTCTGGGAGCTGCTGGCATCCGTGGCGGCAGTGGACGTGGCCGCCGCGCGGGTTCTGGAACCGCATCTGGATGCCGGCGCCATCCTGTCCCAGGCGGGAACACCGGAAGCGTTTACCGGATCATGGGGTGTGTACGCAGCCGAGGCCCCCGGCACGCGGCTGACGGCCGGGCCGGTCTCCACCTCCGCAGACGGGCCGTCGCCCGGCGAGGCAGGACCACGTGACGCAGAACGCGGCGAGGCAGAACCCGGCGGGAAGGCCGCTGGCGTGCAGCTGAACGGCTCCAAGCCCTGGTGCTCGCTGGCCCAGTTCGTGGACCACGCCGTGGTGACCGCGCACACCGAGACCGGCGGCCGGGCCTCCTTTGCGGTCGATCTCAGAGCCGCCGGCGTCACGTGCGATGTCCCGGAATGGACCAGCCGCGGACTGCGCGAAATCCCCAGCGGAACTGTCCATTTTGACCGGGTTCCGGCCGTCCCGCTCGGCGGCGATGGCTGGTACTTCCGGCGCCCGGGCTTTGCCCGGGGCGGCATGGGCGTGGCCGCGTGCTGGCTGGGCGGCGCCGTGGCGCTGGGCCGGCACTTCGAAGCCGCCCTCCTGCGCGGGGCCAGGTCGCAGCGCGAACCGGACCAGGTGGCGCTGGCCGCCCTCGGCGAAGTGGACCGGATCCTGACCTCTACCCTCCAGTATCTCGCCCGTGCTGCTGACGCCGTGGACGGCGCCGGGGCGGATCGGGTGTCCGCCATGGAAGCGGCCGACGGCAAGCCCAACACCAACGGCGGAGTCGGGTTGGACAGCAGCGCCGTTGGCGGGTGGAGCGAGGCGCTCCGTGTCCGGGGAACTGTTGCCGCCGCCGTCGAACGCGTCCAGCTCCTGGTGAGCCAAAACCTGGGACCCGGCCCCCTGGCCTTCGACGAACGGTACGGCAAGTGCATGGCGGACCTGTCACTCTACGTGCGGCAGCACCACGCCACGCGTGACGACGCCCAGCTGGGCGCCCTCACTCTCAAAGGGGAACACGCGTGGTGACGTTTTCGCACGCGGATGCCGGCACAGATGAGGCTGCCTGGGCAGCCAGCGGCCTGGCCACGATCGGCGAACTCCCGCTGGATTCGGCTGAGCTGGCCAGGATGGAGTTCGTGGTCCTGGTTGCCCATCCGGACGACGAATCCCTCGGTGCCGGGGGGCTGCTTGCCCGCCTCACTTCCGCCGGTGCACACGTTGAGGTGCTGCTGTGTTCGGCAGGGGAGGCGTCCCACCCGGGTTCGCCCACCACGACGCCGGAGCAGCTTGCCGCCGTCCGCCGGGAGGAGTTCGCGGCTGCCATGGCTGCGTTCGGACTGGTGGACCACTGGCAGTTCCTGGACCTTCCGGACAGCGGGCTGGCCCGGCACCGCGACGTCATCGCCGAACGCCTGGCGGACGCTATTGGGCAGCGGACCGTGGCCATTGTTGCCCCGTACCGCGGAGACGGACACATCGACCACGACACCCTGGGATCCGTGGCTGCGGAGACCGCCGAGGCCGGAGGCCACGGGTTACTGGAATACCCCCTCTGGTACTGGCTGTGGGCCACACCCGGGGACACCGCGTGGCGGAACTGGGTGCGACTGCCCTTGAGTCCCGCTGAACAGCGGACCAAACGCGAGGCCCTGAACGCCCATGCATCCCAGCTGCAGCCGCTCTCTGACCAGCCGGGCGACGAGGTGCTGCTGTCGGAACAGTTTCTTGCGCACTTTTCCCGGCCCTTTGAAGTGTTCGCGTGGCAGCCGCCGGTCGCCGGAAGTCGGAGCGCCCGGGATGCCGAGGCCGTCTTTGATGCCCTGCACCGCAGCGCCGAGGATCCATGGAGGTACCAGGACAGCTGGTATGAGCAGCGCAAACGCAGCCTGACGCTCGCCGCGCTCCCTGAACAGAAGTACGACGCCGGCCTGGAAGCCGGCTGCTCGATCGGCACCTTGAGCGCGGAGCTGGCAGGGCGGTGCGGGAGGTTCCTGGCCGTGGACGCCAGCGGCACCGCAGTGAAGCGGGCCGCCGAACGGCTCGCCCGGTTCCCGGGTGCCGAAGCCCGGCAACTGACCCTGCCCAAACAGTGGCCGGCGGGGAGCTTTGACCTGGTCGTGGTCTCCGAGATGGGCTACTACCTTGCGGCCGCGGAACTGGCGGAGCTGTTCACCCGGATCTCCGCGTCCCTGGCCCCGGGCGGAACGCTGCTGCTCTGCCACTGGAGACATCCGGTTGCCGACTGGGAGCTCGACGGCGACACTGTCCACGCGATGGCACGGAGCCAGCTGCGGTGGCCGTCGGCCGGCATGTACCGGGAGCGGGACTTTGTGCTCGAAACTTTCATCGCGCCGGAGACCGCGCGTGACGCCGGAACCAGCGCGTGACTCCGCACAGCTCCCGGCCGGCCATCAGCCGGGTTGAGGTGGTGATGCCGGTGCATGACGAGGAGCGCCACCTTGGGGCTGCCCTTTCCGCGCTCCGCACCGCGTCCGAAGACCTGGCCCGCCGGCGACCCTCAGTGGGCGTGGGAATCACCGTTGTGCTCGACCATTGCACCGACCGTTCGGCAGGGATCGCGGACCGATTCGCCGGGTCCCAGCCGGGGGTAAGAGTGCTGCGCCGCCGGTTCCGCAACGCGGGTGCCAGCAGGGCGGCGGGAGCCGCGGCAGCCATCCGGGACCTCGACAGCGACGGTCTGGACACCACTTGGCTGGCAAATACGGATGCCGATTCCAGGGTTCCTGAGAGCTGGCTCGTCCGCCAGTTGCACTTCGCGGACGCCGGCTGGGATGTGTTGCTGGGTTCCGTGGAGCCGGACTCTGCGGGGATGGATCCGGAGCTGCTGCGCAGGTGGCGCCTCAGACATCCGTTGGAGGAACGGCACGGCAATGTCTACGGCGCCAACCTCGGCGTCCGTGCCTTGGCGTACCGCCAGGCCGGCGGATTTCCGCCGCTGCCGTCCTCGGAAGACCGGGCCCTCGTGGAACTGTTACGGCGGAGGGGCTTCTCCATCACCGCCACGGACAGCACGCGTGTACTGACTTCCGGCCGGACCGCTGCCCGTGCACCACAAGGTTTTGGTTCATACCTCCGTGCCTTGGGCGTGGAGACGGCCGCGGCCCTCCGGAGCAGCTGAAGCCGGAAACGCCCCCGGGCAGCCGCCGGTGGGCAGCTGCCCGGGGTGAAGTCGGGTCGTTCAGCGGCTGTTGCCGTTGCCTTCACGGGCGGTGGCTCCGCCACGGCCGTTCCGGCGGTCGGCGTCCCGGTTGTGGCGGTCGCTGCCGTCCTGGCCTTTGCCCTCCTGGCCGTTGCCCTGCTCGCTGTACTTTTCGCGCAGTTCACGCCCCAGCCGGATGTCCTCCTCTTCCTTCTCCTGGAGCTTGTCGCTCTTCTTGGTGTCGCGGGGCGGCAGCTGGAGCGTGTCCTCGGCCTCAATGCCCGCCTGCAGCTGCCGGCCACGTTCCATCTCGGCGTCGAACTCCGCACCAAAAAGCAGGGACATGTTCAGGATCCAGAGCCACAGAAGCATGACGATCACGCCGCCGATGGCGCCGTACGTCTTGTTGTAGTTGCTGAAGTTGCCTACGTAGAACCCAAAACCCACAGAGGCCAGCACAAAAATGAGCAAGGCGATGAGGGAACCCAGGCTCATCCAGCGAAACTTTGGCTGACGGACGTTGGGGGTGGCGTAGTACAGGATGGCTATGACCACAATGACCAGCGCAACGATGACCGGCCATTTGGCGATGTTCCACACGGTCAGGAAGACGCCGCCCAGGCCCAGGACATTGCCAACGGCCTCTGCAACAGGACCGCTGATGACCAGCATGGCTGCGAGCAGCGCAACGATGATCAAGGAAATCAGGGTCACCGCGAGCATGGTGCCGCGAAGCTTTACGAAGCCCCGGCCCTCATCAATTTCGTATATCCGGTTCATGGCCCGGCCGAACGCGGTCACATACCCTGATGCGGACCAGAGGGCTGTCAGGAGGCCGATAACCAGGGTGAAGCCGGCTGCCGGTGAGGTGGTCAGTTCCTGGATAGGCTCGCGGATCATCTCCACAGCCTGCCCGGGCGCGATGCCCTGGACGATTTCCAGGAGTGCCGCCGTCGTCTTTTCCGCTTGCCCGAAGATGCCGAGCAGCGAAACAAGGGCGAGAAGTGCGGGGAACATCGAAAAGATCGCGTAGTACGTAAGCCCGGCGGCGAGGTCCTGGCATTGGTCGGCCGTGAATTCTCGCAGCGTCTTGCGGGCTATGTACTTCCACGACGGCTTGTCCAGGTCCGGAGGACTGTCAGGCTTCCGGTCGTCATCCGGGGCAGGTGCGCTGCCAGCCTTTGCGGTGCTGGTTTCCGGGGCTTCTTTCGTAGCCATGGGGCATCCTTTCGTTCGCGGGCAGGACGTGTTCCGGCGTCGCGGATCGGTCCCTGCCCGCTATCAGGGGTTCGGGCTCGCGGGTCGTGCGTGAGGAGGCATGAGGGGTTCGGGTCGCTTACGATCCGGGCGACCGGGGCGGATTGCGGCGGTCCAGGGTGAGCGGGTCACTCCCCAGAGGATCGTCCGCCGGCTGCTTTTCACCCAGCGGATCGTCCGCCATCCGGGTGTCCGACTGCGGACTCTCGGCCAGTTGGCTGGAAGCCAGCGGGTTGGGGTCCTGCCCACTGTTGCGAGCGCTGGCCCCGGCCTCTGCGGGGCCGGTCCTGTCCGCGCCGGTTCTCTCCGCGCCGGGCGGGGGAGCGCCGGCACCCTTCGGCCGTTGGTTCTCCGTCATGGTTGATCCCTCTCCAGCATGTCGGGTTGCCGAGTGCTGCCCGGCAATCACTCGCTATAAAATAGTAAGCATGGTTACTATTAGATCGTAAGTACCCTGATTGCCGCTAGTTCAATCGGTCGCCCTCCGGCAGTGCTATGCCGGGTGCCAGCGGCCGGATTCTGCCGGAAATGACGTGCTGGAATAGAGAGAGGTGGATCCACGGTGGACCCAACTGCCTGGATTTGGATCGTCGTTGTAATCGTCGTCATCGCGCTCATCGTGGTGCTTCTGATGTCCAGCCGAAAGCGCCGGGAGGCGTTCCGGCAGAAGCGGGATGAGCAGAACCGCCAGCACGCCGCCGAGATCCGCAGGAAAGCGGAGAACGCCGACCTTGAGGCGCGCGAAAACGAAGCCAGGGCCATGCATGCCAAGGCCGATGCCGAGAAGGCGCAGGTTGAGGCAGCGCGGCTTCGCCAGGAGGCGGAGCAGCGGCAGTCGGCCGCGCAGGACTTCCGAACGGATGCCGAGAAGCACCAGTACAAAGCGAATGCTCTGGACCCGGATGTGGACGATGACGGCAACCGGCGCGACGAAGCACGGACGGATGCCGCGGGTGGCGATGTTCGGGCTGATGACGCGCGCATGGGTGAACGGGACAGGGCTGCGCGCGACATGGGTTCGCGGGCCGACGACGCGCGGGCAGATGACACGCGCAACGTCGGCGCCCGCCCGGATGCGGACGCCTCGGACGCTACCCGGCGGAACACCCCCCGCGAGTAGCCATCGTCGGCCGCTGATGCCCGCCGGGTTGATGCCCGCCGCAGCAGGCGGCCGTGGAGTTAACTCCGGCGCACGAACGTCAGGAGCCTCCGCCGCGGCCTGAGCGGGGGAGACGCCGGCACGCCGGCGCCTTTACCCATGCCGTCAATCACTTCGCGGATGGCTTCCAATGACGACGATTGCGGCTCCCAGCCGAGCTTGTTCCGGATCCGCCCGGTGTCCATGATCGGCGCGCCTGCCGCCATCTCCACCCATCCCGAGTCGGTCTGCTGGAGCCGCAGCCGCCAGGTGGCACCGACGATGGCGTGCAGCGCGCGGACCGGGACGGGAAGGATCCTCCTGGCGGAAAAGAGCAGGGCCAGGTTTTGGGGCGTGACCACCGGCTCGGCCGCCACATTGAACGCGCCGCTGGCCCGGCGCTCAAGTACACGCCAGTATGCGTCAGCGACATCGTCGGCATGCACCGCCTGAAAGATCAGTTCCTCCGGAATCGGCAATATTGGCAACGCCGGCCGGCGCGGGACGAACCTAGGGTGGACCCACCCCAGGAAGTACCTGCCGATTTCGCTTCCGGCCTGACCCTGGAAGATGAGCCCGGGGCGCAGCCTGGCCACGGCAACCGACGGATTATCCGCCGCGAACCTGTCCAGCAGCTTTTCCTGCTCAGCCTTGTCCCGGCTGTAATGTGAGCCCTCCATGCCTCCGGCAGGCCAGGATTCATCCACTCGGCGGTCCTTGGGTGCCTTGCTGTACGCGCCCACCGAGGAGGCACACACCACGTGATTCACTCCGGCTTCCCGGGCAGCCGCCAGCATGTTCGCAGTGCCCGTGACATTGGTGCGGTGCAGTTGGGGGAGGTCCCGGTTCGGCTGGATCTGCCAGGCCAGATGCACCACGGCATCGGCTCCGGCAAAGGCCTTGGCCAGGTCCTGTGCCGCAGCCTCCCCGCCCACATCCACCGTGTGCCACTCGACGCCGGCGAAGGGCGGCCGTGAAGTGTCCGGCGCGCGGCGGCTGATGCCCACCAGGTCCAGTCCACCCGTGTGTTCCTGCCTGGCGTCCTGAAGCCTGCGCAGGAGCGCTGTCCCCGCATTGCCGCTGGCGCCCGTGATCGCGATACGCATGAAAGTGCTCCCCGTCCATAGCTTGTTGCCCGTTGCCCCCGTGGGCGTTCCGCTCAGGGCGCCCGACGGCGGGCCGTTACCGTGGTGCTTCCTTCGAGCCTAGCCCCTCGGACCATTGTGTAATAAGCACGCTTATGATTTCCTTCTTCTAAGTCTTGCCGCAGGCTTTCTCGAGATCTCGATCGAAGGAACCCCGACAATGCCAGAAACTCCGCCCTCCTTGTCCATGACGGGCCCACCGCAGGCAGCCTCCCGGCCTTCGACGCAAACGGGACGGCTGCACGATGCCTTCCAGAACCAGCTGGTACTCAATTACCTTGACCTGGCGGAGTCCCTTGCCTCGCGGTACGCCGCTCGAGGACGGGAACGTTCAGACCTGGTCCAAGTGGCCTACCTGGGACTCGTCAAGGCAGCGCGGGGCTTTGACGCAGAGAAGGGCGAAAGTTTTCCCGCCTACGCCGCGCCCACCATCAGCGGCGAACTTAAGCGTTTTCTGCGTGACCGGTGCTGGACCGTCCGGCCGCCGCGGCGTGTCCAGGACGTTCGGACACAGCTCCTGCACAGCGCCCCGGACCTGGCCCAGTCGCTGGGGCGGACCCCGTCGGCGCAGGAACTTGCAAGCGAGCTGGGCGTCAGTACCGCCGACGTGCGGGAAGCGCAGGCGGCAGGCAGCAGCATGCATCCCGACTCGCTGGACAGTCCGGACCCGTGGGGAGGGCCGACGATGGGCGAGGGCCTGGTCTCGCCCGACCAGCCGATCGAGCACCTCGAGGAACTGGTATGCCTCAACGAAGCCATCCAGGAACTGGACCCCGACGACCGCGAGATGCTCTACCGGCGGTACTTCCGGGAGGAGACCCAGGCAGAACTGGGCAAACGGTTCGGCATTTCCCAGATGCAGGTATCCCGGCGCCTGTCCCGAATTCTGGTGTGGCTTCAGCACCGGCTGCTTGACGAGGAGGGCCGGACCGCAGGCAAGCTTGGCCGGGCGCAGGTGCCGGCCAGCCAGGATGGTGCGGCCGCGCCGGACAGTGCCCCCTCAGCTCAGCGCAGCGGAAGCCTCCCGACAGCATCCAGGACATCTTCCACCGAAACCGCCAGCAGGGCCGGATCCGGCGTGGCCGCGAAGGTGTCACCGCGGCGCGCCTGAGCGTCTGTCAGCACAATATGCGGCCCCGGCGGCGGGCCCCAGACCTCGGCCGGGGCGGGACCGAAAAGCACCACCGAGGGCCGCGAATACGCAGAGGCCAGGTGCGCTGCGCCGGTGTCTGCGGAGACCACCAGCCGGGCCTCCGCGATTGCGGCCATGAATTCTGCCAGCCGCAGTTTTCCCGCCAGGACCTGTGCTTCCGGTAGCCCCGCGAGCCGTGCGACGTCCACGGCCCGGGGCCGTTCCCCTGAACTGCCCGTGAACACGACCTGGTGGCCATCCTCCGAGAGGGTGCGGGCTACTTCGGCAAAGCGGTCCTCCGGCCAGAGCCGGCTGCCATAGGCGGCCCCTACGTGCAGCACCGTGGCGCCGGGGCAGGGGCTGGGAAGGGCAGGCGGGAGAAGGCGGAAATCGTCCGGTGCGGCGTCAATGCCATGCCACTGCAGCAGCCTGGTCCACCGCTCACGCTCATGGATGTCCTGCATCCACTCCGGGCCGGGCCGGGCAGACGTGCGGTGGCCAAGGATCGTTCTGGGGCGCACGGCGGCGAGCCGTGCCTCGCTTTCAGGTCCGCTGCCGTGCAGATTCACGGCGATGTCAACCTTGCCTGCCTCGATGGGAATCGGAACATCCAGGCCGTGGGTCGGAAGCAGTTCGTAGCCCCCCACCAGCTCCAGGGCGTCCTCCAGCCAGCCCTGCGCCGCGTAGAGCAGGCGGTGTTCGGGATAGGCGCGGCGCAAGGCGCGGAGCGCCGGCACAGCAACCAGCAGGTCGCCAAGCTTCAGGGCCCGCAGGACCAGCAGGACAGGTTGTTCGTGCTTGCCGTTCGGAGCTTCCACTGAGGCCTTCCTCGTCTTCAGGTGGTCCGGCTGGGCCGCCTGTCGAGGATTTTAGCCGAGAAGAAGTACGCGGCCTTTTGTTTAGGTCTCAGGTGGGCGGGGAACGAAGGGGATATGGCAACTGATGCTTCTACGCTCAAGGCCGTGCTGTTCGACCGGGACGGGACGCTGGTGTTTGACGTGCCTTACAACGGCAATGCGGAGCTGGTCAGGCCACTGCCCGGGGCACGGAAGGTCCTCGACGAGGTCCGCAGCCTGGGCCTGGCGACCGGTGTCCTAAGCAACCAGTCGGGCATTGCTCGCGGCCTCCTGACAGCGGAAGAGGTGGACAGCGTGAACGCCCGGGTGGAGGATCTGCTGGGCCCCTTTGACGTCTGGGAAGTCTGCCCGCACGGAGCCGGCGATGGCTGCTTGTGCCGGAAGCCGGCGCCTGGAATGATCCACAGCGCGTGCCGGCGTCTTGGCATCGACCCGTCAGAGGCGGCATTCATCGGAGACATCGGCAGCGACATCGAGGCGGCCACGGCCGCCGGCGCACGGGGCGTCCTTGTCCCCACTCCCCAAACCCGAACGGAAGAAGTCGAGGCGGCCGCCGAGGTAGCCGCGGACCTCGAACAGGCCGTCGCCCTGCTGCTTCAGGGACCGTTGCATCAGAAACCGTTGCTTCGAGGACCGGCATGAGCAGGGTCCTGGTGGCCCGGCTGGACAGCGTCGGCGACGTTCTTCTGGCAGGCCCGGCAGTCCGGGCAGTCGCGAACGGACGGCGGGCCGACGGCGGCAGCCCCAACGACGTCGTCGTGCTTTGCGGGCCGCAGGGCCAGTCGGCCGCCTCGCTGCTGCCCAACGTTGCGGACGTTTTTGCCTGGGATGCCCCGTGGATCACCAATCCAGCACCGCCGGTGACGGGCCCGCACCTGGACTCGCTGGTGGGCTTTGTCCGGAATTCCCGCATCACCGAAGCGGTTATCCTCACCTCTTTCCACCAGTCGCCTCTTCCCCTGGCGCTCCTCCTGCGACTGGCTGGTGTAGAGCGCATCACCGGGGTTTCCACCGACTACGCGGGCTCCCTCCTGGACGTCCGGCTGAAACCCGGCGAGGACTTCCCGGAGGACCAGCCGGAGTCCGTGCGGGCGCTGGGCATCGCCCGCGCGGCGGGATTCCAGCTCAAGACCGGAGACGACGGAAAGCTGATGGTCAAGGATCCTCCGGCGGTCCGGCACTTGGTGGGGGACGGGCCCTACGTGGTGGTCCATCCCGGAGCCACGGTGCCGGCCCGGGCCTGGCCTCCGCTGCACCATGCGGCGGCCGTGGAGCTGCTGGAGGGCGCCGGCCACAGGGTGGTCGTGACCGGGGGCTCGGGTGAAACAGCCCTTACCGCAACGGTGGCCGGCCCTTCAGCCATCGATCTAGGCGGGCGGACTGACCTTTCCACGCTGTCCGGTGTCCTTGCCAACGCTGACGTTGTGGTCACCGGAAACACCGGACCTGCGCATCTGGCGGCCGCCGTCGGAACCCCCGTGGTGAGCCTGTTTTCGCCCGTTGTGCCGGCCGTCCGCTGGGCGCCGTACGGCGTTCCGCTGGAACTGCTTGGAGACCAAAATGCACCATGCAGGCTGAGCCGCGCACGCATCTGTCCGGTACCGGGACATCCCTGCCTTGGCTCGGTCTCGCCAGAACAGGTGGTGGAAGCGGTCGAACGGCTGCTGAGCGGGGTCTCCTCGCTCAGCACACGGAGAAAGGTCCGGAAAGGATGAGAATTTTGCTTTGGCACGTGCACGGGTCGTGGACGGACGCATTTGTCCGTGGCCGGCACGAGTACCTGCTGCCGGTCCTGCCGGAGGGCGGTCCCTGGGGGCTCGGGCGGGCGGGTCGGAACTGGCCAGCCTCCGTGCGTGAGGTCCCGCTCGCCGGGCTGGAGGCCAGCAGCATTGACGCCGTGGTGCTCCAGCGTCCGGAGGAATCCGGGGAGGTCAGGCGCGTCCTGGGCCGCCGGCCCGGCACCGATCTTCCCGCGGTCTATGTGGAACACAACACCCCCAAGGGCGATGTTCCTTTCACCGTCCATCCGCTCGGGGAGCAACGCGAGATTCCTATCGTCCACGTGACCCATTTCAACGAGCTGTTCTGGGACAGCGGCCGCGCGCGGACCAAGGTTATCGAGCATGGCATCGCGGACCCCGGCTACCTCTATACAGGCGAGGCCCCTGAGCTGGGCGTGGTGGTCAATGAACCGGTCCGCCGCGGACGGGTGACGGGCACGGATTTGCTGTCCCGTTTCGCCACCACAGCCCCGCTCCAGGTCTTCGGCATGGGCAGCGATGGGCTGGCGGAGGCCACCGGAATTCCGGCGCCGCGGCTAACGGTCCGGGGCGACCTGAAAACCGACGAACTCCACCGCGAACTCGCGCGCTGCCGGGCTTACCTGCACCCACTCCGCTGGACCTCCCTGGGGCTGGCGCTGCTGGAAGCGATGCACCTCGGCATGCCGGTTTTGGCGCTGGCCACCACCGAGGCGTCCCGGGCTGTCCCGCCTGAGGCCGGTTGCATCTCCACAGATGTTAAGGAACTGCGCCGGTGTGCCCGGCTGCTGGTCAACGACCCCGAGGAAGCCCGACGGCGGGGTAAGGCGGCACGGGAGGCCGCCCTTGAGCGCTACGGGCTTGAGCGTTTCCTGGCGGACTGGGATGAGGTGCTGGCGGATCTGGCCCCGAGACATCTGGGGGACGGTCGGCAGCGGGGGTCTGAGGAGGTGGCTGCATCCGAGGACGCAGCTTCAGAGGGGTCCGGGCCGGATGCCCTGTCCGCGGCGCGAGAAAGGAATACCCATTGAAGATCTCAATGATTTCGGAACACGCCAGTCCTTTGGCAGCGCTCGGCGGAGTGGATGCAGGCGGCCAGAACGTGCACGTGGCCGCGCTTTCATCAGCGTTGGCCCGGCGGGGCCATCGCGTGACCGTGTACACCAGGCGGGACGCGCCCGATCTGCCTCCGAGGGTCCGGGTGCATCCCCGGCTCGAGGTGGTCCACGTGGACGCCGGGCCGGCTGAGCATGTGCCCAAGGATGAGCTCCTCCCTTACATGGGCGCCCTGGCGGATGGCGTTGTCCAGGACTGGGGTGACTCGCCGCCGCACGTGGTCCACGGTCACTTCTGGATGTCCGGCGTCGCCGCGCTGGACGCCGCCCGGCGGGAGCCCGGCGGTTTCCGGGTTCCCGTGGTGCAGACCTTCCACGCGCTGGGCACGGTCAAGCGCCGCCACCAGGGTGCCGCGGACACAAGCCCCGCCGAGCGGCGCTTCCTCGAACCGTCCGTGGGCCGGTCGGCTGACCGCATCGTGGCCACCTGCTCCGACGAGGTCTTCGAGCTTCGGGCGATGGGGATTGATACCCGCAGGGTTTCCATCGCTCCCTGCGGTGTGGACCTGGACCTCTTCTCCAGCGACGGCCTGTCCGACGCGCCTTCCCGTTCCCACCGGATCCTTTCCGTGGGCCGGCTGGTTCCGCGCAAGGGCGTTGACCTGGTGATCCGCGCGCTTCCTTATCTGCTGAAGGAGGGGTTCGACGACGTCGAGTTGCTCATCGTGGGCGGCGGCGCCGATGAGGGTGGGCAGGATCCGGAGGCGCGAAGGCTGCTGGACCTGGCCCGGGACCTCGGCGTGGCGGCGCATGTGGAGCTTAGGGGCCAGGTGCCCCGGGAGGCCATGCCCGGCATCTTCCGAAGCGCGGACGCTGTGGTGTGCACGCCCTGGTACGAGCCCTTCGGCATCGTTCCCCTGGAGGCGATGGCGTGTGGCGTTCCGGTAGTCGCCGCGGCGGTGGGAGGCCTGACTGACAGCGTGGTGGACCGGGGAACCGGCCTGCACGTGCCGCCGAAAGACCCCGAAGCCATCGCAGAAGCCATCGGCACCCTGTTGGCCAACCCGGACCTTCGCGCAAAACTCGGGCGGGCCGGTGAGCGGCGGGCGAAGGCCCGCTACTCCTGGAACAGGGTGGCAGCGGAAACCGAAAAGGCCTACCAGTTGGCCATCGCAGGCTCTGCGGACGCAGGCAGCCTGGAACCGATGGAAGGAGCGGCACTGTGACTGCTGAATCCCTGCGGGAGGCTGAGCTTCCTGCCATGCACCGGGTTGGCGCCACACCCGGTTTCCCCTCTCCGGACGCGGTCTCCTCACAGGATGACGCCGAACAGGGGGCCCGTGCCGGTTCGCGGGAGGCAGTGCGGACCCATCTTGAGAACGTCCTGCCCGCCCTGCGGTCCCTGGAAAGCCAAACCGACAGGCTGGCTGCCTGGGGCGTGGAGCTGGCCCAGCGCTTGCTTAGCGGGCAGAAGCTGCTCGCCGCCGGGAACGGTGGCTCGGCGGCCGAGGCGCAGCACCTGACCGCGGAGCTCGTGGGCAGGTTCGACGGCGAGCGGATGCCCTTTTCCGCGATCTCCCTGCACGCGGAAAGTTCGGCCGTTACAGCCATCGCCAATGACTACGGCTACGCGGAGCTCTTCGCGCGGCAGGTCCGCGCCCACGGCAGGTCGGGGGACATCCTCGTGCTGCTGTCCACGAGCGGCCAGAGCCCGAACCTGCTCCGGGCAGCCGAGGCAGCGGCCAGGCTAAACGTGACTACCTGGGCACTGACCGGGCCGGCGCCCAACCCGCTGGCGTCCTGCTGCGATGATGCCGTGGCCATAGATGCCATCTCTGCCAATGCGCAGGAGGGCCACCTGATTGCGCTGCACGCCATTTGCCGCGCCTTTGAGGCCGAGGTGGCCCGCAGGGGCCAGGGCGTTCCCGGGCTGGAGGCTGATCGCGGGTGAGGATCACAGTGGTGGGTGACGTTTTGCTGGACGTGGACCTTTCCGGTGACGCAACCCGGCTATGCCCCGACGCGCCAGTGCCGGTGGTGGACGTTTCCGATGTCCGGCGCCGGGCCGGCGGTGCCGGGCTCGTGGCCCGGATGCTGGCCCACGACGGCCACCCGGTCACTCTGGTGACAGTGCTCGCCGACGACGATGCCTCCCTGGCACTCGAAGGCGCGCTGGCCGGCGTGCGGGTTGTGTCCGGGCCCTCCGGCGCCAGGACACCGGTGAAGACCCGGGTCCGGGCGGGCCGCCAGCCGGTGGTGCGGGTGGATGAGGGATGCGAGCGGCCGGAAGTACCGGCGGCCACCGCGGGCATGCTCCGGGCGCTGGCCCAGGCCGAGGTGATCGTCGTGGCCGATTATGGCAGGGGCGTTGCCGCGAACCCGGAGATCCGCGAGTTGCTCGAGGCCCGCGCTGGCGACATTCCGATCGTGTGGGATCCGCATCCCTCCGGTGCCGTCCCGGTCCCCGGCGTGGCCGTGGTGACCCCCAACCTGTCCGAGGCTGCCAAGGCTGCGGATTCCGGCACCGGAACACCTGCTGCGGTTGCCGGCGTCGGCAGTACCCTCGGCGAAACACTGCTGGACCGATGGCAAAGCCAGGCGGTCCTCGTGACCATGGGCGAGCAGGGTGGCCTGCTGTCCCGGCCCGACACACCGCCCATGGCAATCCCTGCCCCTCCCACCGAAGTCACCGATCCCTGCGGCGCCGGCGACCGGCTCGCGGCCAGCCTGGCCGTGCATCTGGCAGAGGGCCGCAGCATCCAAGAGGCAGCGGAACTGGCCATCGATGAAGCGGCCGCCTTCCTCGGCGCAGGCGGGGTGGCCTCGCTGCCGGACCGACAGCGGCCGGTCTGGCACCACAGCCGTGAGGAAGACGCCCTCGGCCTTGCCCTGCGGGTGCGGGCCAACGGGGGAACCGTTGTGGCCACCGGCGGCTGTTTCGACCTGCTGCATGCGGGTCATGCCCGCACGCTGGCGGCGGCCAGGGATCTCGGCGACTGCCTGATCGTGTGCCTGAACTCGGACGAGTCGGTGCGCCGGATCAAGGGCGAGCAGCGGCCGATTGTGAGCCAGCAGGACCGGGCCGAGCTCCTGCTGGCACTCGAGTGCGTGGATGCTGTCCTGATTTTCGGGGAGGACACTCCGGAGGCCTGCCTGGCGACGCTGCGCCCGGACGTCTGGGTGAAGGGCGGCGACTACCGCGCCTCCGAGCTGCCCGAAGCAGGGCTGGTCGAGAGCTGGGGCGGGCGCTGCGTGACGGTGCCGTTCCACCAGGCCCGGTCCACCTCTGTCCTCGCAGACGCCCTGGCGAAGGTCAGCTGAACTGCAAAGCAATCCTGAATTTGTCCCAAGCGAAAGGAACACCATGACTGAATCGACTTTCCGGCCTGGCCGGGTCCTGGTAACCGGCGGTGCCTCCGGACTGGGGGCCGCCGTCGTCGATGCCGTGCTGAAAGCCGGGGGAACCCCGGTGGTGCTGGACCGCGACATCCGGAACGTCTCCGCGGCGAAGGCATTTGAAGTGGACGTCTCGGACCGCATTGCCGTGACCGAGGCTGTCAGGCAGGCTGCTGAGACCCTGGACGGACTGGATGCCGTGGTCACGGCGGCCGGCATCGACCGCTGCGGAAAGCTGGAGGACGTGGCCGCGGACGAATGGGAACGCGTCATCGGAGTCAACCTTTTGGGCACTGTTTCCGTCGTCCGGGCGGCCCTGCCCTACCTCAAGGAGTCCCGGGGCCGGGTGATCACCATTGCGTCCACGCTGGGCAAACGGGCACTGCCGGAGGCTACGGCGTACTGCGCCTCAAAATTCGGGGTAGTGGGGTTCAGCCATTCACTGGCGGCCGAAACTGGCGGCGAGATCGGCGTGACCACCATGATTCCCGGTGGCATGAAGACGCGCTTCTTCGATGACCGCGCCGAGCAGTACAAGCCGCAGGACGACTCACGCCTGAACGACCCCGGCAACGTGGCCCAGGCCATTTTATTCGCGTTGTCGCAGCCCACCGGCTGCGAGGTCCGCGAAATGCTTATCTGCCATGAGGAAGAGGGTTCGTGGCCGTGAGCTGGAGAACATCCTCGTAAACCTCTGAGGGTTCGACGGCCTTCACGGTGGACTCGTCATGCGGGCACCGGGGGGCCGTCCACCCGACCTGGGTGACGTCCACGCCGCACACTTCGCAGCGCGTGACCCAGCCGAGGTGGATTCTGTGCACGCTGCGTCCCAGCGGGGCGGCGTTGATGGCATTGCCCGTCCAGAAGATACCCACAGTGGGTGTGCCCAGGGCCTGGGCGAGGTGGCGGGGTCCGCTGTCGTTCGCCACCACGACTGCGCTGCCGGCCAGTAGCGCTGCGAGCTCGCCGAGGCTGAGCTTGCCTGCGAGTGACTCAACGGCCGGGCGGACGCCCTGAGACTGCCCGGTGCCGGTCTGCCCGGTGCCGGTCTGCCCGCTGCCGGATTGTCCTGCGCCGGACTGTCCTGCGCCGGACTGTTCGACGGCGAGTTCCACCACTGTCTCCGCCAGTTCCTTTTCGCTGCTGTCGCCCACCACATAAATTCGGAAGCCGTCGTCGGCGGCCCTCCGGGCCACCGCCGCGAAGCGTTCCGCCGGCCAGCGCCGGCGCGGATCCGTCGCGCCCGGATGGATCACCAGCACCTGGCCGTATCCCGGCCCGCCGTCGTCGATCCCCGGCCCGCCGTTTCCCAGGAGCTCCTGCTCAAGCTGCCGGCGAAACTCCGGGAGCGCCTGGAGCCTGGCCTCCAGCTCACGGGGAGGGGCACCGGCGAATCCCGCCACTTCGAGTGCCCGGAGCGGCTCATGCTGGTAATACAGGTAGGGCACGGTCCGCTCCAGCCGAGCGGCGTCCGCAGTCCTGGTGCCCACGGTGTGGCGGGCGCCGAGGCGGAGCAGGAACGGATTGGAGTACCGGCCCCCGCCGTGCAGCTGGACGGCCAGGTCGAAGTTCCTGGCGCGCATCCCGCCAAAGAACCGCTCCAGTTCGTCGTCGTCTTCCGGCCCCGGGCGGACCCCTTCCGAAAATGGCAGAATCACCGTCTCATCCACCGGTCCCACGGTCTGGGACAGCAGCTCAGCATGGATCGGCGTGCCCAGCAGTGTGACGCTGGCGTCGGGGTAGGCGGCCTTCAACGCTGCCACCGCCGGAAGGGCAAACATCAGGTCACCCAACCCGCCGCCACGGAGAACGGCGATGCGGGAGACACCGCTGAATTCTTCCAAAACGGGGCCGATTCCGTGCCCTGTGACGCGTGCTCCGCCGAAGTCGGCGTTGAAGAGTTCCAAAGTGTCAGCCCTCTCGGTTCCGGATGGTTTAGGTCAGGATGCGTTCAGGTCGGGATGGGTTCAGTGGAGCCACCATACGGTGCATCGGCCCTGTATTGCCAGCTCAATGAGACCCGGCCCGCCAGCTTTGAAACACCTGTACCTGGGGCGTGTAAACCCGTTGGCGCCGGGGTACGGATCACCTCAGAGAGGGCGGGACTGAAGGTCCGGCAGTCACAGGCCAATCCCCAGTGAGGAGCCACATGCAATCGACCATGACCAGCGATCTGGCCAACGCGGAAGACATGCTCACCATCTTGAACCCGCGAACCGGAGAAACCGTTGGCAGCCTTTCCGTCGCCGGCGCAGATGATGTGGCGGGAGCCGTAGCGGCTGCCCGCGCTGCCCAGCCCGGCTGGGCGGCAACGCCTCCGGGGGAGCGCGGCAAGCTGCTGCGCGAGGCCGCCCGGGCGCTCGAGGCGGCTGCTGCCGGGCTTGCGGAACTGAACGCGCAGGAGACCGGCCGTCCGGTGGAGGAGGCACTTGCCGGGATTGCCGCCGGCGTTTCCACGCTGGAGCAATATGCGGAACTTGGTCCCGTGCACCGCGGGCACAGCCTGCGCGGCAACGCGCTGGCAGCTGATTACACCGTCGCCGAGCCCCGCGGCGTAGCAGTCTTGCTGACTCCGTGGAACGATCCCGTGGCCGTGGCCTGCGGACTTATCGGGGCCGCCCTGGTCACCGGGAACACCGCCATCCACAAACCGAGCGAGCGGTGCCCCCACCTGGGGAAGCTGCTTGGGGAGGCGCTGGGGCCGGTATTTCCGCCCAACGTGCTCGTCACGCTCACGGGAGGGGCCGACGTCGGGACCCTCCTCACACAGCAGCCGGACGTTAATATGTTCGCCCACGTCGGATCCAGTGAGACCGGTGCCCGCATTGCGCGGGCGGCGGTGTTGACGGGCGCGTATGTCATCAGGGAAAACGGCGGGAACGATCCGCTGCTGGTGGACGCCGACGTGGACCCTGGCTGGGCCGCGGAGCAGGCGGCGATCGGGGCCTTCAGTAACAGCGGGCAGATCTGCACGTCCGTGGAGCGGATCTACGTCCACCGGTCCATCGCCGAAGAGTTCTGCCAGGCGCTCGCCGGGCAGGCCCGGGACCGCAACACGGAACACCCACTCGCGCCGCTCGTGGATACCCGGATGCGGGACACGGTCCACCGGCACGTTGCCGAAGCGCTGCAGCTGGGCGCGAGGGCCTTGGAGGGCGGCGCGGTCCCAGAGGGGCCGGGAGCCTTCTATCCGGCCACGGTCCTGGTGGACTGCGACGACACCATGGACGTCATGGCCGAGGAGGCGTTCGGCCCAGTTGCTCCCGTGTGTGTGGTGGACAGCTTCGAGGAAGGGCTCGCGCTCGCCGCAGCCGGCCGGTACGGACTTGCCGCCACTGTCCTGACCGGCAGCATCGCCCACGCCCAGCAAGCCGTCGCAGCGCTGCCGGTGGGGACCGTCAAGGTCAACGAGGTGTTCGGTGGCGCACCCGGCGGGGCTGCCCAGCCCCGCGGCGAAAGCGGGCACGGGTTTGGCTACGGCCCAGAACTCCTCGATGAATTCACCCGGGTCAAGGTGGTGCACATCGCTGCGCCGCCTGCTGATGGAACCCACGGGGCAGCGTCGTGACGGCCGCAGCCCGGGGCGCCGGAGGACTCACGGGGGACGACGGCGGGCCGAAGCGTTCCGAGCCGGTGCTTTCCGACGCAGAACGTTCCGACGCAGAACGTTCCGACGCAGCGCTTTCCGAACCGGCGCTGTCCGAACAGCGCGGCCTTGCGGCGTGGCTTCCCCGGAGGCTGGCCGAGGAGCAGCCGGCCATCACGGTCGTGGGCGACTTCATGCTCGACGGCTGGTGGACCGGCTCGATCGACAGGATGTGCCGCGAGGCCCCGGCTCCCGTGGTGGACATCAACAGGCGTGACTTTGCTCCCGGCGGCGCCGCCAACACCGCCATGAACCTGGCCGCCCTCGGCGCCCGCGTGAGCGTGGCCGGCATCATCGGGGCGGACGACGCCGGCGCGGAACTTAAGCGCCAACTGCTCGCCGCCGGGGTGGACACCACCCTGCTCGCCGAGCACCCGCGGATGGTCACCACCACGAAGATCCGGATCAGCAGCGGTGGCCAGGTCCTGCTGCGCTTCGACGACTCCGCGCAAGCTGTCCCGGCCGACGCCCTGGCGACGTTCGAAGCGGCGGTGCCCTCCGCCGTCGGACGCCAGAATGCGGTGGTGATCTGCGACTACGGAACAGGAGTCCTCGCGGAACCGGTGCGCAGCCGGCTCATCGAATCGCTGGCGGGGCGCGGGCAGGACACGCTCGTGGTGGTGGACGCGCACGATCCCCGTCCGTGGGCAGGACTTGAACCGGACCTGGTCACGCCCAACGCGCAGGAGGCGGCCAGGATGCTGGACCTTCGGCTGGGCAGCGGGCCCGAGCGCGCCGAGGTGGTGACCGCGCACGGCGCCGAACTGCTGCGGGCAACGGGAGCGCGCGCCGTCGTGGTCACGCTGGACCGGGACGGAACGGTCCTCATCCCGGCGGCCGGAAACCCGCACCGGACGTGGGCGCGGCCGGCTACCGAGAAGCAGGCCTCCGGCGCGGGCGACACCTTCGTGGCGGCGCTGACCCTGGCGCGTGCCGCGTCGCTGCCGCTGACGGCCAGCCTGGACCTGGCCCAGGCGGCGGCGGACGTGGTGGTCCACCATCCCGGGACGTCGGTATGCGGCACGGACGAGCTGGGCCGCTACCTGGAAAGCTTCGCGGACACCGCGCTGTCCGCCGACGAACTGGAGCGGCACATCCGTGCCCACCGTAACGACGGCCAGCGCGTCGTGCTGACCAACGGCTGCTTCGATGTCCTGCACCGTGGGCATACGCGCTACCTGAACCAAGCCAAGCAGCTCGGCGACATCCTGGTGGTGGCGCTCAACAGTGACGACTCCGTGCGGAAGCTCAAGGGGCCGGACCGCCCGATTAACAGCGTGGCCGACCGGGCAGCCGTGATCGCCGCCCTGAGCTGCGTGGACTACGTGACCGTCTTCGACACCCCGACGCCGATTCCCCTGATTGAACAACTGCGGCCGGAAATCTACGCCAAGGGCGGGGACTACACGCCGGAGATGCTGGCCGAAACCGAGGCCGTGGAGGCCTACGGCGGCACGGTGACCATCCTCGACTACGTGGCCGAGCGCTCCACCACGGCCATGGTCCAGCGCATCCGCAACGGCGAGGGAGCGCCCGTGCCGGAGGGGTAGAACCCGCTGGTCGGGCCTGTTGCCCGCTGATCGGGCGGGGAGCGGAATCGGGGGCACCTGCGGTCAACTAGGCTTGAAGCATGACGGAAGCGGCGGGGAACTGATGGCACGGCGCGTCAAGTCAGGCGGGAAATCGGGGCCCAAGGCCGGCACCAGATCCGGCGGCAGGAATGGCACGGCAGCGGCCTCCGACGTGCTGGAAGATCCCAGGCAAGCGCGTCCAGGGGGAGTCCGTGCAGATGGCCCCGTTGAGGGCATCTACTACATCGATACCGGCGACTGCGAGCTCATTGCCGACCAGGACAACTCCACCGGCTGGCTCCTGCGCATCAACGGCGTGATGAGTTCCCACATCGACCTTGCCGATCCGCTATTCCTCGAATTCGAGTACATGCGCTGGATGTCCGCCCTGATCGAATCCCGCTGGCCGACTGAGGCCAAGCCTCGGCTGCGGGGCCTGCACCTGGGCGGCGGGGCCTGCTCGCTGGCCCGGTACTTCCATGCTGCCTACCCGGACGCCCGGCAGGTGGTGGTGGAGCTGGACGGGAAGCTTGCCGAATACGTCCGCGGCTGGTTCGACCTCCCCAAGGCTCCGCTGCTGCGGCTGCGCGTCGGCGAGGCCCGCGCTGTGACGGAAACCCTCACCCCCGACACCCGCGACTTCATCATCCGGGACGTGTTCGCCGGCGCGGTGACCCCCCTTCCGCTGACCACCGCCGAGTTCAACGCGCATGTGCGTCGGGTGCTGGCGCCCGGCGGCATTTACGTGGTGAATTCGGGCGACGGCCCGGACCTGAAAAACGCCCGTGAGGATGCCGCCACCATCGCGGCCGCGTTCGAGCACACCATCATCATCGCGGACCCGGCCATGCTGAAGGGACGCCGCTACGGCAATATGGTGATGGCCGGCAGCGACCTGCCGTTCGACGACGATCCGCAGCTCGCGCGGCGGCTCCTGGGCGGCGCGGTACCCGCCCACATCTGGGACGATGCCAGGGTCCGGGCCTTCGCCGCCGGAGCCCAGGTGCGCCACGACCCTGTGCCAGGCACAAATGCCCGGCCCAGCACCGAGGCCGCGATCACCGCTGTGGGATCCGCCGCCGACGCCGGGCCTCAGCGTTCTGTCAGCGGCTGAGTAGCGACCCCGCCTGAGCTGCCGCGTCCGCGCCCGAGGAGCCACTCCCGGTGCGCCGTGGTCTGTTCGCGCAGCGCCGTCACCACCGCGGCGACGGCCGGCCGGCGCATCGAGTCGGGCCGCAGGACCATCCAGTAGGGCAGCCGTTCGGCGATGTTCCGGGGGAGCAGACGCACCAGGTCCTCGTGCCGGTCGGCCATGAAACAGGGAAGGAACCCCACCCCGGCGCCCGCCCGGGTGGCCTCGACGTGCACGAACACGTTGGTGGAGCTGACGCCGTCGCGCATCGCCGGCACCAGCCGCCGCGGTGCATCGAGGTCGTCCACCTGCAGCATCGAATCCACGAAGTACACGAGCGGATGGGCGGTCAGGGCCTCCACCGAGTCCGGCGTTCCGTTGGCCTCGATGTACGAGCGGGACGCGTACATCCCGAGCTCGTACTCGCCCAGCCGGAACGCTTCGGCCCGGTGCACCTGCGGCTCGCCCACCACCACCTCGATGTCCAGTCCCGAGCGTTGCTGCAGGGCCCGGCGCGTGACGGTGACGATCTCGACGCTGAGCCCGGGGTGATCCTTCCTCAGCCGGGCTACCGCCGGAGCGGCGATGTACGCGCTGAAACCGTCGGTCGCCGTCATGCGTACGACGCCGGTAATCGGGTCAGGCGCGCGGCCTGACGGTCCCAGCGCACGCACCGCCGTTTCCACCTGCTCGGCTACCAGCACGGCCTGGGCGCCGAGTTCGGTCAGCTCCCAACCCCCGGACGCCCGGGCCAGAACGCGGCCGCCCAGGGCTTTTTCCAGTGCGGCAATCCGGCGTGAAACGGTGGTGTGGTTCAGGCCCAGGACCTGGGCCGCCGTCGTGAACTTCGCCGAGCGTGAGACGGTGAGCAGCACCAGCAGGTCGTCCGGGTTGGCATCCATATCTGCAATTTTGCACGAATCCAGTGCCTGATTAGTCATTGAACCGCGTTCCTTCTGCAGGAATACTCGGGTGAATCGGAAGTGCTGCACGTGGCGGCACGTGTCAACGTGGACACTTTGAGGAGCAGACTGTGGACGCACAAGGTCCGGACGTGGAAAAGAACCTGAACGGCCGCAAGGCCCTGGTCACCGGCGGTGCCAGCGGCATCGGCGCGGCGTGTGTACGGGAACTGGCCGCGAGGGGAGCCAAAGTGGTGGTGGCCGACGTCGACGAAGCCGGCGCCGCGGCCCTCGCCGATGAGGTGGGCGGCACGTCCTGGGCAGTCGACCTCCTGGACGTCGAGGCACTGGCCGCGCTGAGCCTGGACTGCGACATCCTGGTGAACAACGCCGGCATCCAGCGCATCAGCCCCATCGAGGACTTCGATCCGGTGGCGTTCCGGCGGATCCTGGCGCTTATGCTCGAAGCGCCCTTCCTGCTGATCCGGGCCGCGTTGCCGCACATGTACGCCAACGGTTTCGGGCGCATCATCAACCTGTCCTCGGTGCACGGTCTCCGGGCCTCCCCGTTTAAGAGTGCCTACGTCTCGGCGAAGCACGGTCTTGAGGGGCTGAGCAAGGTGACGGCACTGGAAGGCGGCGAGCACGGGGTTACGTCCAACTGCATCAATCCCGGCTATGTGCGGACCCCGCTGGTGGAGAAGCAGATCGCGGACCAGGCGCGCGTCCATGGGATTCCGGAGTCAGAGGTCCTGGCGAAGGTGATGCTCACCGAGTCCGCGGTGAAACGGCTCGTGGAACCCGAAGAGGTGGCCTCGCTGGTTGCGTGGCTGTCCTCCGACGCCGCCGGCATGGTCACCGGGGCCAGCTACACGATGGACGGGGGCTGGTCCGCCCGATAATCCCCACCGTTCCCTGACGGCGTGGGCCCACTAGTTCTTGGTGCCAGTCAGGGCCAGGGTGCCGCCGAGCCCCATCATCATCACCCCGCCGGTAGTAGTGACAGCGGCCACCCGGCGGGGTGAACGGGCGAACCATTGCCTCGCGGTTCCTGCGGCGAGTGCCCAGACACTGTCCGAGACCAACGCGATGCCCAGGAACGTGGCACCAAGCAGGGCGAGCTGAACCGGAATAGCGCCGGCAGAAGGGTCCACGAACTGGGGGAGGACCGCTACGAAGAACACCACGGACTTCGGATTCGTGGCCCCGACAATGAAGCCTTCGCGCAAAATCCGCCGGGTGGTGGCCGGCCTGGACGGATCCTGGTCAGCCGGGCCGCCCCGGCGATGGAGCACCGCCACGATTCCCAGGTAAATAAGGTAGGCCGCGCCGGCGAACTTCACCACCGTGAACAGCAGCACCGACCCAGCCAGCACCACGCCAAGGCCCAGTGCAACCCCTGCAATCTGCAACAGTTCCCCGGCAGCATTGCCGAGAACGCTCAGCAGGCCGCCCCGCCGCCCCAGGGCCAGCGACCGTCCGATGACGAACAGGACACTGGGGCCCGGGACTGCGATCAGCAGTGCGGAGACCAACGCAAAGGCCAGGAGATTCTGCAGCGGGAGCATGCCTGATCGTAACGCCGGCGGACGTCAGCCAGCCAGCACATGTGTGTGCTTCTGTCCGAGGGGCACCCGGAACCCTGGGCGAATTAACCGCGTGGGCCCTGTGGGTCCTCCGTAGCCGGGTTGCCCGAGGCCCGGATGTAGTCCTCCACAGCCGACTCCGGCACGCGGTAGGACTTGCCGAACCGGTCGGCCGCCAGCGTCCCGGCCCGGACCATCCGGTAGACGGTCATTTTGGAAAGGCGCAGGGCCGCGGCCACCTCGGCAATGGTGAGGTACGCGGTTGGCAGGTTGGCGATGGACATGGGATTGGCTCCTGTTGATCGTCGGCTGGACGGGCGGGATGATCCGCCTAGTCCGGCCGCCTCAGTTGCCGGTAGTCGTAGAAGTACACCCGGTCCGAGGAGCAGATCCCGATCGACCGGCCGTTCTTGGCCACAACGGTGCCTTCACGCCTGCCGTTGAAGGGATCGTCGCCCACCAGGACATCGCCGATCTTGTAGGGAACAGCCGCCGTGCGCGCCCGCTGCAGCGTCTGGGCCAGGAAACCGGGTGACCGCCCGGATTGAAGATGCTCTGCCGGCGCCCCGGCCTGGATTTCCAACATGAGGACCACTCCTTCACAGTGTGACCAATCGTCGAATCACTGGCGGCGCGGGTCCGGGTCATCATCCGGGGTCATTACCCCAGCCGGCTGGCACCGTGTAGTCCACTGTAAGAAGGAATCACATACGTCACACGAGTAACGTCTACCTCATTTATCACATCAGGCACTCACGTAACAAATGTTAAGTACCTGTCTTTACCCATTTTTACTACTTGCTTTTGCCTTTTCCAGCCTGGCGCGCCATTCCGGTGGGAATCCTACTCAGTTTTGGCGACCACCGGCAGCGGCGAGGTCTCATCCTCAAGGTGGGCACGCCGTCGTCCGCTTCCTTTGACCCAAAGCCGATAGGCGACCACCAGCAGCCCCAGCCACACAGCCCCCACATAGAGAGCAACGCGCGTGTCCTCGAAGAAGCCAAGCACCGCGATCACCAGCCCCATGAAGCCGATGGTGAGGACGGACGCCGCCGGCCACCAAGGCGAGGGGAACTCCGACGCCGGCAGGCCATTCCGGGCGATCTCGCGTTTCATCGCCACGTGGGAGGCGAGAATCATTACCCACACCCAGACCGTGGCGAAGGTGGCGATGGAAGCAATGAGCAGAAAGACATCTTCCGGGATGACCGCGTTCAGCACCACTCCCACCAGCAGAATCCCGGCCATCATCACCACGGTCATCCACGGCACGCCATGCCGGGAAACCCGCCCGAAGCTCTGGGGTGCATGCCCCTGCTTGGCCAGGCCGAAGAGGATCCGACCGGCGCCGAAGATGTCGCTGTTGATGGCGGACAGAGCGGCGGTGATCACCACGGCATTGAGGATGTGCGGCGCGGCGGGAATGCCCAGGCCGCTGAAGATCTGGACGAACGGGCTGCCGCCGCTGCCGATCTCGTTCCACGGAAAGAGGCTCATCAGCACGCCAAGGGTGAGTACGTAGAACAGCAGGACCCGGACCGGCACGGTGTTGACGGCCTTCGGGATCACCTTCTTGGGGTCGGCTGCCTCGCCCGCCGTGATGCCGATGGTTTCAATCCCGCCGAAGGCGAACATGACGACGGCGAACGAGGCCAGGAGCCCCTCGAACCCGTTCGGGAACAGACCGCCGTGCTCCACCAGGTTCCCCAGGCCCGGAGTGGCCGAGGCATCACCGTTCTGGAAGCCGAACGCAAGGATGGCCGCGCCGCCCGCGATCATGGCGATAATGGCCGCAACCTTGACCAGCGTGAACCAGAATTCAAGTTCGCCGAAGACTTTTACGCTCAGCAGGTTCAGCGCCGCGAGGAGGAAGATGATGGCCAGGATCCAGACCCACCGCTCCACGGACGGGAACCAGAAGCCCATATAGATGCTGAAGGCGGTGACATCGGCGATGGCCACGATCGCCATTTCGAAGACGTAGGTCCAGCCGGTCACGAAGCCCGCCAGCGGGCCAAGATACCGGCTGGCGTACTGCCCGAAGGATCCGGAGACCGGGTGCCGCACGGCCATTTCTCCGAGCGCGCGCATCACCATGAACACTGCAGCTCCGCCGATCATGTAGGCGAACAGCACGCCGGGGCCCGCTTTTTGAATGGCCGAGGCCGAACCGTAGAACAGGCCGGTGCCGATGGCAGAGCCGAGGGCCATGAAGCGGATGTGGCGGACGTTGAGGCCGCGGTTCAGAACGGTTCCGACGGCATCACGCGCGGTGCCGCCGGCGGTGCTTTCGGTGGAGGTGCTGGCCCCGTTTTCGGGCGCCAACTCATCAGTTGTTTGGGCTTGTTGCATGCCAATACCTTCTCGTCATTGGGAGGGGAATCGCTATCCAGCAGACCATGCCCGGGGGAGCTGTGATGAGGCTCACGGGCCCTTGGTGTCTTTGATTTCAGACTTGTGCGCACTGCATTTGGCGTGAACGGACAATTGTGGCCCTGCTCCCGCCTGCGCCGGTAAAAATGATGCTCCTATAGATGTCAAAGAGGCCCGGCGCCCCGGCGTCGTGCATGTGGCCGGGTCGAAGGCTCCGGCGTCAAGGGTCTGTAATCGCTGCGCGACGGCCTGGCGGCCGCCCTTGACCCCAGAGCCTTGGTGCCCGGTCGTTATGGCAGGGACGGCGGCGCGCCGACTCCTGTCGCCGTTGGTCCCGCCGAGCTGGTCAAACTGCCGCTCAGCCCGGGCAAACCCAGGGCCAGTCTTTGCGGTTTCTCGGATTGAGAGTTGAGCCAGTCTTCGTAGCGTTGGTAGAAGTCGTCGTGACGGGTCAGTCCGCGTTCGAGCCGGGACAGCGCCGTGGGCCAGACATGGAGGCTGTCCGCTGCGGCCTGAAGGGTGATGTTTTTCCTCGTTCGAAGAATGCGGAGGGCACCGGCACCGGCATCCGGTGCCGGTTGCGGATGGACGAGCTGGTCGTAAATTTCCCGGGCAATGTAGCGTTTGAGGCAGCGCATGATTTCCTTGGTGTTTTTGCCTTCGGCCCGGCGTCTGGCGACATAGTTTTTGGTGCGGGTGTCACTCATC
>NZ_JCAQPC010000022.1:0-273191 GCF_059568005.1 Arthrobacter sp. BGA-UO-ETr-C19
ATCGACTCACCCCTGACCCTCCTGGTCACCCTCATCGCCATCGCCCTCATGGTCGCCGGCTGGTACGCCTGCCGCAAACGCATCCACGAAATCGCCGAAGCCCGCGAAGGCTTCACCGGCAAGTCCCCCGTCATCGCCAACCCGACGCCCATCAGATAAAGATCCGCAGCTTTACACACACCGGCCCGCCGAATAGCCAAAGAAAGCACATGACAACAGAGTCTCAGTCCATCTTGACCGCAACCGACATCCCTCCCCACCTTGGGCGGCCCCAGGAACAAGGGCTCCCGCAGACCGGCTGCGAGAGCGTCCCCGCAGGACCGCACCCGGTCCTGAAATCCGCCGGGCATGTGATCGTTGACTCGCTCGCGGCCCATGGCGTGGAACGCACTTATGTGGTTCCCGGTGAAAGCTTCCTTGACGTCCTGGACGGCCTGCATAGCTCCGATATTGAAACCATTGTCTGCCGGCACGAGGGCGGGGCGGCGTACATGGCAGAGGCTGACGGAAAAATGAACCAGCGGCCCGGGGTGGCGATGGTCACCCGGGGACCCGGCGCAGCCAACGCGCACGTGGGGCTGCACACCGCCTGGCAGGACTCGACGCCGATGCTGCTGTTCGTGGGCCTGATTCCGTTCGCGCACCGGGACCGCGAGGCGTTCCAGGAGTTCGACATCAAAGCCTGGTTCGATACCGGTGCCAAACGCGTCATGGTCCTTGACCACGCGGAGCGGGCATCCGAGATCGTGGCTGAGGCCATGTTTGCCGCCATGAGCGGCCGGCCGGGACCGGTGGTGGTGGGCCTGCCGGAGGACATCCTCCGGGACCTGATTGATCCGACGCTGCACCCGGCCATCCCGGTGGCGGGCGGCGGCATGAGCAGCAACGATGTCGAAGCACTGAAGGCTGCACTGGCTTTGTCCAACAAGCCGCTGTTCGTGACGGGCGGCAACGACTGGACCCAGTCCGCAGCTGATCAACTGACCGCCTGGCTGGAGCGGCACCAGATTCCCGCCGCCGCGGAATGGCGGACCCAGGGAACAGTTTCCTTTGACTCCCCGTCCTATGTGGGCCCCATCGGGTACGGCCGCCCGCGCCCCACCTACGACCTGCTGGAGGAAACCGACCTTCTCGTCTTTGTGGGCACTGTCCCGGGAGACGTGATTACGGACGGATTCGTCTGCCGGCAGGACTGGAGCAAGAAGAACTTCCTGGTCACCATTGATCCCTCACTGCGCGGCCGTTCGGGCCCTGTCTCGCGGCAGATCCTGGCGAAACCCGAGGCCTTCGTCCGCGACCTGGCCGGCATTGATCTTCAAGTGAAGGAGGAGTGGAAGGCGTGGACGGGCCGGATGAGGGCCGAGCAGGAGTCATTCGCTGCGCTCCCACCGTCCACTCCCGCTCCGGGCCCGGCCAGGATGGACACCCTGATGGCACACCTGGTCCCCCATCTGCCGGAGGATGCCCTGGTGACGTTCGGGGCGGGCGAGCACACCAACTGGGCCCACCGGTACTTCCCCACCCGCCGGTACGCCTCAATGATCAGCGCCCGGAACGGCTCCATGGGCTATTCCATCCCCTCGGCGGTCGCGGCGTCACTTGCTGAACCGCGGCGCCGCGTGGTCACGGTTGCCGGCGACGGGGAGTTCCTCATGAATGGCCAGGAACTCGCCACCGCCGCCCAGTACGGTGCCACACCGCTGATCATCGTCATGGACAACCAGGAGTACGGCACCATCCGCACCCACCAGGAGCGGCACTATCCCGAACGCGTGTCCGGTACCCAGTTGAAGAATCCGAACTTCGCCATGATGGCCACGGCCTTTGGCGGCTTCGGCATTACAGCTACCGAGGACAAGGACGTTCCCGCCGCCTTGGACGCGGCGTTGGCCGCCATCGACGAGGACGGCGTCTTCGCCCTCATCCACCTCGTGGTGGAACAGCGGGTCAAGGCCTACCAGGCCACCGCCTGACAGAAAACGGACGACGGCGGGACCTCCCGCCGTCGTCCCCCGGAGAACTTTTCTGATCCGGCTACCGGTAGACGCGCACCCAATCGACGATCATTTGGGTTTGGTTGGTGACGGTTCCGTCCGGGAACCAGTCGAGCTGGAGCGTCTGATGCATGCCCACGGTTGGCAGGTGGGACGGATTCGTGTCGATGTACCAGGGGACGCCGTCGATGTAGCCGGTGATTCCGGTCCGGGTCCACTCGACGGCGTAGTTGTGCCACTGGGTAAGGTCGATGGCCTTGGCCGCCCGTGTCTGATAGTTGGACCGGGTGCAGGCGTAATGCAGGCTGAACTTGATCACGTTGACGTTGCCCAGCGCCTCCGCGTAGTCAACCTCGGCGCAGTTCGGCGAATTATTGTCATTGGGCCACAGCAGCACCACCGGGTGGTACTCCACATCCCGCACAGTGGTTCTCATTCTGGTTTCCCAGCGGCCGTACTTCTGCTGTGCGAACTTGGCGGACATCCCGCCAGTGGTGCCATGGGCGTCGCCGGTGATGAAGGCCGCACCGTAGATAACTTTCACCGCCTTGGGGCTGCGGATCCCGTTGCCGTCATGGCCCACGCTGTCGTACACCTTCCACTTCAGCGGGTTGGGTGCCCCCAAATAGTTGAACTCGTCGCCGGCTACCACCGGGCCCCAGTTGCGCAATACTGCGGCCTGCACGTTCGGCACGACAGTTGCAGCGAGTGCCCCGTCCATCTTCCCCACGGAGAAGTCTCCGTTCAGGTTGACTGCCGCCACATTCAACGTAACGGCAGCGATGATCGCCGTTGCCAGCTTTCGCCTCCACAGCATGACCTCACCTCGGTTTGCAGCCCTCGCAGCGCCCCGCCCAACGCATCCTGTTCAGTACCCTGCGCACAGGGTACTGACGCCTTCTTGGGAAAACCTTGGGGTTTGGGGTGGTCCCGTGGCGCTTTCTCAGCCCGGCGCCCCGTCGTCGGGCGTGTGGCTCACCAGGCCGACGGTGTTTCCTTCACTGTCCCGGATGAACGCCATCCATTCGTCAGTACCCGCCGGGCCGAGCCGCGCATCATCGTGATGGAAGATCACGTGCGGCGCGCCGACCACCTCCACTCCCGCGGCCTCCAGTTCCGCCACGCGTGACCGCACATCCGGGACACCGAGGTAGATCACCGACGACGGCGCTCCCCGCTCCAGCAGGAGCCGGACGCCGTCGAGATCGAAGAACAGCAGTCCCGGCGGCTCGAAGACCGCCGCCGGAGCGGTGCCCAGCAGGGCGGAGTAGAACTCCGCCGCCCGGTCAAGGTCCTCGGCGTGCTGCGCGATCTGGATGAACTTCACCAGTACTCCTTCAAGCCGTGCCCATTGTTCTGCCTGACATCGTCACGGCATATTCGCGCCGGGGCAAGACCCGGTAAAAACGGATAGGCTCGGAAGCATGCCTTCCACGACAGACCCTTCCGGAACACGGGCGGTTCCGGCCCCGGCGGCCGCCGCAGCTGCGGCCGATTTCATCCTCATCCTGATCTTTGCCGCGATCGGCCGCGACGCCCACGCGCGGGGTGAATCAGTGACGGGAATCCTGGCCACGGCCTGGCCATTCCTGGCCGGCGCAGCCGTCGCCTGGCTGCTGCTGCAGGTGTGGCGGCGGCCCCTGGCGCTGTGGCCGGCCGGGGTGGCTGTCTGGCTCGGCACGGTGGCCATCGGAATGGCGCTGCGCGCGCTCACGGGACAAACCGTGGTCCTGCCGTTTGTGATCGTGGCCCTGCTGAGCCTGGCGGTTTTCCTCCTCGGCTACCGCCTCATCGTCGCCATAGTCCTCCGACTGCGTGCCCGCCGCCGCGCCTGACTCCAGCGGGGCAGCGCCGCAGCCGGCGGCCCGGCGCGTGGCCACCCAGGTACAGGTCCGCCCATGTATTAGGCTGGCAGCACAGCTCAACAGATCCGGAAGGGTTCACAGTGATCACCGCATTCGTCCTGATCAAGACAGACGCCTCGCGCATCCCCGAAACGGCCGAGGAAATATCCGCCATTGAGGGCATCAGCGAGGTCTACTCCGTGACCGGGGAATGGGACCTGATCGCTGTTGCACGCGTGGCCCAGCACGAAGACCTCGCGGACGTCATCGCCGACAAGCTGTCCAAGGTCCCCGCCGTCGTGCACACTACCACCCACATCGCTTTCCGCGCCTACTCACAGCATGACCTCGACGCCGCCTTCGCGCTGGGGTTCGAGGAATAGGGCACTTAAACGCAACAGAGGGGCCAGGCACCTGTGGGTGCCTGGCCCCTCTGACGTTAGTGCGTTGAGGCTGCCCGATGCCTTATGCCTGCGAGAGGCTGACCCACTTCTCGAGGACGGCAGCGGCTGCGCCTGAGCCAATGGATTCCGCAGCCCGGTCCAGGGCAAGCTTCATGCGGTCGGCGAGCGGACCGTCGGCCTGAAGGTCGTACGCCACCAGGCCGGCCGCCGCGTTCAGCAGGACAGCGTCCCGCACCGGGCCTGTTTCCCCGGCCAGGACATTGCGGACGACGGCGGCATTCGCCTGCGCGTCCCCGCCGCGAAGCTGCTCGACCGTCGCCTGACGGATCCCGAGGTCCTTTGGTGAGAACGTCTGTTCGGTCACTTCGCCGCCGCGGATCTCCCACACGGTTGACGGTCCGGTGGTGGTCAGTTCGTCGAGGCCGTCGCTTCCCCGGAACACCAGGCCGCGGCTGCCGCGGCGCGCCAGGACGCCTGCCACCAGCGGCGCCATGCGGGCGTTCGCCACACCTACTGCGGAGGCCTGCACCCTGGCGGGGTTGGTGAGGGGGCCCAGGAAGTTGAAGGCTGTGGGGATCGCGAGTTCACGCCTGGGAACCGCCGTGTGCCGGAATGACGGATGGAAGACCTGGGCGAAGCAGAAGGTGATGCCCGCTTCCTCGGCGTTCCGTGCAACGTCGGCGATGGGCAGGTCGAGCCGCACCCCCAGCGCTTCCAGGACGTCCGCCGATCCCGACGACGACGACGCCGCCCGGTTGCCGTGCTTAACGACCTTTGCGCCCGCTCCGGCACAGACCAGCGCCGCCATGGTGGAGATGTTCACAGTGTTGAGTTGGTCACCGCCGGTGCCCACGATGTCCAGTTTTTCACCGGAGATGGAGATCGGATTGGCATGGGACACCATGGCGTCAACGAGGCCGGCGATCTCCTCCACTGTCTCGCCCTTGGCGCGCAGCGCCACAAGGAAACCGGCGATCTGGACGGGTGTGGCGGCCCCCGACATGATGGTGTCCATGGCCCATGACGTACTGTCCGCGCTCAGGTGTTCGCCGTTCAACAGTGCCGAGATGAGGCGCGGCCAGGTGTTGCCTGCCGCCGGTGCCGATACCTGTGAAGTCACCTCCTGATGCTATCGAGGTGCCCGTCGCAAAGACCAATGTGAACGTCCCCGGGAACTTTTCAGCGCGATTTCGCGTCTTTGTAGAAAAAGTCTCCGCAAAAGGCGGTTTGCGTTGGGCAAGCCGAAGTTTTACAGACATAATGTCTATGTGACATCTGCGACCCATGCCCCCAGTACCCCCGCGCACCCCACGCTGAACCGCCCGAATATGGTCTCCGTCGGGACCGTCGTCTGGCTCTCCAGTGAGTTGATGTTCTTCGCCGGCCTCTTCGCCATGTACTTCACACTCCGGTCCACTTCCGGCCAGATGTGGGCGGAAGAGACGGCCAAGCTCAACTTCCCCTTTGCGCTCGTTAACACCATCGTCCTCGTGGCAAGTTCCTTCACTTGCCAGATGGGCGTTTTCGCCGCCGAAAGGCTCCAGCCGCGACGCAGCGGCGGGCCGCTCCAGTTCACGCGCTGGGGCATGAACGAATGGTTCACCCTGACCTTCCTCATGGGCGCATTCTTCGTTGCCGGCCAGACCACGGAATACGCCATGCTGGTCTCTGAGCACGTGTCGCTGTCCTCCAACGCCTATGGCTCTGCCTTCTACATGACCACCGGCTTCCACGGCCTGCACGTCATCGGCGGCCTGGTCGCATTCCTGCTCATCATGGGCCGCTCCTTCGCCGCAAAGAAGTTCGGTCACTTCGAGGCGACCTCGGCGATTGTCACCTCTTACTACTGGCACTTCGTGGACGTCGTGTGGATTGGCCTCTTCCTGGTCATCTACGTCCTCAAGTAGTCCAGATTTTTCTCCCTCTTCTCCAAGAGAACGAATTTCAAGAAGCGGCTCACGGAGCCGACGCACGATCGAATAAAGGAACCACCACGTGAAGGCACTCTCGCAGAAGCGACGTCACCCACTGGCAGCAATAGCCCTGCTGTTGATGGGCCTCCTCCTCACTGGTGGGCTGTACGCCGTTGCCACCACCGTCAACGAGGCCAAAGCCAGCACTGCAGAGTTCACCGCCAGCGATACACAGGAAGGCCAGAAGCTCTTCGAAGCCAACTGCGCCACCTGCCATGGCATGGGTGCCAGCGGAACGCAGGATGGTCCCTCACTGGTTGGCGTCGGCGCCGCCGCTGTTGACTTCCAGGTCGGCACCGGACGCATGCCCATGCAGATGAACGGCCCCCAGGCCTACAAGAAGCCGGCCCAGTTCAACGACACCCAGACCCACCAGCTGGCTGCATATGTAGCTTCGCTGGGTGCAGGTCCGGCTATCCCGGCCGAGGAATACCTGGATGAGAAGGGCAACGCCGCCGAAGGTGGCGAGCTGTTCCGTGTGAACTGCGCCATGTGCCACAACGCCGCAGCAGCCGGCGGTGCACTCACCCGAGGCAAGTTTGCCCCGGCCCTGGCCGACGTCACGGGCAAGCACATCTACGAAGCAATGGCGACCGGACCGCAGAACATGCCGGTGTTCAACGACTCGAACATCACCCCTGAAGGCAAGCGCAACATCATCACCTTCCTGAAGCAGATTGAGGCCAACGGTTCCCCGGGCGGCGCAGACCTGGGTGCACTTGGTCCTGTTTCTGAGGGCCTGTTCGTCTGGATCGCCGGCCTGGGCGTCATCATCGCCTTCACCATCTGGCTGACGTCCCGATCGTCATAGCCACACCAGGCACAACAAGAACGTCCTGCTGATTGCACAGCAGGTTTGGAACTGAACATAACTCGGCAAAGGCCGAGACGAGAGAAGGATGAGGCGAATCATGGGCAACCATAGTGACGGCAGTCCGAACCACTCGGGCACCGTAGCTACGGCTGGTCAGCATGAGGTGGAGAAATTCCAGGATCCTGGAATTCCCCCGCACCGCTTGCGCCTGGCTGACACGGACCCGAAGGCCGCCAAGCGGGCAGAACGGCAGGTTGCTGCTCTGTTCGCAACCTCAGTCATTGGCACCGTGGTCTTCCTGGTGGCGTACTTCGCCATCGACCTGGGAGACGACTCCAGCATTGCCACCATCCGGCTGCAGAATGCGCTGCTCGGCATTGGTACAGCGTTCGCCATGCTTGGCATCGGCACCGGTATCGTGCACTGGGCCAAAGCCCTGATGCCGGACCACGAAGTCTCCGAGGAACGCCACGCGATCCGCACTGAGGACGACCGTCAGGCTGCGGTCCGCATCGTTGACGACATCGTCGAGGAAACGGGCATCAAGCGCCGTCCCCTCATCCGGAACACCCTGCTTGGCGCAGTGGCACTGGCTCCCCTGCCGGCCATCGCCATCTTCGGTGACCTCGGACCGCGCCCGGACGACAAGCTGGCGCACACCATGTGGGCCCCGCAGGACGGCAAGCTCAAGCGCCTCACCCGCGACCCCGATGGAACCCCCATCAAGGCCTCGGATGTCACCATCGGTTCCGCCTTCCACGTCATTCCGGAGGGCCTCAACGAACTGCACGAAGGCAAGCTGAACGAAAAGGCCAAGGCCGTCGTTCTGCTGATGCGCCTCGACCCGGGCTCGCTGAACCCCTCCGCGGGACGCGAAAACTGGGGCTACAACGGCATCGTTGCCTACTCCAAGATCTGCACCCATGTCGGTTGCCCTGTTGCCCTCTACGAGCAGCAGACGCACCACCTGCTGTGCCCGTGCCACCAGTCAACCTTCGACCTGACCCAGGAATGCAAGGTTATCTTCGGCCCGGCCAGCCGCCCGCTCCCCCAGCTGCCCATCGCAGTTGACGATGAGGGCTACCTGGTCGCCACCAGCGACTTCAAAGAACCTGTAGGACCAAGTTACTGGGAGCGTGATGAGCATGAGCGCAGCATCAAGAGCTGAAGCCCCCGCCTACGTAGCCAACACCAAAGTCGGACGTTTCACTGACTTCGTCGACGAGCGCGTCGGCGGGTCGGGGATCCTCCGCGAATTCGGCCGCAAGGTATTCCCGGACCACTGGTCCTTCATGTTTGGCGAGGTGGCGCTGTACTCCTTCGTCATCCTCCTCATGTCCGGCACGTTCCTGACGTTCTTCTTCGATCCGTCGATGGCGGAGACGCACTACGCCGGCTCCTACACGCCGCTGAAGAACGTCGAAATGTCCGTGGCCTACAGCTCCTCGCTGGACATCTCCTTCGACGTCCGCGGTGGCCTGTTCATGCGCCAGGTCCACCACTGGGCAGCGCTGCTGTTCGTGGCCTCCGTCGCAGTGCACATGCTCCGTGTGTTCTTCACCGGCGCGTTCCGCAAGCCCCGCGAGATGAACTGGGTGGTGGGCGGTGTCCTGCTGATCCTGGCCATGGCTGCCGGCTTCACCGGTTACTCCCTCCCCGATGACCTGCTGTCCGGCAACGGCCTGCGCATCATCGACGGCGTGATCAAGTCGATCCCCGTGATTGGCACTTACATCTCGTTCTTCCTGTTCGGTGGAGAGTTCCCCGGAACGGTCATCATCAGCCGCCTCTACACGCTGCACATCCTGCTCGTGCCGGCACTGATCCTGCTCATGATCGTCGTTCACCTCTTCATGGTTGTTGTCCACAAGCACACCCAGTACCCCGGCCCGGGCCGCAACGACCGCAACGTCGTTGGCTACCCGCTTGGCCCGGTCTACGCTGCGAAGGCCGGTGGCTTCTTCTTCATCGTGTTCGGTGTCATCGCGCTCATGGCTGCGTTCTTCACCATCAACCCGATCTGGAACTACGGCCCGTACGACCCCTCCCCCGTATCCGCAGGCACCCAGCCTGACTGGTACATCGGCTGGGTTGACGGCGCCCTGCGCCTGATGCCCGGTGTGGTCAGCGGTTTCCACTTCGAATACATCATCTTCGGCCACGTGCTGACGCTGAACGTCCTGCTTCCGGCGCTCGTTCCTGCAGGCCTCGTGTTCACCGTGCTGTTCACCTACCCGTGGATCGAACGCTGGATCACCAAGGACAACCGCGAGCACCACGTCCTGGACCGTCCCCGCAACGCTCCCACGCGTACGGCGATCGGCATGGCCGGCTTCACGTTCTACTGCGTCATGTGGGCCGCGGCCAGCTCCGACCTCATTGCAACGCACTTCCACGTGGCACTGAACGACGTCACGTACTGGCTGCGTGCACTGTTCTTCATCGGGCCGGTCATCGCTTTCGTCGTCACCAAGCGCGTGGCCCTGGCCCTGCAGCGCAAGGACCGCGAAATCGCCCTCCATGGCCGCGAGACCGGGCGCATCGTCCGCCTCCCGCACGGCGAGTTCATTGAGGTGCACGCTCCCCTCGACGAGTACAAGCGCTACAAGCTTGTTGGCTTCGAGTCGCTCGCACCGCTGCCCGCCGAGCCGAACGAGCACGGTGTGGTGACCCGCAAGGAAAACCGCCGCGCCAAGCTGTCCCGCTGGTTCTTCGAGGACCGGGTTGCTCCGGCAACCCCCGCCGAGCTGGAAGCCGGCCACGGCCACCACGAGGCCGTTGAAGCCGGCGAGGGACAGAAGACCCTGAGCCACTAAAAAGGCAGCACCGCTTCACCCACGAAGCACACAGAGAAGGCCCGGTCCACCAGGACCGGGCCTTCTCTGTATCCCCGAACAGAAGCCTTGGACGCTGGCCGCAGCCGGCAGGCTACTGCTGCCGGTATCCCGACGCGTAGTTGCGCGTGGGCCGGACTCCGGGACGCTGCAGCGGCACCCAGAGCTTGTACCGGTCGGCGCGGTAGTAGGACACGGAATAGTCCACCATCGCCCTGGCAACAAAGGCATGCCGCTGGATCTTCAGCAGCGGCGCGCCGATTTCAACGTTGAGCAGCCGGGCGGTGGAGGGCGACGCGGCCGTGGCCTCAATCATGTCCTCGCCCCATTCCATGACCAGGCCGAACTGTTCGCTCAGGACGTTGTAGAGCGAGGTGGGCGGCTCGCCGTCGAGCAGCCCCGGCACCCGGTGGGCCGGGATGAAGTTCTCATCCACGCTCATTGGCTCGTTATCGGCCAGCAGGAGACGGCGGAAGCGCACCAGAGGTGTTCCCTCCTCCAGCTGCAGTTCGCGGGCCAGGAAGGCGCTGGCTGCGATCTGCTCGAAGCTCAGCACCTTCGCTGCCGGGACCATGCCGCGGCGCTGCATCTCCTCGCTGTAGGAGGTCAGCTTGACCTGCAGGTCCAGCTTCGGTTTCCGGACGAACGTGCCCAGGCCGACTACCCGTTCGATGACCTCCTCCCCCACCAGGGCGTCGATGGCCTGGCGGACGGTCATCCGGGCAAGGCCGAAACGTTCGGCGAGGTCCCGTTCGGACGGTAGCGCCGAACCCGGCGGGCAGGACGTCGCGATGTAGGTCCTGAGGATCTCACGGAGCTGGACGTAGATCGGCGTCCCGCTGGTTCTATCGATTTCACCGGCTATGCCGGCCACGTTAGCCGCCACGGCGGCCGCTCCTGTATTGCATGCTCACAGTTCAAGGGTAAGCCAACGCGGACACAGGTCTAGACCAGACCCGTCCCCGGCAGATTGGCGGCACAGGGGCCGATATTCTTAGAGACGAACAAAATGGAAAGACGACGGCGGCTTCCCCCCAATGTGCCATCCCGTCCAAGACGAAGGAGTCCAGTTGCCCGTTCGTAAGGCAATCGTTTCTGCGGCCATCGGCCTGCACGCCAGACCGGCAGCGGTGTTCGTCCGCGCGGTCACGGAGACAGGGTTACCGGTGACCATCCGCAAAGACGGCATTGACGCCGTAGATGCCCGCTCCCTGCTCGAGGTCATGACTGCCGACTTCAACTACGGCTGCGAGGTTGAGCTGGCGGTCAAGGAATCAGCCCTGCCTGCGGGCAAGAGCCTGGGTGAGGCCGAAGCGGCCCTCTCCGGTCTCGTAGAGCTGCTCGCGTCACAGAAGGCCAGCTAGTACCGGGTTAAACACAAGAAGAACGACGGCGGGCCCCACCAAAATGGTGGGGCCCGCCGTCGTTCTATGGAACAGAAACGCTAGTGTGCGTGGTCTCCGCGGCTGTACTCGTAGACCCAGCCCACGAGGGCCACCAGCGCCATGCCGCCGGCGATGAACACGATCCAGAAACCTACGGCCAGGCCGAGGAATCCTGCGGCGCAGGACAGGCCCAGGACCAACGGCCACCAGCTCCAGGGGCTGAAGTGGCCCTGCTCGCCGGCGCCTTCGTGGATTTCGGCGTCAGCGCGGTCCTCGGGACGCATGCCCACGCGCTTGCCGGTGAAGCCGAGGTAGGCACCGATCATGCCCGCGAGGCCACCCACCAGGAGGATGCCCAGGATGCCGACCCACTCAGACCAGTTGGTGAGGAAGCCGTAGATGATGGAAACCGGAACGAAGAAGAAGACTCCTGCTCCAAAAATCCATGACTCGATTCTCATTGCGCTGTGTCCTTCTGATCGGCGTTGCCGAGCACGCTTGCTGCAGGTGCCGGCGACTCAACGGTGTGTGACTGGGAGAGCTCAGGGTGGTGCAGGTCCAGAGCCGGACGCTCCGAGCGGATGCGCGGCAGGGACGTGAAGTTGTGCCGCGGCGGCGGGCAGGACGTGGCCCACTCCAGCGAGGCACCGAAGCCCCAGGGATCGTCAACCTGAACCTTCTCGGCGTTGCGTGCGGTGATGTACACGTTCCAGAAGAACGGGATCAGGGACGCACCCAGGACGAACGAGGCAATGGTGGAGAACTGGTTCATCCAGGTGAAGTTGTCCTCGACCAAGTAGTCGGCGTAGCGGCGGGGCATGCCCTCGACGCCGAGCCAGTGCTGGATCAGGAAGGTGCCGTGGAAGCCCAGGAACAGGAGCCAGAAGTGGATCTTGCCGAGGCGTTCGTTGAGCATCTTGCCCGTCCACTTCGGCCACCAGAAGTAGAAGCCGGCGAACATCGCGAACACCACGGTGCCGAACACCACGTAGTGGAAGTGGGCCACCACGAAGTAGGAGTCGGAGACGTGGAAGTCCAGCGGCGGGGAGGCCAGGATGATACCGGTCAAGCCGCCGAAGAGGAAGGTGATGAGGAAGCCGATGCTCCACAGCATGGGCGTTTCGAACGTCAGCGAACCGCGCCACATGGTGCCGATCCAGTTGAAGAACTTCACACCGGTGGGGACTGCGATGAGCATGGTCATGAAGGAGAAGAACGGCAGCAGCACGGAGCCGGTGACGTACATGTGGTGCGCCCACACGGTTACGGACAGGGCAGCAATGGCGATGGTCGCGTAGACCAGGCCCTTGTAGCCGAAGATCGGCTTGCGGCTGAAGACCGGGAAGATCTCGGACACGATGCCAAAGAACGGCAGCGCGATGATGTACACCTCGGGGTGGCCGAAGAACCAGAACAGGTGCTGCCACAGGACGGCGCCGCCGTTCTCCGGGTCGAAGATGTGGGCGCCGAAGCGGCGGTCCGCACCGAGGGCGAAGAGTGCTGCGGCCAGCGGCGGGAACGCCATCAGGACCAGGATGGCCGTGACCAGCGTGTTCCAGGTGAAGATCGGCATGCGCCACATGGTCATGCCGGGGGCGCGCATGCAGATGATGGTGGTGATGAAGTTGACCGCACCCAGGATGGTGCCGAAGCCGGACAGTGCCAGGCCGAAGACCCACAGGTCACCGCCGACGCCGGGGCTGAAGGTGGTGTTCGAAAGCGGCGCGTAGGCGAACCAGCCGAAGGATGCAGCACCCTGCGGGGTGATGAAGCCGGAAACGGCGATGGTGGAGCCGAACAGGAAGAACCAGAAGGCCAGCGCGTTCAGTCGGGGGAACGCGACGTCCGGCGCACCGATCTGCAGCGGCATGATCACGTTCGCAAAGCCGGCAAACAGCGGGGTGGCAAACATCAGCAGCATGACAGTGCCGTGCATGGTGAACAGCTGGTTGTACTGCTCCTTGGTCTGCAGGATCTGCATACCCGGTTCGAAGAGCTCGGCGCGGATGAGCAGGGCCATCACGCCGCCGAAGCAGAAGAACACGAAGGACGCGATCAGGTACATGTACCCGATGGTCTTGTGGTCCGTGGAGGTGATCCAGTTGACGACGATGCGCCCCTTGGATTTGGGAACTACGGGAGCCTCAAGGATCCCGGGGGTCTGGGTGTAAGTAGCCACTTCGCTTCCCTTACTTCGTTGCGTTCAGGTTCGGGTTGCGGTCGTACTCGTCACCAAGCAGGCCCGTGTTGCCGTCCTGGCGAAGCTGGTTCATGTGAGCCTGGAATTCAGACTCGGAAACAACCTTGACGCGGAACAGCATCTCGGAGTGGTACTCACCGCAGAGCTCGGCGCACTTGCCGTCGTAGGTGCCCTCTTTGGTGGGGGTGAACCGGATGTAGTTGGTCTTGCCAGGGATCATGTCCCTCTTCTGCAGGAACGCCGGAACCCAGAAGGAGTGAATCACGTCGCGCGAGTTCAGTTCCAGGTCAACGGACTTGTTGACGGGCAGGTACAGGGTGGGGAGCTTGTCCTTGTTGATCGCCTCACCCGTCAGGTGCGCCTGGACGCCCGCTTCGTGGAGGTCCTCGGTGACGACGTCACCCTTTTTGTAGTTGAAGTCCCATGCCCACTGCTTGCCGCGGACGTCCACTACGACGTCGGCCGGCTGCGAGCGGTCATCGATCGCCTGCTGGTCACGGTCGGTGAAGTAGAAGAACACCAGGACCATGAACAGCGGGATCGTCAGGTAGAAGACCTCAAGGGGCAGGTTGAAGCTGGTCTGCCGCGGGAAGCCCACAGTGCCCTTGCGGCGGCGGTAGGCAACGAGGCACCAGACGATCAGGCCCCAAGTGATGATGCCCACCACGAGGGCGGCAATCCATGAGTTGACCCAGAGGTCCATGATGCGGTCAGTGTGATTGGTGGTGCCACGCTCAGTGGGCAGCCACCCCTTCTCTACCTCTGGCGAACATCCAGTCAAAACCAACGCGCCGGCAGTTGCCAAGCCAGTGATCGTAGTGATCGTTTTGCGTCGGCTGCCGGTTCGGTTCTGCGAACTCACAGACGGCCCTTCCTACTTGTTGCTGTTGCCAGGGCGGCAAAAAGCTTCCCGGGCACACTAAAAGTTTTACTACTCGGTGTAGAGCTTACCGCTCCCCGCAGGTTTTCGCCCACATGTCCCCACCGTGTGGCGGCGCCGGTTTTCACCGGCGCCGCCAAGAGGTTCACGAAGGGCTTACTTACCCTTTAGTGGAACGAATCACCGCAGGCGCATGAGCCGCCCGCATTCGGGTTGTCGATGGTGAAGCCCTGCTTGGAGATGGTGTCTTCAAAGTCGATGCTGGCACCGCTGAGGTAAGGCACGCTCATCTTGTCGACGACGACCTCGACGCCGTCGTAGTCGCGTACCGCGTCACCTTCAAGGAGGCGCTCGTCGAAGTACAGCTGGTAAATGAGGCCGGAGCAGCCACCCGGCTGCACGGCTACCCGGAGGCGAAGATCGGTGCGGCCCTCCTGCTCCAGGAGGCTCCGGACCTTGCCTGCTGCAACGTCCGTCAGCTGAACTTCGTGGCTCGCCAGTTCCTCACTGGCCGTGCCGGTGGTTTCGGTGCTGTTTTCATTGGTCGTTGTGCTCATTGGCCTACCTTACTAACGACGGTTGTGGCTGCCCCGCTTGCACGGTGCCTACCCCTACGGAAACAGTACGGGCTATAACTACATGCTACGTCGATCCGGCGCGGAGCTCTAACTTCAGGCGTAACCCTCCCAGGCCCTTCGTTGTTCCCTCCGCGGCCTGTTAGCGGAGCCCCTCTGAATTCAGCCGCGCCAAAAGCAGGGCCTCGGCAACCACCGCGTTGCGGAAGTCCCCGAGGTGCAGCGACTCGTTGGCGGAGTGGGCGCGCGAATCAGGGTCCTCCACGCCCGTCACCAGGATCTGGACCTCGGGGTACAGCTCGGTCAGGTCGCTGATGAACGGAATCGAACCGCCAATCCCCATTTCCACGGCCGGAACGCCCCAGGCCTCGCCGAGCGCCCACATAGCGATGCCGGCAGCCGCCGAACCCGTGTCCGTCTGGAAGGCGTTGCCGCTCTCCCCCGGCGTAAAGGTCACCTTGGCGCCGAACGGCGCGCGGGTTTCAACGTGCCGGCGCACCGCTTCCATGGCTTCCGCCGGGTCCTGTCCGGGGGCCAGCCGCAGGCTGAACTTGGCCCGGGCGCGGGGCAGCAGGGTGTTGGAGGCCACGCTGACGGACGGCGCATCGAAGCCGATGATCGACAGCGCCGGCTTGGTCCACAGCCGCGAGGCGATGGTCCCCGTGCCTGCCAGCTTCACGCCGTCGAGCACGGACGAATCTGCCCGGTACTCCTCCTCGGTAAGGTCCACGGCGGTTTCGTCCCGGCCCACCAGCCCAGCGATGGCCACGCTGCCATCGTCATCGTGCAGTGTGGCGATCAGGCGCGAGAGCAGGGTAGGTGCATCGAGCACCGGGCCGCCGAACATTCCCGAATGCACGGCATGGTCGAGGACCTGCACCTCGATGGTTCCGTCGACCAGTCCGCGCAGGCTGGTGGTCAGCGCCGGCACGCCTACTTTCCAATTGCTGGAATCGGCCACCACGATGACGTCGGCACGGAGCAGTTCGCGGTGGGTTTCGAGGAACGTCCTGAAGGTCGGCGAACCGGCTTCCTCCTCCCCTTCGAAGAACAGGGTGACGCCCAGCCCGAATTCATCACCGAGCACCCGGGTGACGGCGCCGTAGGCGGCAACGTGGGCCATGATCCCGGCCTTGTCGTCGGCCGCGCCACGCCCGTAGAGGCGCCCGTTGCGTTCGACGGCGGTAAACGGCTCGGACTCCCACAGCGCCGGATCGCCGGGCGGCTGGACGTCGTGGTGGGCGTATAGAAGAATGGTCGGCTTGCCGGGCGCGGCCTCGCGGCGTGCCACGACGGCGGGCCCGCCGGGGGCGCCGTCTTCCTTGTCGCACCGCAGGATCCGGACGTCCCCGATGCCCGCCGCGCGCACCAGGCTGGCGACGGCTTCGGCACTGGCGTCCAGCGGGGCGGGGTCAAAGCTGGGCCAGGCGATGCCGGGTATGGCCACCAGGTCCTTCAGCTGGGCAACTGTGGTGTCGAAGGCCGCATCAACGGCCGCCCGCAGGGCGTCGCTGTCGACGCCGGCCGCTGTCCCCTCAAACTGCTGGGCGTCGTACTCTTGCGGGGTCGCCGCAGGGAATGTAGTCATGGCCAAACACTACCTGTGTCACACGCCACAACAAACATCGCCGGCGGCGGACTCCGGCTGCCCCGGCATGGCGTTCCGCGGGCAGCCGGGCATGACCGGGGGCACAGCCCGCCAAGGTATTCTGTTGTGGTGTTCGGACGTAAAAAGGAAGCGCCAGCGGCGCAGGATGTAGTTGACCAGCAGGCTGCCGAGGCAGCCGCAATAGCGGGCAAAGGCGCGCCCACGCCCAAGCGCAAAGCACAGGAAGCAGCCCGCAAGCGCCCCCTGGTGCCAGAGGACCGCAAGGCCTCCAAGGAAGCGGAACGTGCCGCCGCCCAGGAGCAGCGCCTGAAGATGCGCCAGGCAATGGATACCGGCGACGAACGGTTCCTGCCGATCCGCGACAAGGGTCCGCAGAAGCGGTTTGCCCGTGATTACGTGGACGCCCGCTTCAGCCTGGGCGAGTACCTGATGTTCGGCGCCCTGGTGTTCGTCATCATCTCGCTCGTCGTGCCGTCCAACAGCAGCATGATGATTTACGTGCTGGGCGGCTTCTGGGTGATGTTCCTGGCTGTTTTCGTGGACGTGTTCATCCTCTCCCGCAAACTCCGCAAGCGCCTCGCCGAAAAGTTCGGCGAAGTTGAGCGCGGCACGGTCTGGTACGGCTCCATGCGTTCGCTGCAATTCCGCAAGCTTCGCCTGCCCAAGCCCCTCGTCCGCCGCGGGCAGTACCCGTCCTGATTCCTCGTCTTCCTCCTGCGGCCCAGCCTGTCAGGAGTCGGTCCCGGACCTGAACAGAGCAGCCCGGCGGTGTAACCGCCGGGCTGCTGTGTTTAACGCGCGTACCGCGCTTTCCGCCGTTTAATGGGCTTTCCGGCGGTTCCTGTCCAGTTCCTTATTGATCCGGGCGGCCCAGAACGGTCCCTCGTACAGGAAGGCGGTGTAGCCCTGTACCAGGGTGGCGCCCGCGTCCAGTCGGTCCTGGACGTCCTGGCCGGTCTCCACGCCGCCCACGGAAATCAGCGTAAGCCTGTCCTGCGTGACCGACTTCAGCCGGCGCAGCACCTCCAGTGAACGGCTCTTCAGCGGAGCACCCGACAGGCCGCCGGCACCGCAGGCCGCCACCTTTTCCGTTGCAGAATCGAGCCCCTCGCGGCTGATTGTGGTGTTCGTGGCAATGATGCCGTCCAGGCCGAGGTCCATGGCCAGCCGGGCGACGTCGTCGATGTCCTCGTCGGTGAGGTCAGGGGCGATCTTGACCAGCAGCGGGACGTGACGGCCTGCTGACTTGTCTGCTTCCTCCCCCACTGCCTTCAGCAGCGGCCGGAGGGTTTCCACATTCTGCAGGAGCCGGAGCCCGGGCGTGTTCGGCGAGCTGACATTCACCACGAGGTAGTCCGCTGCCGGGGCGAGGCCGCGGGCACTGATGAGGTAGTCCTCCACGGCGTCCTCAAGCTCCACGACTTTGGTTTTGCCGATATTGACGCCGATCACGGGCCGCACCTTGGCATGGCGCCGCTGCAGCGCGGCCCGGGCGGACTTCAGCCGCGGAGCCACGGCAGACGCCCCATCATTGTTGAATCCCATCCGGTTGATGACGGCCCGGTCCTCAACCAGCCGGAACAGCCGGGGCTTTTCGTTGCCGGGCTGCGCCTGGCCGGTGATGGTGCCCACCTCAACATGCCCGAATCCAAGCTCCGTCAGGGCCTCGATCCCGTGGCCCTCCTTGTCGAAGCCGGCGGCCAGCCCAAACGGCGACGGGAAGGTCAGGCCTAGCGCGTTCGTCTGCAGGGACGCCGGCGGTGCCGTGAACCGTTCCAGCAGCCGGCCCGCTCCCACGGAATGGACCAGCCGGATTCCCTTGAAACCGATCTTGTGGGCGCGTTCGGCGTCCATCCATGAAAAGGCCAGCCTGAAAAATGTGGGGTATACGCGCATGCCTCTAGTTTTCCGTCTTCGGCGTTACAGACCAAACCGGGCTGACACAACACCACCCGGGCCCGGACTGGAAAGCCTACGCTGTTGCCATGGAGTGGCAGAGCGACATCCTGGGGCCGGGCTTCGAGTACCGCGCCTTCGAGGCCGCGGGCGAAGACGGCGTCCGCCGCAGGGCGACGCTGGTCCGCTTCACTCCCCCGGATGCCTCCGAGGTCCGTTCTGCCGGGCCGCGCCGGGCAGTGCTCTTCCTGCATGGCTGGAGCGACTACTTCTTCAACGTTGAGCTGGCGCGGTTCTGGGAAGGGCGGGGCTTCGAGTTCTTTGCCCTGGACATGCACAACCATGGCCGCAGCCTGCAGCCGGGCACGCACGGCGGCTACGTCGCGGATCTGGGAAATTACGACGCCGAGATCGGCACCGCGGTGGGCATGATCGGCGGGTCCGGCGGGGCAGGACCCGTGCAGCTCGCGCTCATGGGACATTCTACGGGCGGCCTCGTGGCAGCCCTGTGGGCCAGCCGCAATCCCGGCGTGGTTTCCCAGCTGGTCCTGAACAGTCCGTGGCTCGAAATGCATGGCAGTGCACTGGTCCGGCGCGCGGCCTGGACCATGGTGGAGCCGATCGCCCGCCTGCGGCCCGAGGCCGTGCTCAGGCTGCCGGAACGCGGTTTCTACTGGCGGAGCATCAGCAGTTCCGCGGAAGGCGAGTGGACCCTGGACCCTGCCTACCGGCCGCCCCTGGCCTTTCCGGTGCGCGCCGCCTGGCTCAGTGCCATCCTGGCCGGGCAGGCCAAAGTGGCCCGCGGACTGGGCATCGGGGTTCCCATCTTGGTCCTTCTGTCGGCAGCGAGTGAAAACGGGATGGTGTGGAACGAGGAAATGCGCCGAACGGACGCTGTGCTGGACGTCAACACCATTGCCGCCCGTGCCATGTCGCTGGGCAGGAGCGTCACCGTGGAGCGCATCGACGGCGCCCTCCACGATGTGTTCCTTTCCCGCGCCGACGTGCGGGCCGACGCCTACGCGCGCCTTGCCAGGTGGGTCAGGGGTTACGCCGCCTAAGCCGGGTGCGGGGTAGCCAGAACCTACAGGGCCCGGCGTTAAAGGGCCTGGGCGGCGTCCACCGCCCCGCCGTACCGGCGGTCCCGCTGCGCATAGATCTCCACCGCATCCCAGAGGGTCCGGCGGTCGACGTCGGGCCACAGCGTGTCCAGGAAGACGAACTCCGCGTACGCCGACTGCCACAGCATGAAGTTGGACAGGCGCTGTTCACCGGAACTGCGGAGGAAGAGGTCGACGTCGGGAAGGTCCGGCTCGTCGAGGTACTTTTGGATCGTCTTCTCGGTGATGGCCCCGGGCTTGAGCCTTCCGTCGGCTACATCCCGGGCAATGGCGGACACAGCGTCCGCTATTTCCGCCCGGCCGCCGTAGTTCACGCACATGGTCAGCGTGCAGGTGCTGTTCCCGGCGGTGTATGCCTCCGCCTCCTCGAGTTCGCGGATCACGGAACCCCAGAGCCGGGGACGCCGGCCGGACCAGCGGATCCGGACGCCCCAGTCGTCGAGCTGGTTGCGCTGCCTGCGCAGCACCTCTTTGTTGAACCCCATCAGGAAGCGGACTTCCTCGGGAGACCTGCGCCAGTTCTCCGTGGAGAAGGCGTACACGCTGATGTATTCGATGCCGAGTTCAATGGCCCCGGCCACGACGTCGAGCAGGGCGGGCTCCCCCGCCTTATGGCCTTCGATCCGCGGCAGGCCGCGCTGGTTGGCCCACCTGCCGTTGCCGTCCATCACAATGGCCACGTGCCGGGGCACGAACTCGGCCGGAATCGACGGCGGAACCGCGCCCGAGGGGTGCGGGTACGGGGCCACCACCGGAGCGGTGCGCCGCCGGGCAGGACTGGTCTTCTTTCCCAAGGACACTGTTAGGTACGCTCCACATGTTTGAGGGATTTCAGGACACGTTCCAGGTGCCACTGCAAATAGCTTGCCACCAGCCCCGCGGATTCCCGGCGGTTGAGCGGAAGGGAGGCGTCCGCCGTCGGCCAGTCCCCGGTGAGCAGCGCACCCAGCAGGGAGACCGTCTCCGGCGCCGGTGCCGGAGAGCCCGGCGGGCGGCAGTCGCCGCAGACCATGCCGCCCAGCGGGGCAGAAAAGGCGGTGTGCGGTCCGGTCGCGCCGCAGCGCGCGCAGTCGGTGAAGCTGGGCGCCCAGCCGCCGGTTGAAAGGGCCCGCAGCAGGTAGGAATCCAGGATCAGCTCCGGTGCGTGGTCCCCGCGGCTTAGCGAGGCCAGGGCGCCGACCAGAAGGTTGTACTGCGCGGATCCGGCTTCACCGTCGACGTCGGTAAGCTTTTCGGCGGTCTCGGTCATGGCAGCTGCCACCGTGTACCGCCCGTAGTCGGCGGCGATGTTGCCTCCGTACGCCCCTTTCGCGACGGCCTGCGTCACGATGTCGAGGGTCTTGCCGGACACCAACTGCAGGTCTGCCACCATGAACGGTTCGAGGCGGGCGCCAAAGCGGCTGGTGGTCCGCCGGACCCCTTTGGCCACCGCCCTGACCTGGCCGTGGTGCTTGGTCAGGAGGGTGATGATGCGGTCCGCTTCGCCCAGCTTGTGGGTGCGCAACACCACGGCGTCGTCGCGGTAGCTGCGCGCTGCAAATGATTGGACCACGCTTAATCTTCCCATTGACTCCGTGAAAACAGCTCAGCCGCCGAAACAGCTGCGCCGCCGGTGCGGACCGGCGGCGCAGCTGTCAGGAAGCTCAGGCCTGGGCGTCCCGGATGGCCCGGTTCACGGCGGAGATGACTGCCTTCAGCGCCGACGTGCTGGTGTTTGCATCGATGCCGACGCCCCACAGGACACGTTCTCCCACGGCGGCTTCGACGTAGGCCGCGGCGAGGGCACTGCCGCCTTCCGACAGGGCGTGCTCGCTGTAGTCCAGCACCCGCACGTCCACACCGTCCTGGCCGAGGATGTCCAGCAGCGCGGCGATGGGGCCGTTGCCGGTGCCGGTGCGGCTGACGTGGGTGCCGTCCACGCCCAGCGAGGCGTGCAGGGTCATGGACCCGTCCTCGTCGGTTTCGGTTTTCACAGAGCCCAGCGAGTAACGGCCCCACTGGTTTTCCGCCTTGGCGGAGGGCAGGTACTCGTCCTGGAACAGCTGCCACAGCTGGGCGCCGCTGACCTCGCCGCCCACGGTGTCCGTTTGCCGCTGGATGACGCCGGAGAATTCGATCTGCGCCCGCCGCGGCAGGTCCAGGCTGTGCTCGTTCTTCAGCAGGTACGCCACGCCACCCTTGCCGGACTGGGAGTTGACGCGGATCACGGCTTCGTAGCTGCGGCCGAGGTCTTTCGGGTCCACGGGCAGGTAGGGAACCTGCCAGGTGACGTCGCTGACGTCCTTGCCCGCGGCCGCCGCATCCTTCTCCAGGGCTTCGAGGCCCTTCTTGATGGCGTCCTGGTGGGACCCGGAGAACGCGGTAAAGACGAGGTCGCCGCCGTACGGTGCACGCTCCGCCACGGGCAGCTGGTTGCAGTACTCCACGGTGCGCCGGACGTCGTCGATGTCGGAGAAGTCGATCATCGGGTCAATGCCCTGCACGAACATGTTCAGGCCGAGGGTCACCAGGTCCACGTTGCCGGTGCGCTCACCGTTGCCGAACAGGCAGCCCTCGATGCGGTCGGCACCGGCCTGGTAGCCCAGCTCGGCCGCGGCCACACCGGTACCGCGGTCATTGTGCGGGTGCAGGGAGAGGATGATGCCTTCGCGGGGGTGCAGGTGGCGGCTCATCCACTCGATGGAGTCCGCGTAGACGTTTGGAGTGGCCATTTCCACGGTGGCGGGCAGGTTGATAATCACCTGGCGGTCGGCGGATGCCTCGAAGACGTCGGCGACGGCATTGCAGACGCGGACCGCGTACTCCAGCTCGGTGCCGGTGAAGGACTCGGGCGAGTACTCGTAGGTGATGTGCGTGTCGCCCAGCGTTTCTTCGTACTTCTTGCACAGTCGGGCGCCCTGCAGCGCGATGTCCAGGATGCCGTCCTCGTCCTGGTTGAATACCACGCGGCGCTGCAGGACGGACGTGGAGTTGTACAGGTGCACGATGGCCTGCTTGGCACCCACCAGGGACTCGTAGGTCCGCTCGATGAGGTGTTCGCGGGCCTGGGTCAGCACCTGGATTGTGACGTCATCCGGGATGTGGTTGCCCTCAATCAGCTGGCGGACGAAGTCGAAGTCCGTCTGGGACGCGGAGGGAAAACCAACTTCGATTTCCTTGTAGCCCATCCGGACCAGCAGGTCGAACATCTTCATCTTGCGCGCCGGGCTCATGGGGTCGATCAGTGCCTGGTTGCCGTCCCGCAGGTCCACTGCGCACCAGCGCGGGGCCGTGGTGATGACCTTGTCCGGCCAGGTACGGTCCGGCAGATCGACCTTGATCTGGTCCTGGAAGGGGATGTAGCGGTGGACCGGCATTCCCGAGGGCTTCTGTGCGTTTCGCATTAATCTGGCCTTTTCTGTGATTCTGAGTGAAAGGGTGGCCGGGCAACGCAAACTCCGCGACGAGGGTGGGCCTTGCGCTAGATCGCGTCTGAGGCCTCGCCGCGGCAGCTAAGAAGAAGGAGCTCTGCACGCACCATTTCACAGTAACACGGGTGCGTAAGATGAAGGGGCAACACCTCCAGTAACGTCCACCATGCAGACGCTGCACCGGTGAGAGCGCCGGCCGCAGCCCGTCATCGAAGGAGCTCCTGTGCCAATTTCGGGGATCGCCCTGTCAAACATCGACCGCAGCGTGAGGCCGCAGGACGACCTCTACCAGCATGTGAACGGCGCCTGGCTCAAGGACACCACCATCCCCGACGACCGTCCGCTGGAAGGCACGTTCACGGCCCTTCGCGACGGCTCCGAGCTCGCGGTCAAGGAAATTATCGAGGAAGCCGCCGCCAAGGGATCCGAGGCCAGCGGCATCGAACGGAAGATCGGCGATCTCTACAGCAGCTTCATGGACGAGGCAGCTGTCGAGGCCAAGGGCCTGGACCCCATCCGCGGACGCCTGGCCGAGGTCTTCGCCACGGCCAGCATTTCCGATCTGCTGGCACTGGCCGGCCGGCTCTTCCGTGCTGATGTTTCGGGGCTCTTCTACATTTACCCGGCACCCGACGCCGGCAACCCCGACCGCGTTCTGCTGTACACGGGACAGGGCGGCCTCGGGCTCCCCGACGAGTCCTATTACCGCGAAGAGAAATTCGCCCCGGTGGTGCAGTCCTACCGGGAGTACGTGGGCACCATGTTCGGCCTGGCCGGCGTCGGGGATCCCGAAAACGCCGCGGCCCGGGTGGTGGCACTGGAGACCGCCCTGGCCTCGCACCACTGGGACAACGTCACGCTCCGCGACCCGCAGAAAACCTACAACCTGAAGTCTGCGGACGAGGCACGCGAGCTCTTCCCCCTGCTGGACACGTGGTTCGAGGCCGCGGACATCGCCGCGGACAAGCGGCAGGAGATCGTGGTCAGCACCCCCGACTTCTTTGCCGGCGCCGCCGCACTGCTGGCCTCGGAGTCGCTGCCGGTGTGGCAGGAATGGCTTGCCCTGCGGGTCATCAATTCGGCGGCCCCTTACCTGTCTTCCTCCTTTGTGGATACGAACTTTGCCTTCTACGGCACTACCATCAGCGGCACGCCGCGGAACAAGGACCGCTGGAAGCGGGCCGTCGCCGTCGTCGAGGCAGCACTGGGCGAGGCCGTGGGCCAGATCTATGTGGCCAAGCATTTCCCGGAGGGCCACAAGGCCCGCATGCAGACGCTCGTGGGCAACCTGATTGAGGCCTACCGGCACAGCATTAGCGCCCTGGAATGGATGGGCGAGGACACCAAGGCCGAGGCGCTCCGGAAACTGGGGGCTTTCCGGGCAAAGATCGGCTTCCCCGACGAGTGGATCGACTACTCGGCCGTGGTGATCGACCCCGCAGACCTGCTGGGGAACGTCGAGCGGGCCCACAATGCCGACGTCGACCGGCACCTGGACGAGGTGGGCAAGCCGGTGGACCACAACAAGTGGCTCATGACGCCGCAGACCGTCAACGCGTACTACCACCCGATGCTGAACGAGGTCGTCTTCCCGGCCGCCATCCTGCAGCCGCCGTTCTTCACCGCCGACGCGGACGATGCCGTGAACTACGGCGGCATCGGGGCCGTGATCGGACACGAGATCGGCCACGGCTTCGATGACCAGGGCTCACAGTTCGACGGCACGGGCGAGCTGCGCAACTGGTGGACAGAGGCTGACCGCAAGGCCTTCGAAGCCCTGACCGGACGCCTCGTGGACCAGTTCGACGCGCTGTCCCCCTACGCCGCGCCCGGGCACAACGTCAACGGCAAGCTCACCCTGGGCGAAAACATCGGCGACCTTGGCGGATTGACCATTGCGCACAAGGCATATCGTCTCAGCCTCGACGGCCAGGAACCGCCAGTGCTCGACGGGCTGACGGGTGAACAGCGCTTCTTCGCCTCCTGGGCCGCCGGCTGGCGCCAGGTGATCCGCAGCGAGGAGGCCATCCGGCGCCTTGCCACGGACCCGCACTCCCCCAACGAGTTCCGCACCAACGCCATTGCCAAGAACCTCGATTCCTTCCACGCCGCGTTCGGCGTCACGGAGGAGGACGGCATGTGGATGCCTCCGGCGGAGCGCGTCAGCATCTGGTGAACCCCAAAATGCCGGGCCGCCCCCATTCGGGGCGGCCCGGCATTTTTTGATCACTGCTGGACGATCAGCTCCGGGTTTGCCTGCTGGCAAACGGTGTCGCCGGCTGTCTGGTTGACGATGTCCTTGGGAACGCTGGTCTTGCCGTACTTGGTTCCGGACGGGAAGTCGCTGCCCAGGTACAGCTGCACTCCGGAGACGCCGGACGACGGCGCCACCTGGGCGGCCGGAATACCGAACAGGGCTGCCACATCCGCGGCGACGTCCGCGAACTCGGGTCCGTAGTACACCATGGTCTTTGCCGTGGTGTCGGCCTCCAGCTGCCCCACCTGGGTGAAGCCGCCGGCAACAACGGCCTCAACGATTTCCTGTGTCCTGGTGGCTGAGCCGGTTCCGTTGGCCACGGTGATGGGCTGCAGCGCCTTGTCATACGGCGCCCCGGTCGCGGTGGGCTTCGGTGTGGCCTTCGGAGTGGAGCTGGCCGAAGGTTTGGGCGTCGCCGACGGTGCCGGGGTTTCCTTCCCGTCCGGGTCCGTCAGGTCGACGTCCTTGCGCAGGGCGGCGAACAGCTGTGAGGCCGCCGGCTGCGCAGCCTCCAACCGGTTGGGATCGCTGGTGGCAGGGACAGTCGGCAGCGCCACAAAGGCGACCTTGCCGACGTCGATCGTCTTCAGCCGGTTGGCGATGGTGATCATCGCCGGTACGGAGGAGAGTCCGTCGTCGACGGTCAGGTTCTTGGTGATGACGTCGGCGATGTTCAGGAGCTTCGCCGGGTTGGAGAGGGTGCCGTCATCCTTGATCTTGCGGGTCAGCGAGGACAGGAAACCCTGCTGCGCCTTGATGCGGCCGAGGTCGCCGCCGTCGCCGAAAGCGTGGCGTGTGCGAAGGAATGCAAGGGCCTGTTCGCCCTGAACCTGGGAGGTGCCTTTGGGAAGCCGCAGCCGCGAGTCTGGGTCATAGACGGCGTCGCTGATGCAGACCGAGACGCCGCCCACGGCGTTCGACAGTTCCTTGACGGCGTTGAAGTCGGCCATCATGAAGTGGTCCACCTCCATGCCGGTCAGCTTGTTGACCGTGTCCACGGCGCAGCCGATGCCGGCCTCTTTCATGGCCTCATTGATCATGATGCCGCTGCGGGCCGCGTACTTCTTGCCAGTCTTCTGGTCGGTGCATTTGGGGATGTCCACGAGCAGGTCACGGGGGAAGCTGATGACGTTGACCCTCTTGTTGTCCTCAGAGATGTCCATCAGCATCATGACGTCGGAATTGCCGTAGCCGGTGGAATCCTCGGTGCTGCCGTAATTGGAGTTCTTGCCGTCACGGGTGTCGGAGCCCAGGATCAGGATCTGCAGTCTGCCGGTGGCGTCGTCCGTGGTGTCGGTGCGGCTGCTTCCGGCGCCCAATGCGGCCGTGGAGATGTTGGACTGCAGCCTGAAGTACCAGTAGCCGGCAAAGGCCAGGCCGCCGGCCAGGACCACAGCGACGACGGCGGTGGTCACCTTGAGCCATGTGGGCATGTGGCGAACATTCAGGTGCCGGGCAGCGCCCAGCCGGGAGTCCTCGGCATGCCGGGCAGCTGGCTCGGAGCGGGCAGGAGTGCCCGGTCCTTGGGCGCGGTTGTCGCGGCGTCGCACCACAGGGTGTACCTTCCTCGAAAAAATGGGATCCGGCCTATTTTAGTAGCCGTTTCTGGGAAAACGCCGGAAATGCGGCGTTCGCGGCCCGGCGCGCAGGCGGCAGCCCCGGAATGCAGGCGGCAGCGGGTCAGAACCCGAGCTTCACCAGCTGCTTGGGGTCGCGCTGCCAGTCCTTGGCCACCTTGACGTGCAGGTCGAGGTAGATGCGTGTGCCCAGGAGCGCCTCGATGCCCTTCCGGGCATTGGTGCCGACCTCCCGCAGACGGCTTCCGCCCTTGCCGATGATGATCGCCTTCTGCGACGGGCGCTCCACGTAGAGGTTGACGCGGACGTCCAGGAGCGGGTTGTCTTCGGTCCGGCCCTCGCGCGGAACGATTTCCTCCACCACCACGGCCAGTGAGTGGGGCAGCTCGTCGCGTACACCCTCCAGCGCAGCTTCCCTGATGAGTTCAGCCACCATGACCGCCTCCGGCTCATCGGTCAGCTCGCCGTCCGGATAAAGCGGGGGCGACGGCGGCATGTGGCTGATCAGGACGTCCGCCACCGTGCCCACCTGGAACCCGTCCGCAGCTGAAACCGGAACGATGTCCTTCCAGCCGTCCTCGCCCAGCACTTCCCTGCCGAGCTCGGCGACGGCCAGCAGCTGCTCCGTCAGGGCCTGCCGGTCCACCAGGTCTGCCTTGGTCACGAGGGCAATCACCGGCTTGCGGCCGACGGCGGCGAGCTGGGCAGCGATGAATTTGTCGCCGGGGCCGATCTTCTCGTTGGCGGGGATACAGAACCCGATCGCGTCCACTTCTGAGAGTGTGTCGGCCACGAGGTCGTTTAGCCGCTTGCCCAGCAGCGTGCGCGGCCGGTGCAGGCCCGGGGTGTCCACGAGGATCAGCTGGGCGTCCTCGCGGTGGACGATTCCGCGGATGGTGTGCCGCGTGGTCTGGGGCTTGGCGGACGTGATGGCCACCTTTTTGCCCACCAGGGCGTTAGTGAGGGTGGATTTGCCCGCGTTGGGCCGGCCCACCAGCACCGCGAATCCGGCATGGTACCCGCCGAACGGTTCGCCGCCGTCGGCCTTATTCTGCTTGCTCACGTGGAACTCCCTGTTGCATTGATTCGGCCTCGTCGAGAAGTTCTTCAAGGTCAGTATTTTGTGTAACGGGGCCTTTCGGCGCGGCCCCCGCAATAATGTGGCTGACGCGGTTCCGGCGGCCCTCCAGCCGCTCGGCGCGCAGCGAAACGCCGTCGATATCCACCGCGCTGCCCACGATCGGGACGCGGCCGAGGGCCTTGGCCAGCAGGCCGCCCACGGTGTCCACCTCGTCGTCGTCCAGTTCGATGCCGAACAGCTCGCCGAGGTCGTCGATCCCCATCCGGGCACTAACCCGGTACGTGCCGTCGCCCAGATCGACGACGGCGGCGCTCTCCGAGTCGTATTCGTCCACGATTTCGCCGACGAGCTCTTCGATCAGGTCCTCGAGCGTCACCAGCCCTGCGGTCCCGCCATATTCGTCAATGACGATGGCCACGTGGGTGGATTCCTTCTGGAGTTCCCTCAGGAGATCGCTCACCGGCTTGGAGTCCGGAACGTAGCGGACCTCGCGGGCCAGTACGTCCACCACGGGCGGTTCGGCCTCCGGGTCCATCCCGTGGATGGCGGCGGCCACATCCTTGAGGTAAATGATGCCCAGGATCTGGTCGGTGTTTTCGCCGATGACGGGGATCCTGGAATAGCCGGACCGGAGGAACAGTGCCATCGCGCTGTGCAGGCTCGAACCGGCGTCGATGGTCAGGATGTCGGTCCGCGGCACCATCACGGCGCGAACCAGGGTGTCGCCGAACTCGAAGACGGACTGGATGAGTTCGGCCTCGTTGTCCTCGATCACGTCCGACTCGGTGGCCCGGTCAACCAGTTCGCGGAATTCCTCCTCGCTGAAGTAGGAATCGTCACCGTTGGGCGAACCCGGGGCCACGGCGCTGCCCAGCCGGACCAGCCAGGCGGGGATCGGCCCGAGTATCCAGGCCAGGAACCGGACCAGTGACGCCGAATACCGCGCCACTGCCGCAGGATGCGAGCGGCCCAGCTGGCGCGGTGAGACTCCCACCAGAACAAACCCGAGGACCGCCATGATGCCTGTCGCGGCCAGGCCGGCCAGCCAGACGTTGTCCAGCAGGCTGTAAAGCAGCACAGCAACGGCCACGGCGGAGGCCGACTCGAACCAGATCCGCCAGAAACGCAGGGCCCGCATGTGCGTCATCGGCTGATTCAGGATCCTCCGCAGGGCCGGGCCCTGGCTCCCCTGCACAGCCTGCTCGGCGTCGTGGCGCGGGAGAAAGCTGAACGCCGCCTCGGCAGCAGTCAGCAGCGCTGCGGCACCGAGAAACGCCAGCGCCATGCAGACCAGGAGCAGGGAGGTCACTGGGTGGTCTCGGCCGGTGCTTCTTTGCCGGTGAATGCCGTCAGCAGTTCGCGCTGCAGGCCGAACATTTCTGCCTTCTCCTCGGGTTCGGCGTGGTCGTAGCCGAGCAGGTGAAGGATACCGTGCGTGGTCAGCAGCAGCATCTCATCCTGCGTGGAGTGTCCGGCGTTGCGGGCCTGGACCTCGGCCACCTGCGGGCAGATCGCGATGTCGCCAAGCATGCCCTGCGGCGTGGGCTTGTCCGGGGTTCCCGGAGTCAGCTCGTCCATGGGCACGGAGAGCACATCGGTGGCTCCGGGCTCATCCATGAGTTCGATGTGCAGCTTTTCCATGGCCGGCTCATCGACCAGCAGGATGGACAGCTCCGCCTGCGGATGGATGTACAGCTGCTCGAAGATGAAGCGGGCCAACGACACCAGCCGGGGTTCGTCCACCTGGATGCCGGATTCGTTGTTAACTTCGATGCTCATGCGTGCTCTCCCGTCGTTCCCGGGGAACGGAATGCTTGACCCGGTTGCGTTGTGCTTCGTCCCAGATGCTGTAGGCGTTGACGATGTCCCCCACCAGGCGGTGGCGGACGACGTCGGCGGCGTCCAGGACGGAGAAGCTGACGTCGTCGATTCCGGTGAGGATCTCCTCGACGATGCGCAGGCCGGAGCGGGTTCCGAACGGAAGGTCCACCTGCGTGACGTCGCCGGTGACCACCATCTTGGAACCGAAGCCGAGGCGGGTCAGGAACATCTTCATCTGTTCCGGCGTGGTGTTCTGGGCCTCGTCAAGAATGATGAAGGCGTCGTTCAGCGTCCGGCCCCTCATGTAGGCCAGCGGCGCCACTTCGATGGTTCCGGCAGCCATCAGCCGGGGAATGGACTCGGGGTCCATCATGTCGTGCAGCGCGTCGTACAGCGGCCGCAGGTAGGGGTCGATCTTGTCGCTGAGCGTGCCGGGGAGGAATCCGAGCCGTTCGCCCGCTTCGACGGCGGGCCGGGTGAGGATGATCCGGCTGACTTCCTTCTGCTGCAAGGCCTGCACCGCCTTGGCCACCGCGAGGTAGGTCTTGCCGGTGCCGGCGGGGCCGATCCCGAAGATCACCGTGTTCGCGTCGATGGCGTCCACATAATTCTTCTGGTTCAGCGTCTTAGGCCGGATGGTCTTGCCGCGGCTGGACAGGATGTCGTGCGTCAGCACCTCTACCGGATTCTGCAGCGACTGGCTGCGGAGCAGCGAAACCAGTTGCTGGAGAACTGCCGGCGTAATAATGGTGCCGCGGGCCACGAGCCCCCGGACCTCGTGGAGCAGGCGCATGATCCGCGGAACATCGGCCGCGGGTCCGTTAATGGAGAGTTCGTTGCCGCGGACGTGGAAACTGACTGCCGGGAACTGGTCCTCGATGAAGCGGAGGGCCTCGTCGTGGCTGCCCAGCGACTGCACCATCTGATCAGAGTTATCGAAGATGACCACCTCCGTCCGGACACCGGGAAGAGTATGGGGGAATTCGCCCGTGGTTCGGTCCCCCGTGTTGAGGCGGCGCTTTCCGTTAGCTGATTCAGTCATGGTGACGGCCCACAGGCCTTCGGTTCCCTCCAGTTCGGAACATAACTCGTTTGTGTCTCTACATCTTACGCCAGCGCACGCCATGGCCTGCCGTCCCGGGAGGTCACGGCGGACCGCAATTCTGTAACGCGTTCCCGCAATTAGATATCAACTTTGTATCGGCCTCATATCGTTCCCGTTGCAGTTCGGCCGCCTGCAGCGAAAGGCACGCAGCGCTCCCAGGTCTCGTGTAATGCTGGAAAAGGAGCTCGCCGGCAACGGTCCGGCGTGCCCGCAAACAAATGCTTATTCGAAGGGATCGCCAGCATCAGTCAGCCAGGAACTCCGGGCCGGAAAGTACCGCGGATGCGCTCCGTGCTGCTGTCCGCGCTGCTTCCGGCTGCCCTGCTGATGTCAGGGTGCATCGCCGATCCCGATCCCGCCGTGACCTCCGCCAACTCTCCGACGTCCTCGTCGCGCCGGGCCGCCGGCACGGACGGCGTTCCCACTACCAGCGCGCCACTGGAGACAACGCAGTCCTCGAACAAGGCGCCGGTCTACTGGATCGGGCGCAGCAACAGCAACGTTTTCCTGTACCGCGAGTTCCGCGACGTGCCGGACGATGAGAACCCGATCACGCGGGCCCTTCGCGCCATGATGTCGGAGACTCCCCTGGATCCGGACTACTTCACGCCGTGGCAGAACCCCAAGAACCTCGCGACGTCGATCTCGGGCACCAACGTCATTACCGTGGATGTTTCCGCCGATGCCTTCAACAGCAACCTTGACGCGGACATGGCCCAGCGGGCCATCCAGCAACTGGTGTACACCGCAACGGCCGCAGGAGCCAGTTCAGGCCTGATTGACGCCGGCCAGCAAATCGAAGTGGTGATCCTGGTGGACGGGCACACCGATTACCTGGCCTTCAAGCACGTCAAGCTCGGAGCCCCCACGTCCCGCAGCGCCGGAATGGTGGCGCCGGTATGGATCATCGATCCGCAGCAGGGCACCGAAGTCGGCGACGGCCGGGTCAAGATCTCCGGACGAAGCACCGTCCCCAACGGCAAACTCCACTGGCGGATCCTCAAGGTCCACGACAACGGCGACAAGGAAAGCTACCTGACTGGCGAAGCCACTGCGGCCGCGGATCCCGCCGCAGCCGGAGTCTTCGGCATCACGGTCAATCTCGCGCCCGGCAACTACGAGGTGCGCGTCTCCCAGATTGGCCCGGGCAAGCCCGAGGACGAACTCAACGTGGACTCGCGAGGCTTCACGGTCCGCTAGGGTCACAGTTCACTAGCGGTTCCGGCCGCGAGAAGTTACCAGCGGCCCAGGACGTCGCTGGCAACCACGACGCCGGCCGGTCCCGCCGTCGATGACCGCAGGACGTGCGGTCCCAACAATGCTGTGACCGCCCCGGCGCTGCACAGCCGGGTGACCTCCCGGGGACTGATGCCCCCCTCAGGGCCAACGATGAGGAGAATCTCGCCGGGGCCGGCCGCCTCCTGGCGCTCCTCAGACCATTTGCCGAGAACCCGCCGCAGCGGCGTCACCGCATCTTCGTGCAGAATCACGGCAAGACCGGCTTCCGCCACGGTCTTTGCCAGAGCCTGGGTGTCGACGGCGGGACGCACCTCAGGGATCCAGGCGCGGCGCGCCTGCTTCGCAGCCGCAGCCACGGTGGACTGCCATTTCCCGTGCGCCTTGGACGCCCGGTCACCCTTCCACCTGACAATGGAACGCTCCGACTGCCAGGGGATCACGGCGTCGATCCCCAGCTCGGTGGCGGTTTCGATCGCGAGTTCGTCCCGGTCACCCTTGGCGAGGGCCTGGACGAGGACCAGACGCACGTCCGGCCGCGGTTCCACGCTGACGGAGGTGCATTCGACCGTCAGCTCGGCGGGGGCGGCATCCGTCACGGTTCCGGTGATGCGTTTGCCGGCGCCGTCGGCAAGGTCCACCTGCTCCCCCACCGCGAGGCGCTTGACGGTGACCGCGTGCCGGGCCTCGGCGCCGTCGAGGACGAACACAGAACCGGGAACCGTGCCGTCCAGCGCGCCGGCCGGGGTGAAGAAAACGGGGTTGCTCACCGCTACAGGTTACCGAGGCGGTCCCGCAGCTTGGCGAAGACGCCGCCGCTGGCTGCGAGCTTGCCCTCGGAGAACTGCTCGCCGCGGAGCTTGGCCAACTGCCGGAGAAGGTCTTCCTGGGCGGGGTCGAGCTTGGCCGGGGTTTCCACCTGCAGGTGGACCTTGAGGTCACCGCGGCCGTAGCCCCGCAGGTGCGTGACACCGAGGCCGCGGAGGGTGATGATCTCGCCGGACTGCGTGCCCGCCTTGACGTCGATCTCCTGCTTGCCATCGAAGGTTTCCAGGCTCAGTTCCGTGCCAAGGGCAGCAGCGGTCATGGGAATGTTCAGGGTCGCGTGCAGGTCGTCGCCCTCGCGGATGTAGGTGGAATCGTTGTTGACCCGGATTTCCACGTAAAGGTCGCCGGACGGGCCGCCCGCGGGGCCGGCCTCACCCTGCCCGGAGAGCTGGATCCGCGTTCCCGTGGCCACACCGGCCGGAACCTTGATGGTCAGGGACCGGCGGCTGCGGATGCGTCCCTGGCCGCTGCATTCGTTGCAAGGGTCCTTGATGACGGTGCCGAAGCCCTCGCACGAACCGCAGGGGGCGGCCGTCATGACCTGGCCGAGGATGGAACGCACCGCCCGCTGTACCTGGCCGCTGCCGCCGCAGATGTCGCAGCGCTCCGGATGCGTGCCCGGCTGGCAGCAGGAGCCCTCGCAGGTGGGGCAGGTGACGGCCGTGTCCACTTCCAGCTTCTTGTTGACACCGAAGACGGCGTCCCGCAGGTCGATCCGGACGCTGATGAGCGCGTCCTGGCCGCGGCGGACGCGCGACGCGGGCCCGGACGTGCCGCCGGCGCCGAAGAAGGTGTCAAAGATGTCCTGGAACGCGAAGCCCTGGCCGGCGTAGCCGCCACCGCCGAAGCCGTTGTCGGTGCCGTTCTCGTTGCCGGTGGTGTCGTAGACCCTGCGCTTCTGCGGATCGGACAGCACCTCATAGGCGTGGGTGACGGCCTTGAACCGTTCGGCTGCGTCTTCCCCGGAGTTGACGTCCGGGTGAAGCGAGCGGGCCAGCTTGCGGTAGGCCTTTTTGATCTCCTCGCCGGTGGCTTCCGGGGAGACTCCAAGAACGTCGTAGTGGCTGCTCAAAGTTCGTATCTCTTCCTGGTTGTACTGCCTGTGGTCAAAGGATGCCCGGGGCGTGCGGTCACGGGCCCAGAATCCTCGAAAGGTAGCGGGCCACCGCGCGCACGGCGGCCATGGTGGTGGGATAGTCCATCCGGGTGGGGCCAAGGATGCCCACTTTGGCACTGGCGTCGGGTCCATAGCCGGTGGCCACCACCGACGCCTCGGCCAACCCGTCGTACGGGTTTTCGCGGCCGATGCTGACAGCCACGCCGCGCGGGTCCTGCGCCATGTCGCTCAAGAGCCGCAGCATCACAACCTGCTCCTCGAGGGCTTCCAGCACAGGTCCAATGCTGAGCGGGAAGTCTACGTTGGACCGCGCCAGATTGGCCGTTCCGGCCAGGACCATCCGGTCTTCCCGGCTGTTGTGGGCGAGACCCTCCAGTCCCTTGCCGAGGGCCATGGCAACGAGGCGCTCGGCCGGCGTGCAGCCAGCCACGACGGCGGCCAGGTGCTGGGGCAGGCTGGCCACCGGCGTTCCGGCAACTCCTGTCAGGAACCGGGTGCGCAAGTTGGCGAGCGTGTCGTCCGACAGGTCCTGCCCGGCGTCGACGACACGCTGGTCCACCTTCCCGGAGTCTGCGATCAGCACGATCAGCACCTTCCGGGGCGCCAGCAGCACGAATTCGATGTGCCGGACCACGGCGCGGCTCAGGTGCGGGTACTGCACGACGGCGACCTGGTTGGTCAGCTGGGAGAGGAGCCGGGCCGTCCGGTCCAGGACGTCGTCCAGGTCCTCTGACCCTTCGAGCAGCGACTGGATGGCGCGCTTCTCTGCCGGGGACAGCGGCTTGACCGCCGAGATCTGATCAACGAACAGGCGGTAACCCTTGTCCGTGGGAATCCTGCCTGCGCTGGTGTGCGGGGCCGTAATAAGGCCCTCATCCTCCAGCGCCGCCATGTCGTTGCGGATGGTGGCGCTGGAAACGCCCAGATGGTGCCGTTCCACCAGGGCCTTGGAGCCGACAGGTTCGCGGGAATGGACATAGTCCTCCACGATGGCGCGCAGCACCTCAAGCTTCCGTGGTTCGCTCACAGTCCACCTCCTTTTGGCCATAACCGCGCCGGGCGACAATCCTGCCCGCAAACGCTGTGGTTAGCACTCGACATGCCTAAGTGCTAACAAGTCTAATATGAGTCGCCGCGTTGTTAGCATTGGTACCGCTCCGGGCGAAATTCCGGGCGCCTGTCCCCCGGCGGCATGCCCGCGGCCGGAGCGGCTCCTTCCGAGTGCAGAGCGGTGAACGAATGCAGTACCAGACCTGGGGCCCGCAGGAGATCGCAGCGCCCGCCAAGAACAGCCTGCCCGAGGTGCCGGTGGAGCGCGGCATGGTGCTCGAGGACGTCCAGTCAGGCTGGGTGGGCGCAGTGACCCGCGTGGAGAAGTCCGGCGGCATGCACCTGGTGGCGCTCGAGGACCGCCGCGGAAAGTCGCGGTCGTTCAAGCTGGGCTTCGGATTCCTCCTGGAGGGGCAGCCGATCCGCCTGATGCCCCCGGCACCCAAGGCGAAGCCCGCAGGGCAGCGCGCTGCACGGACGGCGTCGGGTTCTGTGCGGGTGGAAGGGCAGCGCGCGCAGGTAGCCAAGGCCAGCCGGATCTGGGTTGAAGGCAAGCATGACGCCGAACTCGTGGAAAAAGTCTGGGGCGACGACCTCCGGGTGGAGGGCATCGTCGTCGAACCCCTCCATGGCATCGATGACCTGGCAGCGGCCGTTGCCTCCTTCCGCCCGGGTCCCGGCCGCCGGCTGGGAGTTCTGGTGGACCACCTGGTCCCTGATTCCAAGGAGTCCAGGATCGCCGACGCCGTCATGGCGTCCCCCGGCGCCGCCGGAAACGTGCTGATTGTGGGCCACCCGTACGTTGACGTCTGGCAGGCCATCCGGCCATCGGTGCTGGGCATTCCGCAGTGGCCGGTGGTGCCGCGCGGCACGGACTGGAAAACCGGCATCCTCACCGCCTTCGGCTGGCCGCACGAGACCAAGGAAGACATCGGCCTCGGCTGGCAGAAACTCCTCGGCGCCGTGCGCACCTACGCCGACCTAGAGCCCGCCCTGCTGGGCCGGGTGGAAGAGGTCATCGATTTTCTAACAGTTCCGTAGCTTCAGTCCCGCGATCCGGCGTTCGGACCGCGATTGCCCGCACAGCCCGGTATCCTTGGTACGGCGTCACCGCACCGCGGCCCCGGCGCCCAATGCACTATCGCACCAACGCAAGCTAAAGGAAGACACCGTGGCAGAAGACGCTCGCGACCGCAGGGACACACAGTCCGGACAGGACCTGCCCCAGTACCATGGGGTTCCGGCCAACGCGCTTCCGCTGACCGCCAGCGAGGACCGGCAGTGGGCCACCTTAGCGCACTTCGGAGGCATCCTCGGCTGTGTTCCGGCGCTGCTGATCTACCTCATCTTCCGCGACCGCGGCCCGTTCACAGCCCAGGAGTCCAAGGAAGCCCTCAACTTCACCCTGCCGCCGACGATTGCGGCCTTCGTGGCCAACCTCCTGGTGCTGCTTCCCGTCGTCGGCAACCTCTTCGCCGTGCTGGCGACGCTCATCTGGATTGCGCTGACCTGCTTCGCGGTGTCCGCCGGCGTCCACGTCAACAAGGGCCAGCCGCACCGGTACCAGTACAACCTCCGCTGGATTAAGTAGCCGGGCGAATAACCACCAACAACAACGCGGGGTCACTTACAGCCCAATCCGCTAAGGATATTGGGCTGTAAGTGACCCCGCGTTGCGGATTAAGGCGTTAGTCCGGGAGGATCCTGCGGACCACGGCGTCCGCCAGCAGGCGGCCCTTCAGTGTGAGGACCAGGCGGCCCCGGAAGGCTTCCTCGGGCACCACAAGGCCGTCGGCGATCAGCCCGGCCACGGCCTTCCGGCCTGACGGGGAGAGCGCAGCGGTTTGAAGCCCGGACGAAAGTCGGGCTTCCAGCATGACGTTTTCGACGCCCCGGGTTTCCGCGTCAAGGGTCTCCCGTCCTGCCGCCGGTGAGGCGCCGGAGCCAAGCCGGCCGGCATACGCCGTGGGGTGCTTGACGTTCCACCAGCGCACCCCGCCCACATGCGAGTGCGCGCCGGGTCCGATGCCCCACCAGTCGTCCCCGCGCCAGTAGGCGAGGTTGTGACGGCACGCCTGCTCCGGTGCAGCGGACCAGTTGCTGACCTCGTACCAGTGCAGGCCGGCGTCGGAAATCATCCGGTCGGCGAGTTCGTACTTGTCGGCGTGGTCGTCGTCGTCGATTCCCGGAACTTCGCCACGGCGGATCTGGGCGGCGAGCTTGGTGCCGTCCTCGACAATCAGCGCGTAGGCGCTGATATGGTCCGGCCGGTACGACAGCGCGGTCTCCAGCGAAAAGCGCCAGTCCTCCAGTGACTCGCCGGGGGTGCCGTAGATGAGGTCCAGGCTGACGGCGAGTCCGGCGTCGCGCGCCCACTGCACCACGAGCGGGACACGGCTCGGGGTGTGCGTACGGTCGAGGACCTTCAGCACGTGGGGCACGGCGGACTGCATGCCGAAGGAGACCCGCGTGAAGCCCGCGTCCGCGAGCAGCTGCAGAGATTCCGGCGTGACGGAGTCCGGGTTTGCTTCCGTGGTCACCTCGGCACCGGGTTCGATCCCCCACGTGTCTATGGCGGCACGAAGGATCCGCGCCAGATCCTCGGCCGGCAGGAGCGTGGGCGTGCCGCCGCCGAAGAAGACGGTGCTCAGCTTGCGGGCAGGCAGGCCCGACTCCTTAAGGACCCGCGCGGCAAAGTCCACTTCCGAGATGGCGGTAGAGGCGTAGGCGTCCTGGGACGCGCCGCCGCCAAGCTCGGTTGCGGTGTAGGTGTTGAAGTCGCAGTAACCGCAGCGCACCGCGCAAAACGGGATGTGCACGTAGAGCCCGAAGGCCCGGTCGGCTGCACCGTTGGCGGCCTGCTGCGGCAGGAGGCCGTCCGACGGCGCGGGGTCACCCAGGGGAAGAACGCTAGGCATGCGTGCGGCCTCCGGAGGTTCCAGCCACGGTCATCACCACTACTTCTTGGCCTTGTCCTTGGATTCGTCGGTGGTCAGGGCTGCGATGAAGGCTTCCTGCGGCACTTCCACGCGCCCCACCATCTTCATGCGCTTCTTGCCTTCCTTCTGCTTTTCCAGGAGTTTGCGCTTACGGGAGATGTCACCGCCGTAGCACTTGGCCAGAACGTCCTTGCGGATGGCGCGGATGGACTCGCGGGCGATGATCCGGGACCCGATGGCCGCCTGGATGGGCACCTCGAACTGCTGGCGCGGGATGAGTTCGCGCAGCTTGCCGGTCATCATCACGCCGTAGGCGTAGGCCTTGTCCTTGTGGGTGATGGCGCTGAAGGCGTCCACCTGTTCGCCCTGGAGCAGGATGTCCACCTTGACAAGGTCGGCGACCTGTTCGCCGTCGGCCTTCCAGTCCAGCGAGGCGTAGCCGCGCGTCTTGGACTTGAGCAGGTCGAAGAAGTCGAAAACAATTTCGGCCAGCGGCATCCAGTACCGCAGCTCAACCCGGTCCTCGGAGAGGTAGTCCATGCCGCGCATGACGCCGCGGCGGCCCTGGCAGAGTTCCATGATGGCACCGACGAACTCGTTGGGCGCGAGGATTGTCGCGGCCACCATCGGTTCGCGGACCTCATTGATCTTCCCGGAGGGGAACTCGCTGGGGTTGGTCACAGTGACCACGTTCTTGTCCTCGAGCGTGACCTCGTAGACCACGTTCGGCGCCGTGGAGATCAGGTCCAGGTTGAATTCACGTTCGAGGCGCTCACGGACGATCTCCAGGTGCAGCAGGCCCAGGAAGCCCACCCGGAAGCCGAAGCCGAGTGCTGCGGAGGTTTCCGGTTCGTAGATCAGGGCGGCGTCGTTCAGCTTGAGCTTGTCCAGCGCGTCGCGGAGCACGGGGTAGTCGGTGCCGTCGAGCGGGTAGAGGCCTGAGAACACCATCGGCTTGGGATCGGCATAGCCGCTCAGCGATTCAGCGGCGGGCTTGGCCAGATTGGTGACGGTGTCGCCGACTTTAGACTGGCGGACATCCTTCACACCGGTGATGAGGTATCCGACCTCACCGACGCCCAGGCCCTTGGACGGTATGGGCTCCGGGGAGCTGACGCCGATTTCCAGGAGTTCGTGGCTGGCTTTGGTGGACATCATCTGGATTCGCTCACGCGGGTGCAGCATGCCGTCCACCACGCGGACATAGGTGACCACACCGCGGTACGTGTCGTAGACGGAGTCGAAGATCATGGCCCGGGCAGGTGCCTCGGGGTCGCCGACCGGTGCGGGCAGGTCGCGCACGATCTTGTCCAGCAGTGCCTCGACACCCACGCCGGTCTTGCCGGAGACCAGCAGCACGTCTTCGGGATCACCGCCGATCAGGCTGGCCAGTTCGGCGGCGTACTTCTCCGGCTGGGCGGCCGGCAGGTCGATCTTGTTCAGGACCGGGATGATGGTGAGGTCGTTCTCCATGGCCAGGTACAGGTTGGCGAGCGTCTGGGCCTCAATGCCCTGCGCTGCGTCCACCAGCAGAACGGCACCCTCGCAGGCGGCGAGAGAACGGGAAACTTCGTAGGTGAAGTCCACGTGGCCCGGCGTGTCGATCATATTCAGGGCGTAGCTCTTGCCATCGAGCTCCCAGGGCATGCGGACAGCCTGGGACTTGATGGTGATGCCGCGTTCCCGCTCGATATCCATGCGGTCCAGATACTGGGCCTTCATGTCGCGGGACTGCACGACGCCGGTGAACTGCAGCATGCGGTCGGCCAAGGTGGACTTACCGTGGTCAATGTGCGCGATGATGCAGAAATTCCGAATAATGGCCGGATCTGTCGCGGCGGGCACCGGGGCGGTGCGGGCCATGGGAGACACGCAGGGTCCTTACTGTTGGCATTTCAGCGGCGTTGTTCAGGCTGAACTCTGGCCATCCTGCTGCCTGCCGCAATATCTGAACCTCTAGTCTCCCACGTCCGGGGCGCTGGCAGTACATTTTGCGCGGCCCGCACGCCGGCAGGTCCGCCAGCTCCGGAGGCCGCGCAGGTAGGGTGGCCCGCATGGCTTTGAACTTCTCTTCCATCGGCGGCGCCGTCCGCGCATCGCTCCGCTTCCTCGGCGTGCTGAGGGAGCCGGCGGGCCGGACTCCCGCGCCCGCCCGGGGCAGGCCCGGAAACGCATCCCGGCTCCGGGGCGGCGTATCGGGCACCTACCCGGGCGACTTCACCGGTACGGCGACGCTGCGGTACTCCCCTTCCCCGGACGGCCGCCCGGACCCCGGCGAGATCGTGTGGACCTGGGTTCCCTTCGAAGAGGACCATTCGCGCGGCAAGGACCGGCCCGTCCTCCTTGTTGGCAGCCATGGGCGGTATCTGCTGGGCCTGATGCTGACCAGCAAGGACCACGACGGCTACCCGCGTGCCCGCCTCGACTACGTGGATATCGGCACCGGCCCCTGGGACAGGCAGGGCCGGCCCAGCGAAGCCAAACTGGACCGCGTCCTGCAGCTCCACCCGGCTGACATCCGGCGCGAGGGGTCGGTTCTGGACCGGAAGACGTTTAGGCTGGTGGCGGACGAGTTACGGCGGCTGCACGGCTGGAAATGACGCCGGCGCGCCGTCCGGTGGCTGAATGGCCACAAATGGCCCAGACCTGCTAAGATTTATAGCTGTGTGTCCGTGCAGGTCGACGGTCACTGATGGCTGGCCGCCATAGGTATCCCCACGCCGCTCAGTCAAGGCCAGCCTGAAAGCCCTCTAGACCATTTCCGCATTACAAAGAGAGTTCACACGTGGCAAATATCAAGTCCCAGAAGAAGCGCATCCTGACCAACGAGAAGGCTCGCCTGCGCAACAATGCAGTCAAGTCCGAGCTGAAGACGGCCATCCGCGCCGTCAACACCGCCGTTGAGTCCTCCGACAAGGACGCTGCTACTACTGCGCTCGTTTCTGCCAGCCGTAAGCTGGACAAGGCTGTCAGCAAGGGTGTTCTGCACAAGAACAACGCTGCAAACCGCAAGTCGGCGATCTCCAAGAAGGTCAACGCACTCTAAGGTTTTCCAGTTCATCTGAACTGATGCAAGTGGCCGGCACCATTGGTGCCGGCCACTTCTCTTTAACGTCCGACGGCGGCGCTAACGGCCGACGGCGTCGCTTCCGACGGCGTCTGGACTACCTCTGTCTGGACTACCTCTGCCTGGACCAGCGCCCGGGCGGACCGCTCAACAATCCGTCAGTCACAACCGCCCCCTCACCCTGAGCCTACAAACTGACCGGGGCCCTACAAACTGAGCCCGCCTACAAACTGAGCCGGTCCTACTAACTGACCGGGCGCCCGCGGGCCGGGACAGTACAGCTAGCGGCCGCGGGCGGCAGCCGCTATCACCGTCACGGCGTGTTCCACGGCGTAGACAGGATCACGTGACAGTCCCTTGACCTGCGCGTCGGCTTCGGCCGTGACCTGGATGGACCGCGCCAGGCCCTCCGGCGTCCATCTCCGGACGTCCCGCTGTGCCTGCTCCACCAGCCACGGCTGCATGCCCAACTGCTTGGCGATCTGCGCCGCCGAGCCCTTGGCGCCGGCGACCTTGGCGACTGTCCGCAGCTTCGCTGCCAGGGCAGCGACCAGCGGCACCGGGTCTGCGCCGGTGGCCAGTGCGTGACGGAGTGTGGACAGAGCGACCGGACCGTTTCCTGCCATCGCAGCGTCGGCCACCTTGAAGGCCGTCGCTTCGACCCTGCCGCCGTAGTAGCGGTCCACCATGTCAGCGTCAACGGCGGTGGAGGCGTCGGCAATGAGCTGGCTGCACGCCGCCGCCAGTTCGGACAGGTTGGCGCCGACCGCGTTGACCAGGGACTGCACTGCTTCCGGTGTGATCCGCCTGCCGGCGGCCTTGAACTCCGCAGTGACAAAGGCGGTCTTTTCCGCATCTTTTTTCATCGGCTGGCAGTCGACAGTCGGCCATCCCCCGGCCTTCACTGCGTCGAGGAGCTTCTTGCCGCGGGTTCCGCCGCCGTGCCGGAGCACGAGGACAGCGTCCTGTTCCACGTGTTTGAGGTAGGTCAGTGCATCCGCCAGGAAGGCGTCGTTCATCGCTTCGAGGCCGTCCACCTCGATCAGCTTGCTCTCGCCGAACAGTGACGGGCTGACGTTCATGGCCAGCGCCCCGGGCTCGTACGCTCCGGCACTGAGCCTGGTAATTTCCACGTCCGGCGCGGCCGTCCGTACCTGTGTCCGGACACGGTCCATCGCCCGGATGCCGAGGTACTCCTCAGGGCCCGTGATCAGGACGACCGCCGCAGGGGTTACGTCCCGCCAGGTCGCCGAATTGGCTGCCGGCGTCTTCGGTCGTTGCTGGGCAGCGGCCACTGGTAGTTCCTCCCGGAGTTCAGATTGCAGACTCTAAGTCTCCCACGGCCGCTGGGGCTGCCGCGGCGGAAGTTGGCCTCCGGCAGCCGGTCGAGGAGCCGGGCCGTGCCGGCGTGCGCAGCAAGGACGATCTTGACTGTCCGGGCGGGATGGGAGGCCATCCAGACCGCAAGCAAAGTCACAATGGAGAACAGCAGCATGGTCAGCAACCCGAACACGCCCTCCGGCCAAGGCGGCGCAGCGCCGGGAAGACCGGCGGTGAACCGGGCGATGGCTGCCACACCACCGGCGAAGAAGCCGGACACGCCGATCAGTACCGCCGCCAGCCAAGGTGCGAGGGGCAGGAACGCCACGGCAGCCGTGCCCAGGATGGTGACGGGTGCAACGAGCGGGGCAACAAGCACGTTGGCCAGCAGCGAATAGGTCGAAAACTGTGGCTGCAGCACCACAATGACGGGGCCGCACAGCACTTGGGCTGACAGGGGTACGGCGATAGCGGCCGCCACCCAGCGCGGCACGCCCGCTGGAAACCAGCCCATCAGGCACCGGCCCAGCACGATTATCCCGAGGGTGGCAAGGACGGAGAGCAGGAACCCGAAGCTGATGCCCAGTTCGGGCTCCACGAGGAGCAGGGCAATCACGGCCAGGCAAAGGAAACTCAGTCCGCGGCCAGCCCGGCCGCCTGCCAGGGATGCGATAGCAACCGCGCCCATCAGCGATGCCCTCAGCACGCTGGCATCGGGGCCCACCATGAGGACGAACAATCCGAGGCCGGAGAGAGCGACAGCCGCGGCCGGAATCCTGGCAAGGCGCAGCGAGCGTGCCCCCAACAGCAGGGCGCCGAGTATCAGGCTGCAGTTGGCGCCGGAGACGGCCGTCAGGTGAGTCAGGCCCACGGTTTTCATGGCTGCCTCGAGTTCCTCGCTCAGGCCGCCGGTATCGCCCGTGACCATGCCCGGGAGGAGACCCTTCGCGTCGGGTGCCAGCCAGGCGGCGTCCGAGGCAAAACGCCGGCCCAGGGCGGCGGGTGCCTGCTGCCAGTCCTGCGCTGCTGCGAGCCTGACGGGCGGTGATGACGCGCTCAGGATCGCCGCCTCCACCCGGCCGGCGTCCGGGGGCCGGAGCTTTCCGGTGACCCGGAGCACCTGGCCGGTGCCGGCGTGCTGCCACTCCTGCCCGCCGATGATGACCACCGGAAGACGCGCGTGCGTTACCTGGCCTCCCGACGTCAATGACCGGGCCACCGCTCCCACTGCCCAGCGTTCGGCACGCCCGGAGGGGCCGGGCGTCTTGAGGGCACGGGGTGCCCCGGTGATCTCAGCTTCCGCCACTACTGATGCCCGCCCGGCGACCAGTCCTGCCACCTGCTCGTCGTGGCACTGGGCCGAGGACACTGCCGAATGGGCGGTCGATGCCGCGGCAAGCATGAGTGCAGCAGTCAGGGTGGTCAGGAAACTGCGCCGCCAGTGACCTCCCGCTTTCTTCCTGCGCAGAACCATGGCGAGCATCGATCCGGCGCACGCGACGAGACCGCCCCACGCGAGCAGGAGTGTGGCCGGTGTCAGCCATGGTCCAGCGACGGTGGCGGCCCACACCAGAAGCGCAGCCGGGGCGAGGCGAAGGTCGGTCCGGCGGCGGTTCGGCTCGGTTGAGGCCGCGTCCCGTTCGTCTGGCAGCAGACGCCGGCGGATGTCAGCCCGGATCTTTTGCCCGAGCGCACTCGCGGGACCGGGCCGGGAGGTAGGCTGTGACGGCACAGAATCAGCAGGCGCGGAACCGCCAGGGAAAGGTTCACCCGGCGTGGAGCCAGCCCTTGGGCAATCCACGGCCGCCTGGACATAGCGGTGCCACCGGCTGGGCGCGCGTCCGTTCCTGCCGTCCATTTCAGACGGTCACCAGCGGAAGCAGCGTTTCCAGCATTTTGGGACCGACTCCGTCGACGGCGTCCAGTTCCTCAGGGGACTTGAAAGGTCCCTGCTGTGTGCGCCAGTCGACGATGCGCTGGGCCAGCACCGGGCCAACCTTCGGCAGCTCAGCGAGTTCTTCCGCGGTGGCGGTATTGAGGTTGATCTTGCCTCCGCTGCCGCTGCCCTCGCCTGCAGGCCCGGAGGTTCCTTCGGCTTCGGCGGCGCCTGCTCCTGATGAGCCTGCCGGGCCGGATTTGTCAGCTGGTGCTGCCTCGCCACGGCGCGGTACGTAGATTTTCTGGCCGTCTTCCAGCAGGGAGGCGAGGTTGAGCCGGTCGAGCTCCGCCTCCGGGCTGGCTCCCCCGGCGGCAGCGATGGCCTCATGTACCCGGCTTCCCCGCGGGAGCCTAACCACTCCGGTCTTCTTCACCGCTCCGGCGACATGCACCACGACGTTCCCGACCGGCGTCCCGTCACTGTTCGCCCCGTCACTGTTCGTCCTTCCAGGGGCCGTCCCGTCAGCGTCTTTCCCATTTTCGTCCGGCCCACTGCTTTCCGTGCCGCCGCTGTCCGGGCTGCCGCTCTCCTGGTCAGGGGTGCTGGTGGGCGGTTCTCCCGCCGCGTCTTGAGTCACTGAGCTGAGCGGAAGGACAACAGGACCGTTGGCAGCCACCTGCCACCAGAGCAAGGCTGCGCCAATCAGTGACAGCACGCCCACCATTGCCGCGGCACGGATGCCCAGGCGCCAGCGGAACCGTGGTTCGGCCACTTCGCCGGACGCCGCAGACCCGGCCGCACCGGCCTGCCGGCCGTAAGCAAAGCCGCCGCCCGTGCCCGTCCCAAGCAGTCCCGAGTGGGCGCTGCCGGGCAGCCGCTCGGGCTCTTCATCGCCGGTAAGGCCGGGCCCGGCGGGCGGCCCGAGTGAGGCGGCCAGCCTTCTGGCAGCCCGCCCGTCGGTGACCCTCTGCTGCGCGGAGTCACGTCCATGACCGGCGCGCCCCTCACCAACGCGCGGCTGAGCGCTGGCTGCGGCTCCAGCGGTCCGGCGTGACATACCCACCACGCTAGGAAACGGGCGGTCCTCCCGACAGCCCCGTCGTGCCCTATGTGGATAGCGCCGCTACCGCTGGTACGTGATGTACGCCTCGTACTGCACGCGCCACTTCTCCGGCTCCTTGGGATCAGGGATCGTGGTGGTGAGGAACTGGACGCTGGTCACCTGGCCTTTGAGGTACTTCAGCCATTGCGTGACTTCGTCAGACACGTCCCGGTCCAGCTGGGCTACGTGGTGGACTTGCATGGACATGGGAGTCTCCTTGCTCGGTGGGGAGACTGTACTACCAGTGGCCAAGCACTACTAGGGCGTGATTATCCCCCGGGCAGCGGCGTGAGTACCCGACGGCGAACGGTCTGTTGAGCAGACGCAGACCTAGGGCAGCGCAATCTTATGCCGCGTCGAATTTTCGCCAATCGGGCAGAGAGCCTACCGGCAGCAGTCGTCCCATTCCGTCGAGAGATTTGGGGCCGTTGGGGCCGCCGGATTCCTCTGGACAGCCCGGCTCGTCCTCCCAGTCCGGCGGTTCTGACCCGTCTGGTGGATCGGGCCAGTCGGGCGGCATTGGCAGGCCCGGTGATTCGGGCCGGTCCGGCAGCCTATGCCATTCTTGGCCAGGTGGCGGGTCAGGCCACCGGGGTGGCTCCCAGTCCTGGTATTCGGCGGGGTAGGACCGACCCGACGGTGAAATCCAGGCCGGCGGGCTCTCCCGGGTCGCGCCGACCGGTCTCCACGCCGTGGAGTGCTTCAGGCGATGGTGCTTCGGGCAGGGCTGGCCAAGGTTGGCGACGCCGGTCCCGCCGCCGCCGGACCAGGCCAGCAAATGGTCGGCCTCGTTGTCCAGGGAGTGGTTGTTGCATCCGGGGAACGTGCACCGCGCATCGCGCAGCCGCAGCCATTGGCGCATCGGCTTCGTCAATCGGTAGCTGGTGCGCCCGATCTCCAGCGGTGCCCCGTCCCGCGGGTCCGTCAGCACCCGCAGGAACGATCCACCGCCGTCGGCGACGAGCCGGCGGGCCATCGACGGCGGGATCGGTCCATAGCCATCCAGCATGGCCGGCTCCTCGGTCAGGCCGAGCAGCGAGAACACCGGAACCGTGACCAGGACCTGCGCCGCCGGGGACGGAACCTCACCAGCCCCCGCAGAACCTGCAGGCACAGAGCCTGCGGGCACAGAACCTGAGACCGTGCCGTCAACACCCTGGGCCGGCGTGAGCAGCCAGCCGGCGGCCACATCAGCCCGCAGCTGAGTCAGGGTCCGGGACTCTCCCGGGCCCTGCAGGGCACGGGCAGCGGCCGTGGCGCGGTCCCAGATCCCGGCAGCCTGGTCCGCGGGCAGATACGCCGACAGCCAGGCCATGCCGTCCCGGTCCGGGACATACTCCAGCCGCCGGTCCCCCGCACTCTTGGTGTGGCGGGTTTCGATGCTGACCGGGTGGTGCCGTTCCCGCCAGGCACGCGCCCTGGCCCGGAACCTGCCCGGCACCAGCTCCCCGGCGGGGCAGCCTCGCGCCGGGTTGGGGACGTCGGGATCCAGGAAGTGGGCTTCCAACGCCGCGGCGGCTGCGGGATCCAGCCCATCGGTTTCATCGCACATCACCCGCGCGTGCTGCCAGGACACCGTCCCCGCCTGCAGCGCGGCCAACGTCAACGGCAGGTCCGTGCTCAACGAGGCCGACTCAACCAGCAACCGCTCCGCCGCGCCCTCGCTAACGGTCAGGGAACAGGCAACTTCCGCGGCAACGGACATCCGCCGGACCTCACGGTCCCTCAGGCCCTCGGCCGGCGGCGCCAAGGCCCTGGAAGCGTTGGCATACTCGGCAGCGAAGTGGACTTTCAAGGCGGCCGCCCGGGCCTCCAGCCTGGCCACCTCCGCCAGCCCGTCCAGGCACGCATCCGCCCATTCCTGCAAGGGATCCGTCTGGTCCCGACCGTCAGCGCCGGTCAGGACTGGCCCGCCGGTCCCGCGGTGAGCCAAAACAGCAAGCGCAGAGACGGAAGCACCCACGGCCTCCACCGCCTCCACAACTGCACTGTCATTCATGCCCAAAGCATCCCACGAGGCACTGACAAGAATGCCGAACCGAGTAGTGATAGCCGACGCAACGGGGGCTGCTTGGCGCGGGGTCCCATATGGTGCAAAAGAGGCAGATCACAAAGCGCCGCAGGCACATGCGGCGGCTTCACGGCACGTCCAGGGGCGTCTTAACCGGCGGCGCCGCAGCCGTGGCCGCGGCGCCGTTTCCGGTCACAAGGTCAAGTTTCAGGGCGGCGATGCGAGCTTCCATCCTGGCCACCTCAGCGAGCCCGCTCAGACACACATCCGCCTGGTCCCGAAGAGTATCAGCATCCGTAGAGACCAGGCCGCCCGTCCCGCGGTGAGCCAAAACAGCAAGCGCAGAGACGGAAGCACCCACGGCCTCCACCGCCTCCACCACTGCACTGTCCTTCATGCCGAAAGCATCCCACGAGGCACCGACAATTTAGCCGCCGCACCGAATCGAACCTGACGCCGCTCGGGCCTCAGGTGGCGGCCTCAGTGCCGCCGGCACCGGCGGCGAGGCAGCCGGCAACCGACGAGCTGCTCTCCCCCACGATCACTGCCAGGACGCCAAGCCCGGCGTGGGCCGCCAGTACCGCGGGCAGCGAGCTGATCTGTGCCGCCGGAATGGCCGGGAGCTTCGCCGCGAGCCGGGCCGCGAGCATCTCGGCCTCGGGCCTGTTGCCGAAGTGGTGGATGGCCAGCCGTGCCTCCCCCAGCGGCCGGCCCGCGGCCTCAGCCACCACGATCTCCTCAAGCCGGGCAATGGCTTTCGCTGCCGAGCGGACCTTTTCCAGCGGAACGATCTTGCCGTGGTCGACCGCGAGAATCGGCTTGATAGCGAGCATGGCTCCGACCAGCGAGGCTGCAGCGCCGATGCGGCCGCCGCGCCGCAACTGCTCCAGGCTGGGCACGTAGAAATACACTTTGCACCTTGCGGCGCGTTCCTCGGCGAGCCGGCGCACTTCGCTGGCATCACGGCCGTCCGCCGCCGCCACCACGGCACTCTGGACGGCGAGTCCCTGTGCCATTCCCACAGTGCGGGTGTCCAGCACCTCCACGGGGATCTTCACCCGGCCGGCAGCGAGGCGGGCGGCATCAGCGGTGCCCGACAGGCCGCCGGAAATATGAATGGACACAACGGACTCAAAGCCCTGCCGTTCGGCGGCCAGGTAGGCCTGCTCAAACTGGCCCGGCGACGGCCGGGAGGTCTTGACGGGCGTCGCGGCGGCCAGCGCCAGCGCGATTGTCCCGGCAATATCATCCTCGCCTTCGCCAAAAATCTCCTCGCCCACCATGACGGGCATGGGAATGACGGCCAGCCGGCCGTTGATGGAGAAGGCCCGCACCCAGTCAGCCGGCAGGGCGGCGGCAGAGTCCGTCACCACGGCGGTACGGACGACGACGGCGGGCTCACCCGTGGGCGTGGCCTGCCCCGGCCGTGTGGCCTGGCGGAGACGGACCAGATGCTCCTTTAACCACAGCCAGGCGGCCGGTTCGCGGTCAATCACGGCACACCTCCTGCAGTTGTTTCCGGCCGCCGGCTGTGCCGGCGGCCGGAACCCGGCCAGTCAGTCGCTCCCGCTAGGCCGGGACGATGTTCACCAGTTTAGGTGCACGCACGATCACGGTCCGGATGCCCCGGCCGTCGAGGGCACGCTGGACGTTCTCGGAGGCCTGCGCAAGCTCGCGCAGGTCATCCTCGGAGATGGCCGGTGAGACCTCGAGCCGGTCCCTGACCTTGCCCTGCACCTGGACCACAGCGGTGACGGTCTCCTGCACCAGCAGGGCCTCGTCGTGCGAAGGCCAGCCAGCATTGGCCACCGACGCCGGGTGCCCAAGGACGTTCCACAGGTCTTCCGCCGTGTAGGGCGCGAAGAGGCTCAGGATGACGGCGACGGCCTCGGTAGCCTCACGCACGGCCGGATCAGCACCGCCGGCGCCGGAGTCGATCGCCTTGCGGGTGGCGTTGACCAGTTCCATCAGCTTGGCTACCACGACGTTGAACTTGTTGTTGTCCAGCAGCTCCGCGGCGTCCGCGATGGTCCTGTGTGTGACCGAACGCAGCGCGCGGTCACCGGTGCTGAAGTCCACACCGGGGGCGCTGGACACGTCCTGGCTGAGGCGCCAGGCGCGGGCCAGGAACTTCGCGGAGCCCGACGGCGAAACGTCAGCCCAGTCGACGTCGTCCTCGGGCGGGGAGGCAAAGATCATGGTGAGCCGGACGGCGTCAACGCCGTACTTGTCCAGCTGCTCCCCCAGGTCAACACCGTTGCCCAGCGACTTGCTCATCGCTTTGCCGCCGTTCAGCACCTGGCCCTGGTTCAGCAGGGCGCTGAAGGGCTCGTCCGCTGCCAGGAGGCCCATGTCATGAATGACCTTGGTAAAGAAGCGGGCGTAGAGCAGGTGCAGGATGGCGTGCTCGACGCCGCCGACATACTGCCCGACCGGCATCCAGTCATTGATCTTCGCGGGATCGAACGGACCGTCGGTGTAGTGCGGGGAGACGAAGCGAAGGAAGTACCAGGACGAGTCCACGAACGTGTCCATGGTGTCCGTGTCGCGCTGGGCTGCACGTCCGCAGTTCGGGCACTCGACGTTCACCCATTCGGCGGCCGCGGCCAGGGGCGAGGTTCCCCTCGGGGACAGTGCCTCGCCACGCAGGTCCTCCGGCAGCGTCACCGGCAACTGCTCGTCGGGCACCGGCACTTCGCCGCATTCGGCGCAGTGGATGATGGGGATCGGGGTGCCCCAGAAGCGCTGGCGGCTCAGGAGCCAGTCGCGCAGACGGAAGTTCACGAACTTCTCGCCGGTGCCCTGCCCTTCGAGAATACGGATGGCTTCCGGAATGGCCTCCGCCTTGGGCAGGCCGTCCAGCGTGCCGGAGTTGATGAGCGTGCCCTCCCCCGCTGTTGCCTTGCCGGAGACGGCGGGATCCTCTTCCCCGGTGTCCAGCACAGCGCGTACAGGCAGACCGAATTCCTTGGCGAAGTCGAGGTCGCGCTGGTCGTGCGCGGGAACGGCCATGATGGCACCCGTGCCATAGTCCGCCAGGACATAGTCCGCTGCCCACACGGGAAGCTTCTCACCGTTCAGTGGGTTGATGGCGTAGCGGCCGGTGAACACGCCGGTCTTTTCGCGCTCCGTGGACTGGCGTTCGATGTCGGAAAGGGCCTTGACCTTTTCGCGGTAGGCCATGAGTGCGTCGTGGTGTTCGGGAGTGACCAGGTCCAGCGCCAGGTGCGCATCCGCGGCCACCACAAAGAACGTGGCCCCGTACAGGGTGTCCGGGCGCGTGGTGAAGACGGTGACTTCCCGCTCGGCCCGTCCGTCAGATGCCTCGATCACGAACCGAACATGCGCGCCTTCCGAGCGGCCGATCCAGTTTCGCTGCATCGCCAGCACCCGCTCGGGCCAATGCCCCTGCAGCTCGGACATGTCGTCCAGCAACCGGTCCGCGTAGTCGGTGATCTTGAAATACCACTGGTTCAGCGACTTCTTGGTCACGGCAGTGCCGCACCGCTCGCAGGCACCGTTCACAACCTGCTCGTTGGCCAGCACGGTCAGGTCCTTGGGGCACCAGTTGACCGGCGAGTCCTTGCGGTAGGCCAGGCCGCGCTCGTAGAAGCGCTTGAACAGCCACTGGGTCCAGCGGTAGTACTCGGGGTCGGACGTATGCAGCCGGCGGGACCAGTCGGCGGAGATGGCGTAGCGCTTGAACGAGGCCGCCTGGGTGTCGATGTTGGCGTAGGTCCACTCGCTCGGGTGGGCGTTGCGCTTGATGGCCGCGTTTTCCGCGGGGAGTCCGAACGAGTCCCAGCCGATCGGGTGCAGCACGTCGTAGCCCTGCTGGCGCAAGTAGCGTGCCACCACGTCGCCCATGGCAAACGCCTCGGCGTGGCCCATGTGAAGGTCACCGGACGGGTAGGGGAACATGTCCAGGACGTAGCGGCGCTCCCGGGATCCGTCGTCGGCGGGGGTGAAGACCTTCAGGTCTTCCCACACCTGCGGCCACCGGGCCTCCATCGCCGCGAAGCTGTACGCGCCCTCTTCGGGCGTCTCCGCTCCACCTGCTGCTGTTCCGGTTTCGGTCTCCGGCTGAACGCTCACTGCTGCCCTCTTCTGTTCTGTCATGACCCTCTGTCCTGTCACAACGGTCTGATCCCCGCCGCCTGCCGGGAAGGTCTCCCCGGACACACAAAAGCCCCTCGACATGGAGGGGCGGCCGCTCGATAATCCGTATTTGTTCGGGATACCAAGCGGCTAGCTAAGCAGAAGGATCGCACGCATACAGCCACCTTACCGCTTGTCCACCGATACATGGAAACAAGCGACGGCGGCCGGCAGCCATTGAAAGGTTGAGGGAAGGCGGCCCCTCGCCCGGGTGTGGTGCGCACCCGTGAGGGGCCCACGGCTGCGAGGGCCCCTCACGAGCTTGCGAGCGTTGGGAGCAGCCGGGGACGGGCGGGGCAGGGGCCGCCTTTTCTCAACCGCGAACCGGCTACCGTACGTCCGCGTCGACCCAGTCCATGGACTTGGTGACGGCCTTCTTCCAGAGCCGCAGCTGCCGTTCCCGCTCTCCGGTGTCCATGTTCGGTTCCCAGCGCTTGTCCTCAGACCAGTTGGCGGACAGCTCGCCGAGGTCCTTCCAGAAGCCGACGGCGAGGCCCGCAGCGTACGCCGCACCCAAAGCCGTGGTTTCCACCACCTTCGGGCGGATGACCGGCACGCCGAGGATGTCCGCCTGGAACTGCATGAGGGCATCGTTGGCGACCATCCCGCCGTCGACCTTCAGTTCCGTGAGCGGAACGCCCGAGTCAGCGTTGACGGCATCCAAAACCTCGCGGGTCTGGAAGGCCGTGGCCTCAAGCGCGGCCCTGGCGATGTGGCTCTTATTGACGAACCTGGTCAGGCCGACGATGGCGCCCCGGGCGTCCGAGCGCCAGTAGGGCGCGAAGAGTCCGGAGAACGCGGGGACGATGTACACGCCGCCGTTGTCCTTGACCGAGGCAGCGAGCGTCTCAACTTCGGGCGCGCTGCTGATCATGTTCAGGTTGTCGCGCAGCCACTGGATGAGCGAACCCGTGACGGCGATCGATCCTTCCAGCGCGTAGTGCGGTGCAGCGTCCCCCAGCTTGTAGCCGACGGTGGTCAGCAGCCCGTTCTTGGAGTGCACGATCTCCTCGCCGGTGTTGAAGATCAGGAAGCACCCGGTGCCGTAGGTGTTTTTCGCTTCACCGGTCTCAAACGCAGCCTGGCCGAACGTGGCGGCCTGCTGGTCACCGAGGATGCCGGCCACCGGGACCTCCCGCAGCAGCTGCGAGGTGTGGACCGTGCCGTAGACCTCGGAGGAGGACTTGATGGCGGGCATCATGGACGCCGGAACACCGAAGATGCCCAGGATCTCCTCGTCCCACTGCAGCGTGTCGAGGTCCATGAACAGGGTCCTGGAGGCGTTGGTGACGTCGGTGACGTGCACGCCGCCGTCAACGCCGCCGGTGAGGTTCCACAGCACCCAGCAGTCGGTGTTGCCGAAGACCAGGTCCCCGGCCTCGGCCTTTTCCCGTGCGCCGTCGACATTGTCCAGGATCCACTTGATCTTGGTTCCGGAGAAGTAGGTGGCCAGTGGCAACCCCACCTTCTGCTTGAACCGGTCCGCTCCCCCGTCCTTCGCCAGTTCGTCCACGATGGGCTGGGTCCGGGTGTCCTGCCACACGATCGCGTTGTAGATGGGCTTGCCGGTGGTCTTGTCCCAGACCACCGCCGTCTCCCGCTGGTTGGTGATCCCGACGGCGGCAATATCGTGCCGGGTCAGGTTCGCCTTGGACAGGGCGGAGCCAATGACCTCGCGGGTGTTGTCCCAGATTTCCGCGGGGTTGTGCTCCACCCAGCCGGCCTGCGGGAAGATCTGCTCGTGTTCCATCTGGCCGGAAGAAACAATGTTGCCGCTCTGGTCGAAGACGATGGCGCGGGTGCTGGTGGTGCCCTGGTCGACGGCGATTACGTATTGGCTCATGATGACGTCCTTGTCGTTGTGCTTGCGTTTGAACAGATGTGGTTATGGATATGGTTTCGGAGATGGGTACCGCTTGGAAGGCGCCGCCCGAAGCAGGCGCCGGTGGAAAAACGCCGGGATTCAGGTGGCTGCCTTGAACACGATGGGAAGCAGTCCCACGAGGCCGGCGAGCGTGCCGCCGACGAGCGGGCCGACCACCGGAATCCACGAATAGCTCCAGTCGCTGGATCCCTTGCCCTTGATGGGCAGGACGGCGTGCGCGATGCGGGGTCCGAGGTCACGGGCAGGGTTGATGGCGTAGCCTGTGGGTCCGCCCAGGGAAACACCGATGCCGACGACGAGCAGCGCCACCGCGAGCGGGCCAAGACCGGACGGCGTTCCGCCGAAGGTGAGGATCACGAAGACCAGCACAAAAGTGCCGATGATTTCCGTGACCAGGTTCCAGGGGGTGGAGCGGATCGCCGGGCCGGTGGAGAAGACGCCCAGCTTGTTCGCGGGCTCGGGTTCGACGTCGAAGTGCTGCTTGTGCGCGAGCCAGGTGACCACGGCACCCAGGAAGGCGCCGGTCATTTCAGCGCCGAAGTAGGTCAGCGTGGAGGCGAAGTCGACAGGAACTCCGGGGGCGTATTCGGCCTTGCCGTTGACCAGGAGGCCCAGGGTCACGGCCGGGTTTAGGTGGGCACCGGACCTGGCAGCGACATAGACACCGGCGAAGACGGCGATGCCCCATCCCCAGGTGACCATCAGGAATCCTCCGTTGTTGCCCTTCGTGCCTTTGAGCGCAACGTTGGCCACCACGCCACAACCCAGCAGGGTCAGCATGCCGGTTCCGAAGACTTCGGAAAGAAAAACCAATCCAAGAGACATCTTTGACTCCTCTATTTTCTGTTGGCAGTCCTTCGCGTATTTGAAGGACGGTTTCCCGCTAGGCGACGAGGCTGTGGACCTCGACGCCGTGGTACCGCTTCAGCACCTCCTGAGCGTGGTTGATTTCAGCGGCAACTCCTGCCGCATCCCAGCCGAGGGGCTCGGCTAAGCACTCGGCAACTTCGTTCAGCAGCTCCCCGGTGACCAGGCCGCGGAAAGCGAGCGAGGTACGCCGGATCAGCACGTCCACGAGGTGGCCGATCTGTTCGTGGGCAGCCATGAACTGCAGTTCCCTGACGCTTAGCTCCCGGGTGGAGCGGAGCAGGCGGTCGGGGCCGGCGTCGAGATAGCTGATGACTTCCTCGGCGCGGGTGCCGTACCTGGTGAGGAGGCCGGCGGTCCGGTCAGCGTCGCGGGCTGCGGTCATGTGCGCCTTGATCCACTTCTGGATTCCGGCTTCGCTGTCCGGGAAGCCGGAACCGCCACCGATGGCGAGTTTCGCCGTCGAAATCTTCCGTTCCGTTCCCAGTTCGGCGAGGACGTCGCTGGCCAGGTGTTCGGCCAAGGCGCGGAAGGTGGTCCACTTGCCGCCCACCAGGCTGAGCACGACGGCGCCGCCCTCCTGGGCGCCTGGTTCCGGAGCACGCCGTTCGATGCGGTAGTCCCGGGACACGAACCCCGGCTGGGTGGCGTCGTGCCTGGGCAGCGGACGCACGCCCGAGAAGGTGTAGACGATTTGTCCGCGGTTCACGGCGATGTCCGGGAAGACGTGGCCGATGAGGTCGAAGAAGTAGTCAATCTCCCCGTCCGTGCAGACGGCGTCTTGGTACATGTCGGCGTCGACATCTGTGGTTCCCACCAGCACGCGGTCGCCCATGGGATAGATGAGAACGATCCGGCCGTCAGTGTGTTCGAAGAAGATCTCCCGTCCCTTGCAGGCAGCGAGCAGGCCCGGGTGGTCAAGGACGATGTGTGATCCCTTCGTCCCGCCCATGAACGTGGTGGGCGCGCCCATGGCCTGGTTCGTGAGGTCCACCCACGCGCCGGTGGTGTTGACGATGACGTCAGCGGTGAAGGTGAATTCCTTGCCGGTCAGTTCGTCTCGGAGCGTCGCGGTGCTGGAGCCGTCTGCGTTGGGCCTGACGGATGCCAGGGACAGGTAGTTGCTGGCCCGGCCGCCGGCCTTCTCCCCGTCCTGCAGGACGTCCAGGGTGAGCCGCTCGGGGTTGTGCACGGACGCGTCGAAGTAGGTGGCCGTGTATTTGACGCCGGGGTGCAGCATCGGGAGTTCGGCCAGCGCCTTCTGCCGTGTGCGGAACTGGTGCCGCGGGACGCTGCCGCCGTCGCGGGAGAAGGAGTCGTAAAGGCTGAGCCCCAGCTTGATGAGGAACGCGCCGCGCTCCTTGGGCTTGCCCTGCTGCTTGTGGGTCAGGAACCGCAGGGGCGCGGCCAGGACACCGGAGAATGTGCTGAAGATCGGAATGGTGGTCTGCAGCGGCTTGACGTAGTGGGGCGCGATCCGCAGGAGCCTGTTGCGCTCGACCACGGATTCCCGGACCAGGCGGAATTCGCCGTTTTCCAAATAGCGGATGCCGCCGTGAATCATGTGCGACGAGGCGCCGCTGGCGCCCTGGCAGTAGTCGCCGCGCTCCACGAGCGCCACGTCGACACCCTGCAGGGCGAGGTCGCGGAATGTTCCGACGCCGTTGATGCCGCCGCCGACGATCAGCACCCGGGCGCTGGGACGCCGGCGCAGCCGGGAGATGGACTCGCGCTCCGCGCCGCGGGCGGTAGCGCTGTTGGTATGGCCGGATGAATCCTTGAGTCCCAAATCTGCTCCTTTGGGTTTGGTTCGGAAAGTCTTGTTGCAGGCGGCGCACCGAAAGGTGCGGGGCCGTTCACCACTATTGTTTGAATTATTGGAAAATAACGTCAAGCACTATGCACAAACGTGCAGAACGGAAGGGTTGCATGCCACGTCCCCGACATTCCGAAGCGCTGCGCGCGGCCCAGCTTTACTACATGCAGGACCTCACCATGGACGCCATCGCCCGGGAACTGCGGACCTCCCGCTCCACCGTTTCCCGGCTGCTCTCGACGGCCCGGGAAACGGGCCTGGTGCAGATCCAAATCCGCAGCCCGCTGGACACAGGGCCGGAACTGGAGCGGCTGATCCGGGCCCAGTACAAGGTGGATGTGCACGTGGTTCCCGTCCTGGACACCCTGAATGAGGCGGAGACGCTGGACCGTGTGGCCATGCAGGCCGCCCGCACCATCGGCCCGCTTGTGGACTCCAACGCCATCATCGGCGTGGCCTGGGGCTCCACCCTGAGCGCGGTGAGCCGGCACCTGACGCGCAAGGTCACCCACGACAGCGTGGTGGTGCAGCTGAACGGCGCGGGCAACATGCAGACCACCGGCATCACCTACGCCAGCGACATCATGCGGCGTTTCGGCAGCGCCTACGGGGCGAGGGTTGAACAGTTTCCCGTGCCGGCCTTCTTCGACCACGCCGCCACGAAGACCGCGATGTGGAATGAACGGAGCGTGCAACGCATCCTCGACCTGCAGTCCCGGATGAGCATCGCGATCTTCGGCGTGGGTTCGGTGGATGCCGATTACCCCAGCCACGTCTACGCCGGGGGCTACCTCGACGAGGATGACCTGGTCACCCTCGCGAAGTCCGACGTGGTCGGGGACGTGGCCACCGTCTTCTTCCGCGGCGACGGCTCCTCTGACGGCATCACCCTGAACGAACGCTCCACGGGACCGTCTCTGGACCAGCTCCGCCAGGTGCGCCGCCGGATCTGCGTGGTGTCAGGCGCGTCCAAGATCAACGGGCTCCGCGGGGCGCTGGTGGCCGGGCTGGCGACTGATCTGATCCTCGATGAGGCCTCGGCCCGGCGGCTGGTCAGTTTCGAGGATGCCGTCTGAACTACGGGCGCGACGAGGTGAGGCAGGCGTTGGAGCCGAAGACCAGGTCGACGGGTGTGGCGCTCCACTTCAGCTCGCCGCTGGCGACGTCGCTGATCTCGTAGACGTTCTCCACTCCCTCTGACGCCTTCCAGCGGGTGCCCGGGGAGAGCAGATTGACGAAGAAGTCGTTCGTCAGGACCTGGGGCCTTTCGGTGAGAACGCCATGTGCGGCGTCCCTCGCCGCCTTCTCCACCGCGGCGCAGCCGCCGAGGACGATCAGGTCTGCCAGCGAGACCTTTTGGCCCCGCGTCTGGGCGGAGTTGAACTGCTGCTGCACAGGGGCGCGAACCGCTGGCTGCCGTCCCCCGCACCGCCGCGGCCGTCGTGAACCCGGTATGTGCCTGCTGCGTGCCAGCTCATCCGAGGTCGAGCTGGTTCGGCCACCAGTCCGCGACGGTCCGCGGCCGGTGCGCCTTGGGCTGCGGCGAGTCGATTGCCGGGTTCTCGCTCTCGCTGCCGTGCGTGGTATCGCCGTCGTGCGCGACCGGGCACCCGCCTCACCCGGGTCTCCGAAAATCACGATAGCCATGCAAGGATGACCGCATGAAAATCACCAGAGAGATTGTCGTGTTCGACACCGCCGACCTTCCTGCCGAGAGCGCCTTCTGGGCCGGCCTGCTCGGCGGCACCGTGGACGCGGAGGATGACTGGCATACGGTAAGCGTCGACGGAAAACCGCGCCTGGGTTTTCAGCTCGCGCCCAACCACGAGCCGCCGGAATGGCCTGAGGGGAACCCCCAGCAGATCCACCTTGACCTCTATGTTGAGGACGTCGCGTCCGCCCACGAGGAGGCCATGTCCCTCGGTGCACGGCTCCTGAAACCAGCTGAAGACATCACCTCCGCCGAAGGCTTCCAGGTCTACGCGGACCCTGCGGGCCACCCGTTCTGCCTCTGCTGGGGTTAAGTCTGGGCCAGGCCTGGGCTAACACTGCGCCTGCCGGTCACACCGGCCGCGGCGCGGTATCGGTAGAGTCGTATCCATGACTACCTCACCCCGGCTCAGCCTGAACAACGGCGTGCTGATCGACCAGATGGGTTTCGGGCTTTACAAGGTTCCGCCGAAAGACACCGCCAATCTGGTGTTGACCGCCTTGGACGCCGGCTACCGTCATTTCGATACCGCCGCCATGTACGGGAACGAATCCGGGGTGGCGCGCGGCCTGGTGGACCTGTTCGCCACGGAAGCCGCCACCGGCGGTTCGGGCGAGGCCGCGCCGGGCGCGTCCCGCGAGGATCTGTTCATCACCACAAAGGTCTGGAACGACGACCACGGCTACGACGCGACACTGCGGGCCTTCGACAAGTCCATGATCAACCTCGGCCTGGAATACGTGGACATGTACCTGATCCACTGGCCGTGCGCGAAGAGGGGACTGTTCCAGGAGACGTACCGCGCGCTGGAGACGCTGTACCAGGAAGGCAAGGTGCGGGCCATCGGCGTGTCCAACTTCCAGCCGCAGCACCTGGACCAGCTTCTGGAGACAGCCGAGGTGGTGCCGGCCGTCAACCAGATCGAGCTGCATCCGTGGCTGCAGCAGGCCGAGCTCCGGGAAAAGCACCGCGGGCTGGGAATCCTCACCGAAGCGTGGAGCCCCCTGGGCCGCGGCCAGGTCCTGGAGGATCCCGTCATCGGCGCCCTCGCGGCCGAGCACAAGGTGAGCGCCGCGCAGGTTATTTTGCGCTGGCAGCTGCAGCTGGGCAACGTCACCATCCCGAAGGCAAGCTCTGCCGCCAGGATTCGTGAGAACCTCGATGTCTTCGGCTTCGAGCTGTCAGCCCTCGACATGGCTGACATCGAAGCCCTGGAGCGCGGCCACCGCACAGGCTCCCACCCCGACAACGTCAACTAGGACTTCCCCAGCAGATGAAAACAGCCGACTCCGAGCCCGCCACAGCACCGTCCTTCGTCAGCAGCGGACTCGCCGACCGCACCCGTGCATCCACCGTGCAGTTGGCGGGCAGCAACGTTGCCTACTGGGTCTACGAACCGGAAAAGACCACCGCTGAAACCCGGACCATCCTGGTCATCCACGGCTTCCGCGGTGACCACCACGGGCTGCTGCGGGTGGCCGACCAGCTGCCCGAGATGCGACTGATCATGCCGGACCTTCCCGGTTTTGGCAGCTCCGGGGCATTCACCGGCGGCGCCCACAGCGTGGACCGCTACGGCCGGTTCATCAGCGACTTCATGGCCGCCCTTGGACTCGGGCCGGACACCGTTCTGCTGGGGCACTCGTTCGGCTCCATCGTGGCCGCCCACTTCGTTGCCGCCCATCCGGACGCCGTCCGCCCGCTCATACTGGTCAACCCCATCGCAGCGCCCGCGCTCGAAGGCCCCAAGGGCGTCATGACCCGGCTGGCCGTGCTGTACTACCGCCTCTCCGCACGGCTCCCCCGCCCCCTTGGCCTGGCCTTGCTCCGCAGCCCGCTCATTGTGCGGGTAATGAGCATGGCCATGGCGAAGACGAAGGACAAGGACCTGCTGCGGTTCATCCACGGGCAGCACCACGCATACTTCAGTGCGTTCGCGAACCGGGAAAGCCTGCTGGAATCCTTCACCGCGTCGGTCAGCAGCAACGTGGCCGAAGTCGCGCCCCAGCTCACCCTGCCCGTGCTGCTGGTCGCCGGCGAAAAGGACGAAATCGCGCTGCTGCGGGACCAGCACCGGCTTGCCGGGCTGCTCCCCGACGCAACGCTCGATGTCATCCCGGGCGTCGGCCACCTGATCCACTACGAAACGCCCGAACCTGCCGCAGGATTCATCCGCCGCTTCCTTAAGGACCACCCCGCGTGAAGATAGTCATCGACGCCCGTTTCACCCGGACGGACCACCACGACGGGATCAGCCGCTACGGCTCCAGCCTCATTGCCGCCGTCTCAAAGATCGCCGATGTGTCCATGCTCATCAGCGACCTCCGGCAACTGGCCCTGCTTCCCGACGTTCCGTACACGCTCATCAGCAGCCCGCTCTCCCCCGCCGAGCTCTTCGTGGCGCGGAAAGTCAACCAGCTCGGCGCGGATGTGGTGGTGTGCCCCATGCAGACCATGGGGACGTGGGGACGCAAGTACGGCCTGGTACTGACCCTGCACGACCTCATCTACTACGAACACCCTGCACCGCCGGGCTTCCTGCCGGCCCCGGTGCGGATCCTGTGGCGCCTGTACCACAAGGCGTTCTGGCCCCAGCGGCTCCTGCTCAACCGGGCCGACGTCGTCGCCACCATCAGCAGGACCACCGAGGCCCTGATGGCCAAGTACCGGCTGACCAGCCGTCCGGTGCGCATCGTCAGCAACGCTCCGCAGCCGGCCCAGCAGCCCCGGGACCCGGCAACGGCGCCGGAGAAGACACTGCTCTACATGGGCTCGTTCATGCCCTACAAGAACGTCGAAACCATGGTCGCCGGGATGGCCGAACTGCCTGGCTACACGCTGCACCTGCTCAGCCGGATCACCCCGCACCGCCGCGCCGAGCTTGAAGCGCAGGTCCCCGCCGGCGCCAACGTTGTGTTCCACAACGGCGTCACCGACGACGAATACACGGCACTGCTGAACCGCACCACCGCGCTGGTCACCCTGTCCCGGGCCGAGGGCTACGGCCTGCCCCTGGTGGAGGCCATGGCACTGGGAACCCCGGTCATCGCCAGCGACATCCCGATCTTCCGCGAGGTGGGCGCAGATACCGCCACCTACGTAGATCCGGAGTCGGCGCCGGAGTTCGCCGCCGCCGTGCGCAGCCTCGCCGACGGGCAGCACTGGCAGGACGTCTCCCGGCGGTCGGTGGCGCGCGCACAGCAGTTCAGCTGGGACGAATCCGCCCGCCAGCTGGTGGACGTTGCCGCAGAGGCAATGGCCCTCCGCCGCAAATAGCCAGGGCATCAGTCCGTCAGCGTCAGAGCACGTCAACCCCGTCGAGCCGCAGCTGCACCGGGTCTTCCGTGCGCTTCGCCGCCCCCGCGGCCTTCGCAGCCCGGAGCACCCTCGTCACCGTGGCGGCCTGCGCGTACGGAATGAACATCAGCGTGCGCACGTCCTCGCTTTCCGTCCCCGCTGTCTGCAGCAGGGGTGCCGGGCCGGCAACGCGCAGCTCCACGCCCTCGGCGGCAAGAAGCTTAGTGGCCGAGGCCGTGAAATGGCCGACGGCGGTGCTGCCGCCGGTGACGGCGGCTACCCTCACCGCCGGCGGAAGCTGCAGCTCGGCGCGCAGCCCCAGCTCACGCTGGGCATAGCCCGCCGGGTCCCACCGCAGCAGCGCGCCGACGCCGGCCGTGTCGTCGGCGGTGATGACGACGATCCCGCCCTCCGTGGCCGGCCGGACCAGGCTGGCGGCGTTGAACCAGCGCCGTACGGCGTCCTCGCCCGCGCGCAGGTTCTCCCGGCGCAGCAGCGAGTCGCCGTCAAGCAGCAGCGCGGCGGCGTACCCTCCCGCCGCTACGGGTTCGGCGCCCACCGTGGCCACCACCAGCGCGCAGGCATCCGGCACCGCGGCCTTGACGTTCTGGCCGGAGGACGTGATCACGGCCTTGCCGGGGAACGCCCGGCCCAGCTCCTCAGCCGTGCGGAGCACGCCGGCTGCACCGCGGCGCAGCCGGGTGCCATTACAGTGCCCGCAGCGCCACTGCGGGGCCGGCGTCGAACACCACCGGCATTGGGGAACAGCGGCGCTGCCCGCGATGGCGAGCGGACCCTGGCAGGACGGGCAGCGCGCCGGTTCCCGGCAGGTTTCGCACGCCAGCGAGGGCGCATACCCGGCACGGGCAACCTGCACCAGGACCGGGCCGCGTTCCAGTGCTTCCTTGGCTGTGCGCCACGCTGCGCCGGGCAGCCTTGCCAGCCGGGCGAGGGGGTCGCGCTCCTGTTCAAAGCTGTCGGCGGTGTTGAGGACGCGGGGAACCGTGCGGCGGAGCACCGTGCGTTCGGCTTGCACGGGCATCGCCCAGCCGGCGTCCACCAGCCGCTGCACCTCCGTGCTGCGCGCGTGCCCCGCCAGCAGGCACGCAGCCCCCTCCTGCTCGGCACGGAGCAGCAGCACCTCGCGGGTGTGGGCGTACGGGGAACGTTGTTCGATGTGGAGGTCGTCGCCGTCGTCCCAGCACACCACGAGTCCCAGGTTCTGCACCGGGGCGTAGGCCGCCGAGCGGGTGCCCACGGCCACGCCCGCGGAGCCCGTGAGAATTCTGAGGTAGCTGCGGTACCGGGGTGTCTGGCCGTCGTCGGCCGTCAGCCGGGCGACGTCGTCGGCGGGCAGGATGTCTTCGAAGGCAGCCTGGACGCGGTCCAGGTCGCGGTAGTCGGGAACGACGACGACGGCGCCGCGTCCGGACTGCCGGACCGCCGCCACGGCATCCGCGATTAACCGCGGCCAGCCGTCCGGGCCAAACCCCTGCAGCGCACTGAGGGCAGCCCGGGGTGAGCCTCCGGATGCAAGATGGCGGAGGAAGGCGGCGCCGTTGCGGTACGAGGTCCAGCCGGAGCCGGACAGGTCATGATCCGTCGCGGGAGGCCCGGCCGGCTGAGCGTCGGCAAGCTCCTTCTCCACCTTGACCACGCGCGGCGGGATAGCCACGCGGAGGACGTCGCTGACGGTGCCCGCGTAGCGTGCGGCCACGCGCCCGGCGAGTTCCTGCTGGGCCGTGGTCAGGACGGCGACCGGCGAGACGACCTTGTGCAGCGGGACGAGGGGCTGGCCGGCATCGGATTCCTGAACCCGGTCCAGGATGTAGCCGCCGAGTTCCTGGCCGCTGAATTTGACCCGGACGCGGACTCCCGGCTGGGCGTCCGCATCCAATTCGGCGGGCACGCTGTAGTCGAACGGCCGGTCCAGGTGCGGCAGCGGCGACTCGATGAGCACCCGCGCCACCGGACGGTCAGCGGCGAGCGGCGGGCCGCCAACCGCCCTGGCCGTGGCCGGGAACCCCTGCAGCAATGACAGCTGCTGCGGCTCCGGCGCCGGGCTTGAAGACATGTGCGAAGACATGCGGTTAGAAGAAATGGCGCCTTACCTCCGTCCTGGCTTACGCCTCAGCCAATCAAACGGGTCTGACATTCCCGGTGCTGATGGCCGCGGTCGGGACGGCTCAGGCGTTGAAGTACGCCTTCAGGTCATCCACGCGGTCCAGGCGCTCCCAGGTGAAGTCCGGATCATCGCGGCCGAAGTGGCCGTGTGCGGCCGTCTTGGCATAGATGGGACGCTTGAGGTCCAGGGCGTCGATGATGGCACGGGGACGCAGATCGAAAATCTCCGCAATCGCGCCGCTGATCTTTGCCGGGTCTACGGTCTCGGTGCCGAACGTCTCGACGTAGGTTCCCACCGGGCGGGCCTGGCCGATCGCGTAGGCGATCTGGATTTCGGCGCGCTTGGCGAGTCCCGCTGCCACCACGTTCTTGGCAACCCAGCGCATCGCGTACGCTGCTGACCGGTCCACCTTGGACGGGTCCTTGCCGGAGAAGGCGCCGCCGCCGTGGCGGGCCATGCCGCCGTAGGTGTCCACGATGATCTTGCGGCCGGTGAGGCCTGCATCGCCCACCGGACCGCCGATCACGAAGGCGCCGGCCGGGTTGAGGATGTTGACCGTGCGGGAAATGTCCAGGTCCGCGAGGGCAAGGACCGGGTCGATGACGTGCGTCGCGAGGTCAGCCCGCAGCTGGTCGAGGCTGAAGCCATCGGCGTGCTGGCTGGAGATCACGATGGTTTCCACGGAAACGGGCCGGTCGCCGTCGTACCCGATGGTGGCCTGGGTCTTGCCGTCCGGGCGGAGGTAGGAGAGTTCGCCGTTCTTGCGGACCTCGGTGAGGCGCTCCGAGAGGCGGTGCGCGATCCAGATCGGCGTGGGCATGTAGGAGGGGGTCTCGTCGCTGGCGTAGCCGAACATCAGGCCCTGGTCGCCGGCGCCCTGCAGGTCGTAGTCGTCCTCCTGGCGGCCTTCTCGGGCTTCCAGGGAGTTGAAGACGCCGCCGGCGATGTCGTTGGACTGCTGCCCGATGGACACGGACACACCGCAGCGTGCGCCGTCGAAGCCGTTGGCGGAGGAGTCGTAGCCGATGCCCAGGATCGTCTCGCGGACGATCTGCGGGATTTCGACATAAGCGTCGGTGGTCACCTCGCCGGCCACGTGGACCAGCCCGGTGGTTGCCATGGTCTCGACGGCGACGCGGGACTCGGGGTCCTTGTCCAGCAGGGCGTCCAGGATCGCATCACTGATCTGGTCACAGATCTTGTCCGGGTGCCCTTCAGTGACCGACTCCGAGGTAAAGAGCCGAAGCGCGGCGGGTGTGGACCCGTGGGATTCTGGAATGTGCAGCGGTAAAGTCACTCAACTACCTTACTGGTTGGCAAACGGAGGGGCGGCAGCGTGTGTCCCCATGCTAAGGAGACGTTGCTTACGCCCGTCAGGTTCGCGGAAAGACCCGGCTCAGTTCGATGCCGATGCGGTCAATGACAATGGCGGCGACGTCCTGCTTTGACCCTGACGCCGACTGTGGCTCGGAGCCGGCCCGCGAGAGGATGACCACGGAGTTGCTGTCCTGGCCGAAGACCTTGTCAGCGCCCACGTGGTTCACCACCAGCAGGTCGCAGCCCTTCCGCTTCAGCTTTGCCTCTGCATAGGACAGCACATCACCCTGCTCGTCCCCTGTCTCGGCGGCAAAGCCCACCACCAGCTGGCTGCTGCCTGCGGCGTCACGGACCGCGACGAGTTCGTGCAGGATGTCAGGGTTGCGGACCAGCGTGATCACGGGGTCGGCGGTGTCGTCCCGCTTCTTGATCTTGCTTCCGGACACCTCTGCGGGCCGGAAGTCGGCCACCGCCGCCGCCATGATGACGACGTCGGAATCGGCTGCCGCTGCCAGCATGACTTCGCGGAGCTGCAGGGCCGTTTCGACGGCGATGAGTTCGACGCCCGCCGGGGCGGGCACTTCCATGTGGGCGGCCACGAGCCGTACGGTGGCTCCGGCGTCGCGGGCGGCGGCGGCCAGCGCCACGCCCTGTTTGCCGGAGGAGCGGTTGCCCAGGAACCGGACGGGGTCCAGGGGCTCCCGGGTGCCGCCGGCGCTGACGGTCACGGTGCGGCCGGCCAGCGGGAGATGCGCCGGAACGCCCGTGTCCTGCATCAAGGCGATGGCGGCGTCGAAGATGGCTTGGGGCTCGGGCAGCCGGCCGGGACCGGAGTCGCTGCCGGTCAGCCGCCCGCTGGCGGGTTCCAGCACGGTCACGCCACGGCTGCGCAGAGTTTCTACGTTGGCCTGGGTGGCCGCGTGCTGCCACATCTCGGTGTGCATGGCCGGCGCGAACAGCACCGGGCCGCTCGCCATGAGAAGCGTGTTGGTGAGCAGGTCATTGGCCTGGCCGGTGGCGGCACGGGCCAGAAGATCGGCGGTGGCGGGGGCCACCACGATCAGGTCTGCCTCGTGGCCCAGCCGGACGTGCTTGACCTGGTCAACGTCGTCGAAGACGCTGTTGGTCACGGGGTTCCCGGACAGCGCCTCCCAGGTGGCCACGCCGACGAAGCGGGTGGCGGCTTCCGTGGGAATGACAGTGACGTCATGGCCGGCTTCAGTAAAAAGCCGGAGGAGCGATGCCACCTTGTAGGCGGCGATCCCTCCCCCGACTCCGAGGACTATGCGCACGTGAACTCCGTCAGCAGGCAGTCTGTTTACTCTGCAGTGGTTACTCTGCAGCTTCGATCGGCGTGGAAACCAGCTTGCCTTCGTTGATCTCGCGCAGCGCGATGGACAGCGACTTCTCGTTCAGCTTGGTGTCAACCAGCGGGCCGACGTACTCGAAGAGACCCTCGTGCAGCTGTGCGTAGTAGGCGTTGATCTGGCGTGCACGCTTGGCACCGAAGATCACCAGGCCGTACTTGGAATCGGCTGCCTGGAGCAGCGAATCGATCGGCGGGTTGATGATGCCTTCAAGGTTCGTGGACACGAATTCTCCAAATTTCTAGCGGGCTGATGGCGTCTGCGGCTGGCGCGGGTGCGGGGTCAGCCCCATGAGTGAAACAAGCTCGTCCGCTGCCCGGCGGACGTCGTCATTGATGACGGTGTGGTCGAACTCCGGTTCAGCAGCAAGTTCTACTTTACCGGTTTCCAGCCGGCGCTGCTGTTCCTCGGGCGATTCCGTGCCGCGGCCGACCAGCCGGCGGACCAGTTCCTCCCAGCTGGGCGGTGCCAGGAATACGAACTGGGCATCCGGAAGTGCCTGCTTCACCTGGCGTGCCCCCTGCAGGTCGATCTCCAGCAGCACTGAGCGGCCCTCGGCGATGGCCTGGTTGACGGTGCTCTTCAGGGTTCCGTAGGTGTTCTGCCCGTGCACCACGGCCCACTCCAGGAATTCGCCGGCGGCCACAAGGGCCTCGAACTCTTCCTTGGACTTGAAGTAGTAGTGCACGCCGTCGATCTCACCGGGCCGCGGGGCCCGGGTGGTGGCCGAGACGGACAGCCAGACCTCGGGGTAGGTGTCGCGGATATAGGTGGACACGGTGCCTTTGCCAACAGCCGTAGGACCAGCGAGGACTGTCAGTCCGGGTTTGTTGCTCACGTATTCCTTTGGACGGTCTACAGATGACTCTGTTCGGATGAAGCTATTTCTCGTTCATAAAATCTACCAGCGCCCGGCGCTGGTGGATGCCCAGCCCCCGGACCCTGCGGGACGCTGCGATGCCGAGGCTGTCCATGATGGCCGCGGCCCGGACCTTCCCGATCCCCGGCAGGGCCTCGAGGAGTTCCGACACGCGCATCCGCGCTATGGCTTCCTCGGTGCCGCCGGAGTCCAGGATCTGGGCCACGGTCAGCTCTCCGGATTTGAGCCGTTCCTTGGCCGAGGCCCTGGCAGCCCTTGCCGCCGCGGCCTTCCTAAGTGCGTCGGAACGTTCCTGCGGTGACAAGGGTCGCAAGCTCACGGTCATTTCCCCTGGGGTCAGCCAACGGATCCGCGGCCGGCGGCGTTGGAGCAGCCACGGATTTGTCCTGAACCTACTCCCTGCCGGCCGGAGAAATCAATGGACTATTCGGAGCGGAGCCCGGCGAGGGTGCGCTCCGCCGCCTCGGTCAGCTCCCGGACTCCGGGGCCGGCCTTGAGGATGTCGCGGCTGGAGGTTCCCAGGACCTGGGGGTAGGCGGCGCCGAAGGTTTTCCGCAGGTCTGCCGGGGTGGCGCCCTGGGCGCCCAGGCCCGGCGCGAGGATCGGGCCGCGGACGGCACCCAGATCCAGCTGCAGGTCGGCCAGCGCCGTGCCCACGGTGGCACCCACCACGAGGCCCACTGAGCCCAGGGGCCCGGAGTAGCGTTCGTTCTCCGCGGCTGCGGCCTCAACAATCCGGCGTGCCACGGAATCGCTTCCGCCCACGTGCTGCACCGAGGCGCCCTCCGGGTTGGAGGTCAGCGCCAGGACGAACACGCCCCGGCCGTGCTCGGCAGCCAGATCCAAGGCCGGCCGGAGCGACTCGAAGCCCAGGTACGGGCTCAGCGTAACGGAATCCGCCGCAAGGGCGGAGCCGTCACGGAGCCAGGCGTCGGCGTACGCGGCCATGGTGGACCCTATATCGCCGCGCTTGGCATCGGCGATGGTCAGCACACCCTCGTCCCGTGCCACGGCAAGAACTTCTTCCAGCACGGCCATGCCGGCCGAACCGTGGCGTTCGTACAGCGCCACCTGCGGCTTGACCGCGGCAGCGAGCGAAGCCACTGCCTCCAGGGCGGTGAGCGAAAAGCGCCTTAGGCCGGCGGCGTCGTCGTCCAGGCCCCAACTGGCCAGGAGGGCGGGGTGCGGGTCAATGCCGACACACAGCGGACCGCGGTCCGCCATGGCCCGGCCCAGCCGGGAGCCGAACGACTCCCGGCCGGCGCCTGCGGCAATGTTGCCGCCTGCGGCAGTGTTCCCTGCCTCAGGCATTCTGCGCTGCCGGACTCTGCGCGGCTGCCTTCTGCAGGGCGGCCTCCTGCGAGGCAATGAGCGCCGCGGCGTGCTCCTGCAGGCTGGTCACGGACCAGGCGTAGGTGCGCAGTGCCTCGATGGCCTGGACGGCGGCGTTGAACTCGGCCACCGTGGTGATGCAGGGGATGCCAATGGACGTGGCGGCGGCACGGAGTTCGTACCCGTCGCTGCGGGCCTCGCCGCCGGACGGGGTGTTGAACACCATGTCGATTTCGCCGGCAATCACGAGGTCGGCAATGGTGCCTTCACCTTCGGCGCTGCTTCCCTCGGCCACCTTGCGCACCGGCGTGGCCTGGATGCCGTTGCGGCGCAGGACGTCGGCGGTGCCGCCGGTGGAGACAATCTCGAAGCCGAGGTCGGAGAGGCGCTTGACGCCCATGATCACCGAACGCTTGTCACGGTTGGCCACGGACACGAAGACCTTGCCCTCAGTGGGCAGGGCGTTGTTGGCGGCCGCCTGGCTCTTGGCGAAGGCCGTGTCGAAGTGCTTGTCGATGCCCATGACCTCGCCGGTGGAGCGCATTTCCGGTCCGAGCAGCGAGTCCACGACCTTGCCTTCCGGGGTGCGGAAGCGGCTGAACGGAAGGACCGCCTCCTTGACGGAGACGGGCGCGTCCAGCGGCAGCGTGGAGCCGTCGCCGGTTTCCGGCAGCATCTTGTACGCGCTGCGGAGCTGGCCGATGGTCACGCCGGTGCCGATAAGCGCGGCGGCCTTGGCCATCTGCACGCCGGTGGCCTTGGACACGAAGGGCACGGTCCGGGATGCGCGGGGGTTGGCTTCCAGGACGTACAGGACGTCGGAGGCCAGCGCGAACTGGATGTTGATGAGGCCGCGGACGCCCACACCCTCGGCGATGGCACGGGTGGCGATGCGGACGCGTTCCAGCACGTTGTTGCCCAGCGTGATCGGCGGCAGGACGCACGCGGAGTCGCCGGAGTGAACGCCGGCCTCCTCGATGTGCTCCATGATGCCGCCCAGGTACATGTCGGTGCCGTCGAACAGGGCATCGACGTCGATCTCGACGGCGTCCTCGAGGAACCGGTCGATCAGCACCGGGTGCTCGGCGGTGATCTCGGTGGCGTTGGCGATGTAGCGGGACAGGTTGGGCTCGTCGTAGACGATCTCCATGCCGCGGCCGCCCAGGACGTAGGACGGGCGGACCAGGACGGGGTAGCCAATCTCGTCGGCGATCTTCTTGGCGTCCTCGAAGGAAACGGCGGTGCCGTTCTTCGGGGAAACCAGGCCGGCTTCGTCCAGCACGCGGGCGAAGGCGCCGCGGTGCTCGGCGAGGTCAATCGCCTCGGGTGACGTGCCCAGGATAGGCACCCCGGCGTCAGCCAGCTGCTGGGCCAGCTTCAGCGGGGTCTGCCCGCCGAGCTGGACAAAGACGCCCATCACGCCGCCGGCGCGTTCCTCGGCCGCGATGACCTCGAGGACGTCCTCGAGGGTCAGCGGCTCGAAGTACAGCCGGGTGGAGATGTCGTAGTCGGTGGAGACGGTTTCCGGGTTGCAGTTGACCATGACCGTCTCGTAGCCGGCCTTGCGCAGCGCCATGGAGGCGTGGACGCAGGAGTAGTCGAACTCGATGCCCTGGCCGATGCGGTTGGGTCCGGAGCCGAGAATGAGGATGGACGGCTTGGAGTGCAGCGCAACCTCGTCTTCCTCGTCGTAGGCCGAGTAGTGGTATGGCGTGTAGGCGGCGAACTCGGCGGCGCAGGTGTCCACGGTCTTGTAGACCGGGCGGATGCCCAGCGCCTGGCGGACGCCGCGGACAACGGCCTCCGAGTTGTGGGTCAGCGTGCCGATCTGCTCGTCGGAGAAGCCGTGCCGCTTGGCGTTGCGGAGCATGTCCTCGGTGAGGGCTCCGGAGCGGCGGATCTCCTGGGAGATCTCGTTGAGCAGCTGGAGCTGGTCAAGGAACCAGGGGTCGATCTTGGTGGCCTCGAAGAGGTCCTCCACGCTGGCGCCGCCGAGCAGGGCGCGCTGCACCTGGTGCAGGCGTTCGGTCGTGGGGCGCTTGGCCTTTTCGATCAGCTCCGGGACTTCCCATTCGGGGACGGAGCTGAAGTCCAGCTGCGAGCCCTTCTGCTCGAGGGAGCGCAGGGCCTTCTGGAGGGCTTCGGTGAAGTTGCGGCCCATGGCCATGGCCTCGCCCACCGACTTCATGGTGGTGGTGAGGGTGTTGTCCGCGGCGGGGAACTTCTCGAATGCGAACCGCGGGACCTTGACCACCACGTAGTCGAGGGTGGGCTCGAAGGAGGCGGGGGTCTTCTGGGTGATGTCGTTCGGGATCTCGTCCAGGGTGTAACCGAGCGAGAGCTTGGTGGCGATCTTGGCGATGGCGAAGCCCGTGGCCTTGGACGCCAGCGCCGAGGAGCGGGACACGCGCGGGTTCATTTCGATGACCACCACGCGGCCGGTCGCGGGGTCGATCGCGAACTGGATGTTGCAGCCGCCGGTGTCCACGCCGACTTCACGGATGACAGCGATGGAGATGTCGCGGAGCCGCTGGTATTCGCGGTCCGTCAGGGTCAGTGCCGGGGCCACGGTGATGGAGTCACCGGTGTGCACACCCACGGGATCGAAGTTCTCGATGGAACAGACGACAACCACGTTGTCGTTCTTGTCCCGCATCATCTCGAGCTCGTATTCCTTCCAGCCCAGGATGCTCTCTTCGAGCAGCACCTCGCTGGTGGGGCTGTACTGCAGGCCCTGGCCGACGATGCGCCGGAGGTCCTCTTCGTTGTACGCCAGGCCGGAACCGAGGCCGCCCATGGTGAAGGAGGGGCGGACCACCATGGGGTAGCCGAGGTCCTCGGCTGCCGTGAGGGCCTCGTCCATGGTGTGGATGATGTGGCTGCGGGCGGATTCGGCGCCGCAGCGCTCCACGACGCCCTTGAACTTCTCACGGTCCTCGCCGAGCTCGATCGCGGCGATGTTCGCGCCGATCAGTTCCACGTTGTACTTCTCCAGCACACCGTTCTTGTCCAGCGCGATGGCGGTGTTCAGTGCCGTCTGGCCGCCCAGGGTGGGCAGCACGGCGTCCGGGCGCTCCTTGGCGATGATCTTCTCCACCACCTCGGGGGTGATGGGCTCGATGTAGGTGGCGTCGGCGAACTCCGGGTCCGTCATGATGGTGGCCGGGTTGGAGTTGACGAGGATGACGCGCAGGCCTTCCTCCTTGAGGACGCGAAGGGCCTGCGTGCCGGAGTAGTCGAATTCGGCGGCCTGGCCGATGACGATCGGGCCGGAACCGATGACCAGGACGCTCTTAAGGTCAGTTCTCTTGGGCATTACTTCTTGTCCTCAGTCTTGTTGTCAGTCGTGGTCGGCTCGGCGGCCTGATTCTGAAGGGCACCGTCCTGCTGGGCCTCTGCGGGGTGCTGGGCGTCCACGGGTTCCTTGGACAGGTTGGCGGTGCGGCCGTCCCGGGCGCCTTCCATCAGCTCGATGAAGCGGTCGAAGAGGTAGGCGGCGTCGTGCGGGCCGGCCGCGGCTTCGGGGTGGTACTGGACAGAGAAAGCCGGGATGTCCAGGCAGGCGAGGCCTTCCACGACCTCGTCATTCAGGCTGACGTGGCTGACCTCAACCCGTCCGTAGCGCTCTTCCGGCGCGTTAGTGGGGCCGTCCAGCGGGGCGTCGACGGCGAAGCCGTGGTTCTGCGAGGTGATCTCCACCTTGCCCGTGCGGCGGTCCATGACGGGCTGGTTGATGCCGCGGTGGCCGTAGCGCAGCTTGTAGGTGCCGAAGCCGAGGGCGCGGCCCAGGATCTGGTTGCCGAAGCAGATGCCGAAGTACGGCAGCTTCTCGTCCAGGACGGTGCGGAGCAGCTTGACCTGGTTGTCGGCGGTGGCCGGGTCTCCGGGGCCGTTGGACATGAAGAAGCCGTCGGGGCTGACGGCCTTGACGTCGTCAATGGTGGCCGTGGCGGGCAGCACGTGCACGCGGACGCCGCGTTCGGCGAAGCGCACCGGCGTCATAGCCTTGATGCCGAGGTCGATCGCAGCGATGCTGAAGCGTGCGTCGCCGTCCCAGCCGTGGTCCTTGGGCTCCACCACGTAGGCTTCGTCGATGCTGACTTCCTCGGCAAGCCGGGCGCCTTCCATCGGCTCACTGGCGAGCACGGCGTCGACGAGTTCCTTGTCGGTGGCCTTGGCTGCCTCGCCGGAGAAGATGCCGGCGCGCATGGTCTTGTGCTCGCGCAGGTGGCGGGTGATGGCCCGGGTGTCCACGCCCTGGATGCCGACGATGCCCTGCTCGACGAGTTCGTCGTCCAGGGATCGCTCAGACCGCCAGTTGGACGGACGGCGGGCGGCGTCACGGACGATATAGCCGGCCACCCAGATGCGGCGGGATTCGGCGTCCTCGCTGTTCACACCGGTGTTGCCGATGTGCGGTGCCGTCTGCACCACCAGCTGGCGTGCGTAGGACGGGTCCGTAATGGTCTCCTGGTAGCCGGTCATGCCGGTAGCGAAGACCGCTTCCCCCAGGGCGGTGCCCTGCGCGCCGTAGCTGCGGCCGCGGAAGATGCGGCCGTCTTCGAGCACCAGGACGGCGGGGGCGGATGCTGCGGCCTGCGGCGCAGTTCCTGCGTTTGATGTCACTTCGGTTTCCGTCACTTTATTACTTTCCACTATGGGCACCTGCCTGGGGGCCTGGGGAGATCATTTCCTGAAGTTGTTGGAGGACGGCCGGCTTGTCCGCGGCGCGGCGGGTGCGGAAGCCGGTGTCCAGGGCGTGGGTTCCGAGCGTCCAGCTGAGGATCAGCAGCCCGTCCTTTTCCACGAATTTACCGGCCATGCCGCTGTCCTGCCGGACGCCGGCCAGCGAGGCCGCCGGGATAAACAGCGGCCGCGCGCCGGAGCGGTCCAGGAGCACGCCCTCCGGATGGATGGAGAGCTCCGCGTTGGTGCGGATGCCGAGGCCGTGCACAGCGATCCTGTCCAGCCAGTCCCCCGCGGTGGTGGAAGCCACGTACTGTCCGTCCGCCGAGAGCAGCGGCTCGCCCAGCCCGGCAGGAACTGCCGGCAGCTGTTCGATATCGGACTGCCGCCGCAGCCGGTTGCGCCAGCCGATCCAGATCAGGACAAAAACGACGGCGACGACCGCCAGCATCGCAAGTCCGGGAAGGACTTTTTCCATCAGTTGGCACCTGCTGCGCCGGCAACCGGCGCTTCCGTGGGGTAGCGGTAGGGCGTGTTGAGCTTGCCGTCCAGGACCGTGGGGTGGCCCTTGAAGAACGTGGCCACCACCTTGCCGGGGAGTTCCATGCCGCGGAACGGCGAGTTGCGTCCCATCGTTGCCATCGTGGAAGGATCCACGGTCCAGCGCGCGGCCGGATCCACGAGGACGATGTTGGCGGGTTCGCCCGGCTCGAGCGGCCGGCCCTGGTCCGTGAGCCGTCCGATGCCGGCCGGCGCGGTAGAGGTGACCCTGGCAAAGTCGGCCCAGGTCATGAGGCCGGTCTCGATCATGGCGTGCTGGACCACGGACAGGGCGGTTTCCAGCCCCGTCATGCCCATGGCCGCCTGCGCCCATTCGCATTCCTTGTGCTCGCTCGGGTGCGGGGCGTGGTCGGTGCCGACGACGTCGATGGTGCCGTCGGCGAGGGCGGCGCGCAGGGCCTGGACGTCGTCGTTGGTGCGCAGCGGCGGGTTGACCTTGTAGACGGGGTCGTAGCTGCGGACCAGGTCATCGGTGAGCAGGAGGTGGTGCGGCGTCACTTCGGCGGTGACGTTGATGCCGCGGCCCTTGGCCCAGCGGATGATCTCCACCGAACCCGCGGTGGACACGTGGCAGACGTGGAGCCGGGAGCCCACGTGCTGGGCCAGCAGGACGTCGCGGGCGATGATGCTTTCCTCGGCCACTGCCGGCCAGCCGGTCAGGCCGAGGACAGCGGACACTTCGCCTTCGTTCATCTGGGCACCGGCGGTGAGGCGCGGTTCCTGCGCGTGCTGGGCCACGACGCCGTCGAACGCCTTGACGTACTCGAGGGCGCGGCGCATCAGGACGGGATCGTGGACGCAGATGCCGTCGTCGGAGAATATGCGGACCTGGGCGCGGGAATCGGCCATTGCACCGAGCTCGGCGAGCTGTTCGCCGGCCAGTCCCACGGTGACGGCACCCACCGGGCGGACGTCCACCCAGCCGGCGGACCGGCCCAGGCTGTAGACCTGTTCCACCACACCGGCGGTGTCCGCCACCGGGGTGCTGTTGGCCATGGCGTGCACGGCGGTGAAGCCGCCGAGGGCTGCGGCGCGCGTGCCGGTTTCCACCGTTTCGGCGTCTTCGCGTCCCGGTTCACGGAGGTGGGTGTGGACGTCCACCATGCCCGGCAGGGCGACGAGACCGCCGGCGTCGATCACCGTGGCTCCGTCCGCTGCATCTGTCTCCGACAGATCGGTGCCCCTGGCCGTGATCACGCCGTCGCGGATGAGCAGGTCCTCGCGGTCGCCGCCAAGGATCGCGGCGCCCCGGATAAGGTAGGTGGTTTCGTCAGCCATCAGTTGCTCTCCTTCAGGGTGGTGGCTGGTTCACGGGTGTCCCCGGAGAGCAGCAGGTACAGGGCGGCCATGCGGATCGACACACCGTTTTTGACCTGTGCGAGCACGGTGGAACGGGGTGAATCGGCGGCGGCCGCGGAAATTTCCAGGCCCCGGTTCATGGGTCCGGGGTGCATGATAATGGTGTCCTTCAGGCCCAGGCTGTCCAGCGCGCGGAGCCTGTTGTCGTCGAAGCCCCAACGGCGGGAGTATTCCCGGGTGGACGGGAAGAAGGAGGCGTTCATCCGCTCGCCCTGGACGCGGAGCATCATCACCGCGTCGACCCCCTTTTCCAGGGTCTCGTCCAGGTCGTAGCTGATGCTGCAGGGCCAGTGTTCGACGCCGATGGGCAGCAGTGTGGGCGGCGCCACCAGGGTGACCTCGGCGCCGAGCGTGCGCAGCAGCCAGACGTTGGACCGCGCCACGCGGGAATGCAGGACGTCGCCGGCGATGGCGACGCGCATGCCGCGCAGGTCCGCCCCGGTGGAGGGCAGGCCGGAGAGTTTGGTCCAGTGCCGCCGCATGGTGAAGGCGTCCAGCAGTGCCTGGGTGGGGTGTTCGTGGGTGCCGTCGCCGGCGTTGATGACTGCGGCGTCGATCCAGTCGGTGGCCGCCAGCCGGTGCGGGGCACCGGAGGCCCAGTGGCGGATGACGACGGCGTCAGCCCCCATGGCGGACAGCGTCTGGGCGGTGTCCTTGAGGGACTCGCCCTTGGAGACCGACGATCCCTTGGCGGCGAAGTTGATGACGTCCGCCGAGAGCCGCTTGGCTGCGGCTTCGAAGGAAATGCGGGTCCTGGTTGAATCCTCGAAGAAGAGGTTCACCACGGTCCGTCCGCGCAGGGCGGGAAGCTTCTTGACCTCGCGCTCCCCCACGGTCGACATCTCTTCGGCGGTGTCGAGGATGCGGACGGCGTTGGCCAGGCTGAGGTCTTCGGTGGAGAGGAGGTGTTTCATGCGCCGCCCTCGATTACCACTTCGTTGACTGCCTGGCCGTCGACGGCGTCGGTCTCCTCGAGCCGGACCCGGACCTTTTCGGCAGAGGAGGTGGGCAGGTTTTTGCCCACGTGGTCGGCACGGATGGGAAGTTCGCGGTGGCCCCGGTCAATCAGGACAGCCAGGCGGACAATGCGCGGCCGGCCAAGGTCCACCAGCGCGTCCAGGGCGGCGCGGATGGTCCGGCCGGAGTACAGGACGTCGTCGATCAGCACAACCACCTTATTGTCGATGCCCGTCAGGGGCAGCTGCGTGTGGTGCGGCGGCCTGGTGGGCTGGGAGGAGAGATCGTCCCGGAACATGGTGACATCGAGCTGGCCGACGATGGCGGCGGCGTCCACGGCGGGATCGGCGGCGGCGATTTTTTGGGCGAGCCGGACCGCAAGCGGGTAGCCGCGGCGGGGAATGCCCAGCAGCACCAGATCCTGGGAGCCTTTGTTGGCCTCGAGGATTTCATGGGCGATACGAGTGAGGGCACGGTCAATGTCCGCCTGGTTGAGAACAACCCTGGCCGGAACCGGTGCCTGTGTGACAGGAGTCATCGCTCGTCTCCCCTTTCCCCGCCTCACGGGACGGAATTAAAAAAGGAACATTTGCCTTCCAAAATTACCACACGGGCGCCTGCGCCCTGCCCCGCCAGAAGGCGTCGTCCGTCACACCGTGGGGCACTGTGATTTGTCGCGCACCGCGGCGGGGCGAACCCCTGTGCTTTGCTGCCTACCCCACGGCACATAGGCTCGTGTCTATGTCGATGAACCCGCAGCAGAGGCAGTTCCCCGGACCGGAGTTTCCCGGGCAGCCCCCGAATCCCAGCTGGATGGGACACGTCCAGCCGCAGAACTACCGGCCGGCGCCCGGGCACAGCGGCGGCGCCGTGTACCAGGTCATCCCGAAGGCCGCGTCCACCGTGGCCGCCCGCCCCGGGGCAGGAACCCTGGGACTCGTCGTGGGCGGCGGCATACTTGCCTTCGTCAGCCTGTTCCTAGTGGTGCCGTTCCTCCTGGCCAGCACCGGCGTCACCGGTTTCGTCATCGGTTTTGTTGCGTCGCTGATCCCGCTGGCGGCGGTGCTGTTCGCCGTGGCCGTCATTGACCGGTGGGAACCCGAGCCCAAACGCCTGCTGCTGTTTGCCTTCACCTGGGGCGCTGCCGTGTCCATCGCCGTGACGCTGCTCATCCAGCCGGTCTTCGCCCTCGCGGCCCCGGCCACTGATGAGGCGGCCTTCCGCGATTTCATGACCACCGTGCAGGCACCGGTGGTGGAGGAGTTCGCGAAGTCCCTGGGCCTGCTGCTGCTTCTCCTGTTCGCCCGCCGCAACTTTGACGGCCCCGTCGACGGCGTGGTGTTTGCCTTCACCATCGCCGGCGGCTTCGCGTTCACCGAGAACATTCTCTACTTCGGCCGGGCGATCGCCGAGTCCGGTACGCCCGGCAGCGACCTTGTCCAGATCTTCTTTCTGCGCGGGGTGATGTCGCCGTTCGCACACGCCATATTCACCGGGACCACGGGCCTGGTCATGGGCCTGGCAGCGCGGCGCTGGCACTCAGGTGTCTCGGTGCTCGCGTTCTTCGTGGGCCTGGTTCCCGCCATGGTCCTGCACAACAGGTGGAACAGCATGGGACAGGACTTCCTGGCCCAGTACGTGCTGGTGCAGGTTCCCATCTTCCTGCTCGCCGTGGCGTGCATCGTGGTGCTGCGGGTCGCGGAAACTCGCCTCACCCGGCAGCGCCTCCAGGAGTACGCCGCAGCGGGGTGGTTCGCGCCGGCCGAGGTGGAGTTGCTGTCCACTCCCGGAGGCCGCCGGCAGGCCGTGCGCTGGGCGGGGTCGTACAACCGGGGCGAAGAGATGAAGGCGTTCGTCAAAGCGGCGACGCGCCTGGCCTTCACCCGGCAGCGGATCCTCAGCGGCAGGGACGTGCCGCTGCACCAGCAGGACGAGGCGCAGCAGCTGCGCCACCTGACCGTGCTGCGGGCCGCCGTCCAGCAGTAAGTGGGTAAATGCAGAAAGCCCCTGCCGGTCAAACCGGCAGGGGCTTTCTGCGTGGGACTTAGCTCAGCTTATGAATCAGCTCAGGCGAGCAGGGACGGCTTCAACTGCTGAAGGCGCCCCAGGAGGCCGTTGATGAACGACGGCGACTCGTCCGTGGAGAGCGTCTTGGCCAAAGCGACAGCTTCGCTGACGGCGACGCCGTCAGGAACGTCGTCGTTGTAAAGCAGCTCCCAGGTGCCGATCCGCAGGATGATGCGGTCTACAGACGGCATGCGCTCCAGCGTCCAGCCCTGTGAGTAGGTCTCCAGGAATTCGTCGATGGTGGCCTGCATCGACACCACGCCTTCGACGATCTCGAGGGTGTACGGATTGACGATCTGGTCGGTCCTCTCGCGGCGCGCACGCAGCACGTCGAAGGCCGAGACAGAGCGCTGCTCGGCTTCGAAGAGGACCTCAAGAGCCCTGTTGCGGGCTTTACCGCGGGCGCTCACTAGTCGTTGACCCGGCCCAGGTAGCTGCCGTCGCGGGTGTCGACCTTGACCTTGGTGTTGTTCTCAACGAACAGGGGCACCTGGATCTCGTAGCCCGTCTCCAGGGTGGCGGGCTTGGTGCCGGCAGAGGAGCGGTCGCCCTGCAGGCCCGGCTCGGTGTAGGTGATTTCGAGGACAACGCTCGGCGGCAGCTCGATGTACAGCGGGGTGCCTTCGTGGATGGCGATGTTGACCATCTGGTTTTCCAGCATGAAGTTGGTGGCATCGCCCACGGTGGCGCCCGAAACGGTGATCTGGTCATAGTCCGAGGTGTCCATGAAGACAAAGTCCGCGCCGTCCTGGTACAGGTACTGGTAGTCGCGGCGGTCAACGGTGGCGGTCTCGATCTTGAGGCCCGCGTTGAAGGTCTTGTCCACTACCTTGCCGGACATGACGTTGCGCATCTTGGTGCGCACGAAGGCGCCGCCCTTGCCCGGCTTGACGTGCTGGAACTCGATGACGTTCCAGAGCTGGCCCTCGAGCTTCAGGACGGTCCCGTTCTTGATGTCGTTTGTGGTTGCCACTGGTTTCCTCTGGTTGTGTCTGACTGGTTCTGGCTGCCAGCTGTTTATGCCCAGCAGGCATGCCGAACGGCGCGCCAGCGTGTAGTTATCAAAAATCCAGAAACTATTCTAGCGGAAAAGGCCAGCCCGGTTTTCGGGGCCATCCGGCGGTGCGGCCGGAAGGCGCGTCAGGACGCCAGTTCGAAGACGTCCCGCGCCCGCTGCAGCGCCACCGTTGAGGAGTAGATAAGCGCAGCGTCGGCGGACTGCGCCACCTGGAGATCGAGCGCCCGGGCGAAGGATTCCACCGCGGCGCCGATGTTTCCCGCGGCAAAGTACGCACGGCCAAGGTACTGGTGGGCGAGGGCTTCGTTGGCCGTGCCGTGCGCTTCGGCGAGGAGCTGCCGGAAGAGCTCAACGGCGCGGTCGTAGCGGTGGGAGACGCGCAGGACGTCCGCTTCATAGGCCCGCAGCCGGAATGACTCTGGGTCCCTGTAGCGTGCCTCTGCCAGCACTTCGGCCGCGTCGGCGGCGCGTCCCGCGACGAGCAGCACAAGGACCTGCTCGGCGGGGTCGGTGGATGCCTCGAGCGCGGCGGCACACGTCTCTTCGCTGATAATTTCAGGAAGCAGCGATTCCGGGTTGACCCGGATCCCCGGGAATCCGCCGTCGGGCCATTCGATCGTTCCGGTCTGGTCGTCGCGCATCAGGACGCGATCTCCTGGTAGGCGGCGAAGAGCAGGGAGGTATCGGGCACGTCCAGGATCCCCGGTTTGGCGATCCCGTCGAGGACCACGAAGCGGAGCAGGTCGCCGCGGGACTTCTTGTCGCGGCGCATGCCGTCCAGAAGGCCCTGCCAGCGGTCGCGCCGGTACGTGACGGGCAAGCCGAGGGATTCGAGGATGCTGCGGTGCCGGTCGGCGTCGGCGTCGCTAAGCCGCCCCACGCTGCGGGAGAGCTCGGCCGCGAACATCATGCCCACCGAGACGGCAGCCCCGTGCCGCCAGGAGTAGCGTTCCACGAGTTCGATGGCGTGGCCCAGGGTGTGGCCGTAGTTCAGGATTTCCCGGAGTCCGGATTCCTTGAGGTCCTCCGAGACGACGCGGGCTTTGACGGCGATGGCCCGTTCGATGAGTTCGCGCAGGACGTCTGAGCCTGGATCCGTCACGGCGTCGGGATCCTTTTCCACGAGGTCCAGGATGGCGGGATCGGCAATGAATCCGCACTTAATGACCTCGGCCATGCCGGAGATGATCTCGTTCCGGGGCAGGGTCTTCAGTGTGTCCAGGTCCGTCAGGACAGCCGCAGGCGGGTGGAAAGAACCAACCAGGTTCTTGCCTTCGGCCGTGTTGATCCCCGTCTTGCCGCCCACGGCTGCGTCGACCATGCCGAGGAGGCTGGTGGGCATGTGGATGACCTTGACGCCGCGCAGCCAGGTGGCTGCCACGAAGCCGGCAAGGTCGGTGACAGCGCCTCCGCCTACGGAGACCACGGCATCGGAGCGGGTGAAATCGTTCTGTCCGAGCACCTGCCAGCAGAAGGCGGCAACCTGGATGTGCTTGCCTTCCTCGGCATCGGGGATTTCCGCGGTGACGGCGGTGAAGCCGGCAGCCGCCAGTTCATCCCGGACGGTGTCGCCGGTGAGCCGGAGGGCCCGCGGATGGATGACGAGGACGCGGCGGACGCGCTCCCCCAGCAGTCCCGGCAGCGTGCCGAGCAGGCCGCGGCCAACTACGACGTCGTAGTTGTCCCCGGCCGACTGGCCGGTGACCTTGATGACGGTTGATTCGCTCACTTTTCAACTTCCTGTTTCGCGGCAGCACTTCCGTTGGCTGCCGTCGTCGCGGTTTTGTTGATCTCGCGGGTGGTGGTTTCGTGCGGTTTGCCGGCAGCGAATTCGCAGAGCGCCGCTTCCAGCTTCAGCCCCAGCTGAGGCACAGTTCCCTGCCGGACGTCCAGCACGATGTCCGCGAGGCGTTCATAGACCGGCTTCCGGGTGGCGAACAGCGCCTTCCAGCGCCGGATGCCGTCACCGGCCAGCAGCGGCCGGCCGGAGTTCTTGGCGATCCGGGCGGCGACGGTGTCTGCGTCGCACTCCAGGTAGACCACCGTGCACCGCTCCAGCAGCTGCTGCGTGCCGGAGTCCAGGACCGAGCCGCCGCCCAGGGAAACCACGGTTGCGGTGCCGGCCGCGGCCTCGATGATGCGGGCAACCGTCCGGGCTTCGATCTCCCGGAAGGCACGCTCGCCGCGGCTGGCAAAGATGTCCGCGATGGAACCGTGGCCCTCCACGATGACCGCGTCGGTGTCCACGAACGGGGCGTCCAGCTGTTGTGCCAGCTGCTGCCCGATCGCCGATTTGCCGACCGCCATCGGCCCTATGAGCACAGTGGGCCGGTCCCCTGCGTCGCAGGGTGTATTGCTCCGGGACACTAGAGTCCGATCGTATCCAGCGACGCCGGAATGCTCTCGAGGTAGCCCCTGATGTTGCGGGCGGTCTCGGCCACGGAGTCGCCGCCGAACTTTTCGGTCACGGCCTCGGCCAGGACCAGCGCAACCATGGCCTCGGCCACCACGCCGGCAGCCGGAACCGCACAGACGTCCGAGCGCTGGTGGTGGGCCTTGGCCGCCTCGCCGGTGCTGATGTCGATGGTCTTCAGGGCGCGAGGCACGGTGGCGATGGGCTTCATTGCAGCCCTGACGCGCAGGACGTCGCCGATGCTCATGCCGCCTTCGATGCCGCCGGCGCGGTTGCTGGTGCGGATGATCCTGCCGTCAGCGTCCTTGACGATCTCGTCGTGGGCGGCGGAGCCGCGGCGTGCGGCGGTGAGGAAACCGTCGCCCACCTCTACGCCCTTGATGGCCTGGATGCCCATGAGGGCGGCGGCCAGGCGGGAATCAAGGCGGCGGTCCCAGTGGACGTAGCTGCCGAGTCCCGGGGGCAGGCCGTAGGCGAGCACCTCCACCACGCCGCCGAGGGTTTCGCCTTCCTTGTGGGCGGCGTCCACCTCAGCAACCATGGCGTCGGACGTTTCGCGGTCAAAGCAGCGCAGCGGATCGGCGTCGAGCGCAATCACGTTGTCCGGGAGCGGCAGCGGCCGGCCCTCCGGAACGGTCACGCTGGCGATGGAGACTGTGTGGCTGACCAGCTCAATGCCCAGGTGCTTCAGGAACTGGGCGGCAACCGTGCCCATGGCAACACGCGTGGCGGTCTCGCGGGCGCTGGCGCGCTCAAGCACGGGGCGGGCCTCGTCGAAGCCGTACTTCTGCATGCCGGTGAAGTCGGCGTGTCCGGGGCGCGGCCGGGTCAGCGGGGCGTTGCGGGCCTGGCCCTCGAGTTCCTCGGGGTCCACCGGATCGGCTGACATGATCTGTTCCCACTTGGGCCATTCGGTGTTGCCCACCTGGACGGCGACGGGGCCGCCCTGGGTGATGCCATGGCGGACACCGCCGAGGATCGTAACGACGTCCTGCTCAAACTTCATCCGTGCCCCGCGGCCATAGCCGAGCCGCCGGCGGGCAAGGGCATCGGCGATCTGCCCGCTGGTGAGTTCAACACCTGCGGGGACGCCTTCAATAATTCCGACCAATGCCGGGCCATGGGACTCACCGGCGGTCAACCAACGCAACATAAAAACCATCCTGCCATGTCTGGCGGTCAGGACACCCGCCGGGGTGCCCCGACTGCGTCGCACATCACATCTATGACTTCGGCACTGCCGGCCTCTGCCAGGCCGGTGAAATGCCGGACCTGCTCCACCGCCTGGTAGAGCAGCATCTCAAGGCCGGGGACCACTGTTCCGCCTCCGGCGTGCCAGGCCGCGGCGATTTGGCTGGGCCAGGGGTCGTAGGCGACGTCCAGCAGGACGCCGTCCATGCGCCGCCCCAGGGCTTCGAGTTCCGCAGCCATCCCGTCCGCCGCCCGCGGCGGCAGGGTGGAGATTACGACGCCGGCACCGGCCATCGCTTCGACGGCACCGTCCAGGGAATGGACGGTAAGGTCCACGCCGAGCCCGCTGGCCGCTGCCCTGGCTTCTTCAGCCCGGGCAGTGTTCCGAACGTACAGGTCCACCTTCACGGCACCAAGCTCCTGCAGGGCTGCCACTGCTGCGGCTGCCGTTCCGCCGCCGCCAAGAATGACGCCCGTGGGGCCGTCGCCGGCCCCGGCATTGCGGAGGGCGTTAACGATCCCCGCGACGTCGGTGTTGTAGCCGATGCGCCGGGTGGAGTCCCCGACGCTCTCGAACACCACCGTGTTGATGACGCCCAGGACCCGGGCCACACCGCGGACTTCGTCCACCTCGCTGACCATGGCTTTCTTCAGCGGCATGGTGACGGACAGTCCCCGCCAGCCGGTCTCCGCGCGGACTGCGTCCATGAACGCCGGCAGTGACTCTTCAGTCACATCGATGGCGCTGTAGCCGATGTCCGCTCCGAGCCGCGCGTAGGCGGCGAGGTGAAGCGCCGGTGACTTCGAATGGCCGATGGGGTGCCCCAGGACGGCCGCCCGAAGGCTCATACGCAACGGCCCGGGTTGGCCTCGCACCAGGCGTTGTACTGTTCGACGTAGCCGTTGTGCTCGGCCAGCGTCTTGGAGAACTTCGTCTCCTTGGTGTCAAGGTTGATGGTCACCCAGTACAGGTAATCGTTGTCGTTCGGCTTGGCCGCCGCGTCGATGGCCGTCTTGCCCGGCGATCCGATGGGCCCCGCCGGCAGGCCCTGGATGGCGTACGTGTTGTACGGGTTGGACTTGTCGGCTTTCTCGGCCTCGTCGATGTGGAAGGTCTTCTTGCCCAGGCCGTAGGTGACGGTGGCGTCCGACTGGATCAGCCCGTTGGTCTCCGTGTTGGTGGGCTTGAGGCGGTTGTAGATGGCGCCCGCCACGTCCTTGTACTCGGCCTGGCCGCCCTCTGCCTGCACAATGCTGGCGACGGTCACCACGTCGTACTGCTTTGCGGCGTCCGTGACGCCCTGTGCCTTCAGTTCATCCTGGGTGGATTTGACCAGTTTGGTGAGGATGTCCTTGGCGGTGGATCCCAGCGGGAAACGGTATTCCCCCGGGGCCAGGAAGCCTTCCAGGTTCTTCGCCTTGGAGCTCAATCCGAACTGCTTGGGCGCGTCGCTGAGCGCCTTCAGCTGGGCGATGGAGAGGCCCGAGCCTTCCGAGATCGCCTGCAGCGATTCATCGATCCGCAGGCCGGCGCTGAGGGCAAAATACATGACCTTGGCCTGTCCCTCGTTGAGAAGTACGGAGACGGCGTCGGAGTTCTTCATCTCCTGCTTGAAGTCGTACTCCCCCGGCGAGAGCGTCCCGCCGGATGCGGACAGCGCCGCCATGAAGGTGTCGGCGTTGGCCACGACCTTAGCGTCCTCCAGCTTGGCCGCGACGGACACTGGCCCTTCGCCCGGATCGACCGCTACCTTGACCTGGCCGGTGCCGGGGCCGGGATAGTCGGCCGGCTTATCGTTCCCGAGCAGTGGTTTCAGGAACTGCGCGCCGACGACGGTGGCCGTGACGAAGAGCGCGAGGGTCAGCAGCAGAGCCACGAGCCGGCGCCGGCGCCGGACTTTCTTGGAGGGCCGGGTCACCGTTGCTGCGTTCTCGGCACCGGCCAGGAGCTGGTGCCCCACGGCCTGCTGCCCGTAGGGCTCATGCTCCTCGAAGGGCTCGTGGGCTACTGCGTCATGGTGGACGTCATAGTGGTGGCCGTCCTCATGGTGGACGGCTCCGTGGTGAATGTCAGCGTGGGGCCCGGCGTGGCCGTCCGCAAACTCGGCAAAATGCGGGGCGTGCTCGGACTGGGCACCGTGGACCTCGTCAGCAGCGTCCCCATGCACGGCGGAGTCCGCATGTTCTGCCGGGTCGTGGATGGTGGGCGGAACCGGCGGAACGTCAGGAACCTCGGCGGCCGGGACGGGCTCTGCAGCAGGAACGGCAGCCGGAGGTGTGGCTATTGCAGCCGTCCGGGGGCTGTCCGAACCGGAAGCGGCAGCCGATGACCCGGTCCGCTGTGCCCCGCCCACGCCCACGTGCAGCTCTTCACCGGACTCGTAGGCCTGCTCGGGCACGGCATCGCCGGACTCGGCGGTGATGGCCTTCTCGCGGGCGCGGATCTCTTTGCGTGTCAGGGGCCGTCCGGCGTCCGCGAAGGGGTCGCCGGAGGAGTCGTCGCTATTGACCGGGCTCACTGTAGCTGTCCATCCTCTGAAGATCGTGTTTCCTTTTCCGGGTCAGGCCGTTCCGCAATATCTGCGGCGGCGTGTCCGGGCAGCCCCGTACGGGGAAGCGCGCGCACACGGCTCCCCACATCCGTTCCCCTGGCTTTTTGCATATCGATGGCGTGCTGCAATATTCCTGCAGCCGCAACCTGATCCACCACTTTACGGTGATTCTTGCTGCTCATGCCAGCTTCGTGAAGGTTGCGGTGGGCCGTGACGGTGCTGAGCCGCTCGTCAACCAGGTGTACCGGGACGTCCGAACCTGCGCGGTCCAGTTCGTCAGCCAGCAGCTGGGCGTACTCCGTGGCCATGCGGGCTGAGGCGTGTTCCTCGCCCTTCATGGTCCGCGGCAGGCCCACGAAAATCTGCACGGCTCCCCGGTCAGCCGCGAGGGCGGCGATGACCCGGACGTCCGAATTCTTCTTGGGATTGCGGTCCAGCGTCTTCAGCGGTGTGGCCAGGATCTCGTCCCGGTCACAAATGGCGACGCCGACGCGGACGGTGCCCACGTCCACCCCCAGTTTAATGCCCTGGGGGTGGACGTGCGGCTCAGCGGAAAAACTCACGGCTGGTTAGCGCCTGGTGACGGCGTCGACGACGGCGGTCAGTGCGGCGCCGACCTTGGAGGCGTCGGTGCCGCCGCCCTGGGCCACGTCGTCCTTGCCGCCACCGCCGCCGCCGAGGATTCCGGCGGCGAGCCGGACCAGGGCACCTGCCTTCACACCGGCTTCACGGGCGGCTTCATTGGTGGCCACCAGGATGACCGGGCGGTCGTTGCTGACGCCGGCCACGGCAACCGTGGCGGCTTCGGACCCAAGCCGGTTGCGGAGGTCCAAGGCGAGGCCGCGGATGTCGTCGGCACCGCTGACCTGGCCGGCGTCGTGCGCGATGACCCGGACGCCGGCGGCGTCCACCGCGGTTCCGGCGAGCTGGGCGGCGGCGGCAGTGAGCTGTTCCTTCCGGAGCCGCTCAAGCTCCTTTTCCGTGGCCTTCAGCTTGGTGAGGGTCGCCGAGATGCGGTCAGCCAGCTGCCCCGAGGGCACCTTGAGCATTTCGGTGAGTTCCGTCACGAGGGCGCGCTCGGCAGCCAGGTGCCGGAAGGCGTCCATGCCGACGAACGCCTCGACGCGGCGGTTTCCCGAGCCGACGGACTGCTCGCCGAGCAGGGACAGGCTGCCGATCAGCGAGGTGTTGGACACATGGGTGCCGCCGCACAGCTCACGCGACCACGCGCCGTCGATCTCCACAACCCGGACCTCGCTGCCGTAGTTCTCGCCAAACAGGGCCATGGCGCCCAGGGCCTTGGCCTCGGCGAGGCCCATGATCTTGGTGTCCACGTGGAAGTTGTTCCGGATGGCGAGGTTGGAGACTTCCTCGATTTCGGACTTGGTGGCGGCGCTCAGTCCCTCACCCCAGGCGAAGTCGAAGCGCAGGTACCCGGCCTTGTTGTACGAACCGCGCTGGGTGGCCTGCGGGCCGAGGATCTGGTGCAGTGCCGCGTGCACGATGTGCGTTCCGGTGTGCGCCTGCTCGGCGGCGTGGCGCCGTTCGCGGTCCACGGCAGCGCGGACCAGTGCGTCGGAGGCGATCTCGCCCTCGCGGACGATGGCCTTATGGACGCTCAGGCCCTTGACCGGACGCTGGACGTCGAGGACCTCGACGACGAAGCCGTCGCCGGTGATGAGACCGGTGTCGGCTGCCTGGCCGCCGGCCTCGGCGTAGAACGGGGTCTCGGCGAGCACAAGTTCGATTTCGTCGCCGGTGGCAGCCTGCGACACCTTGCTGCCGCCGCTGAGGATGCCGCGGACGCGGGATTCGCCTTCGAGGTCGGTGTAGCCGGTGAAGACCGTCTCACCCTCTGCCAGCAGCTCCTGGAAGGCAGAGAGGTCGGCGTGGCCGCCCTTCTTGCCCTTGGCGTCGGCCTGGGCGCGCTGGCGCTGCTCGAGCATGAGCTTGCGGAACTCGGGCTCGTCCACCTTCAGGCCCGCTTCCTCGGCCATTTCGAGCGTCAGGTCGATCGGGAAACCGTAGGTGTCGTGCAGGGTGAAGGCGTCGGCGCCGGAGAGGGGGCGGCCTGCCGCCTTGGATTCGTTGACGGCATCCTCGAGGCGGGCCGTGCCGGACGCTATGGTGCGCAGGAACGCCTTTTCTTCGGCGTAGGCGATCCGGCTGATGCGGTCGAAGTCCGTGTCCACGATGGGGTACACGCCCTTCATGGCGTCACGCGAGGCGGGCAGCAGGTCCGGAAGGCAGGCCTGTTCCACGCCGAGCAGGCGCATGGAGCGGACCGCGCGGCGGATGAGGCGGCGCAGTACGTAGCCGCGGCCTTCGTTGGAGGGCGTGACGCCGTCGGCGATGAGCATCAGGGCCGAGCGGATGTGGTCGGCAACGACGCGCATCCGTACGTCATCGGTGTGGTGCGGATCGTCCTCGGTCTCGGCGGAGGTGTATTCCTTGCCCGAGAGCTTGGCGGCCATGTCGATGACCGGGCGGACCTGGTCGGTCTCGTACATGTTCTCGACGTCCTGCAGGATCATGGCAAGGCGTTCCATGCCCAGTCCGGTGTCGATGTTCTTCTTGGGCAGTTCGCCCATGATGTCGAACTCGACCTTCGAGCGGACGTTGTCGATCTGGTATTGCATGAACACGAGGTTCCAGATCTCCACGTAGCGGTTCTCGTCGGCGATGGGGCCGCCCTCGGCGCCGTAGGCCGGGCCGCGGTCGTAGTAGATCTCCGAGCAGGGGCCTGCCGGGCCGGGCTGGCCGGTGGACCAGTAGTTGTCCGACTTGCCCATGCGCTGGATGCGCTCGGCGGGTACTCCGGTGTTTTTGAGCCAGAGTTCCTCGGCTTCGTCGTCCTCTTCGTAGACCGTCACCCACAGCAGCTCCGGCGGAAGCCCGTACCCGCCGTCGGCAACGCTCGTGGTCAGCAGCTCCCACGCGAACTTGATGGCGTCTTCCTTGAAATAATCCCCAAAGGAGAAGTTGCCGCACATCTGGAAGAAGGTGCCGTGGCGTGCTGTCTTGCCCACTTCCTCAATGTCACCGGTGCGGATGCACTTCTGCACGCTCGTGGCCCGGGTGTAGGGCGGTTCCTCGCGCGCGGTCAGGTACGGGATGAACGGAACCATGCCGGCAACCGTGAACAGCAGGGAGGGGTCGCTGGAGACCAGCGATGCGGAGGGAACCGCCGTGTGGCCTTTGCTGACGAAAAAATCGACCCAGCGCTTTGTGATCTCCTGCGACTTCATGAGCTGATTACTTACCCTTCTTGGTTCACGCATGCTGGCGCGTGAGAGTTTGATTCAGAGGCAGTGCCGGTGTTGAACGGCACTGCAGTTTTAATTCTTGCGCGTTTAGCGGCGGACGACGTCCTGGGATTCAACACCCAGAGCGGCGCGCAGGTCCGTTTCCCGTTCGCGCATGCCGGCGCGGACGGCGTCGGCGAAGTCGTAGACTCCGTCGGCGAGCCGGCCCACGGCCCGGTTCAGGCCTTCCGGGCCCAGCGCTGACTGCGCCTCGGTGACCTTGCGGAAGGCGATGACCCCGATGGCCACGCCGATTCCCATCCAGACAAGTCGTTTCATTTCAGTTCTCCGGGTGGGCTTAGCGGCTGCGGCGGCCGGTGGCGGGCTTCTTGCGGGTGGCGAACGCGGAACGGACGCCGTAGCTGAACGCGGCCACCTTGATCAGCGGCGATCCGACAGTCGCGGCCACGAGGGAGGACAGCGCGGAGATGTTGGCAGAGGCATCCGAAACGTTGGAGGCGATGCCGTCCACTTTCTTCAGCTGCTGGTTGGTGGTGGAGACCGTGGCGGTGACCTCGTCCATGAGCGGGGTGGCGCCGTCACTGATGGAGCGGATGGATGTCCGCACCTCGTCGAACACCCGCCCCAGCTTGAGGATGGGCACAGCAAGCAACAGGACCAGGAGCGCAAATACCCCGGCCGCGATCAGGCCGGCAATATCGCCACCAGACATAGACGTTCATCTCCTTGAAACTCCGTGGAACTGTACCGGGCGTGCGGCGGCCAAAGTCCTGCAGCCGCAAATGTCCCCCAAGTACCTTACATACAAAGAAGCCCGCGGCGCTTGCCACGGGCTTCTTTGTATACGCTGCCGGAATTTAGCGTGCGTAGAATTCGACGACGAGCTGCTCTTCGCAGGTCACGGGGACCTCGGAGCGCTTCGGGCGGCGAACCAGGCGGGCCTGCAGGGCGTCAAGCTTGACGTCCAGGTAGGCCGGAACCTGGGGCAGGACGTCGCGGTGCGCGCCGGCTGCTGCAACCTGGAACGGAGGCATGGTTTCGCTGCGGCTGTGAACGTGGACCAGCTGGCCCTCGCCGACGCGGAAGGACGGGCGGTCAACGCGGATGCCGTCAACCAGGATGTGGCGGTGCACAACCAGCTGGCGGGCCTGGGCGATGGTGCGGGCAAAGCCGGCACGCAGCACGAGGGCGTCGAGGCGCATCTCGAGCAGTTCGATCAGGTTTTCACCGGTCAGGCCCTTGGTGCGGCGTGCTTCTTCGAAGGCACGGGTCATCTGGGCTTCGCGGATGCCGTACTGGGCGCGCAGACGCTGCTTTTCGCGCAGACGTACGGCGTAGTCGGAGTCCTGCTTCTTGCGGGCACGGCCATGCTCACCGGGGCCGTACGGGCGGCGCTCCATGTACTTGGCGGCCTTGGGGGTCAGAGCAATGCCGAGTGCACGCGAGAGGCGTGCGGTACGGCGAGCACGAGTGTTGTTAGCCACTTGTGTCCTTCCAATATCTGCGGTGTGTCAGTGTTACTGGCCTCCACGATGGAGAGCATCGGCCAACCGCTGCCTTTTGCTACTGGGCACAGGGCACAGCTCCGTCGAACTAAAATTCGGGGGATTGTGCGTCCGTGCCTTGCCAGACAAGCATCCATCCTACCACGGCGGTCACTTGCCCCGGACGATCTTCCGCAGCCGTTCAAGCCGGACGGCGATGTCCCGCTCCGCACCGTTTGCAGTGGGCTCGTAGTAGTCGCGGCCCACGAGGTCGTCCGGCGGATACTGCTGGGCGGCCACCGAGTGCGGGGCATCATGGGCGTACTTGTAGCCCACTCCGTGCCCCAGCTGCTTTGACCCTGGATAGTGCGCGTCGCGCAGGTGCGCGGGGATCCCGTTGCCCAGGCCCGCCCGCACGTCCGCGACGGCTTTGTTGATGCCCATGTAGGCAGCGTTGGACTTTGGCGCCGTGGCAAGGTGGACCACCGCTTCGGCGAGCACGATGCGGCCCTCGGGCATTCCGATGAGCTGCACGGCCTGCGCCGCGGCCACCGCCGTCTGCAGCGCCGTCGGGTCCGCCATGCCCACGTCCTCCGCGGCCGAGATCACGATGCGCCGGGCCACGAAGCGCGGGTCCTCCCCCGCCTCCAGCATCCGCGCGAGGTAGTGCAGGGCCGCGTCCACGTCGGACCCGCGGATGGACTTGATGAATGCGCTGGCCACGTCGTAGTGCTGGTCCCCGGCGCGGTCGTAGCGGACCGCTGCGGCGTCCAGGGCACGCTCGGTGTGCCGCAGTTCGACGGCGACCGGCTCAGCACTGACCGGCTGCCCTGAGCCATCATCACGTGTACCGTGATCAACCGCGCCGTCTGCATCAGTGCCACCGTCCCCCGCACCGGAATTTACGACGTCGTCCGCGTCACCGAACGCGACGCCGGCGGCGGCTTCCAGCGCGGTCAGGGCCCGGCGGGCGTCGCCGCCGGAAAGCCGGACGAGGTGTTCCAGCGCTTCGTCGCTGAGCCGGACGTTGCCGTTGAGCCCGCGGGGATCTTGAACGGCCCGCACCAGCAGGCCCTCGATGTCCGCGTCGGTGAGCGGCTTGAGCGTCAGGAGCAGGGAGCGGGACAGCAACGGCGAGACCACCGAAAACGACGGGTTTTCCGTGGTCGCCGCCACCAGGACAACCCAGCCCTTTTCGACGCCGGGCAGCAGCGCGTCCTGCTGTGCCTTGTTGAAGCGGTGGATCTCGTCGAGGAACAGGACGGTGGTGGTCTTGTACAGGTCACGGGCGGTCAGGGCGTCGTCCATGACGCGGCGGACATCCTTGACCCCGGAGGTGATGGCTGAAAGCTCCACGAACTTGCGCCCGGGCCCGCGTGCAATCACGTGGGCAAGCGTGGTTTTCCCGGTACCCGGCGGCCCCCATAGGATCAGCGAGCTGGGGCCGGCCGGACCGGCGGCGTCGGTACCTGCTGCCAGTTGCCGCAGCGGGGACCCCTGGCCCAGCAGGTGCTGCTGGCCCACCACCTCGTCCAGCGTTCGGGGGCGCATCCGGACGGCCAGCGGGCTGCGCGGCTGGGTGGAGCGGGACTGTGCTGAACGGGACTGGGCGGACCGGGACTGGGCGGAATCGGCGTCGTCGGTGTCGCCGTCGTCGCTGTCCTGGGCCGCCGAACCAAAGAGATCATCCACATAGATAGGCTACTTCTAGATCCAACAGGAAAAATCCGGCCACGAAAGCAGGGAACCGGCAATGCCAGGCACCCGTCCGACGCAGGGACGTCCGGCGTCCACCAGGACCGCGTTCGTCCCCGGCCCGCGGCTGGCCGGCTGGGTGGAACGGTTCGCCGCCAGCCACGGTGGCCTTGAATATGAGGACCACGACGACGGCGTACGGCTGGCTGCCGCGGACGGCGCCACCGCCCTGCTGGTGGCGCCGTGGCCCGACGACGGCCGGCCGGGGCGGGGATCGGGCCTCGTGGAACGGCTGGCTTCCCTGGCATCCCAGCCGCGCACTCTCGGCCTTGTCCTGGTCCGGCGCGGAGGATACGGTGTGGCCGTCGCCAGCGAGGGAATCCTTCTCGCCGCCAAGACCGGCTCCAAGTATGTGCAGTCCCGCACCGCCGCCGGCGGCCAGTCGCAGCAGCGGTTCGCCCGGCGCCGCACCAACCAGGCTGACGCGATGGCGGAGGCGGTTGCGGATCAGGCGCGGCTGGTTTTTGCCGGTCAGGCCTTCGAGTACATCCTCCCGGGCGGTGACCGCGCCCTGGCCGACGAAGTCCTGGCATTGCCTGCCCTGAAGCCCTGGGCGGGCCTGCCGCGCCTGGCCTATCTCGATGTTCCCGATCCCCGTGCCGCTGTCCTGAAGAAGGCCGCGGCGGACGCCTGCGCGGTGCGGCTGACGGTAACGGACCCGCCCGGGAGCTAGCTCCCTGACCTGGCGGTGGACTGCCTTTACTCCTCGGGGGCCAGCGTCACGGTCACGCCGTTCAGGTCCCGGCTGAAGCCCACCTGGCAGGAGAGCCTCGAGCCGCGTTCCCGGTAGCCCTCGGCCTCCACGAGCAGCTCGAGTTCGTCGTCACTGCGTTCCTCCAGGGTGTCGAAGACCTCCTGGTCCAGGAACACGTGGCAGGTGGCACAGGAGGCGGTGCCGCCACAGGAGGCCAGCACGGGCAGGTCGTTGTCCCGGAGGGCCTCCATCATGCTCTGGTCCGGCTCCCATTCAAGGTCATGGGTGGCGCCTTCGCGGTCGACGACGGTCAGTTTGGTGCTGACGGCGGTGTTGCTGGTGGCTGTGTTGCTGATGCTGGTGTTGCTCATGTCGGTTCCTTAGGGTCGCGCTGCTGCAAGGTCAGCATCGGAGTGGTTGGGTATGCCGGAAACGGCTTCGGCGAGGGGGACGCCGGGGTCCGCGGCCAGCAGCGGGTCGATGCAGGCTCCCTGGGCGATCAGCCGTTTGGCCGTGCGGAAGTCGGACAGATTGGCGATGGTGTCGACGGCGGCGAGGCGGCCGTCGCGGAGGTAGACCACGGAGAATTTGCCGCCCGAGGGTTCGCCGCGGAGTATCGCCTGGTCCTCCGGATGGCGGACGCCTGCCGTCTGCAGCCGGACACCGTGCTGGACGGTCCAGAACCAGGGTATTTCCGGTTCAGCGGCCACCTGGCCGGCGATGTGCGCGGCCACGCGGTCTGCCTGTGCCACCGCGTTCTGGATGCATTCGAGCCGCTGGCTGGCACCGTCGATGGGACTGGTGAACCGCGTGACGTCCCCGCTGGCGTAGATGGCGGGATCTGAAGTCCGGCCGTCCCCGTCCACGACGATGCCGTCCCGGCAGTCGATGCCGGCGCCTGCGGCCAGCTCCTGGTTGGGTAGGACGCCAATGCCAGCGAGCACGACGTCGGCAGGAAAGACCGTGCCGTCGGCGACGGTCACGCGCTCAGCCCGTGGTCCGCCGTCGATCGAGGTGACCGCGGCGCCGAAGACAAACCGCACCCCGTGCCGCTCGTGGAGGTGCTCGAAGTGGCGCGAGACGGGGGCTGACGTTACCCGGCTCATCACGCGGTCCTGGAATTCGAGCACTGTGACCTCGCAGCCCTTCGCGGCCGCAGCTGCGGCCACTTCCAGTCCGATGTATCCGGCACCGATGATGGCCACGCGGGCTCCCGGAACCAGCAGCCGCTTGAGTTCGAGGGCGTCGCCCCGGGTCCGCAGGGATCTTACTCCCGCAAGTCCGGCACCTGGCAAAGTGAGGGGCCGCGCCCGCGAACCTGTGGCGATGACCAGCCGGTGGTAGGCCTGCCGCGTCCCGTCGGACAGCAGCACTGTCCGTCCGTTCCTGTCGATGGATTCCGCGGTGACCCCGACGAGCCGGCCGATGCCCTTGTCCGCATAGAACTTCTCCTTGCGGAGCACGGCCGACTCATCCGGGGCGCCGTCCTTTAAGAGCTCCTTGGACAGCGGCGGCCGCTCATAGGGCAGTTCGTTCTCCGCGTCGATGAGCAGAATGTCGCCCTGCCAGCCGCGGGTGCGGAGCCCTGCGGCGACAGCGACGCCGGAGTGTCCCGAACCGACGATGACCACCGGGTCCTGAATCATCACCGGGTCCTGGGCCAATACCGGTGCTGCGGCAACTGTCCCGCTACGCATTGGACTGCCCTGCGTTGACCTGCTGCAGCAGCACGTGGAGGTGCTCCGGGCCCGAGTTCGTCAGGTTGTTGCCGCGCACGTATTCGATGGGTTTGTCCGGGTCCAGCGTGAGCGACGCGAGCTTCTCCGCCAGGAGCTTCACCGTGACCAGGACTTCAAGCCTGGCAAGGGGCGCGCCGAGGCAGCTGTGGACGCCGTGCCCGAAGCCCAGGTGGCCGTCGGTGTTGCGGTCAATGTCGAAGCGCTCGCCGTCGGGATACTTGCTGCTGTCCCGGTTGGCCGCGGCGGGCAGCAGGCGGACGATGGCGCCGGCGGGAATCGTCACGCCGGCAACCTCCACCTGCTCCGTGGTGATCCGGCTGGCCCGCTGGACGGTGCCGCGGTAGCGGGCCAGTTCCTCACCGAAGAGGTCCGCATCGTCCGGATTCAGGCGGATCCGTTCCAGCAGGTCCGGCTGTTCGCTGAAGATCCGGAACGCGTTGGCCAGCAGGATGGTGGTGGTGTCATGGCCGGCGACAAAGACAAAGGCGCAGAGTTCCTTGGCTTCCTTCTCGCTGAGCAGGCCTTCCTTCCACATCCGTGCGATGTGTCCGCCGACGGAGTCGCTCTCCTCGCGGTACAGGCGCTCCATGGCGTCTTTCAGGTAGGCGAAAAACTCGAGGGTGCTCTGCTCGTCGGTGCCGGTGCCCCGGGCGTTGCGGGCGAGCCGGCCGAAGTAGCTGAAGGTCTCGTCGGACCAGAATTTCATCTTCTCGAAGTCCTCGGCCGGAACGTCGAGCAGGGCGCTGATGGTGGACATGCTGAGCGGGATGGCGTAGTCGTCCACGGCGTCCGCGCCGCCGGCGGCGAGCATGGGTGCCAGGTACTTTTCGGCGTTCTCCCGCACCCGGTCCTCGAAGCGGGCGATGGCCTTGGGGGTGAAGGCCTGCGCCACCACCTGGCGGAGCCGGGTGTGGTTGGGGGCGTCGAACAGCGTCAGAAAGGTCAGCGGGACCGGGTCCACTACCTGAGAGGAGAAGACTTTCGGTGCCCGCATGGCCCGGCGGACGTCGTCGTACCGGGAGATGAACCACACATCCGATACGGGTGAATGCGCGCGCAGCACCGGCGCATTCGCGCGCATCCACTCGTAGTGGCGGTAAGGATCACCCTGGCTCCCGTCGTCCACCACTTTGAAGGGCGCCAAGCCCTCGGGCCAGTCCAGTTCATGCGAGTAGGGAGGCAGTGCGGTGCCTTCGCCTGCGCTTCCGCCGGTGAAGGCGTCCATGCCTCCGCCGGTCCTGACGTGCGTGGAGACCGGGGGTGTTGCTGTCATCGGGCAAGACATCATCGTCCTTCTTTCCGGTTGGCTTCGGCGTGATCCGGTGTGATCCGCCTCTCACCCACCTTGCGGGATGCGCCGTGGCCGCCCCCACAGGTCTTCCGTTCATCGGTTGCGAAAGTCTGCCTGCCCTTCCGACTGGGCGGATTTCAGCGCGCGGGAGATCCCGTGCGCAGCGGTCAGCAGGGCGGGGACGATCAGCGGAACAGCCGCTTCCTGCCGCGGCACGATGGCATTGAGCGCCGCAGCTATCGTGTTGCCTGGCCCGAAGACGGGCACGGCGATGCCCGTCCACTCAGTGACGCCAATGCCTGGCAGGGCCACGTAGCCGCGCTGCCTGATCTCGGCCAGGTGCTTGCGGATGAGGGCAGGATCGGTGATGGTTTCGGAGGTCACGGCCTTGAGGGGTTTTTCGAGCACCCCGGCCTGGACTGCGGGCGGCGAGAACGCCAGCAGTATCAGGCCGGACGAGGCTGCGTGGATGGGCATCCGCTGCGCAATGTGCGCGGCATCCAGGCTGGAGTGCGGCGAGGAGAGACGCTCCACGTACAGCACGGTGCCGTGGTCCAGCACGGCAAGGGTGGTGTGCTGGTGGACGGCTGCCTGGACGTCCTCCATGAACGGCAGCGCCAGCTCACGAAGGTTCAGTGCACGGGAGCCGCGGGCAGCGAGTTCCCACATGCGCATCCCGGAGCACAGGTTCCCGTCCGGCAGCCGCTCAATGAGGCCGTGGAGGACCAGATCATCCACGAGCCGGTGCGCGGTGGTCAGCGGCAGGCCGGCGCGGCGGGCGAGGCCGGAGAGCGTCATGGCCGGCAGATCCCGGTCGAAGGCGCTCATGAGCCGCACCACGCGGCTGATCACCGATTCCCCCGAGGGAGAGTTCGCCATGGCGGGTCTCCGGCCCGGCGCCTAGCGGGACACCGCCTTGGCTGGCCGCGATCCGGTGTGGTCCCCCGTCCGGTCCGCGTTCCGCTCCCCGGCAAGCCTGGCGATGTCCCGTCCGGCACGGTAGCCGAACACCAAAGCCGGGCCGATGTGGGAGCCGTAGCCGGGGTAGCCGCCGCCGAAGACGCTCACTGCAGCCGCGCCCACGGCCAGGAGCCCTGGAACCACCGCTCCCTCGGCCGTGACCACTTCGGAGTGTTCGTTGACGCCGAGACCGGCGAAGGTGCCCAGGTCGCCCATTTGGATCTTCGCCGCGTAATACGGGCCCCTGCCCACCGGCGCGAGGTTCGGGTTCGGTTTGTGCTCGAGGTCGCCCCGGAAGTGGTTGTACTGCGTGGAGCCGCGGCCGAAGGCGGGGTCCTCGCCGCGCTCAGCCGCCGGGTTGAATTCATCGACGGTGGCTTCAAGGCCCGCGGCATCGATGCCGAGCTTGCCGGCCAGCTCAGCAAGGGTGCTCCCCTTGACTAGGTAGCCGGTCCGGTAGAAGTAGCCGCGCGGCATCGGCCAGGGCTTGGCATAGCCGATGCCGTATTTATGCATCGTCTTCGCGTCGCCGATCACGTAGCCGAAGGTCCTGTCCTCGTCCTTGTTGTGCTCGATCATGGCCCCGCCGAAGTCGTGGTAGCTCAGGGCCTCATTGCCGAAGCGCCTGCCGTGGCGGTCGACGGCGATCAGCCCGGGCAGGCCGATGGCCCGCAGGTGGGGAAAGAGCCGCTGTTCGCCGCTGAGGTACCTGAACACGGTCACAGGCGCCCAGGAGCCCACGCTGAACACGGAATCGTCGATGTAGCCGCCGGCGTCCATCGCCAGGGTGGCGGCGTCCCCGCCGTGGCCCACCGTGGGGGTGAAGTGGTCGTCGCCGCCGGCGTCGTGCGGAAAATAGCGCCGCCGCAGCTCCCTGTTCCCGGAGAATCCGCCGGCGGCGAGGATGACGCCGGCGCGCGCTGTGACGGTGACGGCGTGCTCTCCCCCGATGACCGCACCGGTGACGGTTCCGGCGTCGTTCCTGGTGAGGGACAGCGCCGGTGAGGCCTTCCACAGCCGGACGCCCAGGTCGTCCGCACTCTTGACCATGCGGGTCATCAAGGCGTTGCCGTTGGAACGCAGGACCGGACGCTTGTAGCGGGCGGCGTCGGCCCAGGTGCGCAGCAGTTTCTTGGCGACGTAGATGAAGGACCTTACCGACTGGTTCACGTGGAAGAACTCGTTGATGTCCGGCCCCACCTGCGGCATGTAGCCGAAGACTGTATAGGAGCTCATGTACGGCTGCATCAGGAGCCGCTTGTCCCCGAGCACCCGCGCGTCCACGTCCTGCGGCAGGATGGCCCGGCCGGACAGCCTCGCCCCGGGCAGGTCCATCTGGTAGTCCGGGGCCTTTTCCGGGTAGATGAACTTCACGTCGGTTTCGTTCTCGAAAAAGGAGATCGCCTCGGGCACTGTGTCCAGGAAGTTCCGGACTCCCGCTTCGTTGAACGTCTCCGGCGCCAGGTTTTTCAGGTAGGTCTCGGCGTCCTCGCGGGTGTCGCCCTGCGCAACGCCATGCTTGTTGCCGGGGACCCAGGCCCATCCTGCGGAAATGGCGGTGGTCCCGCCGAAGTACTGCTCCTTTTCCGCGACGATCACGCTCAATCCCTGCGAAGCGGCCTTCAGTGCCGCGGCCATCCCGGCCACACCCGATCCGATGACGAGGACGTCACAGACCGCCGTCGTTGCAGTTTCTGTCATGGTTCCTGCTCCGTTCTGCCTGCAGGCCACTCCTTTGCGGCGGCAGGCGTTGACTGACAAACCCCCAGTAGACCCGGGCGCACGCAGGCCCGGGAGGAGGATTACCATTGAGCGGGAATCGACAGGAGGAACCGTGGCCAACTCCGCATCCGGCGAGTCGATCATCGGCCGCTTCGTCAAGATCGTGAGCGCTTTCGATGACCGGCACCCCGCCATGAGCGTTGCCGAGCTCGGGCGCCGCACCGGCCTGCCGGTGACCACCACCTACCGGCTGGTCAACGACCTGCTGCTCGAGCGTCTGCTCGAACGCGAGCCCGGCGGGGACATCCACATCGGCACGCGGATGTGGGAACTGGCTTCCCGGGGCTCCAAGATGCTGGGCCTGCGCGAGGCTGCCCTGCCCTTCATGGAGGACGTCCAGGCCGTGGTGCAGCACTCCACCACGCTGGGCATCCTCGATTCGGACGAGGTCCTGTACATCGAGCGGCTCGGCTCGGACAGGACCATCGTGGACATCACCAAGATCGCCGGCAGGCTGCCGGTACACGCCACATCCTCGGGACTGGTGCTGCTGGCCAACTCCCCCGCCGCCTACCAGGACAGCTTCCTGGCCCGGCCCCTGACGAAGTTCACCGAAACCACCCTGACCGATCCCGCCGCGCTCCGGCGCCACCTGGCCGAGATCCGGCAGCGCGGCTTCGCTGCCATGCCCGGGGTGATCGTGCCAGAATCCAGCGGCATCGCCGTGCCGGTGTTCGGGCCCGACAACACCGTCCGCGCGGCGCTGAGCGTCGTGGTGCCCCGCAACGAGGAGAACGCGGCCGCCCGGGTCCCCGTGCTGATGGCCGCCGCACGCGGGATCTCCCGCGCCCTGGGCTGGCGGGGCGAGCTGAAGGGGACGCTCCGGCAAAGCCACTGAAGGCCGGCTTTGCCGTTCATCGGTAATCATGTGGTTCCGCTCACAGATCCCCTGCCACGCTGGCTGGGAAGCAGCGACGAGGCTGCAGGATCACGAGGAGCACCACATGAATCCCATCCAGAACCGCGTGGCCGGAAAGACCGCGATTGTCACCGGAGGCCGCGGAGACCTTGGCAGCGCCACTGCCGCCCTCCTTGCCGAACACGGCGCAAAGGTTGCCAGCCTGGACGTTGCCGGCATCCCCGCCGCCGCTGCCCACGCAAACATCACTGAGTACGACGTCGACGTCACCAGCGAGGCCAGCGTTGCCGAAGCTATCGGCCGGGTCCGCGACGAACTGGGCACCCCTGACATCCTGGTCAACGCCGCCGGCATCATCGGCCCGGCAGGAGCCTCCCACACCGCCTCGACGGCCGACTTCGACACGATTTTCAACGTCAACGTCAAGGGTGTTTGGCTGATGACCAAGCACGTGGTCCCCGGCATGATCGAACAAGGTACCGGCAGCATCGTCAACTTCTCCTCCATCCACGGCCTTACCGGCGGCCGGAACGTTCCGCTGTACCACGCCACCAAGGGGGCTGTGCGGCTCCTGAGCAAGTCGGACGCCGCGGCCTATGGCGGCTACGGCATCCGGGTGAACTCCATCCATCCCGGGTCCATGAACACCAGGATGAGTCGCCGCTCCGCCGAGCAGTCGGACATCGGTCCCGAGGCCTATTACAAGCAGCTGGTGGGCTCCAACCCGCTGCCCCGCCAGGGCGAACCGGATGAGATCGCGTACGGCGTGCTCTACCTGGCCTCGGACGAGTCGCGCTTCACCACCGGTTCCGAGCTCGTCATTGACGGCGGCTACACGGCCGTCTGACGCCGCCCCCCAACTGCGGCAACGGCCGCAACCCCCATCTTCTCCGCTCTGAAAGGCAAACCCCATGAAATTCGTCAACGGCACCTCCGCGGACACTTACGACGTCGTCGTCGTCGGTTCCGGTGCGGGGGCACTCACCGCGGCGGCCACCGCCGCCCGGGCCGGCAAGTCCGTCGTCGTCCTCGAAAAGAGTGACCTCCTGGGCGGGACCTCCGCCGTGTCCGGCGGCATGCTCTGGGTGGCGGACAACCACCACGCACGGAAGGCCGGGATCACCGATTCCAAGGCAGCGGCTGCGGAGTACGTCCGGGCCGTCGCCCGCGGCAGGGGCCGGGAGGAACTGCTGGACGCTGCGCTGAACTACGGCGACCAGATGCTCCGCTTCGTCGAGGCGGAGTGCGGCGTCCACTTCATCTTCCTCGACAACTTCCCCGACTACCGTCAGGACCTCCCCGGTGCCGTGACGGGCGGCCGCACGGTGGAACCCGAGCTGTTCAACAGCACCGGGGCCCTGGGCGGTCTCCGCGCGCACGTGCGCAGTGACGGCCGCGCCCCGTTCACCATGCAGGAATACGAGGAGTGGGGCGCCTTCACCAAGTTCCCGTGGGACGACCTGGCCGGCCGCCAGGACGACGGCCTCGTGGCCAAGGGACAGGCCCTCGTTTCCATGCTGCTCGCCAGCCTGCTCCGCGACAACGCCACACTCGTCACCGGGGCACGCGGGCACCGGCTGCGCACCGGCGGCGGCCGGGTGACCGGCGTCGAACTGGAAACCGGCGAGGTGTTCCATGCCCGTGACGGCGTGGTGCTCGCGACGGGCGGCTTCGAATGGGACAAGGCCCTGGCCGACTCGATGCTCGCTTCCCGGCTCTACACGATGTGCTCACCGCCCTCCAACACCGGCGACGGGCTGCGGATGTCGCAGCGTATCGGCGGCCAGACCCGCGGCACGCGCGAAGCCTGGTGGGCGCCGATGTCCGTCACCGGCGACACCCGCGACGGGCAGGCGATCGGCACCCTGCTGCGGTTCGAACGCCAGGGCCCGGGCTCCATCATGGTGAACCGGCACGGCCGCCGCTTCGCCAACGAGTCGCAGAACTACAACGACCTCGCCCGCAGCCTGCAGTCCTGGGACTCCGCCGCCAACCAGACCCTCAACACCCCGGCGCACGTGATCGTGGACCACGGCTACCTGGAGCGCTACGGCCTCCTGGCCCACCGCGCAGGCCAGCCGACGCCGGCTTACCTGATCGAGGCGCCCACACTGGGTGAACTCGCCACGAAAATCAACGTTCCGGCGGAACACCTGGAAGCCACCGTGGCCCGGTTCAATGAGTTCGCAGCCAAGGGCGAGGACCCCGACTTCGGCCGCGGCGAAAGCGCCTACGACAAGTACTGGGGCGACGCCGACTGCCCGTGGCCGAACCCCTCCCTGGGTCCGCTCGAGGCCGGGCCCTTCTACGCACTGGAAGTGGTGAACGGCGCCTTCGGCACCAATGGCGGCGTGGCCACCGACGGGTCGGCCCGCGTGCTCGACGTCGACAACCGCCCTATTCCGGGCCTGTTCGCCGCCGGCAACACCACCGAAAACGCCTACGCGGCAGGCTACCCTGGAGCCGGCGCCACCCTGGGGCCCATCATGACCATGGGCTACCTCGCTGGCCGGACCCTTGCCGGCCAGTCCCCCGAATATGTTTCTGCCGCGCCGTCACCGGTGGTCGAGCTTGTCGGGACGGGTGCCTGAGATGATCCGCCACACCGTGCTCTTCAAGTTCAAGCCCGACTTCCCGCCGGCCGACCGTCAGGCCTGGATTGACGGGCTCAGCAACATGGCCGGAAAGATCCCCGGCATGCTCAGCCTCAGCCATGGCCCGGACGTCCTGAACACCGCACGCTCCTTCGACTACGCCATCGTGGCCGACTTCGAAAGCGTCGAGGACATCGCCGTGTACAACACGCACCCGCTCCACGAGCCGCTGAAGGCGTACTCGTTCCCCAACAGCCGGCAGATCCTCGCGGTGGATTTCCACCTCCCGGAGACCTCGCCGGCACCCATTGAGACAACGCAGTCTTAAGGAGAATCCCGTGACCACAACCCCATCACCTCAGGTTCCGCTCCAAATTCCCCTGCAGGCCCCGCCGAAAACGCCCCGCAAGGCCGCCCTGGCGTCCTTCCTCGGCAGCACACTGGAGTACTACGACTTCTTCATCTACGGCACCGCAGCAGCCCTGGTGTTCCCCCACCTGTTCTTCCCCTCCGCGGACCCGGCCATCGGGCTGATCGGCGCCTTCGCCACCTTCGGCGTCGCATACGTGGCCCGGCCGGTTGGCGGACTGGTGATGGGGCACTTCGGCGATAAACTGGGCCGTAAGAAAATCCTGCTGCTGACCCTCGGCATCATGGGCCTGGCGTCTCTCGGCATCGGTTTCCTGCCCACCTACGAACAGCTCGACGTCTGGGCCCCCATCCTGCTGGTGGCGGGCCGGCTGGCGCAGGGCTTCTCCGCCGGCGCCGAGTCGGCGGGTGCCTCCACGCTGACGCTGGAACACTCACCAGAAGGCAGGCGAGGGTTCTTCACGAGCTTCGTGATGACCGGGTACGCCTCCGGCATGGTGCTGGCCACCCTGGTCTTCATCCCGGTTACGTCACTGCCCCGGGAGGCCATGATGAGCTGGGGCTGGCGAATTCCGTTCTGGCTCTCCATCGTGGTCCTCGCCATCGCCTACTGGGTCCGCACGCACCTGGACGAAACCCCGGTTTTCGAGGAGGCCCAGGAACGCCGCCAGGTGTCTCCGATGCCCCTCAAGGAAGTGCTCCGCTTCCAGGCTGCGGATGTGCTGCGCGTGGCGGGAATGTCCATCATGTCCGTGATGCAGACCATCTTCACGGTCTTCGGACTCGCCTACGCCACGTCCGGCGCCGGCTTCGACCGGGCGTCCATCCTGACCGTGAACGCCGTGGCCATCGGCCTGTCCATGTTCGCCATGCCGCTGGCGGCCAGGCTTTCCGACCGGATCGGCCGCCGCCCCCTCCTGCTGACCGCCGCGATCGGCTGCTCCGCCACGATCTTCCTTTACTTCCTGGCGCTCTCCTCCGGCAACATTGTGTTGGTGTTCCTTGCCGCATTCCTGAATATGACGGTCCTGTACTCGGGCTTCAACGGCGTCTGGCCGGCGTTCTTCGCCGAACAGTTCGCAGCGCCGGTCCGCTACTCAGGCATGGCGCTGGGGAACCAGTTCGGCCTGGTCCTCGCCGGCTTTGGCCCGATGATCGCCGGGATGCTGCTGGCCCCGGGAGCCTGGGGCTGGGTGCCCGTGGCTGTCTTCGGCACCGTGTGCATGCTCATCGCCGCAGGATCGGCGTTCTGGTCCCGGGAGACTGCCGCCACGCCCATCGGGGAGCTCGGCGGACCGTACCTGGACGGCACCGCACGCCGGCGGCAGGCCGAAGCGCAGCAGCCCGCCCTCCAGGACCGCTGAGCCGACGCCGCACCGGAACGAAAGACCAAGTCAGCAGCCGGTCAGCGATCGCCGGGGCCGCTCCTGGCGGTAGTAATAGCGGGACACTTCAGAGAAACCTGCCCGGGAGTACAGCTCCCGGGCAGAAGTGTTCGATGCCATCACCAGCAGCCAGTACCCGGCCAGTCCCCGCGCCGCGCCTGCGCTGAACAGGGCCTGCTGGACCCGGGTGGCGTAGCCGCGGCGCCGGGCATCGGGCCGGGTGGCCATGCAGTACAGCCCACCCCAGGTGCCTGCCCCGCCGGGAACAGCTGCCCCGCCGGGAACAACGGCAAGGCGTCCGACGGCGGCCGGGCCGCCGTCGTCGTCCCTCACCATGGCGTACAGCGCCGGGCAGCCGGTGAGGATCGCATGGGCAGTCTCCAGTTCCGCGGCGCCGCCGCGGCCGTCCACGGACCACCACAGGTCCAGCCATTCCCCTGATGGATGTTCGGCAATTTCGACTCCGGCGCCAGGTTCCGAAGCATCCCCGCCGGCCGCAGGTGCAACGTCAGCTGCACCCACCATGATCAGCGTCTCGGATTGCCGGGTGAAGCCTTCCTCATCCAGGACGGAGTTCAGCGCGGAGCTGCCGGGGCTGTCGAAGACCTGGAAGATCACCGGCAGCCGGCGGCCCCGATACCAGGCCCGGGCATCGCGCAGCGCAGCGAGCCGTTCAGCGCGCGTCCCCACCGGCTCCGAACGCGGCCAGATGGAGTTGGCACGCTGGGTGACGCCACCGGCGGCGCGGAGAACCCAGCCGCCGGACAGCTCCCGGTCCGGTGCGGGCCAGGCGGCATCCATCAATCCGTCCAGCCCGACGTCCAGCTCGGGGATTGTCTCCCGGTCCATCGCGCTCCTCCTTCCGGCCTGGAACGGCAAAGGCTCCCCGGTTTCCCGGGGAGCCTTTGCTGACAGTCAGGTCACTCTACTTGGCTGCGTCCTCGGCCTTTTGGGGTACAGGCTCGGCCTTCTTGGCCTCGGGCTTGAAGTCGACGCCGGCCTCTTTGCGCTGCTGCACGGTGATGGGGGCGGGGGCGTCGGTCAGGGGGTCGTGGCCGCCGCCTGACTTCGGGAAGGCGATGACGTCGCGGATCGAGTCCACGCCCGCCAGCAGCGCCACCACGCGGTCCCAGCCGAAGGCGATGCCGCCGTGCGGCGGGGCGCCGTACTTGAAGCCCTCCAGCAGGAAGCCGAACTTCGTCTGGGCATCGGCCTTGTCCAGGCCCATGAGCTCGAAGACGCGCTCCTGCACCTCGCGTTCATGGATACGGATGGATCCGCCGCCGATCTCGTTGCCGTTGCACACGATGTCGTAGGCGTAGGACAGGGCGGCCTCCGGGTCCTGGTCAAAGGTGTCCAGGAACTCCGGCTTCGGCGAGGTGAAGGCGTGGTGCACTGCGGTCCACTGGCCGCCGCCAACGGCCACATCGCCCGACGCCACGGCGGCAGCGGCGGGTTCGAACATGGGGGCGTCCACCACCCAGCAGAAAGCCCACGCGTTGGGGTCGATCAGGCCGGTGCGGTGCCCGATCTCAACGCGGGCAGCACCCAGGAGCGCACGGGACGGGGTCTTCTCGCCGGCGGCGAAGAAGATGCAGTCGCCGGGCTTGGCGCCAACGGCGTCGGCCAGGCCGGCGCGTTCGGTCTCGGTCAGGTTCTTGGCCACGGGGCCCGCGAGCTCGCCGTCCTCCTTGTAGAGGACGTAGGCCAGGCCCTTGGCGCCGCGCTGCTTGGCCCATTCCTGCCAGGCATCGAGTGCACGGCGGGCCTGCGAAGCACCGCCGGGCATGACGACGGCGCCGACGTAGGGGGCCTTGAAGACGCCGAAGTTGGTGTCCTTGAAGAACTCGGTCAGCTCGGTCAGCTCCTGGCCGAACCGCAGGTCGGGCTTGTCCGACCCGTACCGGGCCATGGCGTCGGCGTAGGTGATGCGCTGGATCGGCGTCGGAATTTCGACGCCGATCAGGTTCCAGACAGCCTTGACGATGTTCTCGCCGAGCCGGATGATGTCGTCCTGCTCCACGAAGCTGGCCTCGATGTCGAGCTGGGTGAACTCGGGCTGGCGGTCGGCGCGGAAGTCCTCATCGCGGTAGCAGCGGGCGATCTGGTAGTACTTCTCGAAGCCGCCCACCTGCAGGAGCTGCTTGAACAGCTGCGGCGACTGCGGCAGGGCGTACCAGGAACCCGGAGCCAGGCGGGCGGGCACCAGGAAGTCACGGGCGCCTTCCGGCGTCGAACGCGTCAGGGTCGGCGTCTCGATTTCGACGAAGCCCTCTTCGTGCAGCAGCTCGCGGGCCACGCGGTTGGCCTCGGACCGGAGGCGGATGTTGCGGCTGGGGCCGGGGCGGCGCAGGTCCAGGTAGCGGTGCTTGAGCCGGGCTTCCTCCCCCACTTCCACGTGCTCATCGATCTGGAAGGGCAGGGCGTCGGCGGTGTTGAGGATGACCACCTTGTCCGCCATGACCTCCACCTCGCCCGTGGCCAGGGCAGCGTTCTCGTTGCCTTCCGGGCGCTTGGAGACCGTGCCGGTCACCTGCAGCACGTATTCGTTGCGCAGCCCGTGGAAGACCTCTTCCTCACGGACCACCACCTGCGCCACGCCCGAGGCGTCACGCAGATCGACGAATGCGACACCACCGTGATCACGACGGCGGCCAACCCAGCCTGCCAGGGTTACGGTTTGTCCAATGTGCTCGGAGCGAAGGGATCCGAGGTCATGTGTGCGCAGCACAGCATTCCTTTCAGAAGGAAGACAGAATGAAGTTTAAATACGATCGTTGCGGAAACGATCCCGTCCGAGTTTACCCGTTTGAAAGGTTCCTGCCCCGCCATGACCAAGCACCAGCAGCTGCAGCGAAGGCTCGGTGTGGCCGACGCAACAGCCATCGGCCTCGGATCCATGCTCGGGGCCGGCGTTTTTGTCGTCTTCGCGCCGGCGGCCCGGCTGGCCGGATCGCTGCTCCTGGTGGCCATAGCCCTGGCCGGCGCCGTGGCCTACTGCAACGCCGTGGCCTCAGCCCAGCTCGCGGCAAAGTATCCGCAAAGCGGCGGGACGTACGTCTACGGTCGGAAGCAACTCGGCGAGTGGCCCGGTTTCCTCGCCGGCTGGGGTTTCGTGACCGGCAAGTCGGCCTCCTGCGCGGCCATGGCCCTGACCTTCGGCCAGTACGTTGCGCCGGGATACGCCACCCCCGTGGCCATCGCTGCCGTGGCTGCACTGACCGGCGTTAACCTGCTGGGCATCACCCGGACCACCTTCCTGACGCGCATCCTGCTGGCCATGGTCCTGGCCACCCTCGCCTTCGTGGCCGCCGCGAGCATCCTGGGACCGCATGTTCCCGACGGCGGGACAGCTGCCGGACAGGCCGGCGCCTCTCCCGGGCCAGCCGGCAGCTTCTGGGGCATCCTGCCCGCCGCCGGCCTGGTGTTCTTCGCCTTTGCCGGGTACGCCCGCATCGCCACACTCGGCGAGGAGGTGAAGGACCCGGCGCGCGTCATTCCGCGCGCCATCCTCGGGGCCCTGGGCGGCGCCCTGGTGATCTACCTGCTGTTGGGGGCGCTGCTCCTGGCGCATCTTCCGGCGCAGATGCTTGCCTCCTCCACGGCGCCGCTCCTCGACGCCGTGGAACAGTCCCAGCTGGCCGCCGGAGCGCCGGCCGTCCAGGCCGGGGCCGCCGCCGCCTCGCTCGGCGCGCTGCTCGCCCTCATCACCGGAGTGGGACGCACGGCCATGGCGATGGCCCGCGAACGCGACCTCCCCGGTCCCCTGGCCCGGCTCGGCGGACGCCATCCGGTGCCGGTAACGGCCGAACTGGCGGTGGCCGCCGTCGTCGTTCTGTTGTTGCTCACCACCGACGTGCTGACGGTGGTCGGCTTTTCCAGCTTCGGCGTCCTGCTGTACTACGCGGTGACGAATGCCGCCGCGTTCACGCTCCGGGACCGGCCCCGGCACGCCCCCAAGTGGCTGAACGCCGCAGGGCTGGCCGGGTGCCTGGTCCTGGCCTTCACCCTGCCGCCTGCCCCGGCGCTTGGCATGGCTGCGGTCATGGCCGCCGGACTCGCCGGGCGGGCCGCCGTCCTGGCGCTGCGGAAGCGGCGGCTGCGGTAGCCCCGGCTACGGCAGCCCGGAAGGGACAGCTCAGGAAGCGGGCGCGGCGACGACCTGGACGCGGATGTCCTCGTCCGACGGCGTCCACGTCGCCGGATCGGCGTCCACCTGCACGCCGGAGCGGATGTCCTTGACCTGGTGCTTGCCGTCCTCGTCCGTGAACCAGACGAAGGGGATGCCGCGCCGGTCAGCGAACTTGATCTGCTTGCCGAACTTCTCTGCCTTGGCGGCCACCTCGGCGGCGATGCCGCGGCTGCGCAGCTCGGTGGCCACGTCCTGCGCCTCGCCCCAGCTCTCGTCCGAGGTGAGCGCCACGAACACTGCCGTGGGGACGGAACGGGAAGCTTTTGCCAGGTCCTGGCTGAGGATGCGGGAGACGAGCCGGGTCACGCCGATGGACAGCCCGACGCCGGGGAACTTCCGGTTGCCCTTGCTGGCCAGGGCGTCGTAGCGGCCGCCGGAGCAGATCGAGCCGAGCTGCTCGTGGCCCACCAGGACGGTTTCCACGACGGTTCCGGTGTAGTAGTCCAAGCCGCGGGCAATGCTGAGGTCGGCGACGACCTTGCCGGGGACCCGCTTCACGGCGGCCTCGATCACCTGTTCGAGTTCGTTCAGGCCCTCCTCCAGGAGGTCGTTGCTGACCCCGAGGGAGCGGACCTGCGCAACGAAGGAGGTGTCCTCGGTCTTGATGCCGGCCAGCTTCAGGGCCGCCTGTGCCTGCTCGTCGGTGGCGCCGAGCTCGGACTTGAGCAGTTCGGCTACCTTCTCCGGGCCGATTTTCTCCAGCTTGTCGATGCTGCGTAGCACTCCGGCTGTGTCGGGCAGGCCGATGCCGCGGTAGAAGCCCTCGGCGAGCTTCCTGTTGTTGATGCGCAGCCGGAACTCCGGAATCGGGAGGGCGCCCAGCGCCTCGGCGATGACCAGGGCGATCTCGACGTCGTAGCGGAAGGGCAGCTCGCCGTCGCCCACCACGTCGATGTCCGCCTGGGTGAACTCGCGGGCGCGGCCCTCCTGCGGCCGTTCCCCTCGCCAGACCTTCTGAATCTGGTAACGGCGGAACGGGAAGGCCAGGTAGCCGGCGTTTTCCACGACGTACCGGGCGAAGGGCACGGTGAGGTCAAAGTGCAGGGCCAGGGCGTGCGGATCGTGCTTGCCCTTCGCTTCCTCTCCCTCATCGTCCTGGAGCCGGCTCAGCCCGTAGACCTCTTTGTCGATCTCGCCTTTGCGCAGCAGCTGACCGACCGTTTCCACGGCGCGGGTCTCGATGGAGCCGAAACCGTGCAGCTCGAACGTGCGGCGCAGCGAGTCCAGGACGTGCTGCTCCACCAGCCGCTCCTCGGGAAGCCACTCGGGGAATCCGGACAGGGAGGCGGTGCGTGCCATGGTGGAGTTTCTCCTCAGGTAAACGAAGGCCGGAGCCGCTGCGCCATGTTCCGCGTCGCTATTTGGATCAAACAGCTGCGGCAGCGGCGGGAGTCCAGCCTGTTCTGCATAAACTTATGTGCGGCAGTCAGTTTATGCTTTCGGCGCCTGCATCTCTAATGCGGGAAACCGGGCGGTGGCGGGCTGCCGCTGTTCAAATCTGCAGCAGCGCAATCTGCAGCCGGGGATGCCTTCACGGGCCTGCCCGGCCGGGCAGTCCGATCAATGAGGAGGACCCGTGGCGGCCAGTCCACGCGAAACACGCGAAGCCAAGAGGCGCATCCAGCAGATGGAAGCCAAACGCGAGCTTCGACGTGACCAGGAGAAGCGCCGCAAACGGGACAACGTGGTGGCGGGAAGTGCGGGCGCCGCCGCGGTGGTGCTCGCCGTCGTGCTTCAGCTGACGGTATTTGCCGGGAACCCCACCGAAGAGGAATTCGCTGCCGCCCAGGCGGGCCTTGAATCGCCCTCAGCCGCCCCTTCCGCCTCGGCGACTCCGACTGCAGCGAAGACCAACGCGGCAAACATCCCCAAGCCCGCGACGGCGGCCGGCAAGACGTTCACCGGCTCACTGAAGGTCAACAGCGGCACCTTGGGTGTGCAGCTGGACGGCACCAAGGCCCCGCAGGCGGCCGCCGTGTTCAAGTCCCTGGCTGACCAGAACTACTACAGGGGCGTCAGCTGTCACCGCCTCACCACCGCCGAGAACTTCGGCGTCCTGCAGTGCGGCTCCAAGACCGGCGATGGCCAGGGCGACCCCAACTACACCTGGGGGCCGCTGGAGAACACGCCGGCAGACAACAAGTACCCTGCCGGCACGATTGCGGTGGCCCGCACGGGCAACAACGCCTACGGCAACGGCACGCAGTTCTTCATCGTCTACAAGGACACCGTCATTCCGGCCGACTCCGCCGGCGGCTACACCGTCGTGGGCAAGGTGACTTCGGGCCTGGAAGTCGTGACGAAGATTGCAGCTGCCGGACTTAAGACCGGCGAAAGCGACACGGACGGCGCACCTGCGGAAGCAGTCACGATAGACTCGTTTTCTCTGAAGTAGGAACGTTGTGGCGCCAGCCGCCACGGGCGACTTATGAATGAGTATCTTCCTCCAAGCGAAAGACTTTTAGCGGTGACAGACAGTCAGAAATCCGACGAAACAGCAGCCGAAGTGACCGAGGTCCAGGCTTCCCCCGAATCAGTGGAAACGGCACAGCCCGTGGAAACGGCCGAGCCTGCGGAGGCGACCGAGCCTGCGGGTGAGGCCCAGGCCGATGCCTCGCAGCCCGAAGTGGCTGCCCAGGCCGAAGCCTCGCAGCCCGAAGAGGCTGCCCAGGAAAGCCCGCAGCCGGAGGCTGTGCAGGAAGCACCGGCTCCCAGCCCGGCACCGTCACCGCGTCCGTCGCCGACACCCCGTCCCGCGCCGACGCCGGCAGCGTTTGCTGCCCGGCCCAAGGCCGGCCCTGCTGCTACCGTAACGCCGGTGCAGGCACCGCCCGCCACCTCGCTGGCCGAAGCCGCCCGCTGGGGCCGCGTTGAGGGCGACGGCCACGTGTTCCTGACCATCGACGGCGAGGAGCACCCGGTCGGTCAGTACCCCGACGTCAGCAATGACGAGGCCCTGGCCTACTTCGCGCGGAAGTATGACGACGTCGTCGCCCAGATTGTGCTGCTGGAACAGCGTGTGGCCTCGAAGGCCCCCACCACTGACATGCAGAAGACCGTGACGCACCTGCGCGAGCAGCTCGCTGAACGGAACATGGTGGGCGACATCCGTTCCGCGGAAGGCCGGCTGGACACCCTGTCCACCCAGATCACCGAGCTGGAGAAGGCGGAAAAGGCAGAGCACGACGCCGTTCGTGCCGCCGAGCTGGCCGCCCGTGAGGCCATCGTGGCCGAGGCCGAGGCGATCTCCGGTACCGATCCGGCCCAGGTGCAGTGGAAGACATCCAGCGCGCGCATGAACGAGCTGTTTGAAAGCTGGAAGGCCGCGCAGAAGAGCGGGGTACGGCTGGGCCGCAGCAACGAGGACGCCCTGTGGAAGCGTTTCCGTGCCGCCCGGACCGTCTTTGACCGCCACCGCCGCGCCTACTTCTCCCAGCTGGACAGCAACAACTCGGCGGCGAAGGCTGCCAAGGAGAAGCTGATTGCGGAGGCCGAGGCTCTCTCGACGTCCACCGACTGGGGCTTCGCTGCCGGGGAATACCGCCGGCTGATGGACGAGTGGAAGGCATCGCCGCGTGCCAGCCGCAAGGATGACGACGCACTGTGGGCCCGGTTCCGCGCCGCCCAGGACGTCTTCTTCAGCTCGCGCCAGGCTGCCAACGACGAGATCGACCAGGAATACGCCGCCAACCTCAAGGTCAAGGAGGCGCTCCTCGAGGAGGCCTCGTCCATCGTCCCGGTCAAGGACATCGCAGCCGCCAAGAAGGCCCTGCAGTCCATCCACGACCGTTGGGAAGAGGCAGGCAAGGTTCCGCGCGCGGACATGGGCCGGATCGAGGCCGGGTTGCGCCGGATCGAGGATGCAGTCCGCCAGGCCGAGGACGAGAAGTGGCAGCGCTCCAACCCGGAGACCAAGGCGCGCACCAACAGCGCCTTGAGCCAGCTCGAATCCGCCATCGCCGGCCTGAAGGATGACCTGGCCGACGCCGAGAAGGCAGGCGACCAGCGCAAGATCAAGGCCGCAAGGGAAGCCCTTGAAGCCCGCCAGGCCTGGCTGGACCAGATCCAGCGGTCGGCGAGCGAGCTCTCCTAGGCAGCGCCTGCTCCCCTCAGCAGGACGAGGAAAGGCCCCGTTCCGGTTATCCACATAACCGGGACGGGGCCTTACCCGTTAAGGCCGCTTCCGGCAGGATGACGGAATGGCACCGTTCTCGCAGCCCCCTGTTTCTCGGGAACCTGTTTCGCAGACACCTGCATTTCAGGCCCATGCCTCCCGGGCCCATTCGCTCCAGGTCCGGGGCGATTCCCTGTCTCCGGACTCCCCCGCGCAGCTGCTGGAGCTCTATTCGCCGGGGCTGCCCTTCACCTGGCCTGAGCTCCAGTCCATGGCGGCTGACGGCGTGCTCACGCAGCTCTATCAGCACGGCTACACCGTTCCCGGGACTGCAGCCTCCCCGCAGCTGCGGGCACGCGCCGCGGCCCACGGGGTACCGGCCCCGGTGCGCCGGCGCGTGGTAGCGGGACGGATGACCGCGGCCTGGATCTACGGCTGCGCCCGCGAGCCGGACCGGCTGGCCCTCCTGGTGGACGCCAAACGCCGGATCTCCAGCCTTCGCTCCACCCGTGGCTGCACTCTCCACGAGGTCCGCCTGGGCCCGTTCGACGTCGTCAGCCTGGGCGGCCTGATGGTCTCGAGTCCGCTCCGGACTGCACTGGACATCGCCTTGCATGTGGAGGCCGAGAGGGCGGTTCCGGCACTGCGGCTGCTCCTGGCGAAACCCGAACTCGATGTCAGGCTCCGGCTCCTGGTGCTGGCGGTCGAGGCGATGCCCCGGCTGCCGCACAAAAACGCGGCGCTGGAGAAGCTCTCCCTGCTAGCTTCTCCGGCGGTTGCCCGTGGTCCGGTAGACGTCGAACACCCCGTCGATCCGCCGCACAGCACTGAGCACGTGGCTGAGGTACTTGGGGTCACCCATCTCGAAGGCAAACTTTGAGATGGCCACGCGGTCCGTGGACGTGTGCACACTGGCGGCCAGGATGTTCACGTGGTTCTCCGAGAGCACGCGCGTCACGTCGGACAGGAGGGACTTCCGGTCCAGTGCCTCCACCTGGATTTCCACCAGGAAGACGCTTGACTGGGTCGGCGCCCAGTCGACGTCGACGATCCGATCAGGCTGGTCCTTCAGGCCTGCCACGTTGGTGCAGTCCGTCCGGTGCACCGACACGCCCGACCCGCGCGTGACGAAGCCGAGGATCGGGTCAGGCGGCACGGGGGTGCAACAGCGGGCCAGCTTCACCCAGACGTCGCCCACGCCGCGGACCACCACGCCGGAATCCGAGAACCGGGCCTTGCTGACCTGGGTGGGAATGCTGACTTCGGTGAGGTCGTCATCGGGTGTTTCATTGCCGCCAAGGCTCTCCACGAGCTTTTCCATGACGGACTGCGCGGAGGTGTGGCCGTCGCCCACTCCGGCGTACAGCCCGGAAATGTCGACGTACTTGAAGTCCTCAGCCACGGCGGCCAGTGCGTCGTGCGTCATCAGGCGCTGCAGCGGAAGGTTCTGCTTCCGCATGGCGCGGGTCAGCAGCTCCTTGCCGCGGTCTATCGCCTCTTCGCGCCGTTCCTTGCTGAACCACTGCCGGATCTTGTTGCGTGCCCGGGCGCTCTTGACGAAGTGCTGCCAGTCCTGGCTCGGGCCGGCGCCTTCGGCCTTGGAGGTGAAGATCTCCACCCAGTCGCCATGGTTGAGTTCGCTGTTGAGCGGCACGAGCTTGCCGTTGACCCGGGCTCCGATGGTGCGGTGGCCCACCTCGGTGTGCACGGCATAGGCGAAGTCCACCGGGGTGGAACCGGCCGGCAGGGCCATGACCTCGCCCTTGGGGGTGAATACGAACACCTCGCGGGCGTTGATCTCAAACCGGAGCGAGTCGAGGAACTCGCCGGGATCGGAAGTCTCCTGCTGCCAGTCCACCAGGGAGCGGAGCCAGCCCATGTCGCCGTCGCGCGGACTGCCTGGTCCGGTGGCGGTCCGGTTCGGCTGGTCCTTGTACTTCCAGTGCGCGGCCACACCGTACTCGGCACGGCGGTGCATCTCGTGCGTGCGGATCTGTATTTCAACCGGCTTGCCGCCGGGGCCGATAACCGTGGTGTGCAGTGACTGGTACATGTTGAACTTCGGCATCGCGATGTAGTCCTTGAACCGGCCAGGCAGCGGGTTCCAGCGCGAATGCAGGGTGCCCAGGGCGGCGTAACAGTCGCGGACCGAGTCCACCAGGACCCGGACGCCCATGAGGTCGTTGATGTCGTCGAAGTCCTTGTCCCGGACGATCATTTTTTGGTAGATCGAGTAATAGTGCTTTGGCCGGCCGGTAATCGTGGCCTTGATCCGTGCCGTGCGCAGATCGTCGGCGATCTGGTTCCGGATCACGCTGAGGCTCTTTTCGCGTTCCGGCGTTCGGTCCCCCACCATGCGGACGATTTCCTCGTACACCTTGGGATAAAGCGCCGCGAAGGACAGGTCCTCGAGCTCCCACTTGATGGTGTTCATACCGAGCCGGTGTGCCAAGGGGGCGAAGATTTCCAGGGTTTCCCTGGCTTTGCGGGCTGAGGACTCGGCGGAGACGAACCGCCACGTGCGCGCGTTGTGCAGCCTGTCCGCAAGTTTGATCATGAGGACCCGGATGTCCTTGGCCATGGCCACGACCATTTTGCGGACGGTCTCGGACTGGGCTGCCTCGCCGAAGCTGACCTTGTCCAGCTTGGTGACGCCGTCGACCAGCATGGCGACTTCGGCCCCGAAGTCCGCCCGAAGGTCCTCAAGGGTGTACGGCGTGTCCTCCACGGTGTCGTGCAGCAGTGCCGCCGCCAGCGTGGTGCCGCTGAGTCCCAGCTCGGCGAGGATCGTTGCGACGGCGACGGGATGGGTGATGTAGGGGTCACCGCTCTTGCGCTTCTGTCCGCGGTGGCTCTGCTCCGCGACCACGAAGGCACGCTGGATGAGGTCGAAGTCTTCCTTGGGGTTGTTCGCCCGGACGGTCCGCAGCAGCGGCTCCAGGATGGGCGAGTACGTCGCGGTGCTGCGGCCCGTCAAACGTGCCAGGCGGGATCTCGTGCGCTCACGCCGGCCCGGGAAAGTGGGCCGGACGCCGGAGTTGTCCACGGGCACGCCGGGCGCCGGGCGCCCGGCAGCCACCAGACCAGTCTGTTGTCCCTGGCCCGGACCGTTGCCTCCGGCTGCCGTTGGCGCCGACGTCGAACCTTCTTCCAATGAAGTACCCCTCACGACCCGTTTAATTATCCCAGTCTATTCCCGCTCCGGGCCCGACTGATAACCGCGTCCGTCACCAACGGCGCAACCGAATACGCAGCCCGGTTCCCGGACGGCCCGACGCGACTAGGACAGGCGCTTAACGCAAGGACCGGATGCCGTCGCGGTGACGGCATCCGGTCCAAGGTCGGGGCTCTATGCTTTCGCGGGCGCCCCAGGCATTACAGGCCGCTAGGCTTTAGCGGGCTCGGCGGCCGCAGCCTTGGCGGCAGCGTCAGCGCGGCGCTGCTTGACACGATGGGCCTGCTTGACCAGCGGCGCCTCACTTTGGCGCAGCCAGGCATACATCGGGGCGGCGATGAAGATCGTCGCGGCCGTGCCGATCAGGATCCCGACGAACAGGGCCAGCGAAAGGTCACGCAGGGTTCCCGCACCCAGCAAGCCGGCCCCGATGAACAGGATCGCCCCGACCGGAAGGATGGCCACCATCATGGTGTTGATGGAGCGGACCAGGGTCTGGTTGACGGCAAGGTTGACTTCCTCGCCGAAGGTCCGGCGCGTGGAGGAGTCGATGTCGGCCGTGTTTTCACGGATCTTGTCGAACACCACCACGGTGTCGTACAGCGAGTAGCTGAGCACCGTCAGGAACCCGATGATCGCCGACGGTGTGACCTCGAAGTCGCTCAAGGCGTAGACGCCGGCCGTAATGAACATCGTGACGAGCATGCCCACGATCGCCGAGAGGGACATCTTCCAGGTCCGGAAGTACAGGGCCATCAGGACCGTCGCGAGGGCAACGAAGACCACGAGGCCGATCAGGGCCTGCTTGGTGACGTCGGCTCCCCACGTGGGCCCCACAAAGGTGGAAGTCACCTCGTTGTCAGTCACGCCGTAGGCCTTGGTGAGGCCCTCTTTGATCTTGAGGGTCTCGTCATCGGAGAGCTTGTCCGTCTGGATCCGCATGGTGGTTCCGGCGACGTTGGCGACGCGCGGCACGCTGCCGGGAACGACGTCGTGCACTGCCTTCTCTCCGACGGATGCTTCGGTGGTCTTGACGTTGGACACCGTGAACTCGGAACCGCCACGGAACTCAATGCCGAGGTTGAAGCCGCCCTTGACCACCGGGATCAGAATGGACAGCGCAACCGCCACAGCGGCCACGATAAACCAGATCTTCTTGGCCCCGACGAAGTCGTAGGAGCGCTTGCCTGTGTAGAGCTCGTTACCGAATTTCGCGAAACTGGACATTACTTGCCCTCCTTGGCCGGGCTCTTGGAGGAACCGGCGAGCTGCTCCTGCTGCTCCGCGCGGCGGCGTTCAGCGATGGTCATCCGGCGTTCAGCCTCAGCCGCGGCACCGGTGTTCTTGGCGCGCACCACTGATGGCTTGTCCTCCGGGCTGCGGAGCCTGCCGGCGCCGCGGTAGAGCGGCACCGCGCCAAGGCGCTCGGGGTCAAGGCCGGAGAACTTGTGGCCTTCGCCAAAGAACCGGGTCCTGGCCAGCAGCTGCAGGGTGGGATGGGTGAACATGAAGACGACGATGAGGTCGGCGATGGCGGTCAGGCCGAGCGTGAAGGCAAAGCCCCGCACGTTGCCGACAGCCACGAAGTACAGCACCAGTGCAGCCAGGAGGTTGACCGCCTTGGATGCCAGCACGGTCCGTTTGGCCCGCTTCCAGCCGTTCTCCACCGCCGACACCAGGCCCCGGCCTTCGCGGAGTTCGTCACGGATGCGTTCGAAGTAGACGATGAACGAGTCGGCTGTCTGGCCGATGGCCACGATAAGGCCGGCAACACCGGCGAGGGACAGCCGGTAATTTTCGGTCCAGCCCAGAATGGCAATCGCCAGGTAGGTCAGTGCACCAGCCACCACGAGGGAGAAAATGGTGACGAAGCCCAGTGCCCGGTATTGGAACAGCGAGTAGACAACCACCAGCAGCAGGCCGATGAGGCCGGCGAGGAGGCCCATCCGGAGCTGCTCACCGCCGAGGGTGGCGGAGATCTGCTGCTCGCTCTGGATGTCGAAGCTGATGGGCAGGGCACCGAACCGGAGCTGGTCGGACAGCGCCTTGGCGGACTGTTCCGTGAAGCCGCCGGTGATCTGTGGGCGGCCGTCGGTGATCACGGCCTGGGACCGCGGGGCCGAAATGACCTGGTTATCCAGGACGATGGCGAACTGGGACTTGGGATCATTGCCGGTCTCACCGCCCGCAGCAACGTAGAACTGGTTGAGGCGTTCGGTGACCGTCTTGAACTTGGCAGTTCCCTCCGCGTTGAACTGGATGTTTACAGCCCATTCGTTGGTGACGGCACCCTGGGCGCCCTGCTGGAGCTGGAAGGTCGAGCCCTGGATCTCCACACCCTTGACCTCGACGGGACCCAGGATGTATTTGATGGCGGGTGTCTGGTCCGTGGCAGGCTCGCAGGTGACCAGCGGCTTGGCCGGGTCAGAACGTTCCTGCTTGTCCTGGGCCGGGTTGTCACAGTCAAGGGCCTCGAACTGCTTCTGGACGTCCGCGGTGATCCAGTTCGAATCGCTGGCGTTCGTCGGCTTGGCCGTCGGCTTCGGCAGCTGGGCAGCAGGTGTCCGCTCGGCAGCGGGAACCGCTGCCCCCGCGCCCGTGACGAGGACCGGGCGGAAGTTCATGTCCGCGGAGGCCTGGATGAGGGCGCGGGTCGCCGACGATGGGGTGCCGGGAAGGCTCACCACCACGTTGCGGCCGGACTGCGTGCTGATCTCAGCCTCAGCGACACCGGAACCGTCCACACGCTGGCGGATGATGGCCACCGCCTGGTTGAGCTGCTCCTCGTTGATGTCCGAGCCACCCTCAACCTTGGGTGCCAGGATCATCTGGGTGCCGCCCTCCAGGTCCAGGGCAAGCTTCGGGCTCCAGCTGGCAACCCCGGACATTGTGCCGCCCGCAAGGACGGCCGTCATGGCAGCCAGGATTACGCCAAGCCAGACCAGCACCCGAAGGGATGGTTTATTGCGGCCAGTTCGTGCCATTGCCTATCTTTCTATTAATTGCGGAGGGCCGCCGGAGCGAGCCTTGTCGCACCCGGCGGCTCCGCAGCCGTAGACAGCTGTGCTGCGCGGAAGCGGCGGACTAGATGTCCTTCTTGCCCTCGTCATTGAGGCGCCTGAGCGTTTCGTCCGGAGTCTCGTCGGCCGTGCCGGTCTTGGCCTCGGGGGCCAGCGGTTCCTCGGCCGTCAGAGAAGACGCGTCATCGGGAACGGCCTGGGTTTCGGCGGCCGGTTCCACGATCTTGTTCACCGCCTGGCGGTGCACGGTGGCCAGGTTGCCGGGCGACAGCTCCAGAACGACCTTGTTCTCCACCTCGTCAATCGACACGATGCGGCCGAACAGTCCGAAGCTGGTCATGACCTCGATGCCGGGAGCGAACTCCGACTGCAGCTTGGCCTGCTGCTGCTGGGTCTTCTTGTTGCGGCGGAACATCAGGAAGATGAAAACGCCGAGCATGACGAACAGCAGGATGGTCATGATGTCGATGCCGCCGCCGGCCTGCGGCTGGGCCTGGGCAGTAATATGTCCGAACAAGTGAAGTTCCATTCTGTACTTGCGTAGCTGGTTGACAGCGACGTCCGCTTTGCACCGCGCTGCCCGCCCAGACGCGGGAGACCGGCCGCGGGCGGCCCGCCGTAGCGGGACACGGAAACAAAGCCCGGACGTGCCGAGCGTCTTTCCAGTCTAGAGGGAAAAGCTGGGAGGGCGCTGCTACTGAGTGCTGGAAACCCATTCGGATGACGATTCTTCGTCGCCCGGCCCGGCTTCGAACAGGTCCAGGGTTTCCTGGCCAAAGACCCCCGAGGGTACTGCCAGCCCCAGGTGGGTCCAGGCCGGTGCCATGGCGATCCGGCCCCTCGGCGTCCTGCCCAGCAGCCCCTCCCGGACCAGGTACGGCTCGGCGACCGTCTCCACGGTCTCCGGCTCCTCCCCTACTGCGATGGCCAGGGTTGACAGACCCACGGGGCCGCCGCCGAATTTGGTAATCAGTGCCTCGAGCACTGACCGGTCCAGCCGGTCCAGCCCGCGCTTGTCCACTTCGTACATGTCCAGCGCGGCGGAGGCGGAGCGGGAGTCAATCTGTTCGATCCCGTGGACCAGCGCCCAGTCCCGGACCCGCCGCAGCAGCCGGTTGGCAATGCGGGGGGTGCCGCGTGACCGTCCGGCGATCTCAGTGAATCCGGCCGAGTTCACCTTCAGGTCCAGGAGGCCGGCGGACCTGCGCAGCACCAGCTCCAGCTCCTCCACCGAATAGAACTCCAGGTGGCCCGTGAACCCGAACCGGTCCCGGAGCGGACCCGGCAGAAGTCCTGCACGCGTGGTGGCGCCCACCAGCGTGAAGGGCGGCAGCTCCAGCGGAATGGCCGTGGCACCGGCGCCCTTGCCCACCACGATGTCAACGCGGAAATCCTCCATGGCCATGTAGAGCATTTCCTCGGCCGGACGGGACATCCGGTGGATTTCGTCCAGGAAGAGGACTTCACCCTCGGACAGCGAGGAAAGTATGGCGGCGAGGTCGCCGGCGTGCTGGATGGCCGGGCCGCTGCTGATCCGCAGCGGCGCGTTCATCTCGGACGCAACAATCATGGCGAGTGTGGTCTTGCCGAGCCCGGGGGGTCCGGAAAAAAGGACGTGGTCGGCGCTGCGCCCGCGCATCCGGGATGCCTGCAGCACGAGGGAGAGCTGTTTGCGGACCCTGTGCTGGCCCACGAAGTCGTCGAGGTTCTTGGGCCGGAGCGCCGCCTCGATGGCCCGCTCCTCCGGCTCTTCTCCCCCGGCGACCAGGGACGGCTCAGCCACGGCTGCCTACCCTGTTGCCCGCCCGGGCGCCGTCCTGGCCCAGCCAGCGCAGCGTGGTGCGCAGGATCTCGGCAACATTGCCTTCCCCGGCAAGCTCCGGCGCATCCGCCAGGGCCTTGTCGATGCTGCCCGTGGCGTCCTTTTCGGACCAGCCCAGGCTGGTCATGGCGGCCACAACCTGCGGCTTCCAGACGCCTTCCGATGACGCAGCGGGCGCTCCCGCGGGCGTCGCCGTGCCGTGCGGAACCAGTTTCCCGGCGAGTTCCAGGACGATGCGCCCGGCGACTTTCGGGCCTATGCCCGGGACCTTGGTGAAGGTCTTGCTGTCCCCGGTGTGCGCCGCGACCCGGATGGCCTCGGGGTCGTGCACAGCGAGGACCGCGAGGGCGAGCCGCGGACCCACACCGCTGACACTGAGCAGAACGTCGAAAACTTCCCGTTCGTCGTCGGTCGCGAAACCGAACAGGGTCAGGGAGTCCTCCCGGACGATCAGGGAGGTGAAAAGCTTCCCCTCCTCGCCGGTCCGCAGCTTGCTGAGCGTCTGGGGCGTCGCGTAGACGCTCATGCCGGCGCCGTTGAGGTCGATGACGGCGGTGGACAGTCCGACGTGCGCCACGGTTCCGCGGAGAAAACTAATCAAGGCCGGGGCTCCTGAACTTGCGCCGGCAAAAACCGACTATCCGAACATATCTACGAATACCCTAGCAAGGGCCGGCGACATTCAGCGTGCACGGCGCGCCTTCGCCTCAGCCTCGGCCCAGGCACGCTGGGCCGGGGTCAGTGACTGGCTGCCGGGGCCTGTGGTGGCTACGCTGGCGCCGCTGCCCGCCCGCCACGCGTGCGTGATGGCGAGGGCCAGGGCGTCCGCCGCGTCCGCGGGACGCGGCGGGGCATCGAGGCGGAGAATCTTGGTGACCAGCTTGGTGACGGCCTCCTTGTTCGAGGATCCGCTGCCCGTCACCGCCGCCTTGACCTCGGACGGCGTGTGCAAAGCCACGGGGATGCCGCGCCGGGCCGCCGCGGCGATGACGACGCCGGAGGCCTGGGCAACGCCCATGACCGTGCTGACGTTGAGCTGCGAGAAGACCCGTTCGACCGCGAGCACGTGGGGCTCGTAGCGGTCGAGCCAGTCGTCGATGGCGAGGGCGATCACCAGCAGCCGCTGGTCGAGCGTTTCCTCGGGTGACGATCCCACCACGCCGACGGCCACCATGGTGGCCCGGCGGTTCTTTTCGACGTCCACTACGCCGATGCCGCAGCGGGTCAGCCCGGGGTCGATTCCCAGTACGCGCAGCGTCACGTGCGACCGGCCCGGTCCGCCACGCGGAAAATCACTCGGCTTCCAGGGCTGCCTGAACTTCGTCGCTGAGGTCAGCGTTGCTGTAGACGTTCTGGACGTCGTCGAGGTCCTCGAGGGCGTCAACGAGCTTCATGAACTTCTTGGCGGCGTCAAGGTCCAGCGGCACCTCCATGGAGGGCACGAACTCGGCCTCGTCGGTGTCGTAGTCAATGCCGGCTTCCTTGAGCGCATCGCGGACGGCCTGCAGGTCCTTCGGGTCCGAGTGGATCTCGAAGGTGTCCCCGTTGTCCTTGACTTCCTCGGCGCCGGCATCCAGCACGGCCATGAGGACGTCGTCCTCGGTGAGGTCGTTCTTGGGCAGGGTGACAACGCCCTTGCGGGTGAAGAGGTAGCTCACAGAGCCGGGGTCGGCAATGGTGCCGCCGTTCCGGGAAATGGCCAGCCGGACCTCGGATGCGGCACGGTTCTTGTTGTCGGTAAGGCACTCGATCAGCAGCGCGGAACCCTGCGGGCCGCGGCATTCGTACATGATCTCCGTGTAGTCCACGACCTCGCCGGTTAGCCCGGCGCCGCGCTTGATGGCGCGGTCGATGTTGTCGTTCGGAACCGAAGTCTTCTTGGCCTTGGTGACGGCGAGTTCGAGTCCGGGGTTTCCCGCGAGGTCCGGGCCGCCCATGCGGGCCGCGACTTCGATGTTCTTGATCAGCTTGGCGAACGACTTTGCCCGGCGGCTATCAATGATGGCCTTTTTGTGCTTGGTCGTTGCCCATTTGGAGTGGCCTGACATGCTTTACGCTTCTCCTCTGATCATGCGGATAAAAAGTTCATGCACGCGCTTCTCCCCTGTCACTTCCGGATGGAAGGAGGTGGCCAGCAGTTGGCCGGAACGCACTGCAACAATTCTAGCCGTCCCCTGCAGTTCGGCGGCGTGGGAGGCATGCTCCTGGTCTGCTGGCTCCACCTGCGCCAGGACTTCAACGCCGGGCCCGACGCGCTCCACCCAGGGGCCGCGGATGAACACCGCGTGAACCGGCGCAACCCCGTGCTCGGTGGCGCTGAACTCCAGGCCCTTGAAGTCGAGGTCGGTCTCGAAGGACTCACGCTGCCGGCCGAATGCGTTGCGGCGCACCGTGATGTCCAGGCCGCCGAACGTCTGCTGGGGGTTGCCGGCGAGGTCTGCGGCGGGGTCGGCGATGTCGTGCGCCAGCAGGATCATGCCCGCGCAGGAACCGTACACCGGGAGGCCGTCGGCGATCCGCTGCCGCAGCGGCTCCGCGAGGTCGAAGGCGCGCGCAAGCTTGTCGATGGCCGTCGACTCGCCGCCGGGGATGATGAGTCCGTCGAGTCCTTCGAGTTCCGCGGGGCGGCGGACACCCACGCCGGCGGCGCCCGCCGTCTCGACTGCCCGGAGGTGCTCACGGAAGTCGCCCTGCAGCGCCAGAACGCCGATGCGCAGGCCCGTGCCGGGCTTTTGGGGCACGCCGGCAGGGCGCGGAAGGGCGCTGGAAAGGGAATTGGTCATCTAAACAGCATAGTGTCCCGACGGCGGGCAGCCGCGCCCGCCGTAGGCCGTCCGCCACATTGCATGCCGTTGCTGGGATATATTACAGAGCATGTTTTCCCTCAGCGTTCCGCTCGGCAAGTTCGTTCGCCGGGTTTCCCGGCTCAGGGGCGGAGGCTCTGCACTACCCGGCCTGGTGGTCGAAAAAATCGACCCCGGCTTCATGCAGCGGACCCTGTCCACCCTCCCCCACGGCGTCGCCGTGGTCAGCGGCACCAACGGCAAAACCACCACCACGAAGATGGTGGTGGAACTGCTGGAAAGCCAGGGCCTGAAGGTGTTCACCAACCGCACCGGCAGCAACTTCACCCGGGGCGTGGCGGCCGCGCTGCTCGGCGACGTTGACTGGCGGGGACGGCTCGACGCCGATATCGCCGTGCTGGAACTGGACGAGGCGCACGCCGTGCACTTCGTCAACCGTGTCCCGCCGCGCTACAGCCTGCTGCTGAACGTCCTCCGCGACCAGCTGGACCGTTTCGGCGAGATCGACAAGACCGCCCAGCTCCTCCAGCACATCGCCTCCAAGACCACGGGGACTGTGGTGCTTAACCGCGAGGACCCGCGGGTGGCCCGGATCGCCGAGACGCTGCAGGGTCCCGAGGTCCTCTACTTTGGCCTGGACGACTCCCTGCTGGGCACCTTCCCCAGCGACGACGAACTCCGTGCCGGGCCGGGCAGCCCCGTACCTGCGGTGCCGGAACGGCCGCAGGCCGACGTCGTCCTCCGCCGTGTGGGTGCCGATGACGCCGATTTTGAGTACGACGGCGTCACTGTCACCACCGGGATGAAGCTCCGCGGCGTCTACAACATCTTCAATGCCGCGGCTGCGCTGGCCCTGGCCCGCAGCATCTGCGGCAGCGGTGCCGCCACGGCGGACCACAGCACCCTGCTGAGGGCCCTCTCCGAGGTGGCCCCGGCGTTCGGGCGCGGCGAAAGCCTCACGGTGGACGGGCTCCCGCTCGATCTGGTCCTGGTCAAGAACCCGAGCGGCTTCCGGCTTGGCCTCAAGTCCTTCCCCTCGGGCGGCTACGCCACCATGATCGCCATTAACGACAATTACGCCGACGGCCGAGACATGTCCTGGCTCTGGGACGTTGATTTTGACTCCCTGCGCCCGGACGGAGTGGACCAGGTCTCCGGCTCCCGCGCGTACGACATGGCCCTGCGCCTGCAGTACGACGAAGTGCAGATCGGGGCGGTGGGCACTGACATCCCGGCCGCCCTGGCCGACTTCATCCGCAAGGGCAAAGGCAAGCCGAAGCGGGTCTTCTGCACCTACACCGCGATGCTCGCCATCCGCCGTGAGCTGTCCAAAATCACCACAGTGGAGGTGGTCTCTTGACCCCTGATTCAGCCGCCGGCACTACCGCCTCGAAGGGAACCATCCGGGTCCTGCAGCTGTACCCGCGGGAGATGAACATCTACGGCGACTGGGGCAATGCCCTGGTGCTGAAGCAGCGCCTGAAATGGCACGGTTACACGCCGGAACTGCTCGAGTACAACGTGGGCGACGAGTTCCCGGAGGGAGTGGACATCATCCTGGGCGGCGGCGGGCAGGACAGCGGCCAGCTCGTTATCCAGGACGACCTCCAGTCACGGGCCAGCCTCCTCAAGGGGATGGCTGAGGACGGCACCCCCATGCTGCTCATCTGCGGGCTCTACCAGCTTTTCGGCCGTTTCTTCAAGACCCGCTCGGGCCCGGTCATTCCCGGCATCGGAGTTCTGGATGTGGAGACCCACGGCACGGATGAGCGGCTGATCGGCAACGTCAAGGTCACCACCGCCGAGTTCGGCGAGGTCCTGGGGTACGAAAACCACAGCGGCCAGACCACGCTGGGCCCCGGCGCCGAACCTCTGGGGACAGTGGCAAAGGGCACCGGCAACAACAGCAGCGATGGCCAGGAGGGCACCCGCTACCGCAACATCGTGGCAAGCTACCTGCACGGTTCCCTGCTGCCCAAGAACCCGGCCATCGCCGACTTCCTGATCCGGACCGCCGTCGAACGCAAGTACGGAACCTTCACCCCCGGCGAACCGGATGACCGCTACGCCGTCCTGGCCCGTGAGCACGCGGCCCGACGGCCGCGCTAGGGACTAACCCGGCCGCGCTAGCAGCAAACAGGCCAGATCACCGCTCCCTGGTGACCAGCAGCTCGTGGGCTCCGGCCTGGGCCGCGCCCATGGACTCCACCACCTGCTTGGTCCGCACCCGGGTGTCGGCGTCTGCCGCGGGACTGGCGCAGACGCCCTGCGGGGCGTCTGCGGCCACAGAGCACCAGCGGTAGGGACTACTGACGATGACTGACGGTGCCCAGGCGACGTCGGCTGCGGCCCATTTGCCGGCACTGTCCTGGCTGAACTGCGCCCGGAGCAGCAGGCCCTCGTTGTTGACGACGTACGTCGGCGACAGTTCTGTCACGCCGTTGCCGAGCCCGTAGGCGATCCAGGTTCCTTTGTACTTTTCAACGGGGAGCACCGAGTGCGTGTGGTGCCCGTAGACCATGGTGAACTGCCCGCTGTCCGCCAGAGCGTGCGCCACCTCCACCTGCTGGGCGTTGGGGGCGCTGGAGTACTCGTCCCCCGCGTGCATGGCGGCCAGCACGATGTCCGCGCCCTGCTCCCTGGCCTCCTTAGCCTTGGCGATCATGGCGGGGGCATCGAGCATGTCCACCTGCCACGGCTGTTCCGGGACCTGCCCGTTGAGCCCGTAGGTGCCCGCAATGACCGCAATCCGGGCGGCGTCCGTCTGCAGGATGAGGATGCCCCGGGACTCAGCCTGCGTCCGGTAGGAGCCGGTGTGCTCCAGCCCTGCTGCATCCAGCACATCCAGTGTCCGGGCGAGGCCCTCGGTGCCCTGGTCGATGGTGTGGTTGCTGGCCGTGGTGCAGGCACGGTAGCCGACCCCCTTGGCGGCCGCGGCGATCTGCGGCGGGACGTTGAAGGAAGGATAGGCGGAGAAGGGGCCGCCGGGCAGGGCCACCGGCGTTTCCTGGTGGCAAATGGAGAGGTCGCTCTGTTCGATGTAGCGCCGCTGGCCTTCCAGCAGCGGACCGAAGTCGAGTCCCTTGACACCGCCGGCCACGGCGTCCTCGTGGGCCTGTTGCCACAGCTGGGCGTGGACCAGCATGTCACCGGTGACCAGGACGGACGTGCAACGGACCGCCTTGCACGCGGGGCCGGCACCCGGCGTAGGCGTCGCTGCTGCGGTCGGGGTGGGCGCCGCCGTCGGCGTCGGAATGGCAGTGTTCCCGGCGCCCGGCGGCGATGCCGGGGCTGAGGGCTGACCGGCCGCACTGGAAGGTTGGCTGCCGGATTGTGGCCGTGCCTGCTCGGCGATCACGCCGCACGACGCCAGCGCCACCATCAGCAGTGCGGCCGCGGCCGCCCGAATCGCACGGCCAGGCACGTTCTTGTTCCCCATGACCCCAGCCTAAGCCGGGGGCACGCCGACCGCGGGTAACCGGTCCGTGGAAGCCGCCAAATCATTGTGCGCCGCAGGGCTGCATGAAAGGGTTGCTTCATGACCAATCCCCTCCTGTCCCCCAGCGCCCTGCCCTTCGAACTGCCGCCGTTTGCCGACATCGACGACACCCACTATGCCGAGGCGGTTGACGCCGGGCTGGCCGAACACCTGGCCGAGATCCAGGCCATCGTGGAAAACCCCGAGCCGGCAACGTTCGAGAACACAGCGCTGGCAATGGAAAGGTCCGGCCGTCTGCTGGACCGCGCCGCCGCCTCGTTCTTCACCCTGGTTTCGGCCGACGCCTCCGAGGCAATCAGGAAGCTGGAAACCGAACTGTCGCCCCGCTTCGCCGCCCATCAGGACGCCATATATCTTAACCGGGCGCTCTATGAGCGGTTCGACGCCGTGGACGCCGGGGGCCTGGACGCCGAATCGGCAAGGCTTGTCGCGGAGTACCTCAAGGAGTTCCGCCAGTCAGGCATTCAGCTGGACGACGCCGGCCAGGACCGGCTCCGTTCCCTGAACGCCGAACTGTCCCGGCTGGGCACGGAATTCGGCCAGCGCGTCAAGGAAGCGATGAAGTCCGCCGCCCTGCTGCTGGACAGCGCCGACGACCTCGCCGGCCTTCCCGGGGACGAGATCGCCAGCGCCGCGGAAGCGGCCCGCGTTGCCGGCCACGACGGAAAGTTCCTCCTGACGCTCATCCAGCCAAGCAACCAGCCCGCCCTGGCGTCACTGGACAACAGGGACGTGCGCCGGCGGCTCTTCGAGGCGTCCGTGGCCCGCGGCAGCTCCGGCGGAGACCTCGACGTCCTCGACCTCGTGAAATCCATGGTCCGGCTCCGCGCCGAAAAGGCCGCCCTGCTGGGCTTCGCCAACTACGCCGAACTGGTGGTGGACCGGCAGACGGCCCCGGACTTCGGCGCTGTCCGGACGATGCTGAACCGGCTGGCGCCCGCCGCCGTCCGGAACGCGGACGCCGAGGCGGCCGCCCTGGCCGGGAGCGCCGGCCACCCGCTGGAGGCCTGGGACTGGGCCTACTACTCCGCCAAGGTCCGGCGGGAACGGTACACCGTGGACGAGCAGGCCCTCAGGCCATACTTTGAGCTGGACCGGGTACTGACCGATGGCGTGTTTTTCGCCGCCACCGCGCTCTTCGGCATCACTTTCCATGAGCGCAAGGACCTTGCCGGCTACCACGGGGACGTCCGGATCTGGGAGGTCCGGGAAGCAGACGGAACGGAGCTCGGGCTGTTCCTGGGCGACTACTACACCCGCGAAACCAAGCGGGGCGGCGCGTGGATGAACTCGCTGGTGGACCAGTCGGCGCTGCTTGGCACCAAGCCGGTGGTCATCAACAACCTGAACATCTCCAAACCTCCCGCGGGTGAGCCCACGCTGCTCACGCTCGATGAGGTGCGCACGGCGTTCCACGAGTTCGGCCACGCCCTGCACGGGCTGTTTTCCAATGTCACCTACCCGCGGTTCTCGGGCACGTCGGTGCCGCGGGACTTCGTGGAGTACCCGTCCCAGGTCAACGAGATGTGGATCATGTGGCCGGAGGTGCTGTCCAACTACGCCCGCCACCACGCCACCGGGGAGCCTCTGGCCCAGGACGTCGTCGACCGGCTCAACGAGTCCCGTCTGTGGGGCGAGGGGTTCGCCACCACGGAGTACCTCGGCGCTGCGCTGCTGGATCTGGCCTGGCATGTCCTGGAAGCCGGCGGTGTTCCGGAGGACGCCCTCGAGTTCGAGGCGAAGGCACTGGCCGCCGCAGGAGTGGCACATCCGCTCATTCCCCCGCGGTACCGGACGGGCTACTTCCAGCACATCTTCGCAGGCGACGGCTACGCTGCGGGCTACTACTCCTACATCTGGAGCGAGGTGCTGGACGCCGAGACCGTGGACTGGTTCACCGAGAACGGCGGGCTCAGCCGGGCCAACGGCGACCGCTTCCGCGCCGAGCTCCTCTCCCGCGGCAACAGCCGGGATCCGCTTGAGTCGTTCCGCACGCTGCGAGGCCGCGACGCCACCCTCGAGCCCCTGCTCAAGCGCCGCGGCCTGGAGTAACCCCAAAAACAACGACGCCGGCCGGTCACCTTGGAAGGTGACCGGCCGGCGTCGGACTGCTTTTTGGAGCTGCTACCAGCCGCGCTCGGCGAGGCGGTGCGGCTGCGGGATCTCGTCCACGTTGATGCCGACCATGGCCTCGCCCAGGCCGCGGGAGGCCTTGGCGATGACGTCCGGGTCATCGAAGAAGGTGGTGGCCTTCACGACGGCGGCGGCGCGCTGGGCCGGGTTGCCGGACTTGAAGATGCCGGAGCCGACGAACACGCCGTCGGCGCCGAGCTGCATCATCATCGCGGCGTCAGCCGGGGTGGCGATGCCACCGGCGGTGAACAGCACCACCGGGAGCTTGCCGGTGGCGGCAATTTCCTTGACCAGTTCGTACGGGGCCTGCAGTTCCTTGGCCGCGACGTACAGCTCGTCCTCGGGCAGGGAGGCGAGCTTCTTGATCTCGGCGCGGATCTGGCGCATGTGCGTGGTGGCGTTGGAGACGTCTCCGGTGCCGGCCTCGCCCTTGGACCGGATCATGGCCGCGCCCTCGTTGATGCGGCGCAGCGCCTCACCGAGGTTGGTGGCACCGCAGACGAAGGGAACGGTGAAGTTCCACTTGTCGATGTGGTTCGTGTAGTCGGCCGGGGTCAGGACCTCGGACTCGTCGATGTAGTCGACGCCGAGGGACTGCAGGATCTGGGCCTCGACGAAGTGCCCGATGCGGGCCTTGGCCATCACCGGGATGGAGACGGCATCGATGATCTGGTCGATCATGTCCGGATCGGACATACGGGACACGCCGCCCTGGGCGCGGATGTCGGCCGGGACGCGCTCGAGCGCCATAACGGCAACGGCACCGGCGTCTTCGGCGATGCGGGCCTGCTCGACGTTGACGACGTCCATGATGACGCCGCCCTTGAGCATCTCTGCCATGCCGCGCTTCACGCGGTTGCTGCCCGTCACGCTGTTGGCGGACGAGCCGGCTTCGTTGCTTACATCAGGTGTAGACACAAAAACCCCTATGGGTAGCTAGATGACCTTCGCCGGCAGTGCAGGCGGCAAGGACATGCCGTTTTTGCACACACCGGATTACCGGATCCATTGACCGGGCAGTCCTAATACTAGTCCCACGGCGGCAGCCCGGCTTAATCAGGTTTGTTCGGAGTCTTCCAGCGACTGGATGCGCACGGCCAGGATGCGCTGGACCACCGTGACGAGGCTCGCCGCGGCCAGCAGCACCAGAGTCGCCAGCAGCACCACAGGCGGCAGCCCAACACCGGTGAGGCCGGTGATCACCAGGACGGAAACCAGCCGTTCAGCGCGCTCGGCAATGCCCACGTTTGCCTGGAAGCCGAGGGATTCGGCCTTCGCCCGGACATAGGAGACCACCATGCCAAGAACCAGGCAGACGACGGCGGCAACGGCTATGGGGGCATCCGCACCACCGGTGAAAAACCAGATGGCAAGGCCGGCAAAGAGGGCCCCGTCAGCCAACCGGTCCAGGCTGGAGTCCAGGAAGTTGCCCCAGCGGCCGCCGAGGTTCTTCATCCGGGCCATGATGCCGTCGATGACGTCGGAGAAGATGAACGCCGTGATGAAGACGGTTCCCCAGAAGAGCTGGCCCAGCGGATAGAACACCAGGGCCCCAACCACCACCCCGGCAGTTCCCACAATCGTGATGGCGTCAGGCGAGACGCCAATTTTCAGTAGCCAGCGTGCAAGCGGGGTAAACAGCGCGGTGAAGAACCCGCGGGCATGCCTATTCAGCATGCGTCTCCCCGGGCCAGGCGTCGGCAACCTGCTGGCGGACCTCGTCGAGCGTCTGGGTGATCGCCTTGGTCTGGGCGATGATCGGGAAGAAGTTTCCGTCCCCGCCCCAGCGCGGAACGATGTGCTGGTGCAGGTGCCCCGCGATGCCGGCCCCGCCCACAACGCCCTGGTTCATGCCGAGGTTGAAGCCGCCGGGATTCGCCACCTTCCGCAGTACGCGCATGGCGGTCTGCGTCAGGTCGGCGAATTCGGCGGTCTCCTCCACCGTCAGGTCCGTGTAATCGGGGACGTGGCGGTACGGGCACACCAGCAGGTGGCCGGGGTTGTAGGGGAACAGGTTGAGCACCACGTAGCTCGTGCGCCCCCGGTACACGATGAGCGACTCCTCGTCGGTGCGCGCCGGCGCGATGCAGAACGGGCAGTCGTCCGTGTTCTTGAACTGGTGCTGGCCGCCCTTGATGTAGGCCATGCGGTGCGGAGTCCACAGCCGCTGGAAGGCATCCGGAACGCCGGCGAGGCCAAAATCGTCCGTTACTTCCGCGTCGCCCGGATAGCCCGACCCTGAGTTGTCCTGCACGTGTTCCCCTCCGCCGCGGCTAGCTGGTCCGGTTGCGGACGGCGTCCACGATCCGCTGGACAGCATCGGCCACGGGCACGCCGTTGTCCTGGCTGCCGTCCCGGAACCGGAAGGAGACCGCGCCCGCTTCCGCGTCCTCACCGCCGGCGATCAGCACGAACGGGATCTTGTCCTTGCTGGCCGTGCGGATCTTCTTCGGGAAACGGTCCGAGGAAATGTCCACCTCTGCGCGGATGCCGGCAGCCTTGAGCTTGTCCACGACATCGAACATGTAGTCGTTGAAGGCTTCGGCAACCGGGATGCCCACCACCTGCACGGGAGCGAGCCAGGCCGGGAAGGCGCCGGCATAGTGCTCGGTCAGGACGCCCATGAACCGCTCCACCGATCCGAACAGGGCCCGGTGGATCATGACGGGACGCTGGCGGGTGCCGTCGGCGGCCTGGAACTCGAGTTCGAAGCGCTCAGGCAGGTTGAAGTCGAGCTGGATCGTGGACATCTGCCAGGTGCGGCCCAGGGCATCCTTCGCCTGGACCGAGATCTTGGGCCCGTAGAACGCGGCTCCGCCCGGGTCCGGAACGAGCTCCAGCCCGGAAGCCTCGGCAACTTCGGCCAGGGTGCGGGTGGCTTCCTCCCAGGTTGCGTCGTCGCCGACGAACTTGTCCTCGTTCTTGGTGGACAGTTCGAGGTAGAAGTCGTCCAGGCCGTAGTCCTTGAGCAGGCCGAGGACGAAGTTCAGCGTGGTGGTGAGCTCGTCCTTCATCTGCTCGCGGGTGCAGTAGATGTGGGCGTCGTCCTGTGTCATGCCCCGCACACGGGTCAGTCCGTGGACCACGCCGGACTTTTCGTAGCGGTAGACCGAGCCGAATTCGAAGAGCCGCAGCGGCAGCTCACGGTAGGACCGGCCGCGCGAGCGGAAGATGAGGTTGTGCATGGGGCAGTTCATCGGCTTCAGGTAGTAGTCCTGGCCGGGCTTGCGCACGGTGCCGTCGTCGTTCAGTTCCGCGTCGATGTGCATCGCCGGGAACATGCCGTCCCGGTACCAGTCCAGGTGGCCGGAGACCTCGTACAGGTGCCCCTTGGTGATGTGCGGGGTGTAGACGAACTCGTAGCCGGCGTCCACGTGGCGCTGCCGGGAGTAGTCCTCCATGGCCTTGCGGATGATGCCGCCCTTGGGGTGGAACACCGGCAGGCCGGAACCCAGCTCGTCGGGGAAGGAGAACAGGTCCAGCTCGGCACCAAGCTTCCGGTGGTCGCGGCGCTCGGCCTCGGCGATGCGTTCCTGGTACGCCTTCAGGGCATCCTTGGTGGGCCACGCGGTGCCGTAGATGCGCTGCAGCTGCTGGTTGTTCTGGTTGCCCAGCCAGTACGCGGCCGACGACCGGGTCAGGGCAAAGGCGTTGGAGATGAGCTTGGTGTTGGGCAGGTGGGGGCCGCGGCACAGGTCGCACCAGACGCTGTCCCCGCTCTTGCGGTCCACATTGTCGTAGATGGTGATGTCCCCGGCGCCCACTTCGACGTTGACGCCTTCGCCGGCCTCGGCGGCGTCGTTCTTCTTGCCCAGCAGTTCGAGCTTGTAGGGCTCGTTCTTCATGGCCTCCCGGGCCTCGTCCTCCGAGACCACGCGGCGGACGAACTTCTGGTTCTGGTTGATGATCTTGAGCATCATCTTTTCCAGGGTCTTCAGGTCTTCAGGGGTGAAGGGTTCGGCGACGTCGAAGTCGAAGTAGAACCCGTCCGTGATGTAGGGACCGATGCCGAGCTTGGCCTCGGGGCGCAACTGCTGGACGGCCTGGGCCATGACGTGGGCGGTGGAGTGGCGCAGCACGTTGAGCCCGTCGGGGGAATCGATGGTGACGCCTTGAACCTCGGCACCCTCGGGAAGAGGCTGGTCCAGGTCCTTGAGCTCGCCGTCGACCCGGGCCACTACGACGTCGCGGCGCTCAAAGAAGAGTTCCGCGCCGGTGGTCCCGGTAGTCACCTTCATTTCTTCGCCATCGACGATGAGGGTGATCTGCTGGGCATCTGACACGGGTGTCTCCTATTCAAAGTTCAGGCTTCGTAGCTTGTGGCGTACGGGGACCACAGCCAGCCTCGTCAATGTTATCTGTTGCAGAAGAGGCGAGCCAAAGCGCCACGGCGGCGCCCAATGAGAACAATTGGAAATGGGATGGGGCGCGTCAGCTTCCCAGGCCGGTGATGGCCAGGTTCCTGCTGATGCCTTCCAGCGGCCCCGGCTGCCTGAACTCCTGTTCGATACTTCCTGGTTCGCCGTTTCCTAATTCGACGTTTCCTGGTTCAAGGTTTCCCGCCTCGCCGATTCCCGGGTCAGCGTTTCCCGGGCCAGCGGTCCCCCGTTCAGGGAACGGCAGGGTGTCCACCCGGCTGAGGTCCCAGGCCATGCTGGCGCTGAGGCTGATGCCGCGCGGACCGGTCCGCCGGGTGGTTCCCCGGATAAGCAGCAGCCGGGTGCCGAACAGCAGCGGGCCGGCATGCTCCTGCGCCTCGTGGAAGAACACGGAATCCACGCATCCGGTGCCGTCATCAATGCTGATGAAGACCACCCGCCTGCCGCCGCGCATGGGCGGGGTCTGGGTGGCGATGCGGACACCGGCAACCAGGACCTCCGTGCCGTTGCGCAGCCCCAGCAGCTTATCCGCGGTGGTGACGCCAAGCCGGTCCAGGAGCGGACGGTGGCTGGACATCAGGTGTTCACTGACATCAACAGCCATCAGGTCAAGTTCCGCCCGGACGTTCTCCACCATGGTGGGCTCCGGCAGCCCGGCCTTGACGTTCCGCAACTCGACATCCCCAAGAGGCAACGCGAGCTGCCCCTCAATGACGTCGACGCCTTTCTTGGCAGGCTTGCTCTGCAGGCTCTGCAGGTGGTGGACAAGGTCTGCCCGGTTGGCTGTCCCGCCGGATTCCCGGTGCAGGGCGTCAAAGGCACCCAGTTGGGCGAGCCGCTTGATGCTGGGCTTGCTCAGCCTGGAGCGTGCCCTCAGGTCCGCCAGTGAGTCATAGGGCTGGCCTGCGACGATCCGCTTCAGCTCAGAACCGGACAGCCCGAAGATGCCGTTGAGGCTCAGACGGATGCCCAGCTTTCCCCGGTCCGGGCCTTCCGCGACGCGCTCAACCCGGTATTCCGCCCCGCTGCGGTTGATGTCCAGCGGAAGAATGGGGATGCCCATTCGGCGTGCTTCGGCCACAAGGAGGCGCTTGGGGTACATCCCGGGATCGTGTTCCCACAGGCCGGCGAGGAATGCTTCCGGATGGTGGGCCTTCAGCCAGGCCGACTGGTAGGTGGGCACGGCAAAGGCGGCGCCGTGGGCTTTGCAGAACCCGAAACTGGCGAACGATTTCAGGGTGCTCCAAACTTTGTCCACGACGTCCGGCTGATATCCCCTGGCTTTTGCCTTGCGGCGGAAAAACTCTTCCACCTGCCCTTCCATGACGTCATTGCTCAACGCCCGGCGGAACTCGTCGGCTTTGGCCAGCCCGCAGCCGGTCATTACGTCAAAGGTCCGCAGGATCTGCTCATGGAAGACCGTCACCCCGTGGGTTTCCTGCAGTACCGGCTTCAGGTCCGGGTGCGGGTAGGTCTCTGGCGTAAAGCCGTGCCTGTGTTCCAGGAAGGGCCGGACCATGTCCGATTTCATTGGCCCCGGGCGGAACAGTGAGATGTCGATGATGAGGTCGTTGAATTCGCGCGGGGCCATCTTGCCCACCAGCTCCCGCTGGCCCGGTGATTCGATCTGGAAGCAACCCAGCGTGTGGGTGCTTCTGATCAGCTCATACGTCGGCTCATCATCCAGGGGCACGGCATTGAGGTCGATCAGGCCGTCCTCGGCGATGTAGTCCGGACCGCTGCCATCTGTTGCCACGGGGTGGGCTCCGGCCGCCACAACTTCTGCCTTGGAGGGATGGATGCGGATGATCTCCCGCACGGCAAAGGCCATGGCGCTTTGCATCCTGACTCCCAGGACATCCAGCTTCAGCATGCCCATGGGGTCCATGTCGTGTTTGTCGAACTGGCTCATGGGCAGTCCAAGGCCGCTGGGCTGGACGGGTGTCCGGTCCAGCAGGGTGGTATCACCGAGGATCACCCCGCAGGGGTGCATGGAGATGTGGCGCGGAAGCCGGTCCAGCCGTTCGGTGAGGTCCACCAGCAGGTCCAGCTGCTGGTTCTCCGAGAAGTTCCGCTGTTCCACCCGTCCGGCGAACTCGCGAAGTTCCGGCTTTTCCTCCAGCGCCTCCCGGAACTTCCGTGCCGAAAAGCGCCACAGCTGTTTGGCGATCTCGCCGACATCGTCGTCGTCCATCCCCAAAGCCATGCCGGCGTCCCGCACCGCACCGCGAGCGCGGTAGCCGTTCTGCATGCTCATCAGTGTGACCCGCTGGGAGCCGAACCGGTCAAAGATCTTCCGGTAGACGTTGTGCCTCTCAGCGCTTTCAACATCGATGTCGATGTCAGGCAGCGTGGACCGGTCGCCGGAAAGGAACCGTTCGAAGATGAGGTCATGCTGGAGGGGGTTCACCTGGCTGATGTCGATCAGGTAATTCACCAGGCTGGAAGCCCCCGATCCCCGGGCTGCCGCCCTCACGCCCATGTCCAGGATCATGCGGGAAACCTCGGCCACGGTGAGGAAGTAGGAGGCAAAGCCGAGGCGGGCAATGATCTTCAGCTCATGCCGCAGCTGTGCGCGCATGTCCGCTTCCGCTTTCCCGGAGATGCCGGGGAATCTCCGCGCAATTCCGGCTTCGCAGCGCTGGGCCAGTTCTGCCAGCGGATCCCCTTCAATGCCGATGACGGCGGCCTCCGGCACCACCGGCTGCTTCCACCCCATGTCAGACACGGGATCCATGCGGCAACGGTCCGCGAGCGCCTCAGTCTGCGCGAGCAGCACCTGAAGATCTGCGGCCCCGTAGCCGGCTGCATGGATGACTTCCTTGCCCAGTTCCACCATTTGGTCCGGGGTTTTCAGCCAGCCCTGCCCGTTGGGCTGAAGCAGCGGCGCGGCGGAGAGTTCGGGAAGCGACTTCAGAGTGCGGGCCGAATCCAGGACATCGGCGGTGGCCGCCCCGTCCTCCTCGCAGTATCGGACTGCGTTGGTGAGCACGGCCGGCACGCCGTACTCCTGCGCCAGCTTGAGCATGCGGACCGCATGGGCGGTGCTTAACGGCTCACCCGGCGCGCTGAGGTGGGTAACGATCTCTGCCGCGACGCTTCCGGCGGGCATGGCGTCCAGCCAGCCCTTGAAAAGGGTCCGGGGCCGGAGGTACCGCCGCCCGCCCAGCGCGTTGCCGACGTCGGAATCCGGGCCCAGCAGCACGGTGAGCACCGGTTTCAGGCTTTCCGGATCCAGGACGCGTGAGGCGAGTTCAGCCCTGGTGACAGCAACGGGAACCGTTCCCCCTGCCTTACCCGTGGTGCGGGCATGTGCGTCGGAGATCAGCCGGCACAGTGCCTTGTATCCCGCACCGTTGTTGTGGCCATGCGCGAGGACAACGACCCGCCCGGTGACGCGGGATGCCGAGAACCGGGTTTTGGAAACCCGCGCCAGGACCGCCCCGGCATCATGGTCCCCCTCGTCGTCGAACACTGACAGATCCACACCGACCACCGGGTCAATTCCGGCAGCCATGCAGGCCTTGAGGTGTTTTACTGTGCCGTACAGGCCGTCGCGGTCCGTGCAGCCGAGGGCGGTTGCTCCCTGGGCAGCCGCCGCCTGGGCGAGTTCATCCGGCCAGGAGACACCATAGTGGGCGCTGAAGGCGGTGGAAACGTGAAGGTGAGTGAAGCTCATGCTGTTTTGTGCTGGAGTGCGTCTTTGGGCCGAAGGGCGTCGTGGATCCGGAGCAGCCGCCAGCGTCCGCTGCCGGCATGCCGCACCAGGTCAAGGGTTAGAGGTTCAGTAAGTTCTGCGGCCGGAGTTTCCGTCGGGCTGCTTCTGCCGGCAGGCAGGACCTGCACCCGCCAGATCTCATGGTCCACAAGCCCGGGCCCGCTCCCCAGCGGAGCACGCCGTTCTTCGGCCCACCACTGGCGGCGTTCGTACCAGCGCAGGGGTTCGGCGCAGACCAGGTATTCCCTGCCGCCCCACCGAAGCTCCGCTGGCTCACCGGTAGGTGCACAGACGACGTCAACCGACTCGCTGAACGTTCCCATGGGTGCCTCCGGATACCAATCTCATCCTGCAGAAAATACGCAGTCATTCGAATATGTATTCGAATAGTTCCAGTCTACGCCGGGCCGGAGACAAAACCTAGATGGGTGTGGACGGACGGCGGCTCACAGGGCAGGATGGTCCCATGAGTTCCAATGACGCGCTCCTGAAGCAGGTAAGCATCGCCGCCAAAGAAAGCACATTGGTGGCCAAGTTCGATATCGACGGCAACATTCCAGCATCGGGCGCCTTTGTTGTAGGGCTCGTGGCTGCCACTCCGGATTATTCACATCAACGGAGGCTGGGAATCGAGTTCATGAACGGCGAGGCGGTCTCGATCTACTCCTTCAGCCATGACGGCACGGAGGAGAATTTCGACCTCAGCAGCGTTGAGCACTCGGGTAACACCATTACGGGCAACTTCCCCATGAGCACGGTACTGGGGCTGGACAAGAGCCACCTCATGTCCGCGTTCAGCGAGGCCGACGGGCGGGAATTCCAGTCTGGCGTACCCGTCGAGGAGAAGCTTTAGCGGATCAGCGCCCCCGCAAGCGGCACCGGGCACCAGCCCGGATCAGCCGGCCCTGCGTCTCGGCGCGCCTGTCAGCGGCCCGGACTTGTTAAGTTGCCTGGACCTGCCTGCGAAGGAACCCGCCAGCCGCCGGGAAAAACGGCTCAGCTGTTGTCGTTGTGGATTTTCATCTCAAGCTCGATGAACTTCGAGATCATGGCCCGGTACGTGCTTTCCACGATATCCGGGTCTATTTCTTTTTTCTCGGCGGCCGAGCGCACATGCTCGATGACCCGCTCCACGCGCCCCGGCGCCCGCACTTCGGCGTCGTCACCCTTCAGGGTTCCCGCGATGCGAATCAGGCGCTCGCGGCGGGCGATCAGCGTGACAATCTGCTCGTCCACCTCATCCACCGCGACCCGCACGGCGGCGAGCTGTTCCCGGTCAGCCTGGGCGTTTTTCTCGTCTCCGTGATTTGTGGGCATGATCATGACAGTATCGAACCATGCAGCCCAGAGTCGATTTTATTTCCTTGGGAGTGCGCAGCGTGGCCGCCTCCCGGCGCTTCTACGTGGACGGCCTGGGCTGGCCGGTCCACCGCGAGGTTCCCGACGAAGTGGTCTTCATCCAGGCCAACCACGGCCTGATCCTCTCCCTGTGGGATGCCGGGCAGATGCAGGCCGAGGCCGCCGTCGACGCTCCCGCCGCCGTTCCCTGCATTACGCTCAGCCACAACGTCGGCAGCGCAGAGCAGGTGGACCAGGTGATGGCCCAGGCAGAGTCTGCCGGTGCGGCCGTCGTGGCCCCTCCCAAGACCCAGCCCTGGGGCGGCTACACCGGATACTTCGCCGATCCGGACGGCTTCCGCTGGGAGATTGCATTCAACCCCACGTGGACAGTGGACGACGGCCAGGTCACCGTCTGATGGCAGGTCCGGGTCTGATTCCGGCCGGGTCCGCTTGTCCCGGACCCGAGCCTCAGAGGGCAAACCCAGACGGCAAACTCAGAAGAGTGCCTCCACAGGCTCGATGAGCTCCGGGGAGTTGTTGCGGACGTTGCCCACCGCCTTGCCCACGGAATCCACCCGCCAGCCCGCGGCTACGTCCTTCACACCGGACCTGACGAGGTCCACCAGGCCGGCCGCGTCGTCCACCTGCGGGTCAAGCCAGGCCGCCATGGTCTCGCGGCTCATGGGCAGCGGGACGCGGTCGTGGAGCGCTGTAAGTTCGGCGAACACCGTGCCCTCGGTTCCCGCCGGCGGCGAGTCCGCCGTCATGATGGACATCGAGAGCATCCACTGCGCGGGTTCACCCGGCGGCAGGGACGGGTCCTTCCACCACTCGTACAGTCCGGCGAAGGCGATGGCGGACTCATCCCGGGGGTGGACGTAGTAGGGCTGCTTGCTGCGGCCCTCGCCCTGCTTCCACTCGTAGTAGCCGTCCGCCGGGACCGCGCAGCGCCTCGACTGCACCGCCTTGCGGAACGCCGGCTTCTCAAGGACCGACTCACTCCGGGCGTTGATCATCTTCGCTCCGATAGCCGGGCTTTTCGCCCAGGACGGCACCAGGCCCCAGCGGGCGACGTGCAGCTGGCGGACCGTGTCACCATCAATCAGCCGTTCCAGGACAATGGGCGCACCGTCGGTGGGCGCAACGTTCCACGACGGCGGGATTTCGGTTTCGTTCTCAAGTTCGGCGTCGAATTCGGCCAGCAGATCCCCCACTGCCCGGGCCATGACGTAACGTCCACACATGGCACCAGCATGCCATTGCAACAGAGGCTGGGGAATACCGGCGCCCGGGTTACGGTTGAGGGGAAGGAAACCGACAGGACCACATCTATCCGAGGAGAGCCCGTGGACTTTACCCCCGAAGACGGCACCATCACCATGTTCTCGACCACCTGGTGCGGCTACTGCAACCGGCTGAAGAAGCAGCTGGACGCCCAGGGCATCGGCTACACCGAGATCAACATCGAAGAGGTCGACGGCACGGCCGAGCTCGTGGAGCAGATCAACGGCGGCAACCGCACCGTCCCCACCGTCCTCTTCCCGGACGGCACCGCTGCCACGAACCCGTCCGCAGCAGAGGTCAAGAGCAGGCTCGCCGCCTAGGGCTGACGCCGAAGTATGTTCACCAGTAAAGGCACCGGATACCGGTGCCTTTACTGTTTCCATGCCTTGGCTGCTCCAATGCCTTTGCTGTTTCAGGCCCCTCCGGTGGATCAGACCTTTTCGCCGATCCGGTCCGGGATCGGCCTGGGAGCGTGGGTTTCCTGGCGGCGGGGCTCCTTGCGGCGGGCCAGGAAGGCCCACAGCCTGGTGTCGTCCGCGTGGGTCCGGGGTTCCGGATGGTCCACAGGCAGCGGGTTCCCGGGCGCGGCTTCCGATGGCACCGGTTCCCGGTGCGCCTCAGGCTTTCGGACGGTATCCTTTCGGGTGTCCCAGCCGAAATCCGCCCGCGATGAATAGCACATCACCGACCTCCTTTTCAGCGGCTGTTCCTTAATCGTCCTCTCCTCTGCGTTTGAAATCGACAGGTCTGGGTACGAAAAATCCGGACCCGGTGCCGCTTCTGGCGCTTGCCAGTCCGGCGCGTTACAGTCCGAGTTCCTTCCCGCGTTCCAAAGGATTGCTGTGAATCCAGTTTCCCCGCAGATCGGCACCGTCTTTGTCCCCGTCAGCGATATCGAGGAAGCCCGCGACTGGTATTGCGGCATGTTGGGCGTGCCCGCCGATGACAAGGTCCTGCTGGACCATCTGTACATACTTCCCATGGAGGGGGCCGGCCTCGTCCTGGACAGCAGGATCTACTCTCCGGGCGCCGTCTTCCAGGTTCCTGCGTTCCACTTCAACACCGCCGACATCCACGCGGCCCACGCGTTCATGAAAACCCGCGGCGTGGAACTCACCGACGTCAACGACGACCAGTGGTTCAACTTCCGGGACCCGGACGGAAACGTCCTGATGATCTGCCAGATCCCCCCGGCCACCGAGTAGAACCCGCCTGGCGCAGCGTTAGGCGCGGAGACTGCTGAAGTCCGCCCGGCCCATCGTGGCGTACTCCGCATAGGTGCGGACCACTGCGTCCTCGATGGCCTGCACGTCGAGGCCGGGCACAAGGTCGTTGACAGCGCCGGCGGTGGCGGGATCCCAGTCCAGCCCGAGGGCTGCGTAGCTGGCCGTGAGCACCTCGCGGATGGGCGCCGAGTTCTCCACCACGACAACGGAACTGAACAGCCAGGCGCCGGACACCACGCGCTGGGCTGTGCCCACCAGCTTGATCCGACAGGCGGGTGCGACCGGCGCAAAGCCGTGGACGCTGTATTCACCCGGACAGTACTCCCCCGGGATCTCGCCGACGGCGGCATGCACGCCCACGCTCCGGAGCGCTCCCGCCAGCATCTCGCCGAAAAATGCGAAGCGGCCTTTGGCGCCGGCGATCGCATCGCTGTGCGGCTCCACATGGTCGATGATCAGGGTGCCTTCGTGGTACGCCGCGGCGCGGCCTCCCGCCTTGCGGATCAGCGGTTCGAACCCCAGGTCGCGGCAGGCCTGGGCGGCGGTGCCGAAGCCGGGCAGACGGGTGTCACGCTGGCCGAAGGCCACAGTCGGTGCGGGCCGGTACAGCCGAAGGGTGGGTCCGATGTCCCCGGCCCGGGCTTTGCCGAGGAGCTCTATCCCAAAATCAAGGTCCCGGACGGCGCCAAGGGACTGCTCCTGCCGGACAAGGGTCAGAGTCCTGGAATCAGCCCCGGCCTGCTGCATGTTGCTAAGCTCCCTTATGGTCGTATTGCAATTTCTGGTCGTCGCGGCTGCCTTCGCCGTGATCGACGCCGTGTGGCTCAAGCTCATGAACCCGTTCTACCGCAGCCACATCGGTGAATTGCTGGCCGACCGGCCCCATCTAGGGTACGCCGTGGCGTTCTATTTGATTTACATTGCCGGCATCGTTTTCTTTGCCCTGCGGCCGGCGCTCGACGGCGGCACCTGGCTGACCGCCGTCGGCCATGGGGCGGCGCTGGGCGCCTTTGCCTACGCAACCTACGACCTCACCAACGCCGCGACGCTCAAGACCTGGCCGCTGCAGCTCATTGTCGTTGATATGGCGTGGGGCGCCCTGCTGACGGCCCTCGCCACGGTGGCGGGCTGGCTGGTTTTCCATTAGAGCGGCAGCGGCCACTGGCCAGCCGGCTGCGCTCATGCGGGCGGGGTCAGCTCTTCCGGAGCGTGAGGATCTGTTCCGCCCGGCCGAACGGCCCGTACCGGTCATGGAGCACCGTCGAGGTGAGGCCGATGCCGTCAGCACCAAAGGACACGGCGTTGTCCAGGCCCAGCCACTCGCCCTCCGGCCGCCGGTACATGTGGATCTGGAGATCCAGGTTCGGAAAAGCGTAACTGTCCTTGCCCGGCGGCACCCGCGCGGCGATGCCGTTGGCGGTGTCCACCAGCCCCATGAGCCTTGCCATGTCCGTGCTGTCGTTTCCGTCCGTCAGCGGATGGTCCGTGCGCAGCCACACCTTCCCGGCGCCCGGCCGGTGACCTTCCGCCACCCTCATCTCCAGGGAACGGATGTACCCACCCGGCCAGACGCTCGCGCCGTCGTACGGCTTGCACTCTTCCGGGGAAGGGATAGGGCCATCCTCGATGGCGGCTACCGCAGTTGTATCGCTGGTGACCATGCGCCAGGCCGTGGCTCTGATGGCCACGCGACCGGCCGCCACCAGTTCGGCCTGCAGCAGCTCGATGGTGCGTCCGGGGCGCAGCGTCGTGGTGGCGATTTCGAATTCACCGCCGGGGATCAGCCCCAGGATTTCGTAGCTGAGCCTCGCCATCCGCATGTCGTCCCGGGGCTCGTGCCGGTCCAGCCGGTCGGCCAGGAGACCCGACGCCGGGGCCATGTGCTGTTCGTGGGCGTTCCAGGCCCCCTGGGCGTGGATGGTGGAGCGGAAGCGGCCGCCGCCCAAATCCTGGTAGTAGAAGTCACCATCGGCGAGTTCCGGGAGTTCAGCAGTCAACAGTGACTCCTTCAAAAGCGTGATCGGTTAATCCCGGTTCACTCTATCGCTTCCGGCATGCGGAGCCGTCTCAGGCCTCGCGGGCGGGAACTTTCACAGCTTCCTCAAATGAGCGGCTCACGGCCGGCATAAGTCCGGTCCATACAAATGATGCATGACCTCACCGCAGAACTCCCCCACCGCAGAACATCAACCCGGCGAAGCGGGGCACCAACCCGCCGACGCCCAGCAGCCCGGCGCAGCCCGCGAGCGCGGCAAAGCCAGGCCGACGCGCCGGGCCGTCCTCGCAGGAGCCCTTGCGCTGACACTTTCCGCCGGCGGCGCCACCGCCTGGGCGCTGGACCGGTTCGTGGTCCAGCACGTGGAAATCTCCGATGTGTCCGCCTACGAGGCTTCCCAGGGCGTGTCCTCCGAGGCCACGACGGTGGGCTCGTCCGCCGCCGTTACCGACACCTCGTACGCGGCCGACGGCGCCAACATCAACATCTCCACCGTGGTGACCGGCAGCGGCGACAGCACGGTCACCTACTACGTTGCCGACGTCGTCCTTGACGATGCGACGACGCTCAAGTCCGCGTTCGCCAACGACAGCTTCGGCGAGAACATCACCCAGACCACCTCGGAGATCGCGGCCGCCCACAACGCCATCTTCGCCATCAACGGCGACTATTACGGCTTCCGGGACACCGGCATCGTCATCCGCAACGGTGTTGTCTACCGGGACGAGGGCGCCCGCCAGGGGCTGGCGTTCTACCGGGACGGAACCGTGAAGGTCTACGACGAAACCGCCACCACCGCCGAACAGCTGGTCGCCGACGGCGTCTGGAACACCCTGTCCTTCGGACCGGCAATTGTCCAGGACAGCCAGGTCGTGGCTGGCATCGAGGACGTCGAGGTGGACACGAACTTCGGCAACCACTCCATCCAGGGCGAGCAGCCGCGGACGGCCGTGGGGCTCATTGGCACCAACCACCTGGTCTTCGTGGTGGTTGACGGCCGGAGCCCGGGCTACAGCGCGGGCGTGACCATGACGGGAATGGCACAGATCATGAAGGATCTCGGCGCCGAGACGGCGTACAACCTCGACGGCGGCGGCTCCTCCACCATGTACTTCAACGGCGCACGGGTCAACAACCCGCTGGGTGCAAACCGCGAGCGCGGCACCTCGGACATCCTCTACATCGGCAAGTGAGGTCCCGCCATGATCATTTTGATCCCTGCCTACGAGCCGGACACCCATCTCCTCGAACTGATTGATGCCATCAACACAGCAGACCCGGCACTCACCCTGGTCGTGGTGGATGACGGCAGCGGTCCGGCCTACTGCCAGATTTTCGACGGCGCCCGCCGGGCGGGCGCGTACGTCATCAGCCATCCCGCGAACCGGGGCAAGGGCTCCGCGCTGAAGACCGGCTTCCGCTTCATCCTGGACTGGTTCCCCGGCCAGGATGTGGTGTGCGCGGACAGCGACGGCCAGCACAGCGTCGTGGACATCCTGCGCGTCGCCGAGCTCGCCGGCACGGACGCCACCTCCATCGTGCTCGGCGCCCGCACGTTCGCCGGCGACGTACCTGCACGCAGCCGCTTCGGCAACGCCGCCACCCGGCTGCTGTTCCGGCTGGCCACCGGCGAGCGCATCTCCGACACACAAACCGGGCTGCGCGGCTACCCGGCGGCCATGCTGCCCTGGCTCCTGACAGTCAGCGGCGAGCGCTACGAATACGAACTGAACCTCCTGCTCGAGGCCAAAGCCGCCGGGTACCGCACTGCCAGCGTGGGCATCGCCACCATCTATCTGGACCACAACTCCGGATCGCATTTCCGGCCGCTTGCGGACTCGGTGCGCATCTATGCCCCGCTGCTGAAGTTCCTGCTGTCGTCCTTCGCCGGCTTCCTGATCGACACCGTCGCCTTCCTTGTCCTCAGCGCGGCCACCGACTCGGTCCTGGCGGCAGTCGCCGGCGCCCGCTGCCTGAGCGCCACGGCCAACTTCCTGATCAACCGCAGTCTGGTGTTCAAGCACGGCCGCGGGAAACCTGCCGGAGCCACCGCCGCCAGGTACTTCGCCCTTGCGCTCTGCCTGCTGGCGGCGAACTACGCGCTTCTGAAGGCGCTCGCAGGTGCCGGCGTCGCAGACCTGCCGGCCAAGCTGCTCACCGAAGCCGCCCTGTTCGCCGTGAGCTACGCCATCCAGCAGCGGTTCCTGTTCGCCAAAGGTCATAAACCAGACCTTGTTCCGGCACAGCCCCGGCACAGCTTGGCCGTGAATCGTAACAAGTAGCCCACCACGAGACCCGGAGAACCCCATGAACCACCTGATACTTATCGCCGCAGACGTCATCGCCATCTGCGTGCTTACCTTCGCCCTTTACGTCCGCCGCCACCGGCGCCGGGACCTGGCCGTGTCCTACCTCGGGATGAACATCGGCGTCCTGGCCGTTGCCACAGCACTCTCCGGCTCCGCCGCCGGCCTGGGACTGGGGCTGGGCCTCTTCGGGGTCCTCTCGATCATCCGGCTCCGCTCCACTGAACTGGCCCAGCACGAGGTGGCCTACTACTTCTCCGCCCTGGCCCTGGGGCTGATCTCGGGGATCGGCGTCGAACCGGTATGGCTGACGCTCTCCCTCATGGGCCTGGTGCTTGGCGTGATGTTCGTCGGCGACCACGAGCGGGTCCTTCCCGCCTACCGGCACCAGACCGTTGTCCTGGACCGCGCCATCTCCCGCGAGGACGAACTCACCGCCCGGCTGGAGGAGCTGCTCGCCGCGAAGGTCCACACCGTCACCGTGCAGGAACTGGACCTGGTGAACGACAAGACCACCGTGGATGTCCGCTACGCCTGCCTCTCCGGCCGCGGATCCCGGCTGAACGGTCTGACCAGTCTGGACACCGCCGCCGGAAGCCCTGCGGCGTGGCACGAGTCGCTCCCGGCTCCCCAAGAACTTCAGCCGCAGGCTCCCGCACCGCAGGCTCCCGCCCCGGCAGGTGCGGCATGAGCACAACACACATGGCCGAGGAGGCAATGTTCATGAACCTTGCCGCCCTGGCGCCGATCGGACTCGAGGAGCTCAACGCCGAAGCCGCCCTGCAGACGCGGATGGACCGGAAGTACGTGGTTCCCGCCGCGACTGCCCGCCAGGTGCTGGCAACCTTCGGCGGCCAGGCCCGCGTCCTCGAAATAGACGGCCTCAGGTCCTTCGCCTACGACTCCGTCTACTTCGACACCCCGCAGTTGGACAGCTACATGCTGGCGGCCCGCGGCCGCCGCCGACGCTACAAGATCCGCACCCGGACCTACACGGACACCGGCACCAGTTTCCTCGAGGTCAAGACCGAAGGAACAAGGGAGGCCACGGTAAAGGAACGCATCCCCTACGACACCGCGGACCGGTCCCGGCTCACCGCCGAAGGCCTCGAGTACGTCAACGAAACCCTGGCCACAACCGTTGGCGACGTTCCGGACGGCACCCTCGGTCCCGTGCTGGAAACCCGGTACCGCCGGACCACCCTCTACCTCCCGGAATCAGGCAGCCGCGCAACGATCGATTCGGACGTCACCTGGCAGACCGGGGACGGCAAACCGTGGGTTCTTGCCGGCAGCGTAGTGCTCGAGACCAAATCCGGATCCGCCGCCGGACCCCTGGACAGGCACCTGTGGCAACACGGTGTGCGGCCGTCCAGGATCTCCAAGTTCGCCACCGGCATGGCCGCACTGCACCCCCACCTGCCCGCCAACCGCTGGAACCGGACGCTCCGGCACAGCATGCATTTGGCACCCGCAGCCTGATCCACCCCTGCTTTCCGCCCCCAAGACCTCCAGAGGAACCACCCATGCGTAAATTCAGCAAGACCTTCTCCGTGGCCGCCTTCGCCCTGGCCCTCACCCTGGCCGGCTGCTCCGCTTCCGGCAGCACCGTCTCCAGTGGTACGGCCGGCACCTCCAGCCAAACCGGCACCAGCTCAACGTCCGGCGCCCAGATGGTGACTGCAGCCTCGATCTCCGAGGACACCCATTACGACGCCGACGACCTCACCTGGGATGCGGCCAAGGAAGTGGCCGTCACGCTCAAGGACGGCGCCTCCACAGTGGCGGGCTCCGCCGCCGGAGTAAAGGTCGACGGCAGCACCGTCACCATCACAGCCGCCGGAACCTACCGGCTCTCCGGTGCACTCGGCGACGGCAAGGTGGTCATCGCTGCCGGCGGAGAGGATGTGGTCCGCGTGATCCTCGACGGCGTAACCCTCGCCAGCTCAACCGGATCCCCGTTCGTCGTCCAAAGCGCCAACGAGGCCATCCTGTTCCTCGATGAAGGCAGCACCAACTCCATCAAGGACGCCGCAACGTACGCGGACCAGGGCACCGACGCCCCGAATGCGGCGGTCTACTCCATGGCCGACCTGACGCTTGCCGGGACAGGCTCGCTGGAGGTCAATGGCCAGTACAACGACGGCATCGTGTCCAAGGACGGCCTGGTCCTGGCCGCCGGCAACGTCACCGTGAAAGCCGCCGACGACGGCATCCGCGGCAAGGACTACGCCGTACTGTTGGACGGCACCTACCAGATAACGGCCGGAGGCGACGGCTTCACATCGGACAACGACACCGACGACGGCCGCGGCTGGCTGCTTGTCAATGGCGGCAAGCTCACCGTCAGCGCCGGGGACGACGGCATCAAGGCGCAGAACCAGCTGGCCATGGCGAACGGCACCGTAACGGTATCCGAATCCGCCGAGGGCCTCGAGGCCCAGCACATCGCCGTCAGTGGCGGCACAGTATCGGTGACCGCCTCGGATGACGGCGTGAACGCCTCCGGCGGCGCCTCAACGGCAACCCAGTCAGGTGGCGGCATGGGCGGCGGGCCCGGCGGCGGAGAATCAGTGGGCGACTACTCCGTGGACATCTCCGGCGGTTCCCTCACCATCAATTCCGAGGGCGACGGCCTGGACTCCAACGGGAACGCCTCCATCTCGGGCGGCACCGTGGTGGTCAACGGGCCCGAAAGCAGCGGCAACGGCGCATTGGACGTCAACGGCGAGCTGGCAGTGAGTGGCGGAACCGTGGCGGCAGCAGGTAGCGCCGGCATGGTTGTCACCCCGGGAACAAGCTCCACCCAGTCAGGTGTGCAGGTCACGTTCGCCTCCACCGTGCCGGCGGGTACCACCGTCCAGCTGGCCGGCGCCGACGGCAAGCTCGTGGCCACGTTTGTGACCACCAAAGCCACCGGCTCGCTCGTCTTTTCCTCGTCGGCCATCGAAGCAGGCAAGCAGTACACGGTGCACACCGGCGGCACGGCGCAGACGGAGTCCGGACTGGGCGAGGGCTCGCTCGACGGCGCCACGGAGCTTGGCACGGTCACGGCAGGAGAATACACCCAGGGACACGGCCCCGGCGGAAGGTAACAGGGGGCAGGTAGCAGGCGGCAGGTCAGAGGACGCAGCATCCTGCGGAATCCGGCGCACGTCCGGCGCGGCATATTTTTGCCCCGCCGGACGCGCGCTTAATGTCCGGACCTCCATATGATGATCTGGGTAGACTCGGAAACTGGTCCTTCTAGCAGCCCTCGGAAGAGGTGTTCCACTGATGCGAGTTATTAGCTACAACCTCCGTAAGCACAAGGCGAGTGGCGAACTGATGAGTCTGGCCCGCAACTTTGGGATAGACGTCCTCTGCCTTCAGGAGTGTGACTCATCCGATCTGCCTGACACGCTCGGCCCGCTTCACCTGGCCGACTACACGAAGGGCAACAGGCTGGGCCTGGCCATTTACTACCGGACTGACCGGTTCACGGCACTGGATACCCAGACCTTCGCCCTGAAGAAGTCCATGCACGACCGCGTGATGGCTCCGGCCCACGAACGGCTGATCGGCACCCGGATGGTGGACAACGAAACCGACCATGAGCTGGTGGTGGGCTCGTTCCACGCCGCCCCGCTCACCGCGTCAAACTCGCTGCGGCGCAAGCAGATCCATGCGGCGCATGCCGAACTGCTGAGCATGGGCACCGGGCTCATGACTCTGATGGTGGGCGACTTCAACTACCCGTTCTTCACCAAGAGCCTTGACACGCACATGAAGAACTCCGGCTACGCCCTGTCCCTGAGCAACCGCAGGACCTACACCCGGTACAAGGTGTTCAAGGGCCACTTCGACTTTGCCACGTCACTGGGCCTGGACATTGAAAGCGTCGAAACGCTGCCCCGGGGGAAGTCGGATCACCTGCCCATCCTCGTAACGGCTGAATACGGCGCGGACCGGGCTCCGATCAAGGGGCAGCCTGTTTCCTGAGGCTTCCGTGTCGGGGCGTCCGTCATGGGACTGGGTGGTCCCGTACCGGGATGACATCGATCCGGGCGTCGGGCCCGACGATGACCAGCACCCGCTCAGCGCTCACGCCGTCCAGTGCCGCCATTATCTGTCCGGGATCCGGTGCCCTGCCTGCGGAGGCGGCGGCAGCACCGCCGTCGGACGCGGGGTGCGGTCCCGCTGTGGGGCCGGACCGCAGCCATACCGTCACGTCGGCCCCGGTGGCTGTACGGATGGCATGTGTCAGCGGAGCGGGATCGGAGCCTGTCACCAGGACCACCTGCCCGATGGTGCGTCCCTCGCTCCGCACCGGTCCGGCGTCCTGCAGTGGGCCAGCGTCCGGCGGCAGCGCCGCACGCTCCCGGCGCCAGATGCTGTAGTGGTAGGCGGCCACGAGCGCGGTGGCGGTCAGGAGTCCGAGCGGTGCCCGGATCCGACCCACCAGGTTTCCCAAGCGCTCCGGGTCCAGCAGATACTCAAAGGCCTGGTAACCGACCACCAGCAGGGCGATCAGCGCCACCGCGGCGCTGATCCCGAAGATAGCCACGAGGTAGATGCGCCGTCCGGCAGCGGTGGGGTTCGCCGGCTGCCACGCCCTCCACCAGAGGGCCCCGCCCACGGCCAGGGCACTGATGCCGCCCAGCAGGAGCGTGCGCGTGCCCGTTCCCGCCAGGGTTGTTTCGGCAAAGCCCAGCGCCGCGTTGACAACAATTCCCACGCCGGAGGCCGCGGCGATCAGCGCTACTCCGGATGCCAGCAGCAGCCCCGTCCCCCGCATCTGCTCCGACCGCGCGGCCGTGAGCACCGCGTGGTAGCGCCAGACGAGGGCTCCGACAGCTGCCGCGGCCAGCGCGGGCCCGAGGGGATCCACCAGCCGGATCATCTCTTCGGAGTGGTCCAGTACCAGCCGCAGCAGCACGAACACCACCGTGATGGCTCCGGCCACTGCCGTTATGCAGCCGCCAAGCACACCGAAGACTGCCGCGGCCACGTTGGCCAGCGGTGACGCCAGGCGCCGCGCTTCGCCGCGGATCCAATGCCACCACCACACCACGAATCCGCCGCTGGCCCAGATGAGGGACTGCAGCGCCGAAACCCACCAGGGCAGTCCCACGTCCTGGGTACCTGCCAGCCCCCGCAGGGCCGCGTCGAGAAGACTGCCGAGGGCGGTCACAGCCCCGCCGGCCAATATCAGCAGGCCCAACACCGACCCTGCGAGCGCCGGGACGGTCTCCAGCCGGCGCGGTCCCTTGGCATGGTGCTGCCACATCCACCGGTGCCACGCCCAGACGGCTGCCCACACCACACCCGTGGCCAGGGAAGAGCGCCATTCCGTTCCTTCAACCACCCCGCCCGCACCCGCCACACCGGATGGGGCGCGGGCCAGCAGCCCCAACAGCTGGGACGCAGCGCCGAGCAAGGCCGTGACAGCGGTGACGAGGGCAACGGTGTAGACGCCTGCCACATAGAGTCCCCAGGCAACAGACGAGCGCTCCGCTTCCGCCCCTTGCCGCCGCCAGACCAGCCACCACAGAACAGCGGCAATGCACCCGCCAACCAGGCCGAACGCGAGGGACCGGGCGAGGCTGCCGACGTCGTTCCCGGCCAGCGCTGCGCCCACGGCTAGCAGCCGCTCAAGCAGGCCGGCCAGGCCGGACGCGCCAATCACAACGAGGACGAAGAGGAGTACAAACACCACCAGTCGCCGCACGGTGGACAATGCCGGCGACGATGATCCGAGTGTGCCGGGCTGGACCGTACTCACGGCTTTGCCGCCATTCACGGCTTTGCCGCCGGAACCGGACAGATGGTGAGCTGCCACGGGGCGGTCGCAACGAGCCAGGTGCCGTTGACCCGTTCCAGGCCAAACACGGCCTCGGTCTCGTATTCGGGAGTCCCGAACGGACCGCTGCCGTTGTACGTGGTCAGGACGACGTGCACCTCCGCTGTGTCGGCGTGCTCGATGGTGGAGGCCAGCGTGACCCGGAGCGTGCCTGACGCAAGCCGGTCCGCCGGCACGCACGGCCTGTCCGGGTACGAAGTCCCCAAACGTCCGTCCGTCGAGTAGCGTGCTGCCGCGGCACGGTCATTGTTAAGGGCGGCGGCAGCATACCGCTGGACCACACCCGCCGGCGTACTCTCGGCAAGCGGCTGAGGCCCGCCGCGGAAAAAGACCACGGCGAGCGCCACGGCGACGAGACCGGCAATGATGGCAAGGACTGAAATCAGGGTCCGGTCGGGCCGTGGCGGTGCTGTCATCCGGGCAGCTAGGTGGTGTGGTGCTCGACGGTGAAGTCGCCGCCGGGGTACAGGATGGTCTCGTGGCCATCGTCGAAACGGACGTGGTACGGCGGCGCTCCGTTCGGGCCCCGGACCTCCAGAATCTCACCGTGACGGTCCGTGGACTCCACTGTCCTGCCCCGGATGATGATGCGGTCTCCCTGGGTTGCCTGCATGGCAATCACCTCCCAGCCCTAGAGTACGATGCTCTTCCCTCCGGGGGAACAGCTCCGCGGCTTCCTCGGCAGCGGAGCCGGGATTAGGCCCGGCCGCCCGTGTGGCGGATGCAGAACGGGGTCCAGGGACGGGCCTCAAGCCGACCTTCGGCGATCTGCTCTCCGCACACCGTGCATATTCCGTACGTGCCCGCGTCGATCCGTTCCAGGGCGGCGTCCACCTCCGCCAGTCCGGACCGGCTCTGGTCCAGGAGTGCCGATGCCTGCGAAAGCTCAAAGGCGATGGTTGCACCTTCGGGGTCATGCTCGTCGTCGACGTTGGAGTTGTGCCGGGCGGCATTGGCTGAGGCTATGTCTGCGCGCAGGGCCGGCAAGAGGGCGAGCTTTCTCGCCCGCTCCTCTTCCAGCAGCAGCCGGAACTTCTCAGTGTCCATGGTTGGCGCCGTCCAGCAGCCTGCCGCGCAGCTCCGGCCAGGAGGCGGCAAAGGAAGGATGCAGGTTAATGCCGGCCACCTCCTCGACGGGAATCCACAGCAACTCGATGCTCTCCGGGTCGCTGATGGCCGGTTCGAACGGTTCCAGTACCCGCACGGCCACGGTGGTGTAGGACCAGTAGCCGACGTCGAACACGGACGTGAAGAGCACTTTGACGTTCTGTTCGGGAACGGCCGCCTCCTCGTGGGCCTCCCGCAGTGCGCCCGTCACGGCGTCCTCGCCCTGGTGCAGCGCTCCGCCGGGAAGCCCCCAGGTTCCGCCGTGGTCGCTCCATGTCGCGCGGTGCTGCAGCAGGACGCCCTTCTCCGCATCATGGACCAGCAGGCCGGCAGATCCGAAGCGCCCCCAGAACCGTCCGCGGTCGCCCTCCACCCAGGCATCGCCCGGGTCGCGGGGGCCGAGGGGACGGCGGGGATCACCGGGTGAGGGCGGGACGATTTTCTCCATCGTCCAAGTCTGCCCCATCTCCCCCATGGGAAGATGCTTCGATGAGCCTGCGCCTGGTCCTTGTTGCCGACACCCACGTCCCGAAGCGCGCCCGGGCACTGCCTGAACAGGTGTGGACGGCCGTCGAGGACGCTGACGTGGTGTTCCACGCGGGTGACTGGGTCAGCCCGGATCTGCTCGACGAGTTCGAACGGCGCAGCCGGCGGCTGATCGGCGTTTACGGCAACAACGACGGCGACGAGCTGCGGCGGCGCTTACCCGAGACGGCCAGCGTGACGCTCGACGGCGTCCGGTTCAGCATGGTCCACGAGACCGGACAGGCGAACGGCCGGGAGCAGCGCTGCGAAGCCCTTTTCCCGGATGCGGACGTCCTGGTTTTCGGCCACTCCCACATTCCCTGGGACACGGTGGCGCCCGGCGGGCTGCGCCTGCTCAACCCCGGCTCCCCCACGGACCGCCGCCGGCAGCCTGTGTGCACGTACATGACCGCCGTCGTCGCGAACGGCCGCTTGGGTGACGTCCAACTGGTGGAGGTCGCCACCGGCCCGTGACTGGCCGCACAGGAAAGGGAGCCCTGCCGCGGTTTCCCGGCGGGACTCCCTTCGGATCTCCGCAACAGACGGAGCGTCAGAATTGTGATCTGTTTGGTCAGTCCTTCTTGAAGGCGTCCTTGACCTTTTCACCGGCCTGTTTCAGATCGGCTTTGGACTGGTCAGTCTTGCCCTCGGCCTCCAGGCCCGGGTCGTCACTGGCCTTGCCCGCACCTTCCTTGGCCTTGCCGCCAAGTTTTTCGGCTGCATTGTCGATTTTGTCGTCCAGACCCATGCCACTGTCCTTCCGTCTGCGCAGCCCGCTGGGTGCAGGCCGGCTCGTGCTCCCAGTCTAGGTCGGGCACCTATCCGGGTGAAGGGCAGCTACCACTTACCTGGCCGTGCTTGCGAGCAGCCTGTCGGTGGCGGCGTCGGCTTCCCCGCCGAAGTAGTGTTCCAGAACGCGCCGGAACACCTGTTCCTCCGGCGCCGCCCGCAGGAACAGCGTCATGGAGGACTGGAGCTTGCGGGCATCGATGCCGCCGAAGATCTCGGCCGCGCCGCGGTTGTCCACGTTATCCACCGCGGTGGAAGACTCGATCAGCCGCGGTCCCAGCACGGGATGCTGCAGGTATGCCCGGGCTTCATCAAGGGATGCGATGGCGTACTTTCTGGAGGTGGCGCTTTGACCCAGACCGGCAATCTGGGGAAAGACGAACCACATCCAGTGGCTGCGCTTGCTGCCTGCGCTGAGCTCCCCTAAAGCCTGGGCGTAGGTGGCACCGTCATTCTGCGCAGTGACGAACCGTTCAAGGTTATGCGGGTCGTTCATGGCGGCACCTAGCTGGAAACGTCCCGTTCGATGTCCTCGGCGAGGCTGTCCACGTCCTCGGGGCGCATGCTGATGCCGGCGCCGTCCAGGCGTTCCTTGAGGACATGGCTGACGTCGTCCTCCACATGCCCCAGCCGGATCTCATCGCGCACCTCCTCGGCAATGTCTTCGACGGCATGAGGGCGGTCCGTCCCTGCCGCCGGATCAGCGGCTTCCGCCGCAACATCCGCATGCGGATTCTCAGTGAAGTAGTCATCGCCGGTAGCTGCAGATTCAGTCATATCCCATGGTGGCGGCCCCGCTCAGATCCGGTCAACAGGTCCGGCAGGAAACCATGGGCCTGACCATGAAGCCCGGCAGTGGACCCGGACGTGGATATGTTTCATTCATGTATTGGTAACGGGGCCTTCCATGGGCAGCTTTCACGGGCCGCCCACCGGATTCGTCCCGCGGTTCCGGCCAAAAGGCTGCAACGTCAGCGGTAATGAACACCCGGCCATGAGGTGCCGTTAACAAATCAGAAACATGGCAGTCACGCGGGCTTTACGTTGACGCGATTTTTGAAACCCCCGTGTAACTTGCCACGCCCAGACCCGAAACATGAATCCACGAATATCAATGAGGGGCGTGGCGCCGGCATCAGCGGTCCGCGGAGAGGATGAGTTCCTGGGAAGGGAAAGCGCGTGGAAATCACTGCGGCGAACGTTTGGATGATGGTGTCGGCGGCACTGGTGCTGCTCATGACCCCGGCACTGGGCCTCTTCTACGGGGGCATGACCCGCGCCAAGGCCTCCCTCAACATGATCCTGATGAGCTTCGTGTCCGCCGGCATCGTCGGCGTGGTCTGGGTGCTCTGGGGCTACTCCATGAGCACCGGCGAAGGTGTTCTCGGCCTGTTCGGCAACCCGTTCGCCAGCTTCGGCCTCAGCGGGCTGATGGGCACGCCCGACCTGATCAAGGCCGGTTTTGCCGGAACCTTCGCGATCATCACCGTGGCCCTCATCAGCGGCGCGATCGCCGACCGCGCTAAATTCACCGCCTGGGTCCTTTTCGTGCCGCTCTGGATCACGGCTGTCTACTGCCCGCTCGCTTTCATGGTCTGGGGCGGCGGCCTCATGAGCCAGGGCGGAGCCGTGACCGCCATCTTCGGACAGGTCATCGACTTTGCCGGCGGCGCCGTCGTCGAAATCAGCTCCGGCATCGCCGCGCTGGTTCTGGCCGTGATCGTCGGCAAGCGCCACGGTTTCGGGAAGGACCCTGGGCACCGCCCGCACAACGTCCCGTTCATCATGCTCGGCGCCGGCCTTCTCTGGTTTGGCTGGTTCGGCTTCAATGGCGGCGCCGCCACCACCGCGGACCAGGCCGGCCTGATCTGGGTCAACACCCTGGTTACGCCGTGCGCGGCCATGCTGAGCTGGCTCCTCACGGAGAAGATCCGCCACGGCCACCCCACCTCCCTGGGCGCAGCGTCCGGTGCCGTCGCCGGCCTCGTGGCCATCACGCCGTCGTGCGCCAACATCAGCCCAGTGGCCGCCATCGGCCTGGGCCTGGTTTCCGGCGTGGCCTCGGCGCTGTTCGTCGAACTGAAGTTCAAGTACGGCTTCGACGATTCCCTGGACGTTGTCGGCGTGCACCTGGGCTCCGGCCTGGTCGGCACCCTCGCCCTCGGCTTCATCGCTCTCCCCGTCGACGGCGAAGGCGGGGGGCTCTTCTACGGCGGCGGTGTCCAGCAGCTCATCGCCCAGACGGTCGCCGTTCTCATTACGCTCGCGCTCTCCGGGCTGATGACAGCAATCATCGGTCTCGCGATTCACAAGACCATCGGCTTCCGGGTCAGCCATGAGGCTGAAGTTGCCGGCGTCGACCGGTCCGAGCATGCCGAGAGCGCCTACGAATTCGGCAGCATGGGCCACAGCCAGTTCCACCCGCTCCGCCAGCACATCCCTGCAGCTCCGGCCGTTCGCCCGGCCGGCACGCCTGCCACCCAGGCCGCGGACGACGCCGGTTCCTCCGAGGCGGCCGAGGAACTGCAGCCCGCACCGGTTTCCGTCTAGTACTTCCGCTGTTCGCGGGACCTGGGTCCTAGCGGCGGAAGGTGAGCCGGAGCTCCGGCCTACGCTCCGCAACGGCGTCCAGCACGGCGTCAATGGCTTCCCGGTCAGGGCCGCTGTCCTGCGGTGGCCTGTCCGGGTTTGTCTCCGCCGGGGTTGTCTCCGCCGGCGCTATGTCCGAGGCGATTTTGGCGCGGCGGACAAACCCATCCCAGTCACCAACTCCCGCCCGGAGGGCCCGCAGCGGTGCCATCAGGGACGCGCGGCGGAGCCAGACGTCCGGGTCCGCCGCCCACCGGTCCAGCACCGCGTCGGCCCGCACACGCGGCTGGCCCTCCAGCCCCTCCACCAGCGGACCGACGACGTCGACGGCGATCGGGTCGACGAGCGACGGCATTCGCGCGTCCCGCACAAAGCCCTCAATGCGGGTCAGGTCGGAGTTGGTCAGCAGCTCCACTTTGGACTGCAGGAGGACGACGGCGGCCAGGCGCCGCTCGTAAACAGGCACCTCCCACAGTTCGGAACTTAGGGCGGTGACCTCGTCGTGGGCCAGCCCGGCATGGCGGCGGAGAGCGTCACGCACCGTTCCGCGCACAGCGCCCACCGATGCACCGTAGTACTGCATCCTGCTGCCGAGCCGGTGACGCAACTCCTCGGCCCGGTACCACGAGGCCTCACGCTGCAAGGTGGCATCCACGAATTCGCCGGCAGCACTCATCACCCGCTCATTCTTTCCGGCCAGGCACCGGGCAGTCCAACTCCCGCCCAGGCGACGTGTCGACGCGCTTTGAAGGCCGGCCGGCCCCCTTGTTTCCGGTCCGCGTCATAAAAGTGTTCCCGCAGGTCAGTTCAGGGAAATGGCTGGACGGCCTGTCCGCTGACTTCCCGGCGTTTTGCGGGCGTTGGTAACGATCAGGTAACGTTGGCGCCTGTTCCACCAGGGACGGCCCCGCTGGGGTCCCGGAGGCCAGCGCTGGGCTCCGGATGCGCAGGGCGGCACCTCGGCCGCTCCGGCCCCGTCGACCGGGGCCCAGAATTGCTTCGCGCTTTTCTTTACCGCCTAGATTGTGGCTGCCTTCTGCGCGGCAGCCGATTGCCCGGAGGGGTCTTTTGCTTAAGAAGAACATAGCCATTGCCATTAGCATCGGCGCGCTTTCGCTGACCGGATGCGGCCTCACTCCCTCCGCGGAGCAGGCCGCCGGGCAGACTGCTGGCGCTGCGGGATCGGCCTCCGCCAGCCAGGCCGCCGTCCCGTCGTCCACGGGCACTGCTACCGCCAAGAGGGCGTCGGCTGTCTCGTCGTCGAGTACCACCAAAACTGCGGCAGCGAAAGTTGCTGCCGCCAAGAAGGCTGCCGCCGCGAAGGCTGCCGCCGCGAAGGCTGCAGCGGCGAAGGCCGCGGCAGCCAAGGAGAGCGCCGCCAAGGCCGCTGACGCCAAGGCTGCTGCACTGGAGGCGACCACCGCTCAGGCCGCCGCTCCGGTGAAGGCGGCGCCCGCCGTCGTCGCCCCCGCCGCCCCCGCCACTGCCGTCCAGGCCGCTGCCGTCCAGGCCGCGGTGCCAAAGGCACCGGCGGTTCCCGCCAAGCCCGCTCCTGCTCCGGCGGCCGTCGCTCCAGCAGCGTCCACGCCGGGAAGCGGCACCCAGGCTGCCAGCACCCTCGGCTGGGGTTCGGTCGTCGCCGGTGACGAGTTCAACTACACGGGAGCCCCGGACGGGACCAAGTGGAGCGTCTACAACAGCACCGGCCATGCGGGCAACGGCCTGCGCAGCCCCAAGGCCTGGTCCGTGGGCAACGGCGTGGCCACGGTCAGCGGTGACTCGGCGGGAACCACCGGCGGGATGTCAGCGAAGTTCGCCAGGCAGAAGTACGGCCGCTGGGAAACGCGTATGAAGACGAACAAGCGTGATCCCGAATACCACCCGGTCCTCATCCTGTGGCCCGACACGAAGTCATCGACCTGCGCCGAGATCGACTACGCCGAGAGCACGTCCGACACGGCCTTGGTGAAGTTCTTCCTGCACTATGCATGCAGCGGCAGCAGCAAGCAGACCTACTCCGCCAAGGCAGTGGACACCACCCAGTGGCACAACTACGCCGTGGAATGGACGCCCGCCGGCATCACCGGTTACATCGACGGCGTGAAAACCTTCACTGACACCAACCCGGCCCACCAGCCTTCCGGCAGCATGCACCAGACGCTGCAGCTCGACTGGTTCCCTGACGGTTCCCGGCTCACGCCTTCCCAGATGCAGGTCGACTGGGTGCGCGTCTACAAGTAAAGCCCGCCTGTCACGAAGGGTGCCCGCTCAATGCGGGCACCCTTCGCTGTTTAATGCCCCCTCATTCCTTTGACCTGCCCCGCCCATCTGGGTGGCAGCATAGGGCGTTCTGAGCGCTGGGAACGCCCTGTGCTGCTACCTGGTTTTTGCTCACAGATAACTCAAAAAAACTTTTGGATCCATCCCGCATCTGGTGCCTGATCGGCCCTTAATTGTCGTAGCCCATTGGCAGACTGTGTTCATGGACAGCTTCGGGAATTCGGCACTGACAGCGGGCGCGCCGCATGGCGTTCTTCTGCAAGCTGCCGGCGTTACTGACGGTGTTTTCCACGTCCCTAACGCCCTGATGCCCGACGTCGATCCGTACTACGGGCTGCCGTATGACGATGATCTCGACGCCGCGTTTCCGGCTTCGTTGCCGGAGGACCCGTTTCCCGAGGCTCTTTTTGCCGATCGTCCTTTCGACGGGGACCTCCTTGATGACAGACCCTTCGACGACGGTGCTTTTCACGACGGCATTCCGTCCAGCGCCGCCACCACCCGGCACACTTTGGCCGGGCGGCCTACAACAACCTTGGGGTGGCTTCTTCGGGCAGCCGATCTCACCGCCGACAATGCCGGGCTGATCGATCAGGTCCGCGGGTACGAGAACGTCAAGTGCTGGGCCGCCGGGCAACAGGCAAGGCTTTCGGTGGCCTTCGAGGCCCGGCTCCGGCAGGAATCCACCGACCGGCCGCCGCTCACCGCCGAGGACCTGGGCAAGGACCTCCCCACGGAACACAACCTGGGCGCGGCCGAACAGATCGCGCTGGCCCGGAGCGAGTCCCCGAACCGCGGGCAACGGCTGCTCGGGACAGCCAAAGCCCTGGTCCAGATGCCCCACGCCCTGGCCGCATTGGACACCGGGCAGCTGAACGAAGAACGCGTCATGCACCTGGCGAAGGAGACCGCCTGCCTGAGTCCGGCCGACCGGGCCGCGGTTGATGAGGAACTCGCCGCCGATACCGGAACGTTCAACGGTGCCGGGACCCGGGCCGTCATCGCCGCGGTCCGCGGCGCCGCGATCCGCAGGGATCCCCGTTCCGTGGCCCAACGCGCCAGCCATGCCGCCTCCGAACGCCGGGTGAGCCTGCGCCCGGCCCCGGACTGCATGACCTACCTGACAGCGCTGCTGCCCGTCCACGAAGGCGTCGCAGTTCTCGCGGCACTGACCCGGAACGCCGACACCCTCCGCGCCGCAGGCGACCCGCGATCCCGCGACCAGGCCATGGCCGACACCCTGGTCGAAAGGACCACCGGCACACCCGCCGGCATCACCGGCATCGAGATCAACCTCGTCATGACCGACCACACCCTCCTCCAAGGCGACAGCGAACCGGCCCGCCTCGCCGGCTACGGCACCGTCCCCGCAGCTTGGGCACGCAACCTGCTCAGCCAAAAGGAGGCCCAGGGACCGGAAGAAGGAGGCGAGGAGCTCAAGATCTGGTTCCGGAGGCTCTACACCGCCCCGGGGACCGGCGACCTCGTCGCCATGGACTCGCGACGGCGCCTCTTCCCGGCACCGCTGCGCCGCTTCATCCAAATCCGGGACGACACCTGCCGCACCCCCTACTGCGACGCCCCCATCCGCCACTTTGACCACATCATCCCCTGGCACGACGACGGCCCAACCACCCTGGCCAACGGTGCCGGGCTCTGCGAAGCGTGCAACCACACCAAGGAACTCCCCGGCTGGAAAGCAAAGCCCAGACCCGGCCCAAGGCACACCATCGAAATCACCACACCCACCGGCCACAGCTACCAATCGACCGCACCGCCGCTCCCGGGAACGTTCATCGGGGAGCCGACAGCGCCGGGCTGGACGGACTGACGCCAAGCGCTGATGTCGACAAACGCTGTTGCCTGCGAGCGCCCCCATTCCCGGCCGCTCGCCTGCTGACGGTCCTGCCTGTGAGACACTCGGTGACATGCGCGAACTCGTCGTCCTTGGAACCGCATCGCAGGTCCCGACGCGGACGCGTAACCACAACGGATACCTGTTGCGGTGGGACGGCGAGGGCCTCCTCTTCGACCCCGGCGAGGGCACCCAGCGGCAGATGATCCATGCGGGTGTCTCCGCCAACCAGATCACCCGCATCTGCCTGACCCATGTTCACGGCGACCATTGCTACGGGCTTCCCGGCGTGCTGTCCCGCATGGCCCTGGACGGCGTGAAGCACCCGGTGTATCTGCACTACCCGGCTTCCGGAGAGGACGTTGTCCGGGCGCTCGTCTCCGTGGCCTCGCCCGGCATCGACCTTCGCCTGCAACCCCACTCGGATGCCGGGGAAATCGCTCCGGGGCTCGAAGTGCGGCCCTTGCGCCACCGCATAGAAACCTATGGCTACCGGCTGACCGAGCCGGATGGCCGGACCATGCTGCCGAAGCGGCTGGCGGCGGCGGGCATCACGGGTCCGGACGCGGGCCGGCTGCAGCGGGAAGGGGTTCTGCAGGGTGTGCGGCTTGAGGACGTCAGCATTCCGCGCGCCGGCCAGGGCTTCGCCTTCATCATGGACACCGCGCCGTGCGAGGGGGCCGAGGGCCTGGCTGACGGCGTCGACCTCCTCGTCACGGAATCCACCTTCAGCGACGACGACGCCACTTTGGCGGCGCAGTACTCGCACCTCACAGCCGGGCAGGCCGGGGATCTGGCCGCCAACGGCGGCGCCGGAACGCTGGTCCTCACCCACTTTTCCTCCCGGTACGGCGACGTGGAGATCCTGGCCCAACAGGCACGGGCCCGCTCAGGAGGGACCGCCGTCGTACCTGCCCATGATCTGGACAGGATCAGCCTTCCCAAACGGCAGCGGCCGCCGTCCTGACCCGCGGCCAGAAGAAGCCTGCAGAAAAAGTAGAATTAACGGGACATGCAATGTTCCTACTTCGATGCCGCCCGCTGCCTCTCCTGCACCCACATGGGCAGGCCCTACGACGAGCAGCTGGCCGGCAAGCAGCTGCACTGCCAGACGCTTCTCTCCGACCATACGTCCGTAGAGTGGCTGCCGCCTGTGGCGAGCCGCGAGTCCGGCTTCCGCAACAAGGCCAAGATGGTGGTGGGCGGAACGGCCAAGAACCCCACCATCGGGATCCTTGACGCCGAGGGCCGCGGCGTTGACCTTCGGGAATGCGGCGTCTGCTCCCCGGGGCTCCTCGCCTGCTTCCCCGTCCTGGCGGCCTTCATCAGCCGGGCCCACCTGACGCCCTACGACGTCCCCCGGCGCAGCGGCGAGCTCAAGCACCTGATCGTTACTGAGTCCCCCGACGGCGAGATCATGCTGCGCCTGGTCCTGCGTTCGGAAAAGCTGGTGCCGCGCATCCGGCAGCACCTCCCCACCCTCCTGGCCGCCCTGCCCCAGCTGAAGGTTGTCTCGGTCAACCTGCACCCGGAACACAAGGCTGTCCTGGAAGGCGACCGCGAGATTCTGCTCACCGGGCAGTCCACGCTGCGGATGCGCGTCAATGACCTCGATCTCCACCTCCGGCCGCAGAGCTTCTTCCAGACGAACAGCGAGATGGCAGCTGCCCTGTACCGGCAGGGGCGCGAGTGGGTCACCGAACTGGCTCCGGCGTCGGTCTGGGACCTGTACTGCGGCGTCGGCGGTTTTGCCCTGCACTGCGCTGACCCGTCCCGCGACGTCACCGGCATTGAAACCAGCCGCGAAGCCATCGTTTCGGCCAGACTCAGCAGCGACGAGGCAGGCCTGCAGCGCATGGACTTCCAGGCGGGCGATGCCACTGCCTTTGCCGTCGCCGCGGACGAGGCGCCAGAACTGGTTATCGTCAATCCGCCGCGGCGCGGCATCGGCAAGGAACTGTGCGGCTGGCTGGAATCGTCCTCAGTGCAGCACGTGGTGTACTCCAGCTGCAATGCGCAGTCACTGGCGCGCGACCTGGCTGCTCTCCCCTCGTTCACCGCCCGACGGGCGCGCGTGCTGGACATGTTCCCGCAAACCACGCACTACGAAGTGATGGTGCTGCTCGAGCGGTCCTAGCCGGTCCCCATTCTTGATCCGAACATCGGCAAAAGTTTCTCCCGTCTTGAGGTCCCCACGGGAAAGTGTCCGGTAAGCCGCGCAGCAAGGTCGCGGCACGGACCGATGGGCGGGACATGCAGGGGACACCAGCAGGCGGTGGGAAGTGACCGGCCCGGAAGACATCCCTATCCTGGACGCCGGTCCACTGCAGGTCCTTGCCGCCGAGGTGGGCCCCGCTTTCGCAGAGGCCTTCATCGATGACTACCTGCAGATGTTGCCGGATCGGGCATCGAAGATCCTCCGCGCCCTGGCAGGCCGTGACCCGCGGATGGCGGCGGACGCCGTCGTGAGCCTCCGGGCAACGTCCGCCATGGCGGGAGCGCTGCGGCTGGAACGGTGCTGCAAGGAACTGGAATCACGCATCCGGCGCGGGCAGCGGCTGGAGCCCGATGCGGTCAGGGCAGTGCTGTACGCGAACATCCGGCTGCTGGTACGTGAAGCCGGACGCCAAGGGTACCTCCCGCGGACGTAGAATCGTCGGACAAGATCGCCTGAAGAGCAGCCGAACGGCTGAACCGTTTACAGGAGGATTCACATGAGCCGCACGAGCACCAGTCCGGTCGCCCCAGTCGCCGCCACAGCAGCACAGACCATCTTCCGCGTGGGCCTGGGCGGCGTCCTCATAGCCCACGGCACCCAGAAGCTCTTCGGCTGGTTCGGCGGCGGCGGGATCGAGGGCACCAGCAAAGGCATGCACGCCATGGGGTTCCGGCCCGCGAAGCCTAGCGCGGTCCTCGCCGGGCTCGGCGAAGCGGGCGCCGGCCTGGCCCTGGCGCTGGGACTCGGCACTCCGGCTGCCGGGGCAGCTGCTGCCACCACCATGGGTGTTGCGGCCAGCGTCCATGCCCCCAACGGATTCTTCGCCACCGAGGGCGGCCTTGAATACCCGGCAGTCCTGGGACTTGCGGCAGCTTCCTTCACGATTGGCGGGCCGGGCAGCTTCTCCCTCGACTCCGTCACCGGCCACGTCCTGGACCGCCCCTGGATGCGGGCTTTGGCCCTGGCTGTCATTCCGACAGCCATTGCCATCCAGGTGTACCGCCGGCAGAAGGCACTGGCCCACGACACGTCCGGCCCGGACGCCGGAGAGATCGCGGACGCCGCGGGCCCGGACAGCACAAGCCAGGCAACCGAGGGTTAGCCAGCCGTTAGACGTACTTCTTGAACCACACCAGTGTGTCGTTCCAGGCGGCAGTTGCCTGCTGCTCGTTGTAGCGTTCGCCGGTGTCGTTGTGAAAGGCGTGGTCAACGCCCGGATAAACCTTGAGCTGGTTGCGGACGCTCGTAGCCGCCAGGGCATCCCGGAGTTGCGGCATGGGGCCGGTGATCCGGTCGTCCAGTTCTGCGTAGACACCAAACACCGCAGGCTTGATGGACGGCACCTTGTCCAGATCAGGCGCCGGACCGTAGAAGGCCGACGTTGCCTTGAGCCCGGTTATCTCTACCGCCGACTGCCAGGTGATGCCCCCGCCAAAGCAATAGCCGGTCATGGCAATGCGGCCCGGCTCGACGAAGTCCTGCTTCTGCAGGTAATCGAATCCCGCTGCAAAGTCCGCAACGTGCCGCTGGGCGCCGGCCTGCGTCAGGGCTCCCGGAACGGCATCGCGGTCCAGGCTCGCCGTGCCGCCTTCCCTGCTCAGCAGGTCGATCGCCAGGGCCGCGTAACCTTCCTTCGCGAAGCGCCGCGCCACGTCCTGGATATGGGGTGTCAGCCCGCGGTTCTCGTGGCAGACCAGGACGGCCGGGCCGGGCTTCCCTCCTTCGGGCCTGGCGAGGTAACCACTGATCTCGGTGCCGCCCGACGGGAACGTCACTGTCGACGTCGTCATTCCCGCTGCCCCCTCGGGAACGGACAGCGGGCTCTTCGCCCCCGGAACAGCGCCTCCGGAGGCGGTGCCGGTGGCGGTCCCCGACGTCGGGGTGGGAGTGGGCATGGGGTCCGTGCTGCGTGGAACTTCCTGGGGCGTGCACCCAACCAGGAGCATCGCGGCGGACGCCGCAGCCATGCTGCCGGTGATGAACGCGACCCGGCGTGTGAAGGTGTGCTGGCTCATGGCCCCGGCACGGTAGTCGTCGAAAAATTCCTCGATCAGGTACTTCTCAAACTTGCCAAGCTGGGTCATCACGGCCTCCTGGAGTTTTTGCCGCTTATCCTCCTCCCAACTCCAACACCAGACAAGGCACGGCCGGCAACCCGCTGCCTGCTAGTCCTGCACGCCGCCTTTCAGGCCCCGGGCGTAAGCTGCCTGCCCCGCGTGCTGAAGGCAGTCCGCAATGGTGCTGACCAGCCGGACGCCGAAGGTTACCGGCGGGTCCCACCGGGTATCGACGACACGGTCAAGGTCACCGTCACCGAGCGTTCTCAGAACGTCCGCGGTCTGCCGGTGGACCGCCTCGTAGTACTCGGCGAGCAGCTCCCGCGGGGCCCTCACGGCGTCGACCCTGTCCGACGAATGGCCGTAGCCGGTGTCCCGTTCGGGAAGCGGCAGGCCGAACCTGCCGGCAAAGCCCTGCGAGGTCCAGACCTGTGGCAGCCCGGCCGCGGAGGCAACCTGCGTGTCCTCTACCCGGCTCAGGTGCCAGATCAGCCATGCAATGGAGTTGCCGTTGCCCGCTGGCCGGCGGGCCAGGCTCGCGTCGTCGAGCCCTTCGAGCGTGGCATCCACGATTTCGCGGATGCGGCCAAAGGCGTCCAGCAACAGGTCATTGGATTTCATCGGGTCCCCTTACATTTGGCTGTGGGCGGCGACGGCAGGGTCAGAACCGATGCGGGCACCGGCTTCGAGGGCGGTGATGTCGGCCAGCTCGGCAGGTGTCAGTACGACGCCGACTGCCGCCAGGTTGTCCCTCATCCTGCCGCTGTTGGCTGACTTGGGAATGACGATGGTGTCCCGGGCGAGGTGCCAGGCCAGCACAACCTGGGCAGGGGTGACGCCGTACTTGTCGGCTGCGGATGTCACTGCCGCAGCGTCCAGATCAGTACCTTGGCCCAGGGGACTGTACGCTTCCACGGCGATGCCCAGGGAGCGGCTCTTCGCCGCCAGTTCGGGCTGCTGGAACGTGGGGTGCAGCTCAAACTGGTTCACCGCCGGAACGACGTCCGCCGACTGAAGGAGCGTATCCAGGTGGTCCGCCAGGAAGTTTGACACGCCTATCGCACGGATCTCGCCGCTTGCGTGCAGCTGCTCCATCGTCTTCCATGCCTCGGTAAAAAGGTTCCGGGACGGCACCGGCCAGTGGATCAGGTACAGGTCAACGTAGTCGACGCCCAATTTACGGCGGCTGGTCGCGAAGGCTTCCCGGGCCGTACCCTGTTCGCCGTTGCGCAGCTTGGTGGTGAGGAAGATGTCCTCACGGCGGATCCCAGAGGCAGCGATGGCGGCGCCGACGGCGGCCTCGTTGCCGTACGCCGCCGCGGTGTCGATGTGGCGGTAGCCGGCTTCCAGAGCGTCCTCCACGATCCGCTGGGTCTCTTCCGGCGGAACCTGGAAGACGCCAAAGCCAAGCTGCGGGATCCGGACACCGTTGTTCAGGGTGACATTGGGTACGGCTTGGTGTGGCGTCATCAGATTCTTCCGTTGCTGGGGCGGGTCATCCTAAGTATGCCTGCCACCGGGCCGGCGGCGGAGGACCCTAAGGGTGAGCGGGCCACCTGGACCATTGGTATGACTTCGGGAAGCCATGCGCCCAACACGGCCAGCGCAATAGCCCAGGTTGTTCTCTGCCGTTTCGGGCCCGCTCACTGATAGTGGCCCCGGGACCATTTCACATCACGACGTCGGGCGGGCGCCAGCGGTTTTGGTCACCCCCTGGCAGCCGGGCGGTTGGCGCCTTTCGGCCTGAACCAGCCGGGACTACGATTTTGCCTGTCGTACCCGCCAAAGCTTGCCGGCAGCGATCCGGGAGGCCAGAGCAACTGAAGGGGAAGCGCGGTGAGCAGGGAGACCAGGCAGAGCGGGCCGCATTGGCGTCGGGTGATGGCGGCCCTCGCCAACAGCGATGCGCGGACCGCCTACGCACAAATAGTGCTGGGGGCCGGTCCCACCGCCGCTGCTTCGGCTCCGGGCGGCCAACGGCGCGACCGGGCCATCGCCGCCCTGCTCGACGCAGGCCTGGTCGAGCGGACCGCGGGCAATGAACTGGAGGCATCCGAGTCGATCTTCCGCGACCTTCTCACGCAACAGCCCAAACGCCAGCCGCAGACTGGAGTGGCCCGGTTCATGCGTCTTGGCCGGATCGACAGGTATCCGGCCAACCAGGCGGAGCGGCGGGAACTCCTGGCCTGGATCGCCGGCGAGACCTTCGCACCGGGCGAGGAGCTCACGGAACGAAAGGTCAATGAACGGCTCCTGAGCTATACCGACGATGTGGTGCTGCTGCGCCGGTACATGATCGATTTCGGGGTGCTGGAGCGGACGCCGTCGGGATCCTCCTACTTTCGCCCCAAAGGCGGATAGGCTCAGTCGCCCCGCGCCTTCCGGGTGGCGGCATCATTGGCCTTCTGGAGCGCCTCGACAAGTTCGTCCTTGTCCATCTTCGACCGTCCTTCGACGTTCAGTTCCTGGGCCAGCCTGTAGAGGTGCTCCTTCGAGGCGTTCGCATCCACGCCTCCCGCGGTGGGCGCAGGCGAATCCAGTCCCTCCGCCGCGTGCTGGTCGGAGGGACCGGGGTCTTCCTTCGGTTCCCAGTGGTCGCCCACCTTCTCGTAGCTGTGCTTTAGGGATGCGAAGGCTGTCCGGGCAGCCCGGCTCTCGTCATTGTCATAGGACTCCAGCGCTGAATCGTAGGTCTTGGCGAAAGTGTCCTGGGCTTTCTGCTCCGAACGCTGCAGGGTCGAGGGAAGCTCTTCCTTGCGGGCGTGATCGTCCTTGCCGGTCTTGGGCATGCCACCCACGCTCCTTCATCAACAGACAAATCATGCAGATGGAACCAGCTTGCCACCGATGCTGGGCTTTCGCATGGGCACGCAGGGCAAAATTGTCTCCTAGGCGTCCTCGGAATCCAGGTCGAGGTCCGGGATGTCGAGCAGGCCAAGGTCCTCCAGCACCGTTGCGTCCTCATAGGTGTTCGCAATGCACCGGACCAGGGGAGGCGGTACCCGGAAATGCGTGTCGATCGTCAGGATCCCCTGCTCGGCGAGTGCTTCCAGCTGGTTCATGGCCGCGACCTTCAGCGACCCGACCGTGGCCTTTTCCTCCGGCGACGCACCTGCCCGGGGGTCCAGCACAGCGTCCGTCCTTGGAGGATCCTCCGAGGCCGCCGCCAGCAGGATCGAGGCCACGGTTGCGGCAACGAGGACTTCCCACGGCTGCTCAGGGTCATAGCCGAGCACGGAGGCCGCGAGGAACTGGTCTACGAAGAACACCAGTTCCTCCAGCCGGTCCGAGGTGTCGCCAGCCTGGAAGACGGCGGAGGCCGGCGACGGCACCGCCTTCGTTGGGCCGACCTTGATCAGTTCAGTGCGGGCCAGCGCCTCCCACACCTGCGCCAGCAGCGGCACCTCGTACATGCTGCGGACTGTCGGGACGGGCTGTTCCGAACCGCCGTTTGCGGACTGTGGGGCTCCGGCCTGCTTGGGGCCACCCCTGACCGTCAGTCCGACACACGCCGCCGCCGCTTCGATGTCCTTCGTCCGGAGCGCCCCGGTTCCGGTCACAGGCTTTGCGTCGCCGATCCACTGGAGCAGTGCCGTCGTCCGCTGGACCAGCGGGAGCTCCGAAAAGACCGGCAGGGCGTCGTCGTCGGAAATGACCGGCACGTCGACGAGGCTCCAATCCTCCGTCTCCCCCAGAAGGGCGCCAAGCAGGTCAAGGACCTCGGCGAGCTGTTCCGCTGAACCTGACCACCGCTCAGTGTCCGCGAGAAAGTTAACGAAACCCGTGCACGGCGGCGATGACAAACTCACCACGGTCGTCGTCTTCGTCTACCGCCGTGGAGGCGAGATCGGCAGCGAGCGCGTCGGCCAGGACCACAGGATCAAGGCGTGTCAGGTCAGCAGCGGCCACAGGGTCCATGTAGCGGCCCATAACACTTTTTATGGCTGCCAGGCACTCGAGGGCTGTGGCAGCAGCACCCGGAGTGCCGTCGTCGAACCACCGGACAAATGCCGGCGCGAGCGAGTCGACTGCCCGCGCGGCACGGAATGAGCTCAGGGAAGCGGGCGAAGAGCCGCGTGCGGCGGAACGTCCCGTGCCAGCGGGACCCTTGCGTTTGTTCCGGTTCCGGCCGTTCTTGCTCATGCTGCCCCTGACTGATTGTGCGGCTGTTCTTACGACGGCGGTACTGACCATTCGCGCGGCGTGCCACCCGGCGCGCTGCACTCAGGGGCGTGCTCCTGGCCACTAGGATTCCCGCGTCTGGCGGCGGTTCCGTCCCTGGTAGAGGCGTCGGTAGCTGGAGGGCGTTGTGTTGAGTTCGCGCATGAAGTGGAGCCGGAAGTTTGCTGCCGTTCCCAGGCCTGACCTGGCCGCTACTGCCTGCACGGTCAGGTCGGTCGTTTCGAGCAGGCGGCAGGCCTCGGCAATGCGCTGGCTGGTCAGCCAGCGCAGCGGTGTTGTTCCCGCCTCTGCCAGGAATTTGCGGGCGAAGCTGCTGGGGGCCCAGCCTGCATGGGTGGCCATGTCGATGACGGTCAGCGGTTCAGCCAGATGCTGCCTGGCCCAGGCGCAGGTTTCGGCGAAGTGGGTCAGCGGCGCGGCTACGGGGCGTTCAATGAATTGTGCCTGTCCGCCCTCGCGGTGGGGGGCCACGACCATCCGCCGGGCGATGCGGTTCGCTGCCTCGGTGCCGTGGTCTTTACGGACCAGATGCAGGCACAGGTCGATCCCGGCCGCCACACCGGCGCTGGTGCTGACGCCGTCGTCGTCGATGTACAGCACCCCGGCGTCGACGGCGACCGCCGGGTGCAGGGTCTGGAGGCGCTGGGCGTCTCGCCAATGCGTTGTGGCGCGTTTCCCGTCAAGGAGGCCGGCAGCCGCCAACGCGAAAGCCCCGGTGCAGACGGACACCACCCGGGCTCCGTTCCGCGCCGCCTCACGGAGCGCTTCGCAGACGCTGGCCGGAGGGTCGTTGAGCGGGCTGAACCCGGGCACAACAATGGTGTCGGCTGACAGAAGGGCCTCGAGCCCCTCCGCGGCATGAATGGCATACCCGGTTGTGGTCGGGACCAGACCGGGTTCGGCGGCGCAGACACTGAAGGAGTACAGTTTCCGCTCGTCCTCATGGCCGAAAACCTGCGCTGGAATCGCAAGGTCAAAGGCGACGACGTCCGGCAACGCCAGGGCAACGACACGGTGCATGAGGCCACTGTACCCACGGGGCCGCTGTCCGGATCCCTGCCGGCAGGATCCTTTTCATGCTGGCAATTTTTGCCACTCCCCCGCACTGCTGCAGGTTGGCAGTCTTAGTCCATGACCAACTTTCGACCTTCAGCGCCGCCGCTGACCGCGCGCGGAGATGCACGAAGCAAAACACCGCGCCGCAGGCTTCGCACCGTGGGTGTTGCGGCCGCCATTGTGGCAGGCCTCCTTCTTGCCTCCACGGCCGCCAACCTGGCCATGAACCAGGCGGAGCGGTCAGCAACCGCGCAGTACGGGCAGAGGGTGCAGACAAGCCACGGTGCCCTCAACGTCGTGCGCACACCAGGGAACGGCAGGACCGGACAGTCCGTCGTGCTGCTCAGCGGTCTAGGCACGCCGGCACCGGCAGTGGACTTTGCACCGCTCATCCGGGAGCTCGGGGACTACGACGTCGTGGTCGTGGAAGGGTTCGGCTACGGGTACAGCGACCAGCCCCCTGTGGAGCGCACCATCGAGAACATCACCGCCGAGCTGCATGAGGCCCTCGCGAAAGCGGACGTTCCCAGGCCATATGTTCTCGGCGGCCATTCCATCGCCGGTTTCTACACGCTCGCCTACGCCAACCGGTACCGGAACGACGTCTCGGCCATCATCGGCATCGACCCCACGGTTCCCGCCGCCGGGACCATCCACGCGGACCAGACCAGTGTCCCGGCCGGCGGCATCAACTGGGAAGGTCTGATCGCTGCCAGCGGCCTGGTCCGCTGGGCCACCATGCTCGCACCCGGCCTCGTGGAACCGGACGGCACGGCCTACACGTCCGGTGAGCGGGATCAGATGCGCATGATGGCCAATTGGAACTTCGGCAATCCATCCGTCCTCGACGAGACCAATCGGATCGCCGACAACGCCCGCAAGGTGCAGGCAATGCGCTACCCGGACGACGTCCCCGTGCTCACTTTCCTCGCATCGGCGAAGGAAACCGCACCGGACGCTGCGCTGCACGAGAGCCGGCTGCAAAACGTCCGGCACCACGAAATCGCCATTATCCCCGGCGGACACTACCTGCACTGGACCCAGGCGCCGGCCATGGCCAGCAAGATCAAAGCCTTCCTGGCCGCCAACGTGCCCGGAGCGCATTGACGGTTCAGGCCATGCCGGAGTCCGTCCCCTGGTCGGCAAGGCTGCCCAGCTTTCCGCTTGCGGGACGCCGGTTCTTACAGAGCCGGAAGCCGAACCACCGTGTCGCCGTACTGGACGGTCACTTCATCAGTCGGGTCAATGCCTTCAGGTGTCCGGATCACGTAGGTGCGTCCAACCCAGTCGCTTGTGCAAATTGGCCCGCCTCTTGTGCCAATGCCGATTGTCATCCGGTGCTTGTCCACGACCTCCAGCGATGAAGGATAAGCCGGGCAGCTGGAACTTCCGCCAATGACAATGGCAAATTTGCTTCCGCTTTCGAGCCAGCCCGCTAAGGGAAAGGGCAGCGTCGGGTCGCCAGCACGGGGGGATGACGGTGCAGATGTGACAGCTTCCCTGGGGAGAAGCCCTTGGCTTTCCGATTCAACCTGCAACTCTGGTGATGATTCGGGCGGGGCTGTACAGGCCGCGATCATCAGTACAGAGGCGATCGACACCAGCCGTGGCAGCTTTCCCATGTCACGAGGCTACGCCCCTGCAGAAATCGTGGCGCCTTCGGGCCCCCGACGGGCCTCGTGCAGTCTTCGGCGATGCCCCAACCCCCTCATTTGGGGGGTGGCAATCGAGTTTCTTGCGGGTCGACACCCACTTTTTCCTAGGGGTCGACACAGACAGTGGGATCGTCCTGAAGCTGAAGGTTGGGGAGACCTCAGTCAGGACAACCGGGCCCGATGCATTCCCCAGCTGCATCGGACACGGCGCCTAGTCCAACCACGGTCTGAAGCAGGTCTCAAACATGCGCGATCGACAAAAGACTGGGGCGTTGACTCGCGCCTCGGCTACGAAGCTGTCCTCCCGGCTCCCGTTGCGGCAACGCCGCCGCACCTGGTGCGCCCTTCTGTCAGCAGTACTTGCATTCGCCGGGCTGTCCGTCAGCGGAGTCGCCGTCGCGGATGTCGGGACGATTGGCCACGATACGCTTCGGACCGGATGGGATAGCAACGAGGGCACGCTCTCGCCGTCGGCCGTCTCGTCGTCGAACTTCGGCAAGCTGTTCTCCACGGCGGTGGACGGGCAGGTCTATGCCCAGCCGCTCGTGGTTGGCGGCACTGTGATTGCCGCGACGGAGAACAACGCTGTGTACGGGCTGGACGGTGTCACGGGGGAAACGAAGTGGCAGCGTTCCCTCGGGCCGGCCTGGCCGGCGTCGACCGTGAGCTGCGGTGACCTCACGCCCAACATCGGAATCACCTCGACGCCGGTCTTCGACCCGGCAACAAACAGTGTCTTCCTGCTGGCGAAGACGAACGACGGAGCCACCCCGCAGCTTCCGCACTGGTACATGCACTCCCTCGACCAGGCGACCGGGGCAGAGCGGGCCGGGTTTCCCGTCCTCATCAGCGGCGCCCCCACCAACGATCCGACCCGCCCGTTCAACGCAATGACCGCCATGCAGCGGCCCGGACTGCTCCTCATGGACGGGGTGGTGTACGCGGGCTTCGCCAGCCACTGCGACTACACCCCCTTCGTCGGCTACGTCATCGGGGTGTCCACCAGCGGACGGCAGACCACGATGTGGGCCACGGAGTCAGGCAACGCCAATGCCGAGGGCGGGATCTGGCAGTCCGGCGGAGGCCTGGTATCCGACGGTCCCGGCCAGATCCTGTTCGCCACCGGGAACGGCATCTCCCCGAAAGCTGGCCCGGGCAAACTCCCTCCCAGCACCCTCGCGGAATCGGTGGTCAGGGTCCAGGTGGGAAGTGACGGCAACCTGCGCCCAACCGACTTCTTCAGCCCTGCCAACAACCTCAAGCTGGACCAGAACGACACCGACCTGGGTTCCGGAGCCCCGATTGCCATTCCTGACGGCTTCGGCACGCCCGAGCACCCGCACCTGCTGGTCCAGGTCGGCAAGGACGGCCACGTCTACCTGCTGGACCGGGACAATCTGGGCGGCATGGGGCAGGGGCCAGACGGAACCGATGCAGTCTTGGACGCGGCCGGTCCTTACAACGGGGTGTGGGGACGGCCCGCGTTTCTCGGGACGGGCGACGGCGGGTATATCTACACCGTCGAAAACAGGGGGTTTCTGCGCGCGTTCAAGCTTGTGCCGGACAGCACGGGCGGGATCAGGCTCGCGTCCGTCGGAACGTCAACAGGCACGTTTGGGTACACGTCGGGCGCGCCAGCGGTGACCTCTTCCGGCACTGACGGGTCCTCCGCCCTTGTCTGGGCGGTCTACTCCACCGGTGGAACCGGGGTCACTGCGGAACTGCGGGCCTACCGCGCCCTCCCGGACAGCACGGGGTCCCTCCAGCAGGTGTTCAGCGCCCCGATAGGGACAGCCGCCAAGTTCTCCTCGGTAGCCACTGACAACGGCCGGGTATACGTCGGCACCCGAGACGGTCACGTGCACGGCTTCGGCGCCCCGACAACTGCAGCCGTGGGCGCGACGGACACCGACCTGGGCACGGCCGAAGTAGGCGCCACCCAGACCGGCAACGTCACCATCACCGCCACCCGGGCAGTCACGGTCAGCGCGGTCACAACAGGGGCGCCGTTCGGGATCGGAACTTCGGCTGGCCTTACCGGGACGCTGCAGAGCGGCGAAAGCCTGACCGTTCCGGTGACCTTCTCGCCGACAGCTCCCGGGCAGGCGGACGGCACGCTGACGGTTAAGACGGACGACGGCGAGACCGTGCTCCTGGGCATCCACGGCGTCGGCACCCGGGACGGCCTGGGCGCCACCCCGGCCGCGCTCCAGTTCACCGGCGTCCCGACCCTGGCGAGCAACCGGCAAACTGTCAACATCGTCAACACCGGTGCCACCGTCGTCGAGATCACCGGCGTTACCCTGCCGGCCAGCGCGGAGCTGAGCGTCGACGCGGCCACACTGCCGGTGGCGGGCCAGCAGATCCAGCCCCTCGCCTCGGTTCCGGTGTCTGTAACCTTCAGCCCCACGACGGCGGACCCGGTGGCCGGCTCGCTGGTCATCGCCAGTGACCGCGGTAACGTGACCGTGCCGCTGACCGCGACCGCCGTGTCCGGCGCGGCGCACCTGGAAATGCCGCCCGCGCTGGACTTCGGGGACGTCCCGGTGGGAACATCGGCCACGGCGGACTTCACCATAGACAACACGGGCAATATCCCGATGACGATCACCAAGGCGAAGGCGCCGCAGGGTGTCTTCTCGACCACCACGCCCATCTCCGAGGGCCTCACCATCCCGCCGGGTGAGTCCGCCTTCCAGAGCGTGACCTTCACGCCGGCGGCGCTGGGGCAGGCCGGCACGCCGGACACGTTCTACCTGATCACCACGGATGACGGCCAGGGCGAGCTGAAGGTCATGCTCACCGGCAGCGGCACCGACGACCCGATCGCAGTCAAGGCACAACAGATCGGCGCCGGCCGCCCCGCGTCCTCCCTCGGGCGGGCGCTCACCGGACAGTACGCCGTTGCGGATGGAAAGTGCCAGGATTTTGTCACAGGGGTGATCTGCTGGTCGCCGGCAACAGGTGCCCATGAGGTCCATGCCGCGGTCTACACCAGCTACAAGGCCGCGGGCGGCGCCGCGGGCATGCTCGGCTTCCCGACCACCGACGTGAGGGTAACGCCGGACGGGGTGGGCCGGTACAGCCACTTCTCCGGGTCGGGCGGAGCCTCAATCTACTGGTCGCCCAAGACCGGCGCGCATGAGGTGCACGGTGAGGTCCGGGCCAAGTGGGCGTCGCTGGGCTGGGAGAAGGGCGTGCTCGGCTACCCGACCGCCGACGTGGCGGCAACCGCGGACGGGCTGGGGCAGCACAGCGACTTCTCCGGTTCGGGCGGAGCCTCAATCTACTGGTCGCCCAAGACCGGCGCGCATGAGGTCCACGGGGCGATCCGGGCCAAATGGGCAGCACTGGGCTCGGAGAAAGGCCCGCTCGGCTACCCAACCACCGACGAGAAGATCACGCCGGATCAGGTCGGCCGGTACACCCACTTCTCCGGTTCGGGCGGGGCCTCAATCTACTGGTCGCCCAAGACCGGCGCGCATGAGGTCCACGGGGCGATCCGGGCAAAGTGGGCGGCGCTGGGCTGGGAGAAAGGCCTGCTCGGATATCCGCTGACGGACGAGCTGGCCGCTTCGGACGGGGAGGGCCGGTACAGCCACTTCTCGCGGTCGGGCGGGGCCTCGGTCTACTGGTCGCCGAAGACCGGTGCGCATGAGGTCCACGGCGCGATCCGGACCAAGTGGGCATCACTGGGCGGGGAGAAAGGCCGGCTCGGTTATCCAGTCACCGACGAGTTCGCTGTTCCTGGCGGCCGGGAGTCGGATTTCCGCGGCGGCCGGCTGGTCTGGACTGCACGGACAGGAGTGGTTAGCGGATAGCCCCGGAGCTCGCCCGGACTGCAATCGGCGTCAGGACGGCGGCACGGATCCACGGCTTTTCTGCGAACGCCGCCTGTCCCAGGCCGGCGCATGCGTCACTTCGGATCGAAAGGATGGCGATGAACATCAGGCGGACTACTTTGTCGGCAGCGGCCCTACTTGGAGCCTTGGCGGTGGCCGGCTGTGGCGCGTCAGCTCCCTCGCCGGGACCAACCGTTACCGTGACCGCGGCTCCCGCCGCCACACCGGCAGCCCAGAAATTCACGGCAGCGACCAGCGGCAAGATCATGGCGGCCCGGATCATGGCACGGGCCCACCCCAAGAACGCCGGCGTCAAGATCGGAGGTGTGGAGTGCAAGAACTTCCCCGATACCAAGGTAGGCACCCACACCGATTGCCAGATGATGGTCAACGGCGCCAAGCGCGGGTACCTCGTCACCTTCACCGGGAGCGACGGCCACTATGTGGTCAAGGCCCAGAAGCTCACCTGGTAGCCAAGGGAGCGCACGGGACAGGACAGGTCAGCCCTCCCACGTTCATGCGCGGGAGGGCTGACCTGAGACAAGAAGAGAGAAGAAGACCTAGAAGTCCCAGTCCTCATCCTCGGTGTTGACGGCCTTGCCGATCACGTAGGACGAGCCCGAACCCGAGAAGAAGTCGTGGTTCTCGTCGGCGTTCGGCGACAGGGCCGAGAGGATCGCCGGGTTCACGTCCGTGACGGAGGCCGGGAACATGGCCTCGTAGCCCAGGTTCATCAGGGCCTTGTTGGCGTTGTAGTGCAGGAACTTCTTGACGTCCTCGGCCAGGCCCACGCCGTCGTAGAGGTCGTGCGTGTACTGGACCTCGTTCTCGTACAGCTCGAAGAGCAGTTCGAACGTGTAATCCTTGATCTCCTGCCGGCGCGCCTCCGAAACCTTCTCCAGGCCCTTCTGGAACTTGTAGCCGATGTAGTAGCCGTGCACGGCCTCGTCGCGGATGATCAGGCGGATCAGGTCAGCCGTGTTCGTCAGCTTGGCGCGCGAGGACCAGTACATCGGCAGGTAGAAGCCGGAGTAGAACAGGAAGCTCTCCAGCAGCGTGGAGGCCACCTTGCGCTTGAGGGGATCGTCGCCCTGGTAGTAGTCCATGACGATCTGGGCCTTCTTCTGAAGGTTCTCGTTCTCGGTGGACCAGCGGAAGGCGTCGTCGATCTCCTTGGTGGAGCACAGGGTGGAGAAGATCGAGGAGTAGCTCTTGGCGTGCACGGCCTCCATGAAGGCGATGTTGGTGTACACGGCCTCTTCGTGCGGGGTGAGCGCGTCCGGGATGAGGCTGACGGCGCCGACGGTTCCCTGGATGGTGTCCAGCAGGGTCAGGCCGGTGAACACGCGCATGGTCAGCTGCTGTTCTGCCGGGGTGAGGGTGTTCCACGACTGGACGTCGTTGGACAGCGGCACCTTCTCCGGCAGCCAGAAGTTGTTGACGAGGCGGTTCCAGACCTCTACGTCCTTGTCGTCCTGGATACGGTTCCAGTTGATTGCTTCGACGTGCGTCAGCAGCTTGACCTTTTCGGTCATGTCATCCCCTAAAAAGTTGGGTGGGTTCTTACTTAAAGCGTACGACGGCGGGCGGGCACCCGCCGTCGTACGCGTCCCTCAGTCTCGACAGGCTCGACCAGCGGGTTACAGCATGCAGGAGACGCAGCCCTCGACTTCAGTCCCTTCCAGCGCGAGCTGGCGGAGACGGATGTAGTAGATGGTCTTGATGCCCTTGCGCCAGGCGTAGATCTGCGCCTTGTTGATGTCGCGGGTGGTGGCGGTGTCCTTGAAGAACAGCGTCAGCGACAGGCCCTGGTCCACGTGCTGGGTGGCGGCGGCGTAGGTGTCGATGATCTTCTCGTAGCCGATCTCGTACGCGTCCTGGTAGTACTCCAGGTTGTCGTTCGTCAGGTACGGCGCCGGGTAGTAGACGCGGCCGATCTTGCCTTCCTTGCGGATCTCAATCTTGGACGCCACCGGGTGGATCGAGGAGGTGGAGTTGTTGATGTAGGAGATCGAGCCGGTCGGCGGAACGGCCTGCAGGTTCTGGTTGTAGATACCGTGCTCCATGACGGAGGCCTTCAGCTCGCGCCAGTCATCCTGCGTGGGGATGTGCACGTTCTTGAAGAGCTCCCTGACCTTCTCGGTCTGGGGCACCCATTCCTGCTCCGTGTACTTGTCGAAGAACTCGCCGGAGGCGTACTTGGACTTCTCGAAGCCGCCGAACGTCTGGCCGGTCTCGATGGAGAGCAGGTTCGACGCGCGGACCGCGTGGAACACCACGGAGTAGAAGTAGATGTTGGTGAAGTCCAGGCCCTCTTCGGAGCCGTAATGGACCCGCTCACGCGCCAGGTAGCCGTGCAGGTTCATCTGGCCCAGGCCGATGGCGTGCGACTGGTCGTTGCCGCGGGCGATGGACGGCACCGAGGTGATGTTGGACATGTCCGAGACAGCCGAGAGCGAGCGGATCGCCGTCTCGATGGTCAGGCCGAAGTCCGGCGAATCCATGGTCTTCGCGATGTTCAGCGAGCCCAGGTTGCAGGAGATGTCCTTGCCGGTCTCGTCGTAGGACAGGTCATCGTGGTACGTCGTGGGCTGCGAGACCTGGAGGATCTCCGAGCAGAGGTTGGACATGATGATCTTGCCGTCGATCGGGTTTTCCCGGTTAACGGTGTCCTCGAACATGATGTACGGGTAGCCGGACTCGAACTGGATCTCGGCGAGGGTCTGGAAGAACTCTCGCGCCTTGATCTTGGTCTTCTTGATCCGGGAATCGTCCACCATCTCGTAGTACTTCTCGGTGACCGAGACGTCGGAGAACGGCATCCCGTAGACGCGTTCGACGTCGTACGGCGAGAACAGGTACATGTCCTCGTCCTTCTTGGCCAGCTCGAAGGTGATGTCCGGGATGACGACACCGAGCGAGAGGGTCTTGATGCGGATCTTCTCGTCCGCGTTCTCGCGCTTCGTGTCCAGGAACCGGTAGATGTCCGGGTGGTGGGCGTGCAGGTACACGGCACCGGCGCCCTGGCGGGCACCCAGCTGGTTGGCGTAGGAGAAGCTGTCTTCGAGGAGCTTCATCACGGGGATGACGCCGGAGGACTGGTTCTCGATCTGCTTGATCGGAGCACCGACTTCGCGGATGTTGGTCAGCGCGAACGCCACACCGCCGCCGCGCTTGGACAGCTGCAGCGCGGAGTTGATGGAGCGGCCGATCGACTCCATGTTGTCCTCGATGCGGAGCAGGAAGCAGGAGACCAGCTCGCCGCGCTGCTTCTTGCCGGCATTCAGGAACGTCGGGGTGGCCGGCTGGAATCGGCCCTCGATGATCTCGTCCACCATCTGCAGGGCCAGCTGCTCGTTGCCGCGGGCCAGGTGCAGGGCGACCATGCACACGCGGTCCTCGTAGCGCTCCAGGAAACGCTTGCCGTCGAACGTCTTCAGCGTGTAGGACGTGTAGAACTTGAAGGCGCCCAGGAAGGTCTCGAAGCGGAACTTCTTCTTGTAGGCGCGGTTGAACAGGTCACGGATGAAGTTCATCGTGTACTGGTCGAGGGTTTCGCGCTCGTAGTACTGGTTCTTCACCAGGTAGTCGAGCTTCTCCTCGAGGTCATGGAAGAAGACCGTGTTGTTGTTCACGTGCTGCAGGAAGTACTGGTGGGCAGCCTCGCGGTCAGCCTCGAACTGGATCTCGCCGTTCGGACCGTACAGGTTCAGCATCGCGTTCAGCTCGTGGTAGCCCAGGCCCTTATAGGCAGCGGGGAGCGCCGGTTTCTCCTGCTTTTCAACGGCCGTGTCCATGGACGCGTCCTTTCCTTCGGGCCTGGTTACTTCTGTGTCTGCGACAGTCGTGTCCAAAACTCTTCCAATCCTTCTTGTACACGGGAGACGTCTTCCGGCGTACCCATGAGTTCGAACCTGTATAGGTGGGGGATCTTGCACTTGGCGGCGATGATGTCGCCTGCCATGCAGTAGTTGTCCCCGAAATTAGTGTTTCCGGCGCCGATGACGCCGCGGAGCAGGCGCCGGTTATCCGGGTTGTTCAGGAACCTGATCACCTGCTTCGGCACTGAACCCTCGCCGCCTGTCCCGCCGTAGGTGGGGACCACGAGCACAAACGGCTCACAGGCAACGAGGGGTTCATCCTTCGCATGCAGGGGGATCCTGGCGGCGTCCGCACCAAGCTTGACGATGAAGCGCCTGGTGTTCTCGGAGGCCGAGGAAAAGTAGATGAGGCGGCTGTGGGTCTGCTTCACGGGCAGGGTCTGACTGACGGGCGTCGTGTCCGCAGCACCGGCTGCGGCCGGCGCATCGGCAAGTGCCGGCGCGGCCATGCGAGTCACCTCATCTGCTTGGGAAATCTCTGCCGGAAACGGCGTGGGCGCAGCCTTAGGCCACAGAAGCGGACGCGCTGAGCGCCAGCTCTTCGATCTTGTCCGGGCGGAAGCCGGACCAGTGGTCCTGGTCCGTGACGACGACCGGCGCCTGCATGTAGCCGAGCGACTTCAGGCGCTCAAGGGCGTCCGCGTCCTGGGAGATGTCCACGCTCTGGTAGGCGATGCCCTTCTTGTCCAGCGCACGGTAGGTAGCGTTGCACTGTACGCAGGCCGGCTTGGTGTAAACCGTAACGGTCATGGTTCCTGTCCCCTTTGTTGAAGTCACTGCTGCTGCACTCTTCTGAGACCTTGCTGGTGTCTCTGTCTTTAAATCTCTGGCATCGTAGCGGTGGACTCTGCCCGGACCTTACCGTCCAGTACTGGCTGCCCCGGTCTCCCGCTCAATCTGTATGTCGATACTACATGTAGTGCGCGGCCCCGGATGGGACCCCAAGATGATGTATTACAAGTATGTCATTTAATGCACTTTTAATCCACAGGCCGGGCCCCTCAAAATGTCCGGATTTCCGGCTTTTTGGCGGACGGAATCCACACCCTGTGGAATAGTTAGACACATTTAAACGCCAGCGTGTCGTCCCGAAGACGGCGTGTCGCTGCACTCCGGACGGCACCTTTTGAGTGGCCCGGAACACAGCAGTGGGGGTCCCGAAGCATGCTTCGGGACCCCCACTGTGACTAAGCAAACGCCGAACCGGAACCGCACCTCCCTGCGGACTGGAGCTGCGCCCTCGGCGGGCTACAGCTGCGCCTCCCGGCGGTCCAGGACGATCTGCTGCACGTCCAGGTATCCGGACTGGAAGCCGGCCCGGGAGTAGCAGAGGTAGAACAGCCACATCCGCTGAAAGACCTCATCGAATCCGAGCGCGCGCACTTCCTGCCCACGCTGCAGGAACCGCTCCTCCCACAGCCGCAAGGTGGCGGCATAGTGATCCCCCATCCCCCGGCGCTCACGCACCCTGAGCGTGGTGTGCTGCTCCGTGATGCTCTCGATCGCCCGCACGGACGGCAGGAACCCGCCCGGGAAGATGTACTTGTGCACCCAGGTGTAGGCGTTGCGGGTGGCAAGCATCCGCCCGTGCGGCATCGTGATGGCCTGGATGGCCACCCTGCCGCCGGGTGCCAGCAACCGGTCGATGGTCTGGAAGTAGACGGGCCAGTATTCGTACCCCACCGCTTCGATCATCTCGACGGAAACGACGGCGTCGTACTCGCCTTCCACGGCGCGGTAGTCCTGCAGTCCCACGGTGACCTGCCCGGAGAAGCCGGCCTCCCCGATCCGCTGCTGCGCCAGCGCCTGCTGCTCGCTGGAAAGGGTGACCGTGTACACGGTGGCACCCCGGGCAGCGGCCCGCAGTGCCAGCTCGCCCCAGCCGGTGCCGATTTCAAGCAGCCGCGTGCCCTCGCCCACGCCGGCCTTGTCCAGCAGCCTGTCGATCTTGGCCTGCTGCGCACCGGCAAAGGCATCCCAGCCCACCTCTGCCAGCTGGCCGGCCGAGGCCGGGAACAGCGCCGCGGAGTAGCTCATGGTGCCGTCCAGGAAGTTGGCGAACAGCTCGTTGGAAAGGTCGTAGTGCCGCGAGATGTTGCCGCGGGTGTTCTGCTCGGTGTTCCGCTCCTGCCGGGGCGCCCTTGGCAGGTACAGGCTCCGGAGTTTCTGCAGCTGCACGGGGATGAGCGTGTCCACCGAGGAGGCAAAGACCTCGAGGACGCCGGCGAGATCTGACGCTTCCCAGTCCCCCGCCATGAAGGACTCCCCCAGCCCGATCAGCCCGTTGTCGCCGATCCGGACCGCGAAGTGCTCCTGACGCACCATGGTCAAAACCGGCGCGTCTGCACCGCCGGTGCCCAGCACCGTCCCGTCGGGGTATTCCACCCGCAGCGGCAGGCGGCGGACCGCCGCCCGGAACAGCGCATCGGCAGCCCGCCCGGCCACCTTCGCCTTGAGCCCAGCGGGCGGACGGGCGACGCCGGGCCACACCTCCGCATCGATGGCCGCCGGCGCCCGCGGCACCCGGAAAGCTTCGACGGGCATGTTTCCCTGGTGTGAAGGGACCCTGTATGAGGGGTCGGTGTACGAGGGATCAGTGTATGAGGGGTCAGTGTATGACGGATCTGTGAGAGTCATGAGACGGCCTCCTGTGCTCGGTGGTCGGGACGGTTGGTAACGGGCAAGCCGCGGGCCCAGAGTCTGATTCCCTGCCAGCGGATCTGCAGGACGACGCGGAGCGGCGCGAGCGGAACCGCAGCCGCCGCGGCCAGGATGCTGCGGGCGGTGGCGGGCCGCCGCTCGCCGGTCATCGTGGCGGTGAACGGCTTCCGTCCGGTGCGCTCCAGCACTACAGCCACCGCGAGTTTGCCCGCGGGTTCCGGCAGGCTCATCCGGTAGCTGCCGTCCACCCCGTTGAACGGAGAGACGAAAAATTCCTTGTCAGTGCGGGCGCGGCCGGCGCCGTCCGGGTGCAGGAGGTAACAGTGCCGTTCCCCGTAGGTGTTGTGGACCTCGGCGATGACAGCACGCAGCGCGCCGTCGGCGCCGTGGCACCAGAAGATGCTGATCGGGTTGAAGACGTGGCCCAGCACCCTGGCGCTGGCCAGCATGGTGACGGTGCCGCCGTCGTGATCTTCGCCGTTCACGGCGAGGAAGCGGTCCACGTTCTCGCGGAGGCTCGCCGCGGGATCCCCCAGATGGTCCTTCGCATGGAATCCGGCGAGGGGCCGCAGCCACCAAGGCAGTCGTGGGAGGTCATCGAGGTCGACGTACCAGCTGTAGCTGCGGTAGGCGAAGGCGTTCTTCAGTGGATCCTGCCGCACATGGCGGATGCTGGTCCGGTATATGGCCGCGGTCATGGCACGAGCTCCGCGGCATGCCCGGCATCGGATTCAGCGGGCACCGGCACTCCAGCGAAGGGATCCTCCCACTCGCGGCCCAGCTGCGCGGCCGCCTTCACACCGGAGGCGGCGCCGTCCTCGTGGAAACCCCATCCGTGGTAGGCGCCAGCGAAGGCCAGCCGGTGGTCGTCCAGCTCCCGAAGGCGTTCCTGGCCGGCCACTGATTCGGGCGTGTACTGGGGGTGCTCGTACACGAGGTCCTGCAGCACTGCGTCCGCCTCGATCAGTTCCGATTCGCCGAGGCTCACGATGTAGCTGCCGCCGTCGTCGGGGTTGAGCCGCTGCAGCCGGGTCAGGTCGTAGCTGACCAGCACGTGTCCGGGGCGCGCGGCGCAGGACGGCAGCCGGTAGTTCCAGGACGCGCGGGCGGCGCGGCTGCGCGGCAGCACTGCCGGGTCGCGGTGGAACTTGATGCGGTTGACGGAATACGGGAAGTTCCCCAGAACCTGGACCTCTGCGGGGGTCGGTTCAGCCATCATGGCGAGTGCCTCGCGGGGGTGGGCGGCAATAACAGCGGCGTCGAAGTGTTCGGTTCCGGCCGCCGTCGTAATCGCCACTCCTGTTGGGATCCGGCGCACGGCGAGGACAGGGCTGGAGAGGCGGACATCCTGGAGACCTTCGACCACACGATCCACATAGCGGCGGGATCCGCCCTTCACGGTCTTCCACTGCGGCGAGCCCTTGATGCCGAGCATGCCGTGGTGTTCAAGGAAGGTGAAGAGGTAACGGGCGGGATAGGCCAGGGCGGTGGTGGGGTCGCAGGACCAGACCGCGCTGACCACCGGCGCCATGAAGTGCGAGGTGAAGTAATCGCTGAAGCGTTCGCGGTCAAGGAACTCGCCCAACGTTTCCTCCGGTCCCCCGCCGTCCGCGGAGCTGGCCAGCAACGCCCGTGCCTTGCGCCAGAACCGCAGGATCTCGGCGAGCATCAGCAGGAACCGGGGCCGGGCGAGGTTGGCGGGCCTGGCAAAGACGCCCGAGGCGCCCTTGGCGCCGGCGTACTCCAGGCCACAGCCGTCGCACCGGACGCTCATGGTCATGTCCGAATCCTGCGTCTCCACGCCCAGTTCGTCGAACAGCCGGATGAGGTTCGGGTAGGTGCGGTTGTTATGGACAATGAAGCCGGTGTCCACGGCGAGGCCCCCCGACTCCTGCCGTACGTCGTGCGTGTGGGCATGCCCGCCAGGCCGGGAATCCGCCTCGAAAAGGGTCACGTGGTCCCGGCGGCTGAGGATATGCGCGGCCGTCAGGCCCGCCACCCCGCTTCCGACGACGGCGACGTGCCGCCTTTCGTCTCCACTCCGTGCTGGGCTCGGTGACAATCTTCGCTCCTCCGCTGAACAGGTGCCGCTGATTTGGGTAGTCAACGGCTATTCGGAGCAGTCAGGCGGGCCGGATGGGTGCGGAGTCTTTTCCCGTACCAGAGCACCCGGAGTAAGGTTGGCTGGTGGTCAACCCCGTGCATTTGAGGACGCTCCTTGAGGTGACGCGGCTGGGTTCCTTCGCGGCGGCGGCGACGCGGCTTGGCTACACGGCCTCAGCGGTGTCCCAGCAGATGTCTGCCCTGGAGCGGGATACCGGCGTCCGCCTGTTCCAGCGCTCCGCCCGGAGCGTGGTCCCCACCGATGCGGCGATGGTGATGGCGCGCCACGCGGCTAAAGTCCTCACCGACATCGAGGCGCTGATGGCTGCCGCATCCAAGACGCAGGACACCACCACCCAGGAGCTCCGGCTGGGTATCTTCCCGAGCCTGGCCACCTATGTCCTGCCGCGGATCCTGCGCAGTCCGGCATGGAAGGGACTGGGCATCGACCTGAAAGTTTCTGTGGCGGAACCGGCCCAGACCATCCAGGGGCTGCGCACCGGCGGCGACACCGATGTGGCGCTCGTGTACCAGGTGGGGCAGTCCGGGCTCGCCTGGCCGCACACTATCAACCGGCAGTGGATCGGCGACGACAACTTCCGCGTGGTCCTGCCCGCCGGGTGGGGCTTCCGCACCGAAGCGAAGGTGGCGGCGGACCATCTTTCGGACATGCCGTGGATCATGCACCATCCCGGCACGAGCGATGCCACCGTCATCGAGCGGCTTTTCGCGGGCTGCAACCTCCACCCCCGCGTGGTGGCCTACAGCGACGACTTCCATGCCAGCCTGGAAATGGCCGCCGCCGGACTGGGGGCAGCACTGGTGCCGGAACTTGCGCTGCTCCACCGGCCGGCCGGCGTCGTGGTGCTCGACGTCCCGGAGATCCGGCTGGCCCGCAACGTCTTCGCACTGCTCATCAATGACAAGAAGACGGCCCGGGTGCAGCTGTTCGTGGACCTGCTGGCGGAAACGATGGGCGGCCTGGGGCAGTCAGTTAAATGACCCCCGATGCTGGAATGCTCTGCTTTTCGGGTCTATGTTGAAGATATGACCACCAAGGTAGCGAGCCAGCACTTCGGAGTAATCGAGCTGAACCACGGCAGGGACCATAACGTTGCCGCGGAGCACGAGCTGGCCGGACAGCGCCTTGAGCTTGACCTGAACATCAACGCCCATGACCACTTCGACGAAGCGGCCATGCATAAGGTGGACTACCGCCTCCGGTACCTTCCCGAGCTCGTGGACGAAGTCAGGGAAATGATTGCCGAGGAGCTCGAGCAGGAGGGCACCAGCCCGCAGGAATACCTCCGCTTCCACTGCAACGCCATCAAGGACGAGCACCTGCAGAAAATCTTCGGCGTGAAGGACAAGAGCCAGCTCACCAATGCGGTGTTCCTCAAGGCCCTGAAACTCGGCCATGTGGGAATCTACCCCGGCCAGCCCGAACGCTACTTTGTTCTGGACTTCACCCTGGGCGAGCACTTCACGGACGAGGTCCTGGTGGCCTCCGCTGACGAGGACGGCGTCGTCGACGACGAGATCGTCTGGGAATCCTGAACTTAAAGAACGACGGCGGCCGGTCACCTGAGGTGACCGGCCGCCTATTCGTGGTGCTTTTTGCTACTTGGCGCCCTCGAGCAGTTCGGCGCGGACCGTCTTGGTGGCCGTGACCAGGTTGCGCAGGGACGCTTCGGTCTCGGCGTAGCCGCGGGTCTTCAGGCCACAGTCCGGGTTGACCCAGAGCTGGCGGGACGGAACGTGCTTCACGGCGGTGCTCAGCAGTTCGGTGACTTCCTGCTCGCCCGGGACGCGCGGCGAGTGGATGTCGTAAACGCCGGGTCCGACGCCGCGGCCGAAGCCGTGGGACTCGAGGTCGTGGACAACCTCCATGCGGGAGCGGGCGGCTTCGATCGAAGTCACGTCGGCGTCCAGGCCGTCGATCGCGTCGATGATCACGCCGAACTCGGAGTAGCACAGGTGGGTGTGGATCTGCGTGGCGTCAGCTGCACCGGCGGTGGCCAGGCGGAAGGAGTTGACGGACCAGTCCAGGTAAGCGGGCTGGTCGGCCTTGCGCAGCGGGAGCAGTTCGCGCAGGGCGGGCTCGTCAACCTGGATGATCTTGATGCCGGCAGCTTCGAGGTCGGCGATCTCGTCGCGCAGCGCCAGGCCCACCTGGTTGGCGGTTTCGCCCAGCGGCTGGTCATCGCGGACGAAGGACCACGCGAGGATGGTGACCGGACCGGTCAGCATGCCCTTCATGGGCTTGTTGGTCAGCGACTGGGCGTACTCGGCCCACTTCACGGTGATGGGGGCGCTGCGGGTGACATCGCCCCAGAGGATGGACGGACGGGTGCAGCGGGAGCCATAGGACTGAACCCAGCCGTGGACCGTGACGTCGAAGCCTTCCAGGTTCTCGGCGAAGTACTGGACCATGTCATTGCGCTCGGGCTCGCCGTGCACCAGGACGTCGTAGCCGAGCTCTTCCTGCAGGTCGACGACGCGCTTGATCTCGTCCTTCATGAGCTGCTCGTACTGCTCGTTGGTCAGGTCGCCCTTGTTGTTGCGGGCGCGGGCCGACCGGATTTCCGAGGTCTGCGGGAAGGAGCCGATGGTGGTGGTGGGCAGCGGCGGCAGGTGCAGTGCTGCTTCCTGGGCGGCTTCGCGGACCGAGTATTCGGAGCGGTTGAAGTCGGCCGGGGTCAGGGCCTCGGTCCGGGCCCGGACGTCGGCACGGCGGACACCCTCGGCTTCGGCGCGGGAGGCGATGACGCGGGTGGCCTCGTCGATGGCCGGCTGAACTGCGGCGGCGTCGGTCAGCAGGCCGGCGAGGGTAACAACCTCAACGGCCTTCTGGTCGGCGAAAGCCAGCCAGCTGCGCAGCTGCTCGGACAGCTGGACCTCTTCCTCGACGTCGTGCGGTACGTGCTGGGTCGAGGTGGAGGTGCTGATGGCCAGCCTGGCGACGCTCTTCTGCAGCTCGGCGATCTTGTTGGCCGAAGCCTGCAGGTCGTTGCGCCAGATGTTGTGGCCGTCCACGACGCCGGCGACGAGGGTCTTGGTGCCCAGCGCAGCCAGTGCTGCAGCGGAGGGAACCTCGCCCTTGAAGACGTCGATGTGCAGGGCGTCGATGTTGGTGGCGGCGAGGGAGCCGAGCTGGCCGTTCAGTGCGCCGTACGGCGTGGAGACGAACAGCTGCGGGCGGCTGGCTGAAGCGGTGAGGACCTCGTAGGCGCGGGCAACGGCTGCCTGGATTTCCTGTTCCGGGGTGTCCTGATCCACAACCAGGGCAGGCTCGTCCAGCTGGACCCAGCTGGCGCCGGCAGCTGCCAGCTTCTCGAGCAGCGCGGTGTAGACCGGCAGGACGTCCTCGAGCCGGGACAGCGGGCTGAAGCCCGCGGGGGCGTCGTCGGAAGCCTTGCTCAGCAGCAGGAAGGTGACCGGGCCGACGATGTACGGGCGGGTCTCCACGCCGTTGGCGAGGGCGTATTCGAACTCTTCAACAATGCGGTTGGACGTGAGCGCGAAGTTGGTCTCCGGGCCGATTTCCGGCACGAGGTAGTGGTAGTTGGTGTCAAACCACTTGGTCATTTCCAGCGGCTGCTGTTCCTTGTTGCCGCGGGCCAGAGTGAAGTACCCGTCGATGTCCAGCTGTCCCTCAGCGTTGAGGAGGTTGCCGAAGCGGGCCGGAACGGCACCGACGTGGGCGGCGGCGTCGAGCACCTGGTCGTAGAAGGAGAACGTGCCCGGAACCGCAGCGGCCTCGGTGAGGCCCAGGCCCTGCAGGCGCTTGGCGGTGCCCAGCTGGATTTCCTTGGCGGCGGCGTCGAGGGCAGAGGCATCAATCTTGCCGGCCCAGTACGCTTCCACGGCCTTCTTCAGTTCGCGGCGGCGGCCGATGCGCGGGTAGCCGAGGATGGACGCGGACGGGAAGGGCGTGCTCTGCACGGAAGTCTGTTCAGTCATGTGAATTTCCTTGAATCGTTGGGAAAGCTGTGAATGTCTCGGGGAGGAAAGCGGTCAGCTGGCGAGCTGGCGCCGGGCGAGCGCGGTCAGGCGGCTGGACGAGCGGGCCGGCCGGGCCAGCGACAGCTTGTCCAGCACCTCCAGGGCGCTCTGGTGCTCGTTGAACGTGTAAATGTGGAGTCCGGGCGCTCCCGCGTCCAGGGCCGCGTTGGCCAGGTCCACCGTTGCGCTGACGCCGATATGGAGCCGTTCGGCGTCGGTATCCGCCGCCGCCAGCCGCTCGATGAGCTCCGGTGCGGGTTCGACGCCGGTCAGCTCGCCGAGGCGCCTGAGCCTCCGCAGGCTGGTGAGCGGCATGACGCCGGGGATGATCGGGATGGTGACGCCCGCCCTGCGAGCCCTGGCCAGGAGGTCCGCATACTGGTCCGTGTGGAAGAACACCTGGGTGATCGCGAAGTCGGCACCTGAGCGCTGCTTGGCGAGCAGCACCTCAACGTCGTGCGCCTCGCTGGGCGATTCCGGGTGCCGCGTCGGGTAGGCCGCCACACCAACGGCAACCTTTCCGGCGCACAGCAGGGCCGAGCGCCGCTGCTCCACCCGGCGGATGAGCTCAATAAGATCCTGGGCGTAGCGCAGCGATCCGCTGACCGGTTCGCCGCTGTCCTTGGGCAGGTCGCCGCGGAGGGCGAGGATGCCGCGGACGCCGGCGTCGAGCAGTTCACCGATGATTTCCGCGAGCTCCGTCGGCGTGTTGCCAACACACGTCAGGTGGGCAAGCGGGCGGAGAGTCGTCTCCAGCACCAGGCGGTTGATGAGTTCGACGGCGGTGTCCCGGTTGGAGCCGCTGGCACCGTACGTGACCGACACGTAGTCGGGGTCGGTGGCTTCCAATTCCCGGATGGTGGTCCACAGGGTCTCGGCGGCAGCAGGCGAACGCGGCGGAAACAGCTCATAGGAGAGCGCCACCGGTGCGGTGTCGGAGAGATTTGGGTGTGTGTCTATAAGGCTTGGTGGTGACATTTGCGTCCTTGGCTTTGGGCCATTGAAGGCTGCTCTGCCTTGGCGGGAAGCCCTGGCAGCATGCGGTCAATGAATTGAGTTTGGGGAACACGGGAAGGACTTCGGCAGGGCGCAGCCGCGACTGTTACGCCTGTAAAGAAGTCCACCGTGAGCAAATGTCAGGCCCACATGGGGGCACCCACACCCTCCTTGGCGGCCGGCAGGCGGCTCGCCGCAGCGGAGGATCGCTGACACGTTACCTCGGTAACTTGTATAGAACTCTAGAAGCCGTCCCGGGATGCCTTCAAGTTGACGCCGAATTAAGACGCTGCTTTACGCCCGATTGGACCGCCCGTTCAGAATTATCTTCGCCGAAAGGGACTCCGAGGGCATAGGCCGCCGGGAGCTGGCCTGGCGTGGCCCTTTTCAAACCGCAGAAATTAGTCCATTCTTTTGTCACGTCGTATCGGATTCGGCAAGGTCTCAGGTTGAGGAGGCTGGATGCTTCTTCTGGTTCTTGCTCGGTGAATCGTCCCGAGAGAACATAATCCGCGCCCGTCGCTTGGCCTGCGTCGCTCCCTCCCGGGATTCGCCCGCTGGCAGGGCGCGGTTCGCCAGCGTTCTGCTGCGGGCCGGGCACGGCATTGACGGCCCAGTGGAGTTGCTGGAAGCCAGAAATCCCCACGGCGAAAGGCCACCGAGATGTCCCAGCTTCACAAACCTCCGCTTCACAAATCAGCGCTTCACAAATCACCGTCCGGGCCGGGCTCCGCCCTTGTGCTCCTTCTGGCGCTGACCACCGTTACATCATGCGCCCCGCAACAAAATACCGCCCCGCAGGCAACCACCGGTTCCGCCGCACCGACAGCGACGTCGGCCCCGGCCACTTCAACCGGCTCTGCGGCCGCCTCCCCCGGCACGACGGGAACAGCCGGCGCGGATGAGCTCTGCGGCCCGGGTTCCGCGATCAACTTCGACGTATCCCAATTCCAGTCTTCCCCCAATGTGGACAATAAATGGTTTCCACTGAAGCCGGGCATGCAGTACACCACCACCGGCGACGTCAAGAGTGCCGAGGGAGACATCAAACGGACCGTGGTGCACTCAATAACCGGACTGACCAAGGTCATCGACGGCGTGAAGACCCAGGTCATGTGGGACCGGGACTACGCGGGCGATGAGCTCGTGGAATCCGAACTGGCATTCTTCGCCCAGACCAACAGCGGCACCGTCTGGCTGTTCGGTGAATACCCGGAGGAATACGAGGGCGGAAAGTTCACGGGGGCCCCCGCCACCTTCATCCATAGTCTGGACGAGGCCCAGGCCGGCATCGCCATGCAGGCGGACCCCCAGACAAACACACCCAGTTATGTCCAGGCCCACGCGGCGAGCGTCGACTTCCTGGACTGCGGGCAGGTCTTCAAGCAGAACGAGCATGTGTGCGTCGCCACCGGCTGCTATGACGATGTGCTGGTGATTGACGAACGCAACCCGCTGGAGCCCGCGGTGGGCCACCAGCGGAAGTTCTACTCGGCCGGAACGGGTTTGGTGAAGGTGACCGCGGTGGGCGGCGATAACCAGGAGACGCTGGAGCTCGCCAAGATCGAACAGCTCACCGACGCCAAGCTGAAGGAAATCAACCAGGAGGCGCTCAAGCTCGACCAGCATGCCTACCAGGTCAGCAAGAACGTCTATGCCAAGACGGACAAAGCTGAGGTTGCCACTGAAACGTCTGCGCCTGCCAGCAGCCCGGATACCAGCGACAAGCCAACGGTTCAGCCCGGCTACTAGTCAGTGCAAGCGTCCAATAACGGAAAGGGTGCCCGGAGGGGATGAACGCTCCGGGCACCTCCCTTTGGCGCATGAACAAGGCTATTCTGATGCCATGATCCAGCTACCAGCCAGCTACGAGGAATATCTCGTTGGCAAGGACCCGAGCTTCGTTGACATGGTCCGTCCTGTCCTTCTCCAGTCGGCAGCCGACCAGCTTCATGGCGTCCGGGTGCTCTTTGTTCCGCGGGGACACCAGGCACACCTCGACGACACGATTCCCTACGGGACGGTTGTCGAGGACATCGACTGAAGCCTTATTCCTTGGCAGGACCAGCCCTCAGGCAGGCCTAGCCCTCGAGGAGCAGCCGCTGGGCCCGGGGCGCAAGGGTGTGCTCAAGGACCAGGCAGGCAGCACCCACAGCCCCCACGTCCTCCCCCACGCCTGTGCCCACCACTTCGACGGCGTGGATGTTGCCGGTGTCGCTGCTTTGCTGGATCAGGCCGGGGACCTTTTCCAGGTAGCGTCCGGACAGCAGCGGCCAGAAGGGACCGCCGAACACCACCCGGTCCACGTCCAGGGTGTTGGCCACTGCTGACGCCGCCCGGGCCACGAGTTCGGCTGATTTGTCGATAATGGCAGCCGCTTGGCTGTTGCCGCCGTCCGCGGCCTCGCAGAGCATGGCGAACCGTTCCTGGACGGCAGAGCCGCTGGTGGCGGTGCCGGGCTCATCCAGGATGCCCGCCGCCTGGGCCTGCGCGACCAAGACCTGCGGAATGCAGGTGGACTTGACGCAGCCGCGCAGCCCGCAGTCGCAGGGAGCTCCATCCGGATCAACGATGATGTGGCCGATCTCGCCGGCATTGCCCGATGTGCCGCGGACAACCTCGTCGTTGAGGACGATGCCGCAGCCGATGCCGGTGCCCATGTACATGAAAACAAAGCTGCCAGCGCCGCTGGCGCCGCCGGCCCAGGTTTCGGCGACCGCCGCACTGGTGACGTCCTTGTCCATGAGCACGGACAGGCCCGTTGCCTCGGCCAGCGCATCCCGGAGCGGCACACTGTCCCAGCCTTCAAGGAGCGGCGGCTCCACCACTCTTCCATTGTCATGGTCGATGGGGCCCGGCGCCGCGACGCCCAGTCCTGCTATCTTGGCTCGGTCCACGCCCGAGGCCTCGACCAGCTTGTCGATTTCGGCGGCGATGGCAGTAATAACCGCCTGGGGCCGGGAACTGTCCGGCGTTTTCACGCTCGAATGCTGGACCACTGCGCCCAGCAGATCCAGGACGACGAACGTTGCCACAGCAGGGTCCAGGTGCACACCCACCGCGTACATGCCCGCGGGATTCAGGCGCAGGATGGTCCGTGGCTTGCCGGGACCGCTGCCCTCTTTGCCGGCCTCAACGATGAGGTTCTGGTCCAGCAAACGCCGGGAGATGTTCGAAATGGTTTGCGGGGACAGGCCCACGATCTGGGCCAGTTCGACGCGGCTGAGTCCTCCGGCAGCTCGGCGGATCGCATCGAGAATCACAGTCAGGTTGAAGTCGCCCATCCGGGGCAGGTTGGTTCCGCGCCTCGGCGAGGGCTGGCGGATCTCGGTCAAGGATTCCCCTATCATCTGCTGTCGGCCACTATCAATGTCTGAATCGTACGTTACGCCCCGGGCAACGGGTACGCCCCACGCGCAGGGCGGCGCGGGGTGGTGCGACGACGGCCGGCCGCGCTCATTCGGCGGCACGCCTGACGCTGGCGGCCACCGTGAATTTGGGGTTCCGGCCCCTCACCGTGGTGGGACCAACCAGCCGCTCCAGGGCCGGCACATAGCGCAGGTGGCTGTTGAATACCGTCCATAGCTGGCCTCCGGGCGCCAGCACCCGGCCCGCTGCCTCGAATAGCTTCAGCGCCGCCCCGGCGTGGACGCTGGAGCCGAGGTGGAACGGGGGGTTCAGGAGGATCAGGTCCGCACTTCCGGCCGGAAGCGTTCTCATTGCATCATCTTGGACGGCCGTGATGCTGCCGGCCAGGCCGTTGGCCCGGGCCGTTGCCCCTGCCGACGCCACCGCAGCCGCGGACCGGTCCGTGGCAACGACTTCGGCTCCGGTGTTCCGTCGGGCGTACATGGCTGCCAGGATCCCGGTGCCGCAGCCCAGGTCCACGGCCCTGCCGACGGCGGGGATCTCCGGCAGGAACGTCAGCAGGAAACGGGTTCCGATGTCCAGGCGGGTGCCTGCGAAAACGGCACCGTGTGCGCAGATGTCGAGATCGAGTTCGGCGTTGTGTTCCGTCACGGGGTAGGGCGGAGTTCCCTCCGCACGCAACAGGTCCGAGGCAATGAGAAGCCGTGATTTTTGCCTGGCCAGCTGCGGCTGGACCGTAGCGAAGTACTTTCCCAGCACTGCATTCATCCCGAGGGACATGTGCTTGACCCGGCCACCGGCGAGCAAGACGGTGCCTGCAGGCGCGTGCCGGGCAACGGCGTCGGAAATCTCTTCCAGTTCAGCAAGCGTCCTGGGAAGCTGCAGCAGCACCAGGTCCGCGCCGGACAGCAGTTCGGCGCCGAGCGGCAGCTGTGTAAATCCTGCCGCGACTGCCAGGGCCGCCGCGTTGTTGCGCAGGGCCCGCTCCCCCGTGACCAGGTCCTGGTGCACCCTGACCTCGGCCGGCGTAGGGCCGGCACCGCCGGCCAGCAGCCCGAGGGTGAGCGCCCCGTAGTTGTCCCCGATGACTGCCAGCGTGCTGTCCGGGGTGAGCAGATCCGAAGCGGCGTCCAGCAGGAGGGAGTCGGTGGCGTCCCACGCCTGAAGGTTGGCGGCCTCGACATCCGGGTGCCTTCGAAGCAAGCCCAGGACCTGCCCAAGACCGTTTTCTGTCACGTGTTGCCGCCGCCTCTTCCTTGCTGGTTGCCCGGGCAGAAATCCGCCTGAGCAATTTCCGCCTGAGCAATTTCAACCTGTGCAAATCTACCGTGGATCCGCCGCGGCTGGGGCCGCCAGGAGTTTGAGGATTTCCGTCACCGCGGCCCGGCCGGCGCGGTTTGCGCCGATGGTGGACGACGACGGGCCGTAGCCCACCAGATGCACCCGGGGTTCCGCCGCCACCTGCGTTCCTTCCATGGCAATCCCGCCGCCTGGTCCCCGCAGATGCAGCGGAGCCAGATGCTCCAGCTCGGCCCGGAAGCCGGTGGCCCACAGGATCACGTCCGCCGCGAGGAACCCGCCGTCCGCGAGCCGGACGCCGCCGGGTTCTATCGCGGTGAACATCGGCCGCCGGTCCAGCACGCCGCGCGCGGCTGCCGCCCGAAGGGCCGGAGTCCAGATGAGACCGGTGGCAGCCACGACGCTTTGCGGCGGCAGCCCCTGCCGTACCCGGTCTTCCACCAGTGCGACGGCGTCGTGCCCGGCCTGCCGGTCGAACCCTTCGCGCCATACAGGCTCGCGGCGCGTGAACCAGCTTGTGGACGTGACCTTTGAAATTTCGTCCAGCAGACCGACGGCGGAAATCCCGCCGCCCACCACAATGACGTGCAGGCCCCGGAACTCCTCGGCGGACACATAGTCGGCCACATGCAGCTGACGGCCGCCGAACGTGAACTGGCCCGGATAGATCGGCCAGAACGGCCTGGTCCAGGTTCCGGTGGCGTTGATGACCGCCCGCGCTGACCAACCGCCGTCGGACGTGGTGATCTTCAGCCGGCCGGCCGGATCAGCGTCTTCGCGTTCGACGGCGAGCACCTTGACCGGCCGCTCGACGGCCAGGCCGACCTGCCGTTCGTAGGCGGCGAAGTACCGGCTGAGGAAGGCGGAACTCGGTTCCGCCGGGTCGACGTCCGGCTGCGGTATTCCGGGAAGGTCGCTGATGCCGTTGACCGTAGCCATGAGCAGGCTCTTCCAGCGGTGCCGCCAGGCTCCGCCCGGCCCGTCCTCGGCGTCGAGCACCGCGCAGGTCCGCCCTGGACGGGCTGCCGTAGCTGCGCCAACTGGCTGTTCTGCAGCGTGGGCCGGCGTGAACCCGCGGCGGGCCAGGTGGAAGGCTGCGGAGAGGCCGGCCTGCCCGGCGCCGATGACCACGACGTCGGCATGCCGGGTCACCCTGCCACTCAGGGTTTCACCGCTCAACAGTGCCGCTCCCCGGCTCGTTTATCAGTTCCACGCCTTCATCCTAGGCGCCGTCCCTGCCTGGCTGCCGCCCGTCCCCGGCACGCGAAGGGTCCTCCTGGACACCGAGGTGCAGGAGGACCCGCCGGGCTTTCGTCTGGTAGTCCCGTTTCTCAGTCGTCGCTGCCGTGGCCGCCGCTGCCGCCGCTGTCGTCCCCGGGCTCAGTGGCCTTGTGGTCTCCGCCCTTGTCGTCGCCGGGCTCGGGCGTTGTCCGCAGCCCACCGTGGTCATCGCCGGGTTCCGCCACCCGGGGGGCCTGCTCTGAGCGGAGACCGCCGTTGTCGTCGCTGGGCTCGGCGGTGGTCCGGAGGCCGCCCTTGTCGTCACCCGGCTCGACGGAGATGGAGCCGCTGCCGACGACGTTCTGCGCCGGCGCTGCCACGGTTCCGCCGTTGTCGTCGCCGGGCTCGGCGGTGGTCCGCTGGCCTCCGTTGTCGTCACCTGCTTCCGCTGGTTTGGAGGCCTTCTTTGCCGCTGATGCCTTCTTGTCGTCGGCCTGCGTGTCATCGGTTGTCTTTGCAGTGGCCTTGGCGGAACTGACGGCGGGGGCCGGAGTTCCAGTGGCGGAGTCGTCCGTTACGAGGACGCTCTGCGCGTCGTCACTGGTACCCGAGCCGGTGTTGCTCAGCGTCTGGGTGGTGGCGAAGGCGGCACCTCCGGTGAGGAGGATGCCGGCGACGGATAGTGCGAGGGCTGCTCTTGTCTTCATGGCTCCACAGTAGAAATTCGCCGTCGAGGATAGGTGCAGGGGAAATCCAAGAGTTGTCCAAGATTGCCCTCGCGGATCTCCTCATCGCCAAGTGCCTCCCGCATCGCGAAGTGCCTCCCGCATGGCGAAGCGCCTCCTGCATGGCGCGGAAAGTGATTGTGGGGGCCGCGGGGCAGGCTGAAGCGGCGTGCCAGGCCGTGCACGTGCAGGAAAGGCAGGGCGGGCAGCGAGACGCGATAAGGACGTGGTCAGTCGTCCGCACCGTGGCCGCCGCTGCCGCCGCTGTCATCGCCCGGCTCCGGAGCCTTCCGCAGGCCGCCCTTGTCGTCCCCGGGCTGAACCGGGACCACCGCAGCCGGTGCGGGAGCGGGCTGGAGGGTCACCGTTCCGCCGGTCGACCCGCCGCCGGGGCCGGATGATGATGGTGCAGCCGCGGAACCGGCCGCAGGCCCGGGCGCGGTGACCGGAGTGGACTTCGCCGGATTAGGTTTGGTTGCGGTTGATGCCGCTGCACCGGTTTTCGCGGAGCCCGGCTTTGCGGGGCTGGATTTCGCCGGGGTGGCCGCCTTCTGCGCACCTGTTGCCGTGCCTGTTGCCGGTGGTGCGGTTGTCGGCCCTGCGGTGGTGGCAGGAGCCGTTGGCACAGGACCGTTCGGCAGGAGGACGACGTTGGCATTGCCGGTGCCGGTGGGCGAGACGCTGAGCACCTGTGTATTGACGGCAAGCGCCGCAGAGCCCGCTGCGAGTATTCCTGCAACGGACAGCACCAGTGCCGCTCCCGTTTTCATGGCTCCACTCTAGAGGCAAAGCGGGAAAGACGGGGCCAACGGATATCCAAGATTCGTCAAAGATTGGCGGCACCGGCGGGGCGGGTTCAACGAAAAAAGCCGCCGGGTCATGGTCTACACCATGACCCGGCGGCTACTTGGTGGAGCTGAGGGGACTCGAACCCCTGACCCCCTGCATGCCATGCAGGTGCGCTACCAGCTGCGCCACAGCCCCAAGCTGTTCGCTCCGGAATCTTTGCGTTTTCCCGAAGCAACCCGATTAGCGTAGTCCAGAATTCTCCAAGATGCGAATCGGCGGCATGTGGCTTCCGTCACGTTCTTCGCGGGGTCGAAAAAGCAGGGCAGGCGCCATTTCGGGCAAACAAAAATCCGCCGGAATCTCTCGATTCCGGCGGATCATCCGGTGGAGCTGAGGGGACTCGAACCCCTGACCCCCTGCATGCCATGCAGGTGCGCTACCAGCTGCGCCACAGCCCCGTATTCTTGCTGCTTCGGGCCCCGGGACTGGCCCGCGGTATCCGTTCTTCTGTCCGGATCTCTCCGAAGCAACTCAAATATCTTAGACCAGCGTTTCCGAAAATTCCAAATCGGGCATATTCGGTCGCGCGGCCTACTCCTGCTCGGCGGCGGCAGGGGCCTTTGCCGAGGCGTCGTCACCCAGCTGCAGGTCCACGACCGGGCAGTCCTTCCAGAGACGCTCCAGGGCATAGAAGACACGGTCTTCCTCATGCTGTACGTGGATGACGACGTCGGCGTAGTCCAGCAAGACCCAGCGGCCGGCCGAACGGCCTTCCCGGCGGACCGGACGGAGGTCCTGCTTGATAAGTTCCTCTTCAATACCGTCGACGATGGCGTTGACCTGGCGTTCGCTGGGCGCTGAGGCAATGAGGAAAACGTCCGCCAAGGCCAGGCGTTCGCTGACGTCGAGGGCAACGATGTTTTGAGCGATCTTGTCCGCCGCGGCCCTGGCTGCGTGCCGGGCTGTGGTGACGGACGATTCGGATGCAGTCACGGGACTCCTTGTGGTGATGAAAAGCGTAGGTGGTGGTACTGGCTGAAGTCAGCGTGAAAGGCCGCTGATGATCATGATGACGCCGGCAACGAGGGCGATCGCGCCGAGCGCCAGGACGCCAAGCTGAATCAGCCTCAACCGGTTGGCCCGGGCGAGTCCGGCGGTGGCTGCGTCCAGGGGTTCCAGCCCATAGGCGGACTTGGCCGACACCGGCCGCAGCGCCGTAACGTCTTCGCTGGACTCGTCGGTCCAGGCATTCTGGCGGTCGCCCGCCGGAGGCGCCGCTGCCGAGCGCGCCGCGGCTTCCGCCCGGGCTATGACCCGCGACCGCCCCGTGGATGGGGCGCTTGCGCGGGACGCCTTGGCGGTCCGGTTACCCCGGGCCGGAACCCGGGCACCGGGGTTGGTCACGACGGGAACATGCGAGGTGGCCGGCCGCTTCATGACGGGACGGTCTACGCCGGGCACCTGTTCGAATTCCAGCGGCGTCACCATGGCGAGGTTGCTGGCGGTGGACGGACCGTTTTGTCCGTTCTGCTGGGGCGTGTTCTGTTCGGCGAGCTTCTGCTTGGCCATGGCCCGCTTGTTGAGCACGGCGGCCCGTTCGGCCAGCGCAATCTGCTGGGCCAGGATTTCCGGATCGACGGCTTCAGGGTCCGTCGCCGCGATATGTTCCATCTTGGCGATCTGGTTCCTGGCCTGTTCGGCGAGGAGGGCACGCGCCTCAAGGGCCTGCTCCACCGTCATGCCATCGGGGAGTTCGTCTTCCGCCGGCGCCGCGGGCCGCGGACCCTGACCGTTGGAGGGCTGACCGGCCGGCTTGGATCCGGGGGCCGGAGCGGGTTTGCCGCTCGTACCGGACGAAGAGCCAGCCGCAGAAGCGGGCGATTTCCCGGTGGGGGCACCGCCGTCGGCCGGCGGCACAACGGGCATTGCCGAAGTGATCGCCTGCTCCTTGAGCTGCATCAGCCGCAACTGGCGGCGCGTCGGCGGGCCGCCACCGGAAAGCTGCTCTTCCTTTTCGGCCAGCTCCTTGATGGTTCGCAGGGCTGCCCTGTCGCGGGCACGGATTTGGGACGAGCGTTCGGCGGCCGAGCCGGCCGGCGGGGAGTCCACGGGGCCCGGCGCAACCCGGCGCACGCGTCCAGTGGCAATTTCCTCCCGGTTGCCTTCGGAAGTACGCGAAGAGTCAGTCTTTTCCGGGCCGGCAGGAGCGGACGTGCCCGGGCCCGGGCCGGCCGGACGCTTCGACGCAGGCGGGTTTGAGGCGGGACCTTTTGCGGCAGGAGGTTTCGAGGCAGGGGCTGACTCGCCGGTACCCGGAGGGGCGGCGTTCCGGTTCTTGGCCAAGGCTTCATCCCGGGCCTTGCGCAGTTCTCGGCGGCTGCGAATCGGTTGCTGTTCCTGACTCATCTCAAACTCATTCAGTGCTGGCTGGATCGTTTGTCTCGGTAGTTTCGGAGCTGCTGTTCCCGGCCGGTGCGGCGTAGAGTCCGTATTTCGCGATGTACTGCACCACTCCGTCAGGCACCAGGTACCAGACAGGGTTATGGGCGGCAACGCGGGCGCGGCAGTCGGTTGACGAGATCGCCATCGCGGGGACCTCGAGCAGGCTGACGTCCTTTCGGCCCATGCCGTCGAGCTCGTGGCCTGGCCGTGTCACTCCCACGAAGTGGGCCAGCGACCACAGCTCGTCGATGTCCTTCCACGACAGAATTTGCGCCAGTGCGTCAGCTCCGGTGATGAAGAACAGATCGGCGTCGGGCCGCTTTCTGCGCAGGTCGCGGAGGGTGTCGATGGTGTACGTGGGACCGGGACGGTCCACATCGACACGGCTGACGGTAAACCGCGGGTTCGACGCCGTGGCGATCACCGTCATCAAATAACGGTGCTCGGGTTCGCTGACCTGCTTGCTGGACTTCTGCCACGGCTGGCCGGTGGGCACGAACACAACTTCATCGAGCCCGAACTTAGCGGCCACCTCGCTGGCGGCCACAAGGTGGCCATGATGGATGGGATCGAACGTCCCGCCCATCACGCCCAGCCGCAGCCGGCGCTGCGTATCCTTGTGGTGCAGTGCGGCGGAAATGTTAGTGGCCCTGGCCGTGGTCGTGCTTGTTGGGGTGCTGGCGGTGCGGGTCCGAGTGCTCATCAACCGCAGTGTGGCGGTTGCCCAGGTTGGTGTAGGAGAGGGTGACGAACATCAGCACCACGAAGATGGCAAACATCGAGACGCCGAAGACCCACGGCTCGGCCCACAAGGGCGCCCTCTCTTCGTGTTCGGCAACTGACGCGGCAATCTGCTGGAGCAGCATTTTCTCCCCTAGGAATAAAAGGATGACGACGGCGGAAATTCCCGTGGTCCGGACTTCTTTACTATGTTACCGCTATGTCAGGAGCGGACTTGGCCCTCACCCTGGACAATCCACTTCGTGGTTGTCAGCTCGGTCAGGCCCATCGGGCCGCGGGCGTGAAGCTTCTGCGTGGAGATGCCGACCTCGGCACCCAAGCCAAGCTCGCCGCCGTCGGTAAACCGCGTGGACGCGTTCACGATGACCGCAGCGGAATCAATTTCCGCGATGAAGCGCTCGGCGTTTCGCAGGTCATTCGTCAGGATGGCTTCCGTGTGCCCGGTGGACCAGGTCCGGATGTGCTTCACGGCGTCGTCCAAGCTGTCCACCATGGCCACTGCCAGGTCCAGGTCCATGTACTCGGTGGCCCAGTCCTCTTCCGTCGCCGGCAGGGACTCCACCGTCGCGGGGAGCGCAGCCCGCACGCGGTCATCGGCATGCAGCCGGACACCCGCCTTGCTCAGGGCCGCGGCCACCGCGGGCAGAACCGTGGAGCCGGAGTGCACGAGGAGCGTCTCCACCGTGTTGCAGACGCTGGGGCGCTGCGTCTTGGCGTTGAGGAGAATCTCCACCGCCATGTCTTCACTGGCTGACTCGTCGATGAAGATGTGGACGTTCCCCTCCCCCGTCTCGATGACCGGCACGGAGGAGTTGTTGACGACGGTCTGGATCAGTTCACGGCCGCCGCGCGGAATCAGCACGTCGACGCGTCCGCGGGCGCGCATGAGCACGTTGGCGCCCTCGCGGCCGTACTGGTCCACGGTCTGCACGGCGTCGGCCGGCAGGCCAACGGATTCCAGGGCGTCGCGCAGCACGCGGATGAGGGCCTCGTTGGTGAAGGCTGCCGCTGAACCGCCGCGGAGGATCACGGCGTTGCCGCTCTTGAGCGCCAGGCCGGCGATGTCCACGGTCACGTTCGGACGGGCCTCGTAGATGGCTGCCACCACGCCCATGGGGACGTTGACCTGGCGCAGGCGCAGGCCGTTGGGGAGGGTCTGTCCGCGCACCACATTGCCCACGGGATCGGGCAGTCCGGCCAGGTTCTCCAGGGCAGCGGCGAGGGCGGCAATGCGGGTGTCGGTGAGGGTCAGCCGGTCCAGGAGGGCTGCGGATGTGCCGTTGGCGCGGCCCGCCTCCACGTCCTTGGTGTTCGCGGCCAGGATCTGCTGCTGGTTCGCGATCAGGGCGTTCCCGATGGCGCGCAGGGCCTTGTCCTTCCAGGCCCGGTTGGCGCGGCCCATACTGCGGGCGGCCTGGCGGGAACGGTCGGCGATTGCGTAGACGGCCGACTCGACCTCTGCCGGTGTGGGCTGGCTGTCTGCCGGCAGGGAGGGGACCTTCGTAGCGTCGTTGGATGTCTCAGCTGCTTGGTTCATCAGTGCCTCAGTCATCATTCAAGTCTAGGCGAGTCCGGCGCCTAGACCAGAACCAGGTCGTCAACGTGAACAACTTCACGGTCGAACCCGCGGCCCAGGGCCTCGCCGAGCTCAACAGTGGACCGGCCGAGCATCTGCGGCAGTTCGGCCGCGGAGTAGTTCACCAGGCCGCGCGCGATCACTGTGCCATCCAGCGAGACCATTTCGACGGCGTCGCCGCTTTCGAAGTTGCCCTCAACGGCCGTGATGCCGGCGGGCAGCAGCGAGGTGCGGTTGTCCCGCACAGCCCGCACGGCGCCGTCGTCGAGGATCAGCCGTCCCTGAACGTGGGCAAGGTGCGCGAGCCACATCATGCGCACGGACTTGCGGCCGCTGTTGACGGAGAACCACGTTCCCACGTCTTCGCCGGCCAGGGCGGCGGCCGCATTGGCCGTCGAGGTGACGAGGGCGGGAATGCCCGAATCCGCGGCCATCGTGGCGGCCTCGACCTTAGTCTGCATGCCGCCGGTGCCGACGCCGGCCTTGCCGGGGCTGCCGATGTTGACGCCTTCCAGGTCCTCGGGGCCGTCAACCTGCGGGATCCGCTTGGCCCCCTTGGCGGGCGGGCCGTCGTAGAGGGAGTCGACGTCGGACAGCAGCACCAGCGCGTCGGCGCGGACCAGGTGGGCCACGAGGGCCGAGAGCCGGTCGTTGTCGCCGAAGCGGATCTTGTGCGTGGCCACGGTGTCATTCTCGTTGACCACGGGAACCACGCCCAGGTTCAGCAGACGGTTCAATGCGCGGAACGCGTTCTGGTGGTGGCTGCGCCGCATCAGGTCATCCGCGGTCAGCAGCACCTGGCTTACGGTGACGCCGTGCGCCGCGAAGGCGTGTGTGTAGCGGGCCATGAGCAGGCCCTGCCCCACGCTGGCTGCGGCCTGCTGCGTTGCCAGGTCGCGGGGGCGCTTGGCCAGGCCCAGCGGTGCCAGCCCCGCAGAGATGGCACCGGAGGAAACCAGAATGATTTCGGCGCCCTCGTTGCTCTTGGCAGCCAGCGCATTGGAGAGTTCGATCAACGCCTCTTCGGAGATTCCGCCCTTGATGCTCGTGAGCGACGACGATCCTACTTTGACCACAATGCGGCGCGCCCTGGCGAGCATGCTGCGGTCGTCGGTCCGGGGTTCCTCGATGACAATTGCGGAAGTATCGGTCACGTGTGCGGGTTCACTCCTCATGTTCGGTGTTCAGTCCGCTCTCCTTGAGAGGCTGGGCAGCCCGGCGCGCGCTGACGGACTCGGTCCAGATGCCGGCTTTGCGCTCGGCTTCCAGCTCTGCCCGTGCCGCTGCCTTCGCCTCGCGCCGTTCGATCTGTTCCTCGCGCTTCTGGCTGCGGGTGGGACGGTCGCCGATGTCTGCGAAGCGGACGTCCGTGCCGCGCGGCGAGGCCAGCAGCTCGGCGCCTGCCATCATGGTCGGCTCCCAGTCAAACACCACGCCGTCGTCCTCACCGATCACCACGGTGTCGCCGGGCTTGGCGCCCTGCTTGAACAGCTCGGTTTCTACACCGAGCTTGGCCAGGCGGTCGGCAAGGTAGCCAATGGCTTCCTCGTTGGTGAAGTCCGTCTGCTTGACCCAGCGCACGGGCTTCTCGCCCAGCACGCGGAACAGCGGCTCCAGGTTCTTCTCCTCGCGGCGGATCCGGAAACCGGTCTCGTTGACGGCCCGGGGCCGCAGTACCGGTGCGTGCACCTTCGGCGGCGTGGCCTCCACACTGTGGCGGGCGGCCTGCACGATCTCTGCCATGGCGAAGCCAAGCTGGCGCAGGCCCTCATGGCTCGTGGCTGAAACTTCGAAGACGCGGTAGCCGCGGGACTCCAGCTCCGGCCGGACGAACTCGGCCATGTCCTTGCCGTCCGGAAGGTCCACCTTATTCAGTGCCACCAGCCGTGGACGGTGGTTGAGCGGGACAACTTCGCCATTCGAGCCGGCGTAGCTCATGTCCACCGCATACTTTTCGAGCTCGGTTTCAATAATTGCGAGGTCGGAGAGCGGATCTCGGTCAGATTCCAGCGTACCGCAGTCCAAAACGTGGACCAAAGCTGCGCAGCGTTCGACGTGTCGGAGGAAGTTGTGGCCCAGGCCCTTGCCTTCGCTGGCGCCCTCGATGAGTCCCGGAACGTCGGCAATGGTGAAACGGACGTCGCCGGCCTGGACCACGCCGAGGTTGGGGATGAGCGTGGTGAAAGGGTAATCGGCGATCTTCGGGCGGGCGGCGGACATGGCCGCGATCAGGCTGGACTTGCCGGCGGAGGGGAAACCCACCAGGGCAATGTCCGCGATCGACTTCAGCTCAAGGACGATGTCGCTGGCGTCACCCTCGATGCCAAGCAGGGCGAAGCCCGGCGCCCGCCGCTTCTGGGAGGACAGGGCGGCGTTGCCGAGCCCGCCCTGCCCGCCGGACGCCGCGATGAATTCGGTGCCCTCGCCGACGAGGTCGGCAAGGACCTTGCCGTCCTTGGTCTTGACGACGGTTCCGTCCGGAACCGGCAGGACCAGGGTTTCGCCGTTCTTGCCGCCGCGCCAGTCACCCATGCCGGGGCCGCCGTTAGTGGCGTGCCGGTGGGGTGCGTGGTGGTAGTCGAGCAGCGTGGTGGTCTGCGAGTCGACGCGCAGGATGACGTCGCCACCGTCGCCGCCGTTGCCGCCGTCGGGTCCGCCCAGCGGCTTGAACTTCTCACGGTGAACGGAGACACAGCCGTGGCCGCCGGTACCGCCGGATACGTGCAGTACTACCCGGTCTACAAAGCTCGCCACGGTGTATCTCCTCTGTGCTTAACCTGGCTGTTTGGAACGTCCAGATTGATTCTAATGCGGTTAAAAGAACAGTGGAGCGGGCCATCATGGCCCGCTCCACCGGTTTAGAACTTGTTGTTACTCTGCAGCTGCAGCAGCAACGATGTTGACGACCCGACGGCCGCGGCGCGTGCCGAATTCAACGGCACCTGCCTGCAGTGCGAACAGGGTGTCGTCGCCGCCACGGCCAACGCCCGCACCGGGGTGGAAGTGGGTGCCGCGCTGGCGGACGATGATCTCGCCAGCGGAAACTACCTGGCCGCCGAAGCGCTTGACGCCGAGGTACTGGGCGTTGGAGTCACGACCGTTGCGAGTGGAGCTCGCGCCTTTTTTGTGTGCCATTTGGAATGCCTGCCTTTAATTCTGGGGAATCTGTTGAAAACCTGAACAGTAACGCGAGGTTACTTGATGCCGGTGATCTTGACCTTGGTCAGTTCCTGGCGGTGACCCTGGCGCTTCTTGTAACCGGTCTTGTTCTTGAACTTCTGGATGACGATCTTCGGACCACGGAGGTCCTGGAGGATCTCAGCCGTAACCGTGACCTTGGCCAGGTCCGCAGCTGCGGACGTGACCTTGTCGCCGTCTACCAGGAGCAGCGCGGGCAGCTCAATGGTGCTGCCAGCTCCACCGGCGACGCGGTTCAGGGTAACGAAGTCTCCAACGGAAACCTTCTCTTGGCGGCCGCCTGCGCGGACAATCGCGTACACCACTTGGGCACTCACTTCTCTCGACGTCTATTACTAAATTTGCGTGCGGAACCTGGGTCCATGATTGGCCTGGCTCTCGCTGTGCCTCAACGCCGTGGATTGCCCGGGGGGAACCCGTGAGCTATCCCAGGAACCAGCCCGATTGGACGATCCCGGGTCATAACCCAAGTGTTGGCGTAAGCACCGAAGATCTAGAATACGCTAATTCCGTCGTCGGTCGCAAATGAGGCTGGCACCGGCGGGTTGTCCGTGATAGGCGCCACAGGGGTGCCGTTCCGGATATCCGGTGCCGTGCGCGACTATCTTACCGGGCATAGCGCCCACTTCCGCTCAGCTGTGATGGCTCGGCGCGTCGAAGAATTCCACCTCGTACCGGCAGGACTGCCGGAACGCGGTGATCATCGCTTCACGCTCTCCCGCAGAGGCGGCCCTGCCGGCGTCGTCGGCGATTTCTATGGCCCGCATAGTCGCGGCAGCGAACTCCTCGTCGGCGTACGTCCGCAGCCACTCGGCATACGGGTGCCCGGCCTGCGACCCGGCGGCCACATATTCGGCGTACAGGGTCTCCCCCACCTCGGCATACAGCCAGAAGCAAGGCAGGACCGCGGCGACAAGCACCGCGTAACTGCCGCTTGCCGAAGCCGCAACCAGATGATCCACGTACGCTTTCGTGACCGGGCCAAGCTCCGTCTGCACGGTGCGCGTGCTGAGCCAGTTGCGGTGCAGTTCCGATTCAACCTCCAGGCATTGCTGGGCCGAGCGCGCCCAGAACAGCTGCTCGGACTCGGTTGGCGCGAGTGCGCTGGCCCGCGCCAGGACGCGGGAGTAGCCGTTGAGGTAAATGGCATCCTGTGCCAGGTAGTACGCGAATTCCTTCTCCACCAGGGTGCCTTCGGCAAGTCCACGGATGAAGCCCAGGCCATAGATGGCTTCCAGGTCGGCAACGGTCTCGGCGCGCAGCAGTTCCGCGAACCCGCCCTCACGTTCGGGCCGGGCCAGGTGGTGGAAGTGGTTGATCGGTCCGTTGCCTGCGCCGACCTCCAGCTGCCCGGATGTACGGAGGGCTCCGGCCAGCCAGGGCTTGACCTCCCGCAATGAGGCTTCCCAGTCGCCCAGCCGCGCCTGGGCCGTGGCCATGGCCGAGGAGAGCGAGCACCCGGTGCCGTGGCTGTTCCGCGTGGTGATCCGTTCACCGGCGATCTCCACCACCTCCGCAGACAGCAGCCCGGCAGTGTTGACGAGGGCGTCCGGGCAGGTTGAGCCGTTCAGGTGGCCGCCTTTGACAAGGACCGTGGCGCCGGTCCGGGCCGCGAGCCGCTTGCCCTGGTCAAGAGCGGAGGACCAGTCGGCGGCCTCCGGCTCCCCAAGCAGCATGGCAAGTTCGGGCAGGTTTGGGGTGATCAGGTCCGCCAGCGGCAGTAATTCGCCGAGTGCAGCCTCCGCGGACTCCTGAAGGAGGCGGTCACCGCTGGTGGCCACCATCACCGGATCGAGAACCACGACGCCGGGGCGCACCTTTTCGAGCCAGTTGCGCACTGCGGTTATCACCTGTGCATCGCCGAGCATGCCGATCTTCACGGCGTCCACCTGGATGTCGTCGCTGACAGCGTCCAGTTGCGCGGACAGGAAAGAAGCCGGCGGAACGTGCACGCCGCGCACGCCGGTGGTGTTCTGTGCGGTGAGGGCCGTTATTGCTGCCATCCCGTAGCCACCGTGGGCCGCAATACTTTTCAGGTCGGCCTGGATGCCTGCTCCGCCGGACGGATCCGAGCCCGCAATGGCAAGGACCCGGGGAACGTCGCGGGAAGTCGGAAGGGCTGGCGCCACGGTGTCCACAAGGGAACCGGCGGCAGCCGCGGGTGCGGGCAGGAGCGATGCTGATGACAAGGAAGACATCCCTTCGCCGGTGCTAACCGGACAGGTTCAACGGGTTTGGATCTCAGCCGGCCCGTGCGCGGCACCCCGTGTCAGTCCCCCAGCCTAGCGGTTCGTCCGGCCTGGGACACCGAATTTGACGTTTGCGACAGGCTTCCGCGGGGCTGTGGCCCGCCGCTTTCCGGCTCGTTTCTTTTGACTTGACCGGGCCAAATCCTCCGGAACCAGAAAGGTCCGGCACCGCAGGTGCGGTGCCGGACCTTTCCATACATCAGCTCAGGGTTCGCCAGTCCTACAGTTCTGAGGCGGGTACCCCGACGCCCAGAATGATCGGCTCGCTGGCCGGCCGCTGAGTAGCCTTGGGCGCTCCCTGCGCATCGCCCGCCTCCGGAGCCTTGGCCTCGTGCGAATGCCCCGCAGCAGCAGCCGGCGCAACCTCGTGATGTTCCACGGATGTCTCGTTGGCTGCACCCTGGGCGCGGCTGGCACTGCGGTTGCGACGCGGACGGCGGCTGCGGGACGGCGCGGCGGGGCTTTCCACCGGCTGCCTTGTGGCCGGCTGGCCTGCGACGGGCTGGCCATCGGTGCGTTCCGGCTGCCGGCTTGCCGGGCGGGCCGGCGCGGGAGCCTCCTCTTCGGCCGGAGCGATTGGAGCGCCCAGGTGCGCGAAGGCTTCCTCCAGGCGGTCCAGCGTCAAAGCCGGCGTTTCCTTGGCCGGTTCCTCGCTGTGATCGACGAACGGAAGAATCACCTTCTCGCCACCGAACGTAAGCACCGCTCCGGGCCGTCCAGAGACGCTCTCCGTTTCCGGAGCACGGTGCACCACGGGGCTTTCCGGTGCTGCTGCGGCCGCGGGGGCAGCCGGCCGGGCGCCCTCACCCGACGCTGCGGCGCTGTGCGCTGCTTCCTCATGCAGGTGGGCGGCGTGGGCCGCTGCCGCGATGTTGGCGAGGGCAGCGCGGGTCGCTTCAGCCTTGGCGTGGCGTTCTGCTTCCGACGGTTCCGGGTGGTGCACGGCAGCAGGGGCAGCCGGGGCAGTCTCGGACGGCTGTCCGCCCTTGCCGCGGCGGCGCTTCCGCTCGGCCCGGGCAGGGGGCTGGACCTCTGCGCGGTGCACGTGGTGTTCCGCGGCCACGGTGTTGGCGCGGCGGTGCTCCACCGGCTCGTCATGGGTGACGACGCCGCGGCCGGCGCATGCCTCGCACTGCTCGCCGAAGACTTCAAGGAGGCCGGTGCCCATGCGCTTGCGCGTCATCTGCACGAGTCCCAAGGAGGTCACTTCGGCCACCTGGTGTTTGGTCCGGTCGCGGCCCAGGCACTCGACCAGGCGGCGCAGGACCAGGTCGCGGTTGGATTCCAGCACCATGTCGATGAAGTCGATGACGATGATGCCGCCGATGTCGCGCAGCCGCAGCTGGCGGACAACTTCCTCGGCTGCTTCGAGGTTGTTCTTGGTGACCGTCTCTTCGAGGTTGCCGCCGCTGCCGGTGAACTTGCCGGTGTTGACGTCAACCACCGTCATGGCCTCGGTCCGGTCAATGACCAGCGAACCGCCTGACGGTAGGAATACCTTGCGGTCCAGTGCCTTGTGGATCTGCTCGTCAATGCGCCAGGCGGAGAAGATGTCCTCGTCCCTGGTCCACTTTTCGAGCCGGCCCACCAGGTCCGGAGCAACGTAGGTGACGTAGGCCTCGATGGTGTCCCACGCTTCGTCACCGGACACGATCAGCTTGGAGAAGTCCTCGTTGAAGACGTCCCGCACAACCTTGATGGTCAGGTCCGGTTCGCCGTACAGCAGTTCGGGGGCGAGCACCTTGGTGGACTTCGCCTGGCTGTCAATCCCCTCCCACTGGGCACGAAGACGGTTAATGTCGTGGGTCAGTTCCTCCTCGGAGGCGCCTTCAGCGGCCGTCCGCACAATGACACCGGCGTCCTCGGGGAGGCGGTCCTTGAGGATCCGCTTCAGGCGGTTGCGTTCGACGTCGGGCAGCTTGCGGGAGATGCCGGTCATGGACCCGCCAGGGACGTACACGAGGTACCGGCCGGGCAGGGAGATCTGGCTGGTGAGCCGGGCACCCTTGTGGCCCACGGGATCCTTGGTGACCTGGACCAGGACGGAGTCGCCGGACTTCAGCGCGTTTTCGATCCGGCGCTGCTTGCCTTCGAGGGTGGCTGCGTCCCAGTTGACCTCACCGGCATACAGCACGGCGTTGCGACCGCGTCCGATGTCGACGAAAGCGGCTTCCATGGACGGCAGGACGTTCTGGACCTTGCCCAGGTAGACGTTGCCGATCAGGGAGTCCTGCTGCGTTTTGGAGACGAAATGCTCAGCCAGGACGCCGTCCTCCAGGACACCGATCTGGATTCTGTCGTCGCGCTGGCGGACGATCATCTGGCGGTCCACGGATTCCCGGCGGGCCAGGAACTCGGCCTCGGTAATCACGGTGCGGCGGCGGCCGGTGTCCCGCGATTCGCGGCGGCGCTGCTTCTTGGCCTCCAGGCGGGTGGATCCCTTGACGCTGGTCACGCGGTTGCTAGCCGGTGCCTCGCTGATGGTCCGCGGGGCCCGGACGCGGGTGACCGTGTTGGGGGGATCGTCTTCTCCCCCGCCGGTCAGTTCCAGGTCCTGGTCACCGCGGCGGCGGCGCCTGCGACGGCGGGACGTCACGCCGTCTTCCGGCTGCGCACCCTCATCTTCGCCGGCTTCGTCAGACTCGTCTGTCCCCTCATCTCCGTCGGTGATCTCGCGGTCGGTCCGGCTGCGGCCGCGGCGGCCGCGGCTGCGCCGCCGGCGGCGGCCGCCCTCGTCCTCCAGCTCGTCCTCGTCGCCGTCCTCGGCTGCCGCCTCCTCTTTGGCGGGAGCGGCAGGGCGGATGACCGTGTTCAGGTCAGGGGCCTGGAAGATGATCGATGTAACTGAGGCAGGCTCCAGGAAGAGCGAACCCACGGGCGACTGCCCGGCAGCTTCTTCTTCGGCCTCTTCCTCGGCAACGGCTTCCTGTGCAGCCGCCGGCTCGGCAGGGGCTGATTTGGCCGGCGCTGCCTGGGCTTCAGGGGTGCCAGCAGCCGGGGCGGGCACTTCCGTCTGGCCGCTTGGCGCCGCCTCAGTGGCAGTTACGGCGGCGGGTGACGTGGCAGATTCCGCTGACTCAGCGGGGCTTTCGGCGGGCTCCGCGGCTTTCGGCTTTGTTGTCCGGCGGCGGCGCACAGGCTTTGACTCGGCAGAAGGTTCCACGGCGGCCGGAACGGCCGCAGCCTCGACCGCCGGCTCCGTGGCGGCTACCTGCCCGCCAGCTTCCTGCACATCCACTTCGGCCCCGGCAGCTTCCGCAAACGCGGGCAACGGCTCCTCGGCAACCTTCTTCCGGGCGCGGGTCCGGCGCACCGGGGTCTTGGCAGGGGCTTCCGCGCTTTCCGTGACAACCGACTCCGGCACTGCGGTCTCAGCCGCTGCAGTCTCGGCCGACGTCGCGGATTCCGCGTCCGTTGCCGCGGCCTTGGCCGGCGCCTTGCGCCGGGTCCTGGTGGCTTTCTTGGGAGCCTCGGCGGCTTCGCCGGCGGCAGCCGGTTCAACATTAACGGCTATAACCTGGTCATTATCCATATGTGGCAACACTCCTGCCCCTGACGTACCGCCACATTCGGCACCCATTGGGGCACATATTGTCAAAACCCGCAGGCATTGACAGAAGTCAATTGGATACCAGCAGGCTCGCACCGGCAGTGGGGTGCGGCAGGCCTGACAGGCCGGCGGGATTGTTACTGGAACCCGTTGTTTCTGACAACCACAACCAGGTGCCGTCCAATGGAAGGTGGGAGGCTGGATCTTCTTTCCAAAGCCTGCACCACTGCTCATTGGCGGTCTTAGGAACAAGCCACCGGACTGGAGTTCGAATGTGGTTCGCGCTCCAGCCACGTTTATTCTCTCATATTGCCGTTCAAAAACGCTGTAATTGTGTGACAGAGCCGGTCAATGCGGCCTTTGGCGGTGACTACAGACTGCCTCAAGCCGGCGGCGATACAATCTGGGCAGGAGCACCCCAGACTAAGGACGCCATCCCATGCCACGCATATCGCCTTCCACAGGCACGGACTACGAACAGAACCACCAGGACGGTGCCGGGCCCGCCGCGGCTTCGGCCGGTGCTGCCGTACCGGCCATGACACGCGACCGCCCCTTCGGCTGGCTGCTGGTCATCACCGGCGTAGTGGGCTGGCTGGCATCCGGCATGCTGGTGCTGGAAAAGCTGGAGGTCCTCAAGGATCCCAACCACGCCACCATCTGCGACGTAAACCCCTGGATTTCTTGCGGGCAGGTCATGCAGACGTGGCAGAGCTCAGTCTTCGGTTTCCCCAACATGTTCATCGGAATTGTGGCCTTCGCCATCACGATCACCGTGGGAATGGCGCTGCTTGCCGGCGCCCGGTTCGAGCGCTGGTACTGGCTCGGGCTGCAGGCCGGCATCACCCTCGGCTTCATCTTCGTGGTGTGGCTGTGGTCCCAGGCGCTGTATTCCATCCGCATCCTGTGCCCGTTCTGCATGGTTGTCTGGGCAGCGATGATTCCGCTCTTTGTCTGGGTGACCGTGCGGAACGTAGTCCACGGGGTGATTCCGGCGCCGGCCGGCGTGGCCAAGATACTGGGCGACTCGGGCTGGATCATCTCGGCGCTGCTCTACGTTGCCGTGATTGCGACGATCTTCTTCGCGTTCATCCAGGTGTTCGCCGGCACCTCAGGCTTCTAGGCCAACGAAAAAAGCCCGAACTGGCAGCTAACGCCCTCAAATACAGCTTGTCGGGGCATTAGCTGCCAGTTCGCGCTTAACCTCCAGGAGGTCTTGGCGGCTTTAGGCCTGGAACCAGATCTTGATTTCGCGCTCGGCCGAGTCCACCGAGTCCGAGCCGTGGACGAGGTTCTGCTGGACCTTCAGGCCCCAGTCGCGGCCGAAGTCGCCGCGGATGGTGCCGGGGGCCGCCGTCGTGGGGTCGGTGGTGCCGGCCAGCGACCGGAAGCCTTCAATGACGCGGTGGCCTTCGAAGATCGCTGCGACCACGGGGCCGCTGAGCATGAACTCCACGAGCGGCTCGTAGAACGGCTTGCCCACGTGCTCCTCGTAGTGCTGCTCGAGCAGTTCCCGGCTGGCGTTGGTCTTCTTGAGTTCGGCCAGGGTGTAGCCCTTGGCTTCGATCCTCTTGAGGATTTCGCCGGTCAGGTTGCGGCTGACGCCGTCCGGCTTGATCAGGACAAGGGTGCGCTCAATGCTCACAGTTGCTCCAATGAGGTTGGTTGTGGGTTTCGACGGTAAGTCTACGGGGTCTGGCCCGAGCCTTCAGCCAGCGCCTTCATTGCCGGCGGCCTCCGGGTGGGTGGCCTCCCACTCGGCCTGCTCGCGGTCCCGCTGGGCGGCCTCGCGGTCAATCCGGATGCCGGCCCGGATGCCGTACCACCAGGCGATGGCGAACAGCGCGCCCACGAGGAACATCATGGGTTCCGCGAAGCCGCTGAGGATGAGCACCAGTTGCAGGACCCAGCCCAGCCCCACGCCCCACGGCCTGGACAGCACGGCGCAGGCCAGGATCAGCACCACGCTCAGTCCGATGCCCACGGAGAGGATCAGCGCGGGGGAGATCTCGGCGCGGCGCAAACCGAACACCGCCAGCGTGGCGAAGAAGACCACGAAGGCTTCCAGCAGCAGGACCGTCGAGGCGAACATGATCTTGGTGGACCGGCGCTTCTTGGGCATTCCCGGGCGCCATTCACGCTGCGCCTTGGTGAGCCGCGCCATCAGGCTGTTTCCTTGCCAAGCAGGATGCGGGCATCCGCCACCAGCGTGATGGAGCCCGTCACCAGCACGCCGCCGGCGAGGTCGTCGTTGGCTTCAGCGCGTTCAACGGCCCACTCCAATGCGTCGTCCAGCTTCTCGGCGATGTGCACGTTTTCCTCGCCAAAGCCGAGGTCGACGGCGAGCTCCGCCAGTTCCGTTGCTGGCACCGCCCGCGGGGAGTTGGACTGGGTGAAGCAGAATTCCTCCGCGAGGCCGCCCAGTGATTCCTTGAGCTGGCGCAGGATCTCCTCGGCGTCCTTTTCCTTGAGCACGCCCACCACGACCACCAGCTTGCTGAAGCTGAAGGCCTCCTGGATTGCCTCGGCCGAGGCCCGGATGCCGTCCGGGTTGTGGGCAGCGTCCACGATGATGGTGGGGGCTGTCCGCACAACCTCGAGGCGGCCCGGGGACGAGACGGTGGCGAAGGCCTCCTGCAGGACCTCCAGGGACAGTTCCTTCTCCCCGCCGCCAAGGAACGCCTCCAGGGCGGCCACGGCCACGGCGGCGTTCTCGGCCTGGTGGGCACCGTGCAGCGGGACCATGAGGTCCGGGTAGCGGCCGGCGAGGCCCTGGACGGTCACCACCTGTCCGCCGACGGCGACCTGCCGGGACTCGACGCCGAATTCCACGCCTTCGAAGCGGAACGGGACCTGCACCTCCTTGGCCTTCTCCAGCAGGACCTGCGCGGCGTCCAGCGGCTGGGCCGCGCTGACCAGGAAGCCGCCGGGCTTGATGATGCCGGCTTTCTCGTGGGCAATGTCCTCGGTGGTGTCGCCCAGCAGGTCGGTGTGGTCGAGGGAGATGGGGGTCACCACGGACACCTGGCCGTCGCCCACGTTGGTGGCGTCGGTGATGCCGCCGAGGCCCACCTCCATGATGGCCACATTGACCGGCTGGTCAGCGAACACGGCGAAGGCCAGGATGGTCAGGCACTCGAAGTACGTCAGCCGGGGCTGGCCCTCTGCGGTGAGTTCGTCGTCCACGATCTGCAGGTAGGGCCGGATCTCGTCCCAGATGCGCACGAACGTCTCGTCGGACACAGGCGCGCCGTCCAGGCTGATCCGCTCCGTCACCTTGGACAGGTGCGGGCTGGTGTAGCGCCCGGTGCTGAGGCCGTGGGCGCGGAGGCCGGCCTCGATCATCCGGGCCGTTGACGTCTTGCCGTTGGTGCCGGTGATGTGGATGATCGGGTAGGCCTTGTTGGGCTCCCCCAGCACATCCATGGCGCGGAACAGCGGGGCAAGCCGGGGCTCCATCTTGTTTTCCGGTGCCCGGCCCAGGAGCTCGGCGTAGACGCTCTCCACGGAGAATTCGTCGGTCATATCTCAGGCCTCTACTTTTTCGACAGTGATGCGCGGTTCCGCGGCGTCGGCAGGCACGGCCTCCAGCTCGAGCGTCAGCGTTTCGGTCTTCACCAGCTCGGCGTTCGCCAGCAGGGCGTCGATGACGTTCTGCGCGGCGTTCACGGTGGTCCGGATCCGGTCACTCACGTTCAGCGCGGCGTCCTTGCGCGCCTGCTGGATGGAACGGACCATGTCACGGGCAAGGCCTTCGGCCTCGAGCTCGGGGGTGACTTCGGTGTTCAGCACGACGAAACCTCCGCCTGGCAGCACCGCTACGGAGGCGGAACCGCCGTCGGACTCTGCCACCACGGTCTCCAGCGTGTATTCCTGCGGTTCCAGCTCAAGGCCGCCCGCGGTGACTACACCGGCGTCGGAGACCGACCAGTCTCCGAACTTGGAACCCTTGATGGCCAGCTGCACGTTTTTGCCGAGGCGCGGACCGGCGGCACGGGCGTTGACCACGAGTTTCTGCTCGATGCCGAACTCCTCCGGGGAGGCGCTGGCGGCGTCCAGGAGGCGGACCGAGCGCAGGTTCAGTTCGTCGGCGACGACGGCGGCAAAGCCTTCCAGCGCATCTGCTCCGGGTGCCACAACGGTAAGTTGCTGCAGCGGCAGGCGCACGCGAAGGTTGGCGGCCTTCCGCAGGGAGGATCCGGTGGAGCAGATCTGCTGCACGCGGTCCATCGCCTCAACCAGCGCGGCGTTGGACGGGAACAGCTCCGGGTCCGGCCAGTCGGCGAGGTGCACGGAGCGGCCGCCGGTGAGGCCGCGCCAGATCTCCTCGGAAACGAGCGGCAGCAGCGGGGCGGCCACGCGGCACACGGCCTCCAGGGCGGTGTACAGGGCGTCGAAGGCGTCGGCGTTCTCGTCGAAGAACCGCTGGCGGCTGCGGCGGACGTACCAGTTGGTGAGCATGTCCAGGTAGCTGCGGAGTTCGTCGCAGGCCCCGGAGATGTCATAGGTGTCCAGCTGGGCGGTCATGTTCCGGACGAGGTCGCCGGTGTTGGCCAGCAGGTACTGGTCCAGCGTGTCCGTGTACCCGTCGTACCGCAGCTGCGCGTCGTAGCCGTTCGCCTGTCCTGCAGCAGCGTTAGCGGCGTTCGTGTACAGGGTGAAGAAGCTGTACACGTTCCACAGCGGCAGGATGACCTGGCGGACACCGTCGCGGATGCCCTGTTCGGTGACCACGAGGTTGCCGCCGCGCAGGATGGGGCTGGACATGAGGAACCAGCGCATGGCGTCGGAGCCGTCGCGGTCCAGCACTTCGGAGACGTCCGGGTAGTTGCGCAGGCTCTTGGACATCTTCTGGCCGTCGGAGCCCAGCACGATGCCGTGGCTGATGACGTTCCGGAACGCCGGGCGGTCGAACAGCGCGGTGGACAGGATGTGCAGCATGTAGAACCAGCCGCGGGTCTGCCCGATGTACTCCACGATGAAGTCGGCCGGGTTGTGGGTGTCGAACCAGGCCTCATTCTCGAACGGGTAGTGCACCTGGCCGTAGGGCATGGAGCCGGAGTCGAACCAGACGTCCAGCACGTCCTCCACGCGGCGCATGACCGACTGGCCCTCTTCGGGGGTGCGGGGATCGTCCGGGTTGGGCCGGGTCAGCTCGTCGATGAACGGCCGGTGCAGATCCACCTGGCCATCCTTGTTCAGCGGCAGCCGGCCGAAGTCGGCCTCGATTTCCGCCAGGGAGCCGTACACGTCCGTGCGCGGGTACTCGGGATCGCTGGACTGCCACACCGGGATGGGGCTGCCCCAGTAGCGGTTGCGGCTGATGGACCAGTCCCGGGCGTTGGCGAGCCACTTGCCGAACTGGCCGTCCTTGACGTTGCCGGGGATCCAGTTGATTTCCTGGTTCAGCTCGGACATCCGGTCGCGGAACTTGGTGACCTCGACGTACCACGAGGAGACGGCGCGGTAGATCAGGGGGTTGCGGCAGCGCCAGCAGTGCGGGTAGCTGTGCTCGTAGCTGGCCTGGCGGACCAGGCGGCCCTGGGCACGGAGCACCTGGGTGATGGGCTTGTTGGCTTCGAAAACCTGCAGTCCGACGATGTCGTGCAGGTCGCCGTGGGCGAACAGGTGCAGGAACTTGGCGCCCTCGTCGACGGAGAGAACCACGGGGATGCCTGCTTCCTCACAGACCTTCTGGTCGTCCTCACCGTATGCCGGGGCCTGGTGGACGATGCCGGTGCCGTCGGTGGTGGTGACGTAGTCCGCCACGAGGAACTGCCAGGCGTTCTGGGTGCCGTACTTTTCGGTGTCGGCGAAGTCGTGCCACAGCGGCTCGTAGGTGAGCCCTTCGAGCTCGGCGCCGGTGTGGGTGGAGGTGACGGCGGCGGCCGCGGCCGCAGCATCGTCGTATCCGAGGTCCTTCGCGTAGGTGCCCAGCAGGTCCTCGGCGAGCAGGAAGCTTCCGGTGACGGGCGCGTCCGCCGAGGCGGCCTTGACGCCGTTCGGTCCGGCGGGCAGCACGGCGTAACTGATGGAAGGCCCGACGGCGAGCGCCAGGTTGGTGGGCAGCGTCCAGGGCGTGGTGGTCCAGGCGAGCGCCTGCACACCGGCCAGCTGCTGGGACAGTTCCGACTCCCCCGCCTTGACGGGGAACGTCACCGTGACGGTCTGGTCCTGGCGGTTCTTGTAGACGTCGTCATCCATGCGCAGCTCATGGTTGGACAGCGGCGTCTCATCCTTCCAGCAGTACGGCAGCACGCGGTAGCCGTTGTAGGTCAGGCCCTTCTCGTGCAGCTGCTTGAAAGCCCACAGCACGGACTCCATGTACTCGACGTTGAGTGTCTTGTAGTCGTTGTCGAAGTCCACCCAGCGGGCCTGGCGGGTGACGTAGGCCTGCCATTCGTTGGCGTACTTCATCACGGAGGCGCGGCAGGCGTCGTTGAACTTGTCGATGCCCATGGCCTCGATCTGGGTCTTATCCGTCATGCCCAGCTGTTTCATGGCTTCCAGCTCGGCGGGAAGGCCGTGGGTGTCCCAGCCGAAGCGGCGTTCAACGCGTTTTCCGCGCTGGGTCTGATAGCGGCCCACCAGGTCCTTGGCGTAGCCGGTGAGCAGGTGGCCGTAGTGCGGCAGGCCGTTGGCGAAGGGCGGGCCGTCGTAGAAGACGAATTCGTTGCTGCCGGGGGTGCCGCCGGGAAGGTCGGCGCTGCGCTGGTCGATGCTTGCCTGGAAGGTGCCGTCCTCGTCCCAGTACTTGAGGATCCGCTCTTCGATCTCCGGGAACTTCACGGAGGCGGACACTCCTGCAGAGGAGCCCGGACCGGACGGGACTGCTGAGGCCTTGGGGTAATACGTCATCTCGACATCCTGGGTTGAGCTGGTGAACAAGTGGATCATTCAGGATGCGAGGACGGCGCGTGCGCAGCCATGCGACTGCACCGGCACCGCGGTACCACCTCACTTACCGCCGACCAACCCTGAGGGAGTTCGACGACGGCCGCTCATTGCTGCTGTGACGGGCTTACCCGTCCGGTTCTACTGGCCTGGTCCCCCGCGATCGGTTGTCCGTACCGCGGGCCGGGTGTTCTTCCGGAAGCTCACCGGTGATGGCCGGGTCAAAGCTGTTGGCTCCAGTCTAACTGCTGTGGCCGCGGCGGCCATAACCATGAGCACCCTCGGCCTAGACTCGATCCATGACTGCTTCGGCCAGGGTGTTGGCGCTCTGCATTCTCCTGCCGGTCGCTTCGCTTTCGGTGTTCCGTGCCATTCCGGCCGAGTGGCCCACACAGGTGGTCCAGCTGCTGTCCTTCACGCCGTGGCTGGTGATTTTTGCCGCCCTTGCGCTGGCCCTGGCGCTGCTGGGCCGGCGGCTCGTGGTCACGGCCGCTGCCGTACTGCTCCTCGGAGCCCAGCTTTTCTGGCTGTGGGCGCCGGACGCAGGCAGAGCGGACGCGGGACAATCGGACGCGGGCGCGGCGGGCGCCGGCGGGTCCGCTTCCGGCAGCACCGTTCCGTTAACCGTGATGAGCATCAATTCCCGCTTCGGCAAGGCCGACGCCGCCGAGATCGTCCGGCTGGTCCGGGACAACGGGGTGGAACTGCTCGCTATCCAGGAGTACACCCAGTCGCTGGAGGACCGGCTGACCGCCGAGGGACTCGGGAGTCTCCTTCCCCACCGGATCAGCAGCCCCATGGAGAACGGCTCTGGCAGCGCAACGTACTCAAAGCACTCCATCCAAGCCATCGGGCTGATTCCCGACACACCGTTCCAGATGCCAACCTTCCGGCTGACCCTGCCAGCCGCCACGCTCGAGGTCACGAACGTGCACACCCTGCCCCCGGTGGATGTCCGCGTGGGTCAGTGGCGCAGCGACCTGGAATCGCTGGGCCGGCTGGTGGCCCGCAACGGGGCGGACGGCCAGGGCAATCTGCTGCTGCTCGGCGATTTCAACGCCACCTACGACCACTCCGAGTTCCGCAGACTGCTCGACGGCGGCCCGGGTGGCCGGAAGCTGGTGGACGTCGGCACGGCATCCGGCGCGCGGTTCACGCCCACCTGGCCGATGGACGGCCAGCCGCTGCCCGGCATCACCATCGACCACCTGATCACCAGTCCGCGCATTCCGGCGTCGGGCTATGACGTGCACCGCGTCGCCGGGACGGACCATGCGGCGGTGCTGGCCACGCTGGACCTTCCGGTGAACGGATAGAGACGGCGGGTTGGCCGGCTCAGGCCTGCTTGCGGATCAGCTTGTAGTTCGAGGCCTGAGCCACCGGCCGGATGACGATCTGGTCGAGGTTCACGTGGTGCGGTGCGCTCACGGCGTAGCGCACCACATCGGCCACGTCTCCGGCGGTGAGCGGCTTCTCCACGCCCTGGTACACCTTGCTGGCCGCCTGCGCGTCACCCAGCCGGTTGAGGGCGAACTCCTCGGTCTGGACGAGGCCGGGCGCAATCTCGATGACCCGGACGTTGTGCTCGGCCTCTTCCAGCCGCAGCGCCCCTGTCAGGGCATGCTGGGCGAACTTGGCGGCGTTGTAGCCGCCGCCGCCTTCGTAGGCATCCAGCCCTGCCGTCGACGTCAGGTTCAGGACGGTGCCCTCGCCGTTTTCGCGCAGCATTGGCAGGAAGGCACGGGTGAGCTTCATGGTGCCGAGGACGTTCACGCGGTACATCCACTCCCAGTCGTCGGTCACGGCCTGCCCCACACGGTCCGCCCCGCGGGCACCGCCGGCGATATTGACCAGCGTGTCGATCCCGCCGGCGGAGGTCACCTCTGCCAGCAGGCGGGCCACGTCTCCGTCCTCGGCGATGTCCGCGGCCAGGGCGACGGCGCCGGTCTCGGCTTCCAGCGCGGCCAGGCGTTCCTGGCGGCGGGCGACGGCGTACACGGTCCAGCCGTCGGCGCGGAGCGCGCGCACCGTGGCCTCGCCGATGCCGGAGCTGGCGCCCGTAACGAGGGCTGCTTTGTTGCTGGACACGTCGGAGCTTGCGGAAACCTCAGTCATGGCACCACCCTAGCGCCAAGCGTTGGTGGGCGAGCCCAATGTTTACTTCCGCGAACCGCTGACTTTCCCGGGCCGTTGACTTTGCCGGGCTGTTGACTGTGCCAGGCCACGTGCTGCCAGGAACTCCAGCAGGACCCTGGCATGGTTCACCTCCGGATCCCGGGCGGCGTACAGCAGCGTCACCGTCCCGTGCTTCGCCGCGAGTTCCAGGAGCTGGTCCACCGCCGGATTGCCCGCCAGCTCGTCCCCGTACCGGGCACGGAAGTCCTCGAACCGGTCCTGCATGTGGGCGAATTCCTGCCGCAACGGCGGCGACGGCGCGACATCCTTGAGCCACAGCTCCAGCTGCGCCCGTTCCTTACTGACCCCGCGCGGCCAGAGCCTGTCCACCAGGACCCGGCAGCCGTCGTCGTCCGCTGGTTCCTCATAGATGCGTTTGATCGCAAAGGAAGCGTCTGCTTTGGTCATAGGCCGCATGCTACTCCCGGCGTCCGGCAGCGGGCACGCACTGCAGGGCAGGAAACAAATGCCCGGCAGGAAACAATTGCCCGGCATGAAACAATTGCCCGGCATGAAACAATTGCTCCATGGCTGAATCAACGCAGGGTACAGACACGCCCGCCACCGCCCCCATCAACGTTCCCGACAAGCCGGCCCTGGAAGGCCTGGAGGCTGCCCTTACGCAGCGCTGGCTCGAGGAAGGAACCTACCGGTTCGACCCGGACACCACCCGGGAACAGGTCTACTCGATCGACACTCCTCCGCCCACCGCGTCCGGTTCCCTCCACGTGGGCCACATGTTCTCCTTCACGCAGACCGACGTGCAGGCCCGCTACATGCGCATGACCGGCAAGAACGTCTTCTACCCCATGGGCTGGGACGACAACGGCCTGCCCACCGAGCGCCGTGTCCAGAACTACTACGGTGTCCGCTGCGATCCCGCCATCCCGTACAACCCTGATTACCAGCCGCCGGCACAGCCGGCGAAGAACCAGCGGGACTTCGACGTCGTCTCCCGGCAGAACTTCATCGAACTCTGCGAGGAACTCGCGGTCGAGGACGAAAAGGTCTTCGAGAACCTGTTCCAGACCCTCGGCCTGTCCGTTGACTGGAACCTCACCTACCGCACCATCGATGACACCTCCCGGGCCGTCTCCCAGCGCGCGTTCCTAGCCAACCTGGCCGCCGGCGACGCCTACATGGCCGAGGCCCCCACCCTCTGGGACGTCACGTTCCGCACCGCCGTGGCGCAGGCCGAGCTCGAGGACCGTGAGGTGCCCGGTGCGTACTACCGCTACCCTTTCTTCACCGCCGACGGCGAGAAAATCTTCATCGAGACGACCCGTCCCGAACTGCTCGCGGCCTGCGCCGCCCTGGTGGCAAACCCCGACGACGAGCGTTACAAGCCGCTGTTTGGCAAGACCGTGAAGTCCCCGCTGTTCGACGTCGAACTGGAGGTCAAGGCCCACCCACTGGCCAAGGCGGACAAGGGCTCTGGCATCGCGATGGTCTGCACCTTCGGTGACCTGACCGACGTGACCTGGTGGCGCGAACTCCAGCTCCCCACCCGGGCGATCGTGGGCCGCGACGGGCGCATCCTCGCCGAGACTCCGGAGTGGATCACCACGGATGCCGGCCGCGAGGCCTACGCCGCGATCGCCGGCAAGACGGTCTTCTCCGCCAAGGAGGCCGTGGTGGAGCTGCTCACGGCAGCCGGCCTCCTCGACGGCGAGCCCAAGAAGATCACCCACCCCGTGAACTTCTTTGAGAAGGGTGACAAGCCCCTCGAGGTGGTCACGTCCCGGCAATGGTACATCCGCAACGGCGGCCGCGACGAGGACCGCCGCGAACGCCTGATCGGCCGCGGGCAGGACATCGACTTCCACCCGTCCTTCATGCGCTCCCGGTACGAGAACTGGATTGCCGGCCTCAACGGTGACTGGCTGGTCTCCCGCCAGCGCTTCTTCGGCGTGCCGATCCCGGTCTGGTATCCGCTGGACGCCCAGGGCAACCCGGACTACGACAACCCTGTCCTGCCGTCCGATGACCTGCTGCCGGTGGACCCGGCGGCCGACACCGCACCGGGCTACGACGAGTCCCAGCGTGACCAGCCCAACGGCTTCACCGGTGACGCTGACGTGCTGGACACCTGGGCCACCTCCTCCCTGACCCCGCAGATCGTGGGCGGCTGGAGCCGGGACGAGGACCTGTTCGCCAAGGTGTTCCCGTTCGACTTGCGCCCGCAGGGACACGACATCATCCGCACCTGGCTGTTCTCCTCCGTCGTACGCGCCGATGCCCTGCAGAACGTCGCGCCCTGGAAGCATGCGGCCATCTCCGGCTGGATCCTGGACCCGGACCGCAAGAAGATGTCCAAGTCCAAGGGCAACGTGGTGGTGCCGACGGACGTCCTGAACGAGTACGGCTCCGACGCCGTCCGTTACTGGGCTGCCTCCGCACGACTGGGCGCCGACACGGCCTACGAGATCGCCCAGATGAAGATCGGCCGCCGCCTGGCCATCAAGCTGCTGAACGCCTCGAAGTTCGTCCTGAACCTTGGCGCCACGGAGAACTCGGTGGTCTCCACGGACCTGTCCGTCCTGACCAATCCCCTGGACCGGGCATTGCTGGCGCAGCTCTCCGACGTCGTGGCCCAGGCCACCAAGGCGTTCGACAACTACGACTACGCCCGCGCCTTGCAGATCAGCGAATCCTTCTTCTGGCAGTTCACCGACGACTACGTCGAACTGATCAAGGACCGCGCCTACGGTGCCGCCGGCGAGACCGGGCAGGCCTCCGTGCTGGCTGCCCTGGCCACCGCACTGGATTCGCTGCTGCGCCTCTTCGCGCCGTTCCTGCCCTTTGCCACCGAAGAGGTCTGGAGCTGGTGGCGGGCCGGCTCCGTGCACCGTGCCGCCTGGCCGGCGCCGCTGGAGATCACCGACGGCGACACCGGCATGCTGGGCACCGTGGGCATTGCGCTCAGCGGTATCCGGAAGGCTAAGTCCGAGGCCAAGGTCAAGCAGCGCACCGAGGTCCTGTCGGCGACGATCACCGCCCCGGAGTCGCTCGTGGCCCAGCTTCAGGCAGGCCTTGGGGACCTCAAGGCCGCGGCCAATGCGCAGGAGATCTCGCTCAACGCGGGAGAGGGCGAGCTGACGGTCAGCAACGTGGAGCTGGCCCCGGCCGAGGAGCCGGCTCAGGCCTAGCCAGCCCTGGCTGAACACTTCGAAGCCCCATCAGCGCCTGGCGCTGGTGGGGCTTCGGTTTTTGGGCAAAGTTTTTTGGGCAAAGGGGAAGCCCCATCAGCGTTTTGCCGTTGGTGGGGCTTCGACTTTTCGGCTGTCTGGTGACATCTTTGACAGTCTGGCAAGATCCTTGGAAATTTCAGGTCTTCCTACCTTGTCACTGGTAGCCTGCTTCTAACTTTGCCGAAGGCTGCGTTGGAAGCATGTCACTGAATCTTTGGTTCTTGCGTCTCACTTCTTTCGAAGTGGGTAAGTTCTATCTTTGTCCTCCGGTTCCGGATGCGCAAGAGCCCCGGTAGAACTACTCTCATGTAGTTCTACCGGGGCCCTGAAACGCCCCCGACGTCGGCCCGTCGGGGTCAGTCAAAAGAGATCAGTCGAAGGCGGGGCTTTCGGTGCGGCTGCGCTTGATCTCAAAGAAATGCGGGTAGGCCGCAAGGGTCACCGACGCGTCCCAGATCTTCCCGGCTTCCTCTCCCCGCGGAATACGGGTGAGGACAGGTCCGAAGAACGCGGTGCCGTTGAAGGCCACCACCGGGGTTCCGACGTCCTGGCCCACCAGCGAGATGCCCTTTTCGTGGCTGGCCCGAAGCTGGGCATCGTACTCGTCGGAGTCAGCGACGGCAGCCAGTTCGGCGGGAAGGCCGCATTCGGCCAGGGCCTTGCTGATGACGATCGAGAAGTCCTTCTGGCCGCCGTCGTGGATTTGCGATCCCATGGCGTCATACAACGGCTTGACCACGTGGTCGCCATGCTGCTCCTGCGCGGCGATGATGACCCTGACCGGGCCCCAGGCCTTGTCCATGGCTTCACGGTACTTGGGGTCGAGGTCGCGGCCCTCGTTCAGCACGGACAGGCTCATGACATGCCACTCCGTCTTGATGTCACGGACGCCCTCCACCTCGCCGATCCAGCGGGAGGTGACCCAGGCGAACGGGCAGAGGGGGTCGAACCAGAAGTCGGCCTTGTTGGCGGCGGTCTCAGACACAGCAAATCTCCTCAGGGAAGTCTTCGGGGTGTGGCGCGCCACAAAGCCGTAGTCGCAGGGCGCGCTTAAGGGACAGCGAAAGACTGGGTGGATTTATTCCGATTGGGGGGACTTATTCCGGTTAGGCGGACTTGTTCCGACGTTTGGCCACGACGTCGTGCGTGATCATGGTGGGCTGGGCCTTCTTGGCAACCATGTCCGCCGTGATGACCACGCTGGCGATGTCGTCCCTGCTGGGCAGGTCGAACATGACCGGCAGGAGGACTTCCTCCATAATGGCGCGCAGTCCGCGGGCTCCGGTTCCCCGTTCCAGGGCCTGGTCGGCAATCAGGTCAAGGGCGGCGTCGTCGAACACCAATTCCACACCGTCCAGCTGGAACATCTTCTGGTACTGCTTGACCAGGGCGTTCTTGGGCGTGGACAGGATCTGGATCAGGGCCGGACGGTCAAGGCTGGACACGGTGGTGATGACCGGCAGGCGGCCGATGAACTCCGGAATAAGCCCGAACTTCAGCAGGTCTTCCGGCATCACTTCGCCGTAGGAGTCGGTGTTCTTGACCTCGTTCAGCGGCGCGCCGAACCCGATGCCCTTGCGGCCGGAGCGGGAGCCGATGATGTCCTCCAGGCCGGCAAAGGCACCGGCGACGATGAACAGGACGTTGGTGGTGTCGATCTGGATGAATTCCTGGTGCGGGTGCTTGCGGCCGCCCTGCGGGGGAACCGAGGCAACCGTTCCTTCCAGGATCTTCAGCAGGGCCTGCTGCACGCCCTCGCCCGAAACGTCGCGTGTGATCGAAGGGTTTTCGCTCTTGCGCGAGATCTTGTCGATCTCGTCGATGTAGATGATGCCCTGTTCGGCCTTCTTGACGTCATAGTCGGCGGCCTGGATGAGCTTGAGGAGGATGTTCTCCACGTCCTCGCCCACATACCCGGCTTCAGTCAGGGCAGTGGCGTCGGCAACGGCAAAGGGCACGTTCAGCCGGCGCGCCAGGGTCTGCGCGAGGTAGGTCTTGCCGCAGCCGGTGGGGCCGATCAGGAGGATGTTGGACTTCGCGATTTCAACGTCGTCGTGGTGGACGCCCTCCGCCAGTGTGCCGCTCTTGGGCGCATGGCCGGCCTGGATCCGCTTGTAGTGGTTGTAAACCGCCACGGCGAGGGAACGTTTGGCGGGCTCCTGGCCAATGACGTATTCCTGCAGGAAGTCAAAGATCTCGCGGGGCTTGGGCAGTTCGAAACTGCCCAGATCAGCGACCTCTGCGAGTTCTTCCTCGATGATCTCGTTACAGAGCTCGATGCACTCGTCGCAGATGTAGACGCCGGGCCCGGCAATGAGCTTGCGCACCTGCTTCTGGCTCTTGCCGCAGAAAGAGCACTTGAGCAGATCCGCGCTCTCGCCAATCCGAGCCATATGTGAACCCCTTAGTATCTTGCCGCAAGGGCAGCTTTGCACCGGTTGCTGGAATCACAGCCCTACCTGGCGGATCCGGCAATGATTACATCCACTCTAGGTCACATTCGGCCCGAGGGGTGGAAACCGGGCGCCGGTGCGGTTCAAAAATCTAAACCGCACCGGCGTCCGTTACTGCTATTTATCCGGCATTGGCCCGTATTTAGCGGGCAAGTGCCTGCGGCTTGATCTTGCGGGAATCGAGGACCTGGTCGATCAGGCCGTAATCCTGTGCCTCGGCGGCGGTGAGGATCTTGTCCCGCTCGATGTCGTTGTTGACCTGTTCCGGCGTCCGGCCGGAGTGCTTGGCCAGGGTGTCCTCCAGCCAGGTCCGCATGCGCATGACTTCGGCCGCCTGGATCTCCAGGTCGGACGCCTGTCCGCCCTGGCCGCCGGACAGCGCCGGCTGGTGGATCAGGACGCGGGCGTTGGGCAGTGCGAGCCGCTTGCCCGGCGTTCCCGCGGCCAGCAGCACGGCCGCGGCACTTGCCGCCTGGCCCAGGCACACGGTCTGGATCTCAGGACGGATGTACTGCATGGTGTCGTAGATCGCGGTCATGGCGGTGAAGGAGCCGCCTGGCGAGTTGATGTAGAGGGTGATGTCGCGGTCCGGGTCCGTGGACTCCAGCACCAGCAGCTGCGCCATGATGTCATCGGCAGAGGCGTCGTCCACCTGGACACCCAGGAAGATGATGCGGTCCTCGAAGAGCTTGGTGTAGGGGTCCTGGCGCTTGAAGCCGTACGGGGTGCGCTCCTCGAACTGCGGCAGAACGTAGCGGCTTGTCGGCAGGTTACCGGCAGACGATCCGAAATTGTAGTTCATGTTCATTGCTCCTGGATTCAGTTCTGTCTTGATGCCGGTTAGCTCTGGCCGTTGGATGAGGCGTTCTGGGTTCCGCCGCCGCCGGCGACAGATCCCGCGTGCGCCGAGATCTTGTCGAAGAAGCCGTATTCGAGCGCTTCGGTGGCGGTAAACCACTTGTCGCGGTCGTTGTCCTTGAGGATGGTTTCCACGGTCTGGCCGGTCTGGTCGGCCGTGAGCTCAGCCATAACCTTCTTCATGTGGAGGATCAGCTCGGCCTGGATCTTGATGTCCGAAGCCGTTCCGCCGATGCCGCCGGAAGGCTGGTGCATCAGGATGCGGGCGTTCGGGGTGGCGTACCGCTTGCCCTTGGTGCCGGAGGACAGCAGGAACTGTCCCATAGAGGCAGCCAGGCCGGTGGCGACGGTAACGACGTCATTGGGAATGAACTGCATGGTGTCGTAGATGGCCATGCCGGCCGTCACCGAGCCGCCGGGAGAGTTGATGTAGAGGTAGATGTCCTTGTTGGGATCCTCTGCGGACAGCAGCAGCAGCTGTGAGCAGATGGCGTTCGCGTTCTCGTCGCGGACCTCGGAGCCAAGCCAGATGATGCGCTCTTTCAGCAGGCGGTTGTAGATGTAGTTGTCCTGGGCTGCAGGATCGACGGTTGCCATGCGGGGGGCCGCTGCTTGCTGTGACATGTGTACTTACCTCTCGCTGGTGACGGTGACATCACTGAACGACATCACTGAACTTCACTACTTGGACACTAACCGCTTTCGGAGCGGATTTGTTCGTCGGAATCGCGCTGTTCGCTGACGGCGCACGATTGCCCGCGGGAGCTGTACAGCCGCTGTTAACGGGCCAGCCCCCGGATCCGAGGACCCGGGGGCTGGCGCCGCTGATGCGTGTGGCTGCTAGAACTTCACGGCCGCGGGATCGTCATTCGCGACGGTCTCGCCGGCTGCCTCTTCAGCTTCGGTTTCTGCTTCGGCTTCGACGGCCGGAGCCTCTTCGCCGCCGGGGCGGACGAAGTCGCTCAGGTCGACCTTGTTGCCCTCGGAGTCGGTGACCTCGGCCTGGCCCAGGACGACGGCCAGCGCCTTGCGGCGGCGGACCTCGGAGACCATCATGGGGACCTGGCCGCTCTGGTCGATGATCTGGGCGAACTGGTTCGGGTCCATGCCGTACTGGCTGGCGGTGGTGACGATGTAGTCGATCAGCTCGTTCTGGCTGACGCCCACTTCTTCCTTCTCGGCGATGGCGTCGAGGATGATCTCGTTCTGGAAGGCGCGCTCGGTGTTGGCCTTGACCTCGGCGCGGTGCTCTTCGGTGTCGTGCTCGCCTTCACCGTGGGAGTTCTCGGCCTTGAAGTGCTGCTCGAGCTGCTCTTCGACGACGGACTCCGGAACCGGAACCTCAACCAGCTCAACGAGCTTGTCCAGGACCTTGTCGCGGGCTTCGACGCCCTGCTCGACGACCTTGGAGTCGGCGGCCTGCTTGGCGAGGTCCTCGCGCAGTTCGGCCAGGGTGTCGAACTCGGAAGCCAGCTGGGCGAAGTCATCGTTCGCCTCAGGCAGCTCGCGCTCCTTGACGGACTTGACCACAACCTTGACCTGGGCGGACTCGCCGGCGTGGTCGCCACCAACAAGGGTGGTGTCGAAGATGGCGTCCTCGTCAGCGCTCAGGCCGGTGACGGCCTCGTCCATGCCCTCGAGCATGGTGCCGGCGCCAACCTGGTAGGACAGGCCGGACGCAGAGTCCACCTCGGCGCCATCGATGGTTGCCGTGATGTCGATGCTGAGGAAGTCGCCGTCAGCGGCCGGGCGCTCTACGGTCTTGAGCGTGCCGAAGCGGCCGCGCAGTTCGTCCAGGGCCTTGTCGACGTCGGCGTCCGAGGACTCAGCTGCGGCAACCTCGACCTTGATGCCGGCGTAGTCGGGCAGTTCGATTTCGGGGCGGACGTCAACCTCGGCCTGGAACTTCAGCTCGCCGTCGGTGGCGGAGGGGTCCGGAACCTCGGTGATCTCAACCTCGGGACGGCTCAGGGGGTGGATGCCGGATTCCTGGACGGCCGCCTGGTACCAGCCGTTGAGGCCTTCGTTGATGGCGGTCTCCAGGACGTAGCCGCGGCCGACGCGCTGGTCGATCAGCTTGGCGGGAACCTTGCCCTTACGAAAGCCAGGAACCTGGATCTGCGAAGCAACAGTCTTGTATGCCTCGTCGATGCTGGGCTTCAATTCCTCAAAGGGGACCTCAACATTGAGCTTGACCCGCGTGGGGGTGAGGTTCTCGACAGCGCTCTTCACGGTCTAAGTACTCCTGGTTTTGTTGGATGGGTTCTGCAAACGCGTTGTTGTGACCAGGCCTGGGGCCCGGGCCGCAGAGTCGGGGTGACAGGATTTGAACCTGCGACTTCCTGCTCCCAAAGCAGGCGCTCTAGCCAAGCTGAGCTACACCCCGTAATGCACAGGACAGTCTACGTTCATCCCTGCCGCGTTTGCACATTTGACACCGGGGGCATGAATTAGGTTTAGTTATATCCGGCTTGAACAGCCGACCGAAGAAAAGCCCAATGGCCGACGCCGGAACGCTTTCCTCGGGGACGTAGCTTAATGGTAAAGCCTCAGTCTTCCAAACTGATTACGCGGGTTCGATTCCCGTCGTCCCCTCCAAACGGAAGAGGCCCCTCGACGAGGGGCCTCTTTTGCGTTAAGCCCTGAGGGGGCCGGGGCTTAGGGCAGCGGGATAGTTACCTGCCTGCCCCCTTGCCAGGGCGCGGGTACTTGCTCGCTGTCCCGCAGCGCGTCTGCAATGGCGGCCACGATCTGGTCCGTCTGGCCGGGCGTCAGGAATTGTCCCAGCGCCGGGTTGGTCGGAATGGCACCAAGCGCCCCGGTCCCTAGGGACAGGTCCGCTGCGGGCAGCAGGTGCACGGTGCGGCCTGCATTATCTGGGCATGTGCGCCGCACATGGCCCGCACGATGTCGGCCGGGGTTCCGGTTTGCGAAGGAGCCGCAAGCCACTGGCGCTCCAGGCGCCTGGCACAGACCCGTGCCCACGAATACTCCCGTACGGGCCCGTCAGTCATCGTCCGTCACCTCCCGCCCGCAGCCGGTCAGCTCAGGCGGGCTGCTGGCAGGACGGGCACCAGTACAGTTTGCGGGCGGCGTGTTCGGCCAGGGCAACCGCCGTGCCGCAGACGAGGCAGGGCTGGCCATGGCGGCGGTAGACAAAATGCGCCTCCTCCCCCGGCGGAAGCTGGTCACTCCGGGTCCAGAAGCCGGCGGTGGTCGTGATGATCCGCCCGTCCCTGACGCCGTCGGCCATCACGGCGGCGGTGTCGTCCCAGAGGAGGCCGGCGGCGTCCGCCGTGAGCGCGCGGCCGGGAAGCAGGGGGTCGAGCCGGCCCCGGAACAGCACTTCGGCCCGGTAGACGTTCCCGACGCCGGCAATCACCTTCTGGTCCATCAGCAGCGTGGCGAGCGGCGTCCGCTTCGCCAGGATGCGCCGCACGAAGTCGTCCCGGCTGCCGCCGGTGTTGTGGAGAGGGTCGGGGCCCAGCCTGTCCAGCACCGCTCCCGTCTCGGCCTCGGTGATGGCCGCGCAGGTGGTGGCGCCCCGCAGGTCGGCCCAGCCATGGTCACTGACCAGCCGCACCCGCACGGCTCCCACCGGCGCCGGCGGTCCGGCATACTCGGCCGGAGCAGTACCGTTTGTGGGACCAGTACCGCCGTCGGACACTTCCCGCTCCCCCACCCTTCGGGGCGCGCCAATGCTGGATGCACCGCGGAACTGGCTGTCGCCACCGAAATCCCAGGCACCGTAAAGGCCCAGATGGACGTGCAGCACCAGCCCGTGCTCGAAGTGCAGGAACAGGTGCTTGCCGTGGGCCGACGCGTGCATCATCGTGTGCCCGTCCAGCAGGGCGGCGCCGGCGGCAAAGCGGCCCTGGGGGCTGCTGACAGCCAGCCGCCCGCCGGCAAACACGTCACCGAACTGGCGGGCCAGCCGGTGTATGGAGTGGCCTTCCGGCACTATTCGACGATCTCGCCGGTGGTTTCGTAGGTGGCGATCTTGCCGATGCGGCGGACGTGCCGCTCGTCGTTGCTGAAGGGCTCCCGCAGGAAGGCCTCGATCAGGGACGTGGCCTCCTCGACGCTGTGCTGGCGCCCGCCGACGGCCACGACGTTGGCATCGTTGTGCTCGCGGGCCAGTGTGGCGGTGGCGTGGTTCCAGGCCAGGGCGGCACGGACACCCTTGACCTTGTTGGCGGCGATCTGCTCACCGTTTCCGGATCCGCCCAGCACGATGCCCAGGGCGTGGACGCCTGCTTCCTGGTCCGCCACCACTGCGAGCGCCGCGTTGATGCAGAACGACGGGTAGTCGTCCAGGGCGTCGTATTCCTGGGGGCCGTGATCCACCACGTCGTAGCCGTTCGCCGTCAGGTGCTTGACCAGGTGGGCGCTCAGCTCCATGCCGGCGTGGTCGGTGGCGATGTGGACCCGCGGAAATGCAGGGTTTGTGGTCACGGTAGCTTCCGTTCAGTCATGAGCACCGGGGGGCAGCCGGGCTGGTACAGGTCAAATCAACAGATCCAAGAGTACTCGGTGTGCCTGCGCCGGCGAGTTGCCGCCCGCCCAGTTACGCGGCGGTTACGCTTCCGCGTCGCCCTGGGCTGGCGGGCGGGTGTCCGGCGGGCGGGTGTCGCGGCGTGCCCTTGCCGCAACGCGGGTCAGGACCTCCGCCAGAAGGGCGGCGGAGTCGGGATTTCCGCCACTTACGGCGAGCCGGTGGCCGTCGGTCTTGCGGACGACGACGGCGGGGCCGCTGCTGACGAGCACCGCTGCGGTTCCGTCGTGGTTCCGGTAGCCCCAGCCGCCGTAGTCGGCGGCGCGGACGTCCGCAGGATGGGCTGCAGAGATGGCGGTCGCGGGGACATCGATGACGCGCAGGATGCCGGCGAGGAAAACGCGAAGTCCGCTGCGGTCCGCGGTGACCCTGGCGAACAGGAACGCGGCACCAACCAGGGCAGCCGCCACAAGCATGGCCCCCAGCCACGGCACGGCGATGGCAATCAGCGACGCGGGAAACAGGCTGGCGATGGCGATCATGACGAAGACGGAGCTGCGTGCATGCACCCAGAACCGTACGGAATCCCCGGCAAGATCCGGGTCGAGCTCGTGCTCCAGCGCCTGCTGCAGGGCGCGGTCATCCTCCGGGGTCCATTGGTGGTCCGCCTTGAAGACGAACCCGATGATGACCCCCAGGGACAGCGCGGCACCGCTGCCCGAGGCCAGGACAATCACATCCACGCTGGATTCCCGGGCGTCCGCCACCCCGGCCTGGCCTACCAGGGCGGCCGCCAGCACGGCGGTGACAAAGAGGCTCACCGTCAGCCCTGCGCCCATCATGATCCGACGCATGACCGTCGGCCGCGAGAGCGGCACAGCCTGCAGCAGCACCAGCCAGCCGACGAGGACAATCAGGGCGGCCCCGCCGCCCACAAAGGCGGGGAACGGCGCGAAGGCGGTACCGCCGTCGTTATTCCACATGACCGCCAGCGGCTCCGGCAGGTCCGGCCGCAACAGCACGGCACAGACCGCGAACCCGGCAGCAAGCAACACTGGGAAGCCGATCGCGAACCGCAGCGCCTTGGTGTCCACAGCATCGAGGATCTTTCCCATGCCTTAACGCTACCCCTGCGCGGGCCGGCTGGAGAGGACTCCCGCAGGCAGTGAACCAGTGAAGTGAGCCAGGTAACTTGCCAAGCGGCGACGAAATGAAACAATGGCTTCACAGTGATGCATCAGCGCTCGTGAACACCGTGCGCGACAGCCGCGGGCCGGGCCTGTCCGGCCACCACAACCTCTGGAGGCACAACCTTGCCAGGCATGAACCTGACCCGCGCCGAAGCACGCGAGCGCGCCGCCCTGATCGCCGTCGACTCCTACGATGTCAGCCTCGACCTGGCCAGGGGCGAGACAGTCTTCGGTTCCACCACCACCGTCAAGTTCACGGCAACGCCCGGATCGTCGACGTTCATCGACGCCGTGACGGACGCCGTCCACAGCGTGACGCTGAACGGCCGCGAACTGGACCCCGTTGAGGTGTCCGACGGCGTCCGGATCAAGCTGCCGGACCTTGCTGCGGACAACGAGCTGACCGTGGTGGCGGATGCTCCCTACATGAACACCGGCGAAGGCCTGCACCGCTTCGTGGACCCGGTGGACGGCGAGGTGTACCTGTACACGCAGTTCGAGGTGCCGGACTCGCGCCGGATGTTCGCCGTCTTTGAACAGCCCGATCTCAAGGCCACCTTCCGGTTCCGCGTCACCGCGCCCTCGCACTGGGATGTCATCTCCAATTCCCCGACGCCGGAGCCGGTGGCGGCTGCCCCGGGGAACGACGGCGGCGCGCGCTCGGTTTGGGACTTTCCGCCCACGCCGCGCCTGTCCTCCTACGTCACCGCTCTGGTCGCGGGACCGTACCAGTCGGTGCGCAGCGACGTCACCAGTACGGATGGCCGCGTTGTGCCGCTGGGCGTCTTCGCCCGCAAGTCCCTCATGCAGTACCTGGACGCCGACAATATCTTTGAGCTCACCCGGCAGGGATTCGAATTCTTCGAGGCCGAATTCGGCTGCCCGTACCCGTTTGAGAAGTACGACCAGCTTTTTGTGCCGGAGTTCAACTCCGGCGCCATGGAAAACGCCGGCGCGGTCACCATCCTCGAGGGCTATGTGTTCCGCGGGAAGGTCCCGGAGGCGCAGGTGGAACGCCGCGCCATTACCGTGCTGCACGAACTGGCCCACATGTGGTTCGGCGACCTGGTGACCATGCGCTGGTGGAACGACCTCTGGCTCAACGAGTCCTTCGCCGAATACATGTCGCACCTGGCAGCGGTGGAGAACACCAAGTTCCAGAGCGCCTGGACCACGTTTGCCTCGGTGGAAAAGTCATGGGCGTACCGCCAGGACCAGCTCCCCACGACGCACCCGATCTTCGCCGAAATCAACAACCTGCATGACGTCGAGGTGAACTTCGACGGCATCACCTACGCCAAGGGCGCCTCCGTACTGCGTCAGCTTGTGGCCTGGGTGGGGCCGGACAAGTTCATGGCCGGCATGCGCGAATACTTCGCCAAGCATTCCTGGCGGAACACCGAGCTCGGCGACCTGATGGTCGAGCTGGAAAAGGCCAGCGGACGCGACTTGGACCAGTGGGGCCGCCTGTGGCTGGAAACGGCCGGCGTGAACTCGCTCAAGCCGGAGCTGGCAGTGGATGCGGACGGCACCATCACGTCCTTTGCCATCCTGCAGTCCGCGGTTGCCGAGCAGCCCACCATCCGCCCGCACCGCCTGGCAGTGGGGTTCTATGACCTCACCGACGAGGGCACGCTGGAGCGCGTGCACCGTGAGGAGCTGGACGTCGACGGCGAACGCACCGAGGTGCCGGAACTGGCCGGGCTCAAGCGGCCGGACCTGATCCTGCTCAACGACGATGACCTCGCCTACGCCAAGGTGCGCCTGGACGAGCAGTCCCTCGCCACGGCCACGGCGCACCTGAAGGACTTCCGGGAGAGCCTGCCGCGGACCCTGGTGTGGGGCTCGGCCTGGGACGCCGCGCGGGACGGGGAAAGCCCCGCCCGCGGATACGTCGACCTGATCCTGGCCAACATCGCGTCCGAGTCTGATTCCTCCGTGATCCTGGTGCAGCTGCGCCAGCTGGCCACCACACTCACCTTCTACGTGGCCGAGGAGCACCGTGAAGCAACCACCGTTGCCGCCGTCGACCGGCTATGGGAACTGGCAACGGATGCGCCGGGCGGCTCGGACGCCCAGCTGCAGTTCGTCAAGTCGTTCGCACTCCTGGCCCGCAGCGGGCAGCAGCTGGACCAAATCGCCGGGCTCCTGGACGGCTCGGTCACCCTCGCCGGGCTGACCGTGGACCAGGACCTCCGCTGGGAGCTGGTGGCCGCCCTCGTGGCCGGCGGCCGGCTGGACCAGGCGGACATCGACGCAGAGCTGGAGCGGGACAATACTTCCAGCGGCCAGAACGCGGCCGCCCTGGCGAAGGCTGCCATCCCCACCCCGGAGGCGAAGGCGGAGGCGTGGGAGTCGATCGTGGTCAAGGGCGATCTCTCCAACGCGATCCAGGCTTCGGCCGTGGCCGGCTTCACCCGCGTCCTGGACACAGCGCTGCTCGAGCCATACGCGGAGAAGTACTTCGAGGCCGTGCCCGGGATCGTCGCCGAACGGACATTTGCCCTGGCGCAGCAGATCGTTCTCGGACTGTACCCGGCGCAGCTGACAACCCAGGCCACCGTGGACCGGACCGACGCATTCCTGGCGTCCCTGCCGGACGAGAGCGCCGCGCTGCGGCGGATGATGCTGGAAAACCGCGACGGCGTGGCCCGGGCGCTCCGGGCCCGCGCCGCGGACGTCTAGGCAGGATCCGTGGCACTCGACGAGCACCACTATTCGCTGACGGTCCGCTGGACCGGCAACCTGGGAAGCGGCACGTCGTCGTACCGGGATTACTCCAGGGACCACGACGTCGAGATTCCGGGGCTGCCGGTCCTGCAGGGCTCGGCCGACCCAACCTTCCACGGCGACCGCTCCCGGTACAACCCTGAGCAACTGCTGCTGACGGCGCTGGCGCAGTGCCACATGCTCTCCTTCCTGCACGTTGCGGTGAGGCATGGCGTGGTGGTCCTGTCATATGAGGACAACGCCACCGGCATGATGCGGCTGAACCGCGACGGCAGCGGCCAGTTCGAAACCGTGACGCTCCGCCCGCAGGTGACGGTTGCGGACCCGGAGCACATTGCGCTGGCCGAACAGATGCACCATGAGGCCAACCAGGTGTGTTTCATTGCCCGTAGCGTAAATTTCCCCGTCCTGCACGCTCCCGTTACCACAGCCGGAAGTCCTTAGCCAGCCGCAGACCCCGCTAGGCTTAAAAGCAACCAAGGAGCGGCCGGTCCCCCGGTACACGAGGAGACCGGCCGCCGCCGGACAGCAGCAAGGAGCCTTCCTGCAGATGTACAGCATGTTCACAACGCCCTCGGCCTCACTGGAGCCCACCGGACTTGACTTGGCCGGCGTGGCCATCAGCCTGGGCGCAGGCATCGTCCTGTGGCTGATCGCGAGTTTCCTGATCGCCAGGATCACCCGGCGTGTGGCGAACGGCACGACACTGTTCAAGAAACCGCACTTCCGCTGGGTGGCGCCGGCGTTGCGCGCCCTGGACCATGAACGGCGCGTGCAGCGGGCCCAAACAATTGGCTCGCTGCTGAAGAGCGGCATCGGGGTGGTCATCGCGGTCATCACCAGCATCTACATGCTGAAGAATCTCGACGTCGATGTGGCGCCGCTGCTGACCAGCGTGGGAATCCTCGGTATCGCCATCGGCTTTGGCGCGCAGCAGCTGATCAGGGACTTCCTCGCCGGCATCTTCATCACCATCGAAGACCAGTACGGCATCGGCGACACCATTGAAACCAGCGAGGTGGTGGGCATCGTGGAGTCGATCGGGCTGAGGATCACGCGCGTCCGCGACGAGAACGGCGCCATCTGGTACCTCCGCAACGGTGAGATCCTCCGGGTAGGCAACCGTTCCCAGGGAAACTACGTCCCGCCCGCCGAGCCGGACGATTCGGCCGATGCCGAGCACGCACCCCAGCAGAAGGCCGGAGAGTAGCCATGACCGTTCCATCCCTTCCCACCCCGCCGGAGCCGGGCGTCCGCAAGCCGCTGATGCGCAACGACCCCTTCAGCCAGCCGGGCTACACGGACAACTTCTACGACGCCGTCGGCGGCCATGAGACGTTCGTGAAGCTCATTGACGTCTTTTACGACGGCGTTGCCACCGATCCGTTGCTGCGTCCCATGTATCCGGAAGAGGATCTGGGCCCGGCCAAGCGGCGGTTCCTGATGTTCCTGGAGCAGTACTGGGGCGGCCCCACCACCTACGGCGAGGAACGCGGCCATCCCCGGCTGCGGATGCGCCACATGCCGTTCCGGGTGACGCCGGAGGCCAAGGACCGGTGGCTGCACCACATGCGGACGGCGGTCGATTCCCTGGACCTGCCGCCGCTGCATGAGGGCACGCTGTGGGACTACATGGAACGCGCCGCACTCTCCATGGTGAACAGCCCCTCCGACGCCCAGGGCTAGAGCAGGCCGGCGCCCGTCCGCGCCAGCACGTGGCCGCGGCTGCCGCTGAGCCGGAACCAGCGACCGGAACGGTAAAGCTTCTGTTCGTCCCCGGCCAGTTCGTCCCCGCCCAGGAATCCCAGGGCGAGGGCGGCGAACGCCGCTCCGGCCGGCACGCCGTGCCGCCCCTCCAGCCCGCGTCCCCAGACGGCGGCCCGGGCATTGTTCACGATCATGGCTCCGGGCTTGTCGGGGACGATGCCTGCCACCTCGGCGATGCCGGCCTCGGCAACCTGCCGCAGCTCGGCGCCTGGCACGGAGTCCACCAGTTCCCAGCCGCTGCGCGGCGCACCCACGCCGGCCCATGATTCGGTGACGGTCGACGGCGGGACCGGAAGATCGGCGTCGTTCTCCCCTGCCCGGGCCAGCCGGTCCAGGACGGCAGCGAGCGGAACCGTGACGTCAACGGAGGACGGCTCTGCCAGCCCCATGGTGCGCAGGCCGAGAATTGTGGGGGTCGACTCCCCCAGGATCCGTGGGCGGAGCACGCAGACGTAGGCTGCCAGTACCGTGCCGGCCGCCTGCAGGCGGATGGCGCCGTCATCGATGGCCTTGGCACGGGTGGCGAAGGTCTTCAGATCGGCGAGGTCGCGGGGGTCGGCGAAGCGGAAGGACTGGGTAAGGAGATCAGACACGTTAAGAACACTACCGGCTGGGGTCCGGTTGAGCGGTGCCGGGGCGCCGTCTAGAGTCAAAGCATGACTGAAGCGGACGCCGGATTGCAGGCCTTGCCCACGAATGACCCCACGAACTCCCTCCTGGAACTGCTTGACCTCGGCGAGCTGGAAGGCGCCCGCACCGACGAGGACATTTTCATGGGTCCCTCGCAGCGCCAGCCGCACCAGCGCGTCTTCGGCGGCCAGGTCCTGGCCCAGTCCCTGATCGCCGGAATGCGCACGGTGGACGAGGACCGCACTGTCCATTCCATGCACGGCTACTTCCTCCGGCCCGGCGACGCGAATAAGCCCATCACCTTCGGGGTCCAGCGTCTGCGGGACGGCCGCTCGTTCTCGGCGCGGCGCGTGCACGCCTACCAGGACGGCACGCCGATTCTGTCCATGATCGCCTCATTCCAGGCCGGCGACGACGGCATTGAGCACCAGTCCGAGATGCCTGCCGGCATCCCCGATCCGGAGACGCTGCCCAGCACGGCTGACCTGCTGGGCAAGTTCGACCACCCGGTCGCCCGGCACTGGGCATACGAACGGCCCTTCGACATCCGGCATGTGGATCCCGCCCTGTATGTAGCGGCCACCGGGAAGAAGGAGGCACGCAACGCCGTGTGGATGAAGACCTTCAGCCCCATGCCGGACAACGCCAACACGCACCGGGCCGCGCTGGCCTACGCCAGCGACTACACGCTGCTCGAGTCGATTCTGCGCAAGCACGGGCTGAGCTGGATCACGCCGGGCATGAGCGTGGCGAGCCTTGACCACGCCATGTGGTGGCACCGCCCCGTCCGCGTTGACGAGTGGCTCCTGTACGTGCAGGAATCCCCCAGCGCCCAGGGAGCGCGGGGCCTTGCGACCGGCAAGATCTTCAACCGCGAGGGCACGCACGTGGCATCCGTGGCGCAGGAGGGCATGGTCCGGGTGCCGACCGATATCAAGAGCAAGGTGGCCGGTGCGGTCCAGACGAAGATCCTGCAGCATCAGATGCGCAAGGCCTGACGGACTCCGCATGCGAAAAGGCCGGCCCCGAGTTTGATCTGTTCAACCAGATCAAACCGGGGCCGGCCTTTTTCGTGGTCAGCGCGTCATTAATCGCGGGTCAGGCGGCGGTGCGTGACGCGGTGCGGCTTGGCAGCGTCGGGGCCGAGGCGCTGCACCTTGTTCTCCTCGTAGGATTCGAAGTTGCCCTCAAACCAGTACCACTTCGACGGGTTCTCCTCGTCACCTTCGTAGGCGAGGATGTGGGTGGCCACCCGGTCCAGGAACCAGCGGTCGTGGGAGACCACGACGGCGCAGCCCGGGAACTCCAGCAGCGCGTTTTCCAGGCTGCTCAGGGTTTCGACGTCGAGGTCGTTGGTCGGTTCGTCGAGCAGGAGCAGGTTTCCGCCCTGCTTGAGGGTCAGTGCCAGGTTCAGGCGGTTGCGCTCACCGCCGGAGAGCACGCCTGCCTTCTTCTGCTGGTCCGGTCCCTTGAACCCGAACGCCGCAACGTAGGCGCGGGACGGCATCTCCACGTTGCCCACCTGGATGAAGTCCAGGCCGTCGGACACGACCTCCCAGAGGGTCTTGTTGGGGTCGATGCCACCGCGGCTCTGGTCGGCGTAGGAGATCTTGACCGAGTCGCCGATCTTCAGCTCGCCGCCGTCGAGGGGCTCAAGGCCCACGATGGTCTTGAACAGGGTGGACTTGCCCACACCGTTCGGGCCGATGACGCCGACGATTCCGTTGCGTGGCAGGGAGAAGGACAGTCCGTCGATCAGGGTGCGGTCGTCGAAGCCCTTCTGCAGGTTCTTCGCTTCCAGCACCACTCCGCCAAGGCGCGGTCCCGGCGGGATCTGGATCTCTTCGAAGTCCAGCTTCCGGGTGCGGTCAGCCTCGGCTGCCATTTCCTCGTAGCGGGCCAGACGTGCCTTGGACTTGGTCTGCCGGCCCTTGGCGTTGGAGCGGACCCACTCGAGTTCCTCGGAGAGCCGCTTGGCCTGCTTGGCGTCCTTCTTGCCCTGGATTTCCAGGCGGGCGCGCTTCTTCTCCAGGTAGGTGGAGTAGTTGCCCTCGTACGGGTACAGGTGGCCGCGGTCGACCTCTGCGATCCATTCCGCGACGTGGTCCAGGAAGTACCGGTCGTGGGTGACGGCGAGAACGGCGCCCTCGTAGGAGGAGAGGTGCTGTTCCAGCCAGAGCACGCTCTCGGCGTCGAGGTGGTTGGTGGGCTCGTCGAGGAGCAGGAGGTCCGGCTTCTGCAGGAGCAGCTTGCAGAGCGCCACGCGGCGGCGCTCACCGCCGGAGAGCAGGGTGACATCCGCGTCGGCCGGCGGGCAGCGGAGGGCGTCCATGGCCTGCTCGAGCTGGGAGTCCAGGTCCCAGGCGTCGGCGGAGTCGATCGCTTCCTGCAGGTGGCCCATCTCCTCGAGGAGTGAGTCGTAGTCTGCGTCCGGGCTGGCCATCTCCTCGGAGATTGCGTTGAAGCGCTGGATCTTGCCGTAGATCTCGCCCACGCCTTCCTGGACGTTGCCCAGGACGGTCTTCTCCTCGTTCAGCGGCGGCTCCTGCAGCAGGATGCCCACGGTGTAGCCGGGGCTCAGCCGGGCTTCGCCGTTCGAGGGGGTGTCCAGGCCGGCCATGATTTTCAGGATGGTGGACTTACCGGCACCGTTGGGGCCAACAACACCGATCTTGGCGCCCGGGAAGAAGGACATGCTTACGTCGTCGAGAATAAGTTTTTCGCCAACAGCCTTTCGGGCCTTGGTCATTGTGTAGATAAATTCCGCCATGGTTCCAAATCTAGTGGGTTGGCGGGCATATCTCACATTCGCGTCAGGCCGGGGCGCCTACGAAGCACTTCCCGTTCGACAGCGCCGGCAGCACCGCCACGGTCACCTTTCCATCGCGGATCTGGCCGATCACACATTCCTTGGCCTGGACCGCCGCCGCTTCCATGGAATCCACCTCGAGTCCGGTGGGCGTGCGCCCCGCCGAGACCTCCAGGCTCCGCGCCGGAACGCCAGCCGCCGTGAGCGCCGCCGTGATGTCCGCAGTGGCCGGCTTGGGGTTGGCTGCCACAACACTTCCCAGGACGTCAGTCATGGTCTGCTGCAGCTTGGCCGTGGTCCCTGCAGCAGCGGGCCCTGTTGTGGCCGCCGCAGATGCCGACGGTTTTGCCGGCGCCGAGTCCGATGCCGCCGTGGCGGACTGCGTGGCCACTTTTTCCCCGGCGGCCTGATCCCCTGGTGCCGCGCAGGCGGCGAGCGCCGAGAGCAATACAGCCGCCAATACGAGCGGGCCGGCAACACCCTTGGCATTTCCCCGGGCACCAGTGGCCTTGCCGCGGAGTGCTTTGTTCCGCTGAAGTGTCGTCGCTCGCATCACGCTGCCATTCTGCCATGCGGCACCGCAAGGGGGTGCGGTGCCGCACGCCGCCGGCGTTCAGGCAGCCGCTCCGGTGAGTTCGCCCGTTTCCGAATCGAGCTGCAACTCATCACCGGCACCGTCCACGAAGACGCCGGCTGCGGCCGGGTCTTCATCGGAGTCGTCATCATCTTCCTCCCGGTCCTCGTCGGTTCCTTCCTCGCCCGCAGCCGAGGACCCGGAAGCGCTGCCGCCGCCGCCCGCGGGACCAAAGGAGTCAGCGGCCTGCGGGTTGCCGGAATTGCGGAGGAAGTTGGCGGTGCCGTACTTGAGGTCGTGGCCCACAGCGTCCGCGTCGATCTCGGCTTCGTGGTGGATGCGCCCGTCCTTCTCCCAGCTGCGCAGTTTCAGCTTGCCTACGACGACGATGCGCTGGCCCTTTTTGATGCTGCAGCCCATGTTCCCGGCCAACTGGCGGTATCCCTGGACGGTGAACCAGTTGATGTTGCCGTCCACCCAGGCGTTGGCGGTGCGGTCGTACCGCCGCTCGGTGGAACCAATACGGAATGAGGCGGTGGGAACGCCCCCGGGGGTGGTTGAACTGCGGATCTCCGTGGCAACGAAGCCGCGGACAGTAATGGTGTCGGTCATCTTGGTGTCCTGTCTCGAATTGTCGTGCCCCTTGCAGGCATTCCAAGCATCAACCGGCAGCAGATGGACAGCGAGAGCCGATGTTCCGTATGTGGAAAACCGGGGCGGGACACCGGGAACGCAAAGATGAAACAGCGGGTCCCTGACACTGGTGGCGCGCAAGTCAATGTAGACTTTTTAGGCGCCAGCAATGTGCCGGCCAGCCATTGCCCCAGTAGCTCAGGGGATAGAGCAGCGGCCTTCTAATCCGCCGGTCGGGGGTTCGATTCCCTCCTGGGGCGCATTGTGATGAGTCGGACATCCTAGGGATGGGTCGGGTCCTCATGGACACCCCGGTCTTCGGACCGGGGTGTTTTTCTTTGCCCATCGATAATTGCAAAGCATGCTTAGTAATACGGGCAGACTGTGCCTATGATCGAACTGGGCGCCGGCGATGTGCACAGGCCGGCCAACCTGGACCACCAGTCGAGGAAGGAACACCCGCATGCAGCACAGCCAGTCGGGCGAAAGCCCCGCCCATCCGGAGACGCCCCGGCCCTCGAGCCCCGCCGCAGGTAAGCCGGGCCCGGCAGTGCCCCCTGAACCAGCACCGGCAGGAGAGGCCGCAGGTACCGGCGCGGCAGGCCGTCACCCGGGCACGGCCGCGATTCCGGGTTACGACGGAGCCTCTTCACCGCAGCCCGGCGTGGCAGAGCCCGAACGGCGCGTGACGCGCGCCGGGATGATCTGGGCGGCAGTGGCCTCGGCGTTGGTGGTACTGGTGCTGCTGATCGTCTTTATCCTGCAGAACCAGGAACTCGTCCAGGTGAAGTTCTTCGGCCTGGCGGGAGCAGTGTCGCTCGGGATGTCCCTCTTCATCGCGGCGGTGGGCGGAGGTGTCCTCGTCGCGATGGCCGGCGCAGCCCGGATCATCCAGCTGCGCGCTGCTGCGCACCGGCGCAGGGTGCAGACCGGCCGAAGGCGGTAGAGCCGCAAGCCCCAGCGACGCAGTCAGTCCTCCAGGTACTCCTTGAGGTTGCCAAGCACCATGCCCCAAAGCTTTTCCGACTCCGCGGCTTCGCCATCACTCTTGTTGTTGCCCTGGGTGATGCTGACCCGGGTTCCCTCCGCCACGCGCTCCAGTCCATATTCCACGGTGTGGTAGTTTTCCGGCGCGTCGGGAAGTCCCGACAAGGGGCTGTAGTGGGTGATGCGCAGAAGTTCATTGGGGCGGGCTTCCAGCACAGTCCCCTTGTCCAGGTAGGACTTGCCCTGCCATTCCCCCTCGAACGTCACAGGCTCACCTTCCCGCCAGGTGGATGTGACGTGCGTGCCGAGAAAGTATTCCTTGACGTCGGCCGGATCCGTCAGTGCCTTCCAAACCCGCTCCGGCTGTGCGGCGACAACAATGTCCGCCTCGGCGTCCCTGAATTGTTTGTCCATGGTTTCCCCTCCTGGCGTCACCCTACCCGCGGACGGCCCCGGAGGTAAGGGCAGAGCAAGGGGCACCGTGGCCGAGGGCCAGGCAGAACAGAGGTCCCGTCTCGGGGACCGGACCTCTGTTCTGCCGGGGTCCTTGCCCTGGTTTAGGCGAAGGGCTGCACCAGTTCGGCGTACCGCTCCTTCATCCTGCCCAGGACGTCGTCGCCGTCGGCGTCCCAGATCTCCTGGTTGAAGATTTCCACTTCGATGTCGCCGGTGTAGCCGGCGTCCCGGACCCAGGTGCTGATCGTGGCGAAATCAATCACGCCGTCGCCCATCATGCCGCGGGAGAGCAGCGCGTCCGCCGCGATCGGCAGGTTGAAGTCACACACCTGGTAGGAGGCGATCCGGTTCTCCCTGCCGGCGCGCTCGATCTGGGCTTTCAGCTCCGGGTCCCACCAGACGTGGAAGGTATCGACGGCGACCCCCACCGCCCGGGCGTCGTACGGCGCCGCCAGGTCCAGCGCCTGCCCCAGCGTGGAGATGAGCGCGCGGTCGGCGGCGTACATGGGATGCAGGGGTTCCAGCACCAGCCGGACACCATGCTCGACGGCGAACGGGACGAGGTCCTCGAGCCGGTCAGCCACGCGCCGGCGGGCAGCCACAACGTCCTTCTCCCCCGGCGCCAGACCCCCGACCACGAGGAACAGTTCCCGGGTGTCGAGCGCAACGGCCTCGAGGATAGCGGCCCTGTTGTCGGCGAGTGCTGCCGCCTGCCCGTCGGCGTCAGCAGCCGTGAGGAACCCGCCGCGGCACAGCGAGGAAACCCGAAGCCCGGCATCCTTGATCAGCTTCGCCGCCTTGTCCAGCCCGGCGTCGGCCACGATGTCGCGCCAGGGTCCGATGGCGGGAATTCCTGCCCGGGCACAGCCGTCAACAGCCTCGGCGAGCGTCCACTTCTTGGTAGTGGCGCTGTTGAGGGAAAGCCGTGAAAACGGGGACGGTTCTGAATTGAAGGTCATACTCCCACTCCGTTGATGCGAAGGAAATCGGACATCCGGAACGCGGCGAGGGCGGGGTCCCTCAGCAGCCCGGCTTCGTCGGCCAGTTCGAAGGTCTTCGCCAGGTGCACCACTGACCGGCCAGAGTGCAGCCCGCCGACCATCTGGAAGCCCGGCTGCTTGCCGTTGAGCCAGGACAGGAAGGCGATTCCGGTCTTGTAGTAGAACGTGGGGGCGCTGAAGATGTGTTTGCCCAGTTCCCGGGTGGAGTCCAGGATGGCGCGCGCTTTGGCGGCATCCCCGGCATCGTAGTTCTGCAGCGCCGCGGACGCGGCCGGATAGATTGCGGCGAAGATGCCCAGCAGGGCATCGGAGTGGAGGGTGCCGTCGCCGTCGATCAGTTCCGGGTAGTTGAAGTCGTCGCCGGTGTAGAGGCGGACACCCTCGGGAAGGGCTGCCCGCAGCGCGATTTCATGTGAAGCGTCCAGGAGGGAGACCTTGACGCCGTCCACCTTGTCCGCGTTCTCGCGGATGAGGGAGAGGAACGTCCCGGTGGCCTCGGAGACGTCGTCCGAGCCCCAGTAACCGGCCAGTGCGGGGTCGAACATGGTGCCGAGCCAGTGCAGGATGACCGGCTGGTCGGCCTCCTGCAGCAGCGTGGAGTAGACCTTGAGGTAGTCCTCGGCGCCGGACGCCACCCGGGCCAGTGCCCTGGAGGCCATGAGGATCACCTTGGGCCCGGCCTCGCTGACGACGGCGACCTGCTCGCGGTAGGCGGCGAGGACAGCCTGCAGGCCGGCTTCGCCGGACGGCAGCGCGGCAAGGTCCAGCTGGTCGGTGCCGGCACCGCAGGACACGAGGTCCCGGACCGTCATGCCGGCCGTGGCGGTCCCGCCGGCGGAGACCACGGAGGCCGCCTCCGCCCCGGTGCGCTTGATCAGCTGCTGGGTGGCGGGCCAGTCCAGGCCCATGCCGCGCTGGGCGGTGTCCATCGCGTCGGCGACCCCCAGCCCATAGGACCACAGCTCGTGGCGGTAGGCCAGGGTGGCCTCCCAGTCCAGACGTGCCGGGGCGCCGGGGGTGTTGTCGGCGGTGACCTCGGGGATGACGTGCGCGGCCGCGTACGCCCGGCGGGATGTCAGCGGTGCCGCCGGCTTGGCCCAGGTGGTGGCGGAGCGGAGGCGGTACTCCCGGGTTCCGCCGTCGGATGTGGGAAGGATCAGTGACGTCATCAGAGCGTGATCTCCGGGATGTCGATGGTGCGGCGTTCATCGCTGGACTGCAGGCCGAGTTCGGCAAGCTGCACGCCGCGGGCGGCGGAGAGCAGCCCGAAGCGGTGCTCGCGGCCGGCGACGACGTCGCGCAGGAACTCCTCCCACTGCAGCTTGAAGCCGTTGTCCAGCTCCGCGTTCGCCGGGACTTCCTGCCACTGGCTGCGGAAGGATTCGGTGACCGGAAGGTCCGGGTTCCAGACGGGCTTGGGCGTGTGCGCCCGCTGCTGCGCGACGCACTTGTTCAAACCGGCGACAGCGGAACCATGCGTGCCGTCGATCTGGAACTCCACCAGTTCGTCACGGTAGACCCGGACGGCCCAGGAGGAGTTGATCTGGCCGATGACGTCGTCTCCGCCCGGGGTAACCAGTTCGAAGATGCCGTACGAGGCGTCGTCAGCAGTTGCCTTGTACTCGTTGCCGGCCTCGTCCCACCGGGCGGGGATGTGGGTGGCGGTCTTGGCGTTGACGCTCTTGACCTTGCCGATGATGCCTTCCAGAACGTAGTTCCAGTGGCAGAACATGTCCGTGGTCATTCCGCCGCCGTCTTCCTTGCGGTAGTTCCAGGACGGGCGCTGGGCCGCCTGCACGTCGCCTTCGAAGACCCAGTAGCCGAATTCGCCGCGGATGGACAGGATCCGGCCGAAGAATCCTTCATCCACAAGGCGGCGCAGCTTGACCAGGCCGGGGAGGTACAGCTTGTCGTGCACGACGCCCGCGGTAACCCCGGCTTCCTTGCCGATGCGGGCCAGCTCGATGGCCTCCTCCAGGGTTTCCGCCGTCGGCTTCTCGGTGAAGATGTGCTTGCCGGCCAGCATGGCCTTCTTCAGGGTCGCGGCCCGCAGGCTGGTCATGGAGGCATCAAAAACGACGTCGACAGTAGGGTCGTTGATCACGCCGTCAAGGTCGGTGGTCCATTCCGAAATCTTGTGGAGCTCTGCCAGTTCGCGGATCTTCGCTTCATTGCGGCCGACGAGGATCGGCTCGACCTGGACCTTGGTGCCATCCTGCAGGGTGAAGCCGCCGGCGTCGCGGATCGGGAGGATGGAGCGCAGCAGGTGCTGGCGGTATCCCATCCGGCCGGTAATGCCGTTCATGGCGATACGGATCGTTTTTGTTTCGAAGCCCATGAGTCCTCATTCATTCGTGGTGGATTGCAATTCGGGAAAGCGCGTTCCCGCTGCCTCTATAGTGCAGAACTGCGGCCGATCTGGCAAGCGCTTTCCTCACTTTTCTTCTATTGCGATAATGTGAGCATCAGCCGAGTTTCCCGAAGCTGGGGCCTGTTGAAGAGGAGTTGCGCCTGTGGCTGCAAGCACGCTGACCGAAGTAGCCCGCCTGGCCGGAGTCTCCCCTGCCACCGCCAGCCGTGTCCTGAACGGTTCGGCCAGGACCCCCGGGCCTGACATCGCGGAGCGTGTCCGGAAGGCTGCGGACTCCCTGGGCTACATCCCCAACGCCCAGGCCCAGGGGCTCGCCAAGTCGAGCTCCGGCCTCATCGGGCTCATCGTGCACGACATTGCCGATCCCTACTTCTCGGCCATCGCCCGCGGCGTCCAGACCGCCGCCCGGCACCAGAACAAGATGGTGCTGCTGGCCACGACGGCGGGCAGCCCAGCCGACGAGCGCGCGGCCGTGGCAGCGTTTGCCGCGCGCCGGGCGGACTCGATAGTGATCGCGGGATCGCGGTCCGCGCGGACGGCCGACAGACAGGGCAACGCCGACCTGGCCGCCGAACTCGACCGATATTGCCGCAACGGCGGCCGGGTAGGGGTGGTGGGCCACGCCGTGGTGGGCGCCGAATCCGACGAGGGCTACCACGTGGTTGAGGTTCCCAACGAGGATCTCGCGGCCGCACTCGCCCGGGAACTGGCCGCCTCACATGCCGGGGAGTTCGTGATCGTCGCCGGGCCTGAGGGGCTCCTGACCTCCGACGACCGGGCTCGCGGCTTCCAGCGCGGCCTGGCGGACGCCGGGCTGCCGCCGGCGGAGGTCCTGCACACCGGATTCGACCGCACGGGCGGTTACGAGGCGGGCCTGGAACTCGCGGCCCGCATCGGCGCCCCGGGCGGCAGCGGCGAGGCCAGTCCTGGCGGCGGACGGCCCCGGCTCTGTATCTTCGCCGTCAACGACGTCATGGCGATCGGGGCCACCGCCGCGCTGCGTTCCAAGGGGCTGCGGATCCCGCGGGACGCCGCCATCGCCGGGTTTGACGACATCGAAACCCTGCGCGACTTCCGCCCCGCCCTCTCCACTGTCCGCCTGCCCCTGGAGGAGATCGGCAGGCTGGCGGTGCCTGGCGCGGGTTCCGGCCAAAGGGCCGCCGCCACCGTCGGGGTTACGGGCGAAGTGACGCTCCGGCGGAGCACCGAGCCGGCCGGCGAACCGGCTTCATAGATTCCTGAGGACAGTCCCGGCAGGTGGGATGACGCGGACGGCCCGCCTCACGGCAGGGTCAGGATTACCGGGCCGTCGGCGGTGACGGCCACGGTGTGCTCGCTGTGGGCGGCCCTGCGTCCGTTGGCGGAGCGCAGCGTCCATTCGTCCTCGTCGTGGAAATAGTCTCCGTTACCGCCGAGAATGAGCATGGGCTCGATGGCGATCACGAGGCCCTCCGTCAGCTTGATGCCCCTGCCCGGACGCCCGTCATTGGGCACGGAGGGCTCGGCGTGCATGGTCCGGCCGATCCCGTGCCCGCCGTGGTTAGCCAGCAGGCCGTAGCCGGCTCGGCGCGCTGCGCCGCCGATCGCGTAGGCGAGGTCGCCCATTTTGTTTCCCACCCGGGCGGCATCGATGCCCCGGGCCAGCGCGGCGTCCGTGGCCTCAATGAGTGCCTGGTCCTCCGGGTTGGGCGTGCCCACAATGAAGCTTTCGGCCGAGTCGCCGCACCAGCCTTCCACGAAGGCACCGCAGTCCACGCTCAGCAGGTCCCCGTCGCGCAGCCGGTACCCGTTGGGGATTCCGTGCACCACGGCATCGTTGACGCTGGTGCAGATCACGCCGGGAAACGGGACCGACGCCCACCGGGGCCTGTAGTCCAGGAACGCGGGCTTGGCGCCCGCATCGGCGATGGTGGCGGCAGCAACGTCGTCGAGCTCCTTCAGCGAAACGTCCACGGCTGCGGCCTTGCGGACGGCTGCCAGGGCGTTCGCCACCACCCGCCCGGCCTCGCGCATCATGGCAATCTGAGCGGGCGTCTTGATCATGGACATGGATGACCTCCCGGGACTCTCTGGCCAGCAGCAGGATAGTTCCTGCAGGCAGCACCTCATACCCTGCCTACTCTAGGACCACACGGGCGGCAGCGGCAGCGGCAACCTCGGCCCCGGGCACCGTGGACCGGCTATCTTGGCAGCATGGCAAATGAAGCGGTGCTGGCGTTGATTCGCTCCGAACTGCGGGCGGCGGCAGACCCCATCCGCGGCGCCGCGGCGCAGGCCTACATGAAGTCCACAACACCATCCCTCGGCGTCCGCGTGCCGGAAGTGCGCAGAACAGCCAAGGCCGTGGCCGCCGCCCATCCCTTTGAAACAGCCGAAGACCTGCGGTCAACGGTGCTTGTCCTGTGGCGTGAAGCCCGCTACCGCGAGGAACGCTACGCCGCGATTGACCTGACCGGGCTGCGGAGCGTGGCCGCAGACCCGCGGATGCTTCCGGTGTATGAGGAGATCATCCGCACGGGCTCATCCTGGGACTACGTGGACGGCGTGGCCCACCGGATCGGCGCCCTGCTCAAGGCCCACCGGGAGGAACTTACCGGCGTACTGCTCCAGTGGAGCATCGACCGGGACTTCTGGATCCGGCGGGCGTCGATTACTGCCCAGCCGGGCGCCAAAGTCCAGACGGACACCGGCCTGCTCACTGCCGTCATCGAGGCGAACATGGCCGACAAGGAATTCTTTATCCGCAAGGCCATCGGCTGGGCGTTGCGTGAGTACGCCAAAACCGACCCGGGATGGGTCCTGGAGTTCGTGGCACGGAACGGCCCGGCCCTCAGCCCGCTCTCGCGCAGGGAGGCCCTGAAAAATCTTTAGTCAGATAACAGGGCGTACGGTGACGGGCTGCTCCGCCTTGCTGAAAAGCAGCTTGGTGCTGCGGTCCAGGAAGATCAGGTACAGCGCAAACAGCAGGGCGATGATGGCGGCTGCATTGCGGGCCAGCGCGAGGGCAAGGCCCAGGTCGTCGGTCTGCAGGTAGGGGAAGACTTCCAGCTGGTCCGAGATGGCGTAGACCATGAAGAAGGAAACGATGAAGTACAGGGCCTTGACCTGCCAGTCGTCACGGATGCCCGTGACGGCGAACAGCGGGATCAGCCACACCACATACCAGGACTGGATCATGGGCGCCAGCACCACAACAGCCGCGAAGGCGAGCGTCAGGCGGCGCATGAGACGGTCATGTTCGCCCCGGAAAATCTGCCAGGCGACGATACCCACCGCGAGGAGCTTGCCGGCGTCGTAAACCCATTTGGCCAGCCCCCAGCCGTCCAGGCTGAACGCGTTGGCGATGGATGCGACCACCAGGCCGAGCAGCCCCACGGGGGCGTACCAGATCCAGACGCTGCCGGGCGCCGAGAGGCCGTTGATCCAGCCGAACCCAAAGCCGTTGACCAGGCTCATTGCGTAGAGCAGGGCAAGGCTGATTCCGGCCGTCAGGCCCCAGAACACAAACTTCCGGGGCCAGCTGGCCCCCTTGCCGGCCCACAGCAGGCCGATGAACGGAAGGAACACCACGGTGATCGGTTTCACCGCGATGGAGGCCGTGACGAGGACAATGCCGAAAATGACCCGCCGCGTGGCGCAGTAGTACAGGCCGGCGAGGGCGAGCCCGATCATGAGCGAATCGTTGTGGACGCTGGCGATGAAATTGGTCAGGAAGAGCGGATTCGCCGCCGTCAGCCAAAGGGCACGGTGCGGATTGACCCCGTGCAGCTCGGCAAGCTTGGGGACGTAAACGATGCAGAGCACCACACCCGCCAGGGAGGCCAGGCGGAACAGCATGATGCTGGCTTCCGGGTGGACGTTGGTGGACCAGACCACGAACTGCTCGATCCACAAAAACACCTGGCCGTAGGGAACCGGGGCCTCGGTCCACATCTTGTCTGCGCCCAGCTGGAAGTAGTTGGACAGCGCCGAGATGCCGTTCTCGTACGGGTTGAAGCCCTCCACCATCAGCCGGCCCTGACCGATGTACGCGTAGACGTCCCGGCTGAATAGCGGGACGGTGAACATCATGGGAAGGCCCCACGCGACGATGGCCTGCAGGGTGGCCTTGCGGGCCTCCCGGCCCCATACCTGGATGTGCTGGCCAAGCCTGAGCCACGCCCGGACCAGCAGCATGCCGCCCACCGCAAGCAGCACAATGGAAAGCCCGACGCCGAACGCCTCGGTGCGCATCCAGATGAACAGCGGCATCCGCCGCAGCTCCGAGACGGGCGCCAGCCAGCCGACGCCGAGGGAGCCGACGAGCAGGAACATGGAACCGATGAAGCCGGAGAGGATCGGCGAGCGTGGGTTGTCCACTTCCGGCCGGGCCGGGTCCGTGGAAGTGCCGGTGGCCGTTTCCCCTATCGCAGGCACAGGCGCCGTCATCTCAGGATCGTCCAATCTCTTCTGCGCCTATCTCGTTAGGCATATCTCTTTTGGGCGTGCTGCCCCATCTGCAGCCAAGCTGAGCGGCCAGCCAAATTGAGCGTCGCCGGGGACGCGGCGGCGCAATGAGGCGTAGCCACGTACCCGAAATATTAGCATCGGAGCGCCTCTCCAAGGCTTGCAGGCGGCTAAACGGTAGGCTGAACGGGTGCCTATTACTAACGAACGCATCGTCTGGATCGACTGCGAAATGACCGGCCTCGACAGCGTCAACGACGCCCTGATCGAGGTCGCAGCCCTGGTGACCGACTCCGAACTCAACATCCTCGGGGACGGGGTGGACGTGGTGATCAAGCCGGAAGATGCCGCCCTCGCGCAGATGAACGACTTCGTCCGGGACATGCACACCCGGTCAGGTCTGCTGAACGAGCTTCCGGCCGGCAAAACAATGGCCGAGGCGGAGAACCTGGTGCTGGACTACATCCGCAAGTGGGTTCCGGACCCCCGCAAGGCGCCTCTCGCCGGCAACTCGGTGGGAACGGACCGGGTCTTCCTCGCCAGGGACATGCCGTCGGTAGTGGAGCACCTGCACTACCGCATCATCGACGTCAGCACCATCAAGGAACTGGCCCGGCGCTGGTATGCACGCGTCTACTTCCAGGCGCCGGCGAAGCTGGGCGGCCACCGCGCACTCGGGGACATCAAGGATTCCATCGACGAACTCCGGTACTACCGCGAAGCCGTCTTCGTTCCGGCGCCGGGACCGGACAGCGCCACGGCCCAGAAGATCTCCCAGCGCATCTCTTCGTCGCCCTCCGCCGTCGACCAGCAGGCCTCGGACAGCGTTCCGCCGCCCGCTGCGGAGCTGCCCGGAAAGTAATCTGCACCACGTTTGAGGAAAATTTTGCCGAAACAGCCAAAAGTGGCAAAAGCATCCCCCAACAGCAGGTAAGCTATTTGTCGTTGCCTTTTCGGACGGCCGGGGAAACCGGACGGTCTGCGGGGCACATGGTGGGCGTAGCTCAGTTGGCAGAGCGCCTGGTTGTGGTCCAGGAGGTCGCGGGTTCAACCCCCGTCGCTCACCCGCACCGAGGACGGCAGTTTATTGCCGGCCAGCAACAAAGGCCGTACCGGTTATCCGGTGCGGCCTTTGTTGGTTTCACCCCCTGCCGGCTCCCCGGCAAAGCGCCGAAGGAAACCCCTGACATGACTGTTCTGCCCATCACCATCTGGGGTGAGCCGGTGCTGCACCGCCGGGCTGCTGAAGTAGAGGAGTTCGACGACGGGCTTCGCCAGCTGATTGCCGACATGTTCGAAACGAACGACTTGGCAAACGGCGTTGGACTGGCCGCGCCGCAGATCGGCGTGGGCAAGCGGATCTTCGTGTACAAGTTCGAGAACGAGGACGGCGCTCCCCCGGTCGGCGCCGTGGTGAATCCTGTGCTGACCCTTTCCAAGGTGTCCGGGGCGCTGCCGGATCCGGACGAGGAAGTGGAGGGCTGCCTCTCCTTCCCCGGTGAGCAGTATCCGCTCAAGCGCGCCGAATGGGTACGGGTGCAGGGCTTTGACGGGCACGGAAACCCAGTGGATTTCGAAGCGACCGGATGGTTTGCCCGAATCATCCAGCACGAATATGACCACCTGGACGGCAAGCTGTACGTCAACCGCCTCATCGACAGGTATGCCCGCAAGGCGATGAAGCAGGCCAAGAAGAGCGGCTGGGGCGTCCCGGGCCTGACCTGGATGCCGGGCGTGGACCCGGACCCGTTCGGCCACTGATACCGGCGCCGTTTCTGCCGCCGAGGCCCTACCGGGGCACCACCGTCTGCTGCTGCGGGCATGAATCCAGCACGCGGGACATGGCGTCCCTCTCCGGCTGGGTGACCCAGAGGCCGTACGCTGCCTTCACCGAGATCTGCCGCGCCACGTAGTGGCACCGGAGTGCCTTGTTCTTCGGCAGCCAGGTGGCAGCGTCCGACGCGCTTTTCTCCTGGTTGGCGTCACCGTCCGCGGCGATGAGGTTGACCGGATCATTGGCCAGGTTCTGCCGCTGCTGCGGCGTCAGTTGCTGCGCCCCCTTCTGCCAGGCGTCGCCCAGCGCGACGACGTGGTCGATCTGCACGTCCTTGCTGGAATCCGCGCCGCGGACAAACCTGACCACCAGCCCCACGTACGGCTCGTGCATGGTCCCGGCGGCAACCTTGCACTTTGATCCCTTGGCGAACGCCACGTCGTGCAGATCCCGGCGCAGAATGTCGTTGCGGGTGTCGCAGCCGTTGTGGTCTGCGTCCTGCCATGCCTGGCCGAAGGCGAACCGGTCGTAGTCGCTGCCGGAGGCCCTGTCCTTCACGGCCAGCGCTTCCAGTGCAGCGGCCGCGCTGCCCCGCGGCACCGGGTACGGCGGTGCCACGGGCTTCATCCAGGCGGCATCGAACACGGGCGCCTCGCTGGGTCCGGACACGGCAGGCTCGGCGGCGATGAACTGGCCTGCCGAAAAAAACCAGACGGTCGCAGCCACCAGCGCAGCGGCGAAGACACCGAGGACCGCCCAGGCCTGCCGGGAGCGGCGGCGGGCACGCCGGTAGGCGGCCCAGCTGACGCTCACGGCGGCGTCCCGGGGCGCCGGTAATCCGGGTCAGGATGTGGGTACACATGCAGGAGCCTAGGCGAAACCAGCCGGCGCCGTGCGGGTATCCACAGTGTGGAGGACAGGTGCCCTGTGGAGGGCGGGTGGCCTACTGCTCGCGCATCACCCGATGAAGATCGGTGTTGGCGAGATCAAGCAGCCGCTCCAGCTGGGCCACCCTGTCATCGCCGATTTCCCCTGCCGCGTGTGAAGCGCGTGCCTCGTCCAGAAGCCTTTGGGCTTCTTTCTGGTTAGCCTTTGCAACATCGAGGGCATGTTCGAGGGTTGTCTCATGCTGGAGGGTCGGGTTCTGTTCCATGGCACAAGTCTCTCCCCGTTTTCCGGCCGATTCCAGAGAATTGCCCGGGAAGTTCCCGGGAACGGGTCAGCCCCGCCGGCACATCTGTGCCGGCGGGGCTGACGGAACGTTCCGGTCAGACCGAGGCTGCCACGGCCAGGACCGGGGCGGCGTCCTTTGCGGAGTCCTTGGCCGGGAACGTCGGCGGGTTCACGCCGGCCATTTCCTCCATGACCCGGACCACCTGGCAGCTGTAGCCGAACTCGTTGTCGTACCAGACGTAGACAACCAGGTTCTTGTCGTTGGCGATGGTCGCGAGACCGTCGACGATGCCGGCGCGGCGGGAGCCGACGAAGTCAGTGGAGACGACCTCCGGGGAGTCGATGTAGTCGATCTGCTTGCGCAGCTCAGAGTGCAGCGACATCTCGCGCAGGTAGTTGTTGACCTCGTCCTTGGTGGTGCCGTGTTCCAGGCTGAGGTTCAGGACAGCCAGGGAGACGTCCGGGGTGGGCACCCGGATGGAGCTGCCGGTCAGCTTCCCCTGCAGTTCCGGGAGCGCCTTGGCCACGGCCTTGGCGGCACCGGTCTCGGTGATCACCATGTTCAGGGCAGCAGAGCGTCCGCGGCGGTCGCCCTTGTGGAAGTTGTCAATCAGGTTCTGGTCGTTCGTGAACGAGTGAACCGTCTCCACGTGCCCGTGGATCACGCCGTACTTGTCGTTGATGGCCTTCAGGACCGGCGTGATGGCGTTGGTGGTGCAGGAGGCCGCCGTGACGATCCGGTCCGAATCGGCGATGTCGCGGTGGTTGATGCCGTGCACGATGTTCTTCAGGTCACCCTTGCCCGGCGCGGTCAGCAGCACGCGGGCCACGCCCTTGCTCAGCAGGTGCTGGCCGAGGCCCTCCGCGTCGCGCCAGCGGCCGGTGTTGTCCACCACGAGGGCGTCCTTGATGCCGTAGGCGGTGTAGTCGATCGTTGCCGGGTTGTCCGAGTAGATGACCTGGACCTGGACGCCGTTGGCCGTAATCGTGTTGGCGTCGGTGTCCACCTTGATGGTTCCTTCGAAGGAACCGTGCACGGAGTCGCGGCGCAGCAGGCTGGCCCGCTTGGCCAGGTCGTTGTCGGAACCGCGCCGGACCACGATGGCGCGCAGGCGCAGGCCGTGGCCGCCGCCCGCCTTTTCGATCAGGAGGCGCGCAAGCAGGCGGCCGATCCGGCCGAAGCCGTAGAGCACGACGTCGGTGCTGGTGCGGTCGTCGGCGCCGCGCTTGCCCACGATCTCAGCGAGCTCGGCGCGGAGGAATTCCTCCAAAGTCAGGTCGCCGCCGTCGGACTTGAACTTCTGGTTCAGGCGGGCGATGTCGATGGCAGCGGCACCCAGGTCCAGCTGCGCCAGCGTGTTCAGCAGCGGTGCCGTCTCCTCCAGGAGCAGCTCATCCTTGCTCATCCGGCGCGCAAAGCGGTGCGCCTTCAGGATGTTCATGGTGGACTTGTTGATCAGGCTGCGTCCGTGGATGGAGGTAACCACGTTGTTTTCACGGTACAGCCGGCCGATAACCGGGATCATGGCCTCGGCGAGCGCCTCACGGCCCATCCACGTATCAAGACAAGAATCTGACGTCTGGCTCACAGAACTACCTTCCTTGGTTCAACCGGCTACGTCCTCGTAAACCGGATGGCGGCCACTGGAAGTTATCCAGGGCAAGCTGGCACCGGCAGGGTTTCGGTCCACCCCGGATGCCGTTGACCGTGCAAAGAAAAACCGCCGGCTGCGAACGCAGATCCGGCGGAAGAACCTCTACGTTCACCATCCATTCTAGGTGGGCCCGGGCGCTTCTCTTGCCCCGGAGCCCGTGAAATCACTCACACCGGGTGTGATGCCCGTCGCCCGGATGCAGGATTGTTATCGACGCAATCCCGGCAACCACTATCCGCGCGACTTCGTGGGCCATAAGCTGACGGCCCTGACGGCGATGCACTCGTAAATAAGCCGTCTGCGAAAGAAAGGCCAAACGATGTATGAAATGGTCGCCCTGGGAGCCGGGAGTGCATGGCAGCGCCCAACCAACCGGACACCCGGATGCACTTGTGCCCCCTGGCGGTACAGCCCGCAGCATCCCCGCCCCACCAACCCGGAGTGTCCCACTCATGGAGTTGCCAGCCAGGACGCAGCATGACCCCGGATGCCGGTCCAACGTTCTGCCGGCCTTGAGTGGATGGGTTGACCGATACGCCGGGTTCTGTGCCCCCGCGCTGTTGCCGGCGCGGGAGTAGCGGCCATCCATCTACGAGCGCCGTTGCCGACGCCCTCCAGCGGCCTACCCGGACACTCGGGCGGGCAGCCCTCAAACGTGTCCTGTCTGGCCTTGCTCCGGGTGGGGTTTACCTAGCCTTCCCGGTCACCCGGGAAGCTGGTGGTCTCTTACACCGCCGTTTCACCCTTACCTGCTTCGTGCCGCTTTCAAAATCGGCGCGACGCAGGCGGTCTGTTTTCTGTGGCACTGGCCTGCGGGTTACCCCGAGTGGGCGTTACCCACCACCCTGCCCTGTGGAGCCCGGACGTTCCTCGAGCCACTTGCGTGGCGCGCGGCCGCCTGGTCAACCCATCCGCAGTCCAGTTTACGGGCTTTCCCGCGGGCCCGGACACGCGGCCATGCCAGGGTCTAAGATCGGGAAATGGACCAGCCGTCCTTTCCACGGCGACGCATGCTGCAGCTGGCTGGAATTGCTGCGGGACTGACCGCGGCCGCGACGTCAGCCTGCACGGCGCCGCCGGCACCGGTTCCCGGCCCCACGACAACCAGTTCCCTTCCCGATTCGGCCGGTACCCCTGCTCCGCAGGGAACAACGACGGCGGCCATCCCGCCGGCTCCGCCACCGCCGCCTACAACGGTGTCGACCCGGACAGGCGCATTTGACTCCCGCTTCCGTCCGGCCGTCACCACGCACTGGTCCCTGGCGGTGCCGCTTCCGGACGAGGCCGGCCAGTTGCTGCCGGTGGCCGTCTTCCTGCACGGGCTCGGCGGCAGCAGTGAGGTTCTGTTGGGCGACCTCGCGGCGGACCGGGCCCTGCAGCGCCACCTGGACGACGGCGGCCCGCCGTTTGCGGTTGCCGCCGTGGACGGCGGCGACTCCTGGTGGCATGCCCGCGCCGACGGCAGCGACACGCAGTCGATGCTGGTCCAGGAGTTCCTGCCGTTCCTGGGCGACCAGGGCCTCGACCTCGGAAAGGTCGGCATCTTCGGCACGTCGATGGGCGGGTTCGGCGCCCTCCTCCTGGCGTCGCGGGGCAGGGTGTCCGGACTTCGCGCCGTCGCGGCCATGAGCCCGGCCGTCTGGTCCAGCTACGAAGAGGGCATGCAGGACGCCTTCGACAGCCCGGCTGATTTCAAGGCGAACAACGTTTTTGCGCTCCGGCCGAGGCTTGCAGCGATTCCCAAAAGGATCGACTGCGGCAGTGACGATGATCTGGCCCCCACGGTGCGCCAGTACCGTTCGGGACTTCCCGGCCGGGTGGAGGGCGGCTTTCAGCCCGGCGGCCACGACGCCTTGTACTGGCGGTCCATCCTGCCGGACGTGCTGGACTTCCTGGGCCGTTCCCTGGGCTGAGCTCACGCCCCTCCACCGATCCCATCCGCACCCGGCCGGTAAGATCGTACGGTGCTGATTCTGCTCCCCCCATCCGAAGGCAAGACTCCGGCCGTCCATGGAGACGCCATGGACTGGGCTTCGTTGAGTTTCCCTGTGCTGAATACCTACCGGGCAAAGGTGCTCGACGCGCTGGGGACAGTCAGCGCACATGAGGATGCGCTCGCCCTGCTGGGCGTCGGAGCCTCGCTCAAGCACGACGTCGAACGCAACACCCGGCTCCACGCCGAACCGGCGGCGCCGGCGCACCAGGTGTACTCGGGCGTGCTGTACGACGCCCTCGGCTACAAGTCGATGACCCCGGCGCAGCGGCGCCGGGCGGATGAATCGGTGCTGGTCATCTCCGCACTGTGGGGCGCCATCCGGTTCGCCGACTCAGTGCCCGCCTACCGGCTGTCCATGTCAACGGCACTGCCCGACGTCGGACGCCTTGCCTCATTCTGGAAACCGCAGCTGACCGACGCCCTCGGCGAAATTGCCGGTGGCCAACTCCTGGTCGATTGCCGGTCCAGCACCTATGCAGCCGCCTGGACTCCCCCGCCGGCGGACACCGTGACGGTCAACGTGTTCACTGAGGTGAACGGCGCGCGCAAGGTGGTCAGCCACTTTGCCAAGCACACCCGGGGTGAGCTGGCCCGGCACCTGCTGACACGGCGGGGCAAGTCCCCGGCGACGCCTGAGCAGCTGCGGAAGGCGGCAGCCGAGAAGTGGCAGGCCGAACTCGTTCCGGGCACGGCGCGCAAGGCCCACGCCCTCAACATCATCCTGCAGGGCTGACCCAACTGGCTCGCAGTTAATGCCGTTTTGAGAGCCCAAAACGGCATTAACTGCGAGTTACTTGCGTCAGACCCACTCGGCGGAGCGCACCAGGATGCAGCCGGAGTCCGGGCAGAACACGATGTCATCCTCGGCGGCGGCCTTGATCTCGGCGAGGTCGCCCGGGCTCAGCTGCATGCCGGACCCTTCCGACGTACCGTGGAAAAGCCTCGCCGCGCCCACGCCGCGCCGGGCCAGCGTCTTCTCGTAAACCGCCAGCATGCCGGCGTCCAGCACTGCGGCAAACTCTGCTCTTTGACCGCGAATTATTGTCTCTTCAGCATTGATCTCCGCCAGCTGCTCGTCGAGTTCAGCCCGGATCCCGCCGAACGAACCCTGGATGTCGTCCACGATGCTCTGCTGGGCGGCCTGCCGTTCGCGCAGGACATCCAGCCGCTCCAGGACCTCCAGTTCCACGTCCTCAAGGTCTGAACGGCGCTTGTTGAGCGAGGCGATGTCCTTCTGCAGCGCAACGAGATCCTTGGAGAGGCCGGTGCCGCTGTTGAGCCTGGCCTCGTCCCGCTCGATCCGGGTTGCCACCTGCTCCACATCTGCCTCGGCCCGCTTCAGTTCGGCTTCGGCGTCGTGGACGGCAAGTTTCGCGGCGCCCAGCTCCCCGTTGGCAACGCTAAGGGCGGCTTCGAGATCGGTGATCCGCGGATCGGTTTCAAGGCTGCGGCGGCGGTTCGACAGTGACTTCAGCCGGGCATCCAGGCCCTGGAGCTCTAGCAACTTCAATTGTTCCGCCGGTGCTGCCTTGGCCACGTTTTACCTCCGCTTGATCCCATCCGGCCCATGGCCGGCACCCCTGTGGGGTCCTCTAGACTCTAGCGCCTAACGCGCTCCCCAGCCTCGCTACGCTCACCGGGGCCCCTCGCGCGCCAGGCTTAGCCGGGAGTCAGTATGAAGTCCCACGGGTCGCTGTTGGTGGTGCTGACCTTGATTTCGACGTCGAGGCCCTGGTCCGCGAGCACATTGCCCAGCGCCTCGGCGGCGGCGGGGAGCCACAGCCACTCGCTGGCGAAGTGCGAGACATCGATGAGGTAGGGACGGCCGTTCACGGCCGCTTCCCTGGCCTCAGAGGCCGGGTGGTGGCGCAGGTCGGCGGTGATGTACAGGTCCGCGTTACTGGCCCTGACCTCGTCGAAGAGGGAATCCCCGGCGCCGCCGCACACGGCAACGCGCTGCACCAGCCCGTCCTTGTCCCCGGACACGCGCACACCGCCGGCCACCGAGGGGAGGATGCCGAAAACCCGGGCGGCGAAATCGCCCAGCGTCATTGACTCGTTCAGGTCCCCTACGCGCCCGATGCCTTCCTCCGGAAGGCCGTCGGCTGCCGGGGTAAGTGGCGATACGTTCTCCAGGCCCAGGGCGTCGGCAAGGACGTCGGAAACGCCGCCCACCGCTGAGTCCCCGTTGGTGTGCACCGTCAACAGTGCCGTGCCGGACTCGATCAGGCGGTGGACCGCCCGGCCCTTGGGTGTGTTGGCGGCAACCGAGGTGACACCCTTGAGCAGCAGCGGGTGATGGGTGATGAGCAGTTCGGCGCCCCATTCGACGGCCTCGTCAATGACCTCGAGCGTGGGATCCACGGCGAACATGACGCGCGTGACGTCGGCTGACGGATGGCCGGCCACGAGCCCCACCTCGTCCCATGCCTCTGCAAGGGACTCCGGCCAGAGCTCCTCCACGGCCAGCATGAGTTGCCCCAGCGTCGCAGCGGCGGGTGACTCGGCGGCGTCGGGAGCTTCTTCCGGTTCCGCTGCAACGTCACTGTTCACAGGTTCCATACTCATATTTTTACCCTACAGTCGGCTCTGGCTTCTGACCGGCATATGACCCTAGGGTGGGCTGCGGGAATCATCCGCGCGTGCGAACCATTGAAGAGGACATGAAAACTTTTGTGCTTGGCGGGGGTTGCTTCTGGTGCCTGGACGCCGTCTACCAGAAAACGAAGGGCGTCACGTCGGTGGTTTCGGGGTACACCGGCGGCCATGAGCGCGACCCGGACTACTACTCCGTCTGCTCCGGCACCACGGGGCACGCGGAGGTGGTTGCGGTGACCTTCGATGAGGATGTCATCCCGGCCGAGGTCATCCTGGACATGTTCTTCGCCCTGCACGACCCCACCACGCGCAACCGCCAGGGGTACGACGTCGGCACCCAGTACCGCTCGTCGATGTTCTATGAGACGACCGAGGAGAAGATCCTCTTCGAGGAGGCGATCGAACGGAACCAGGCGCTGTGGTCCCGGCCGATTGTGACAGAGGTCAGCCGGCTGCCCGTGTTCTATCCGGCGGAGGACATTCACCAGGACTACTACGCCAAGTTCCCGGAGCAGGGGTATTGCCAGGTCATTATTAACCCGAAGCTGGCCAAGGCGCGGAAATATTACTCTGCATGGCTTAATGCTTAGCAGGTGCGCTGACCCCATCGTTAGGCTGACCAAAGTATTCCCTCCTGAGAGATAGGCGCAAGTACACATGGCACGGATCTACGACGATGTAACACAGCTGGTGGGCGGCACCCCGCTGGTCAAGCTCAACCGCCTGACGGAAGGCCTGGACGCCACCGTTGCGGTCAAGCTTGAGTTCTACAACCCGGCCAACAGCGTCAAGGACCGTATCGGCGTCGCCATCATCGACGCCGCGGAGAAGTCCGGCGCGCTGAAGCCCGGCGGAACCATCGTCGAAGGCACTTCCGGCAACACCGGCATCGCCCTGGCCATGGTGGGTGCAGCCCGCGGCTACAAGGTCATCCTGACCATGCCGGAAACCATGTCCACCGAGCGCCGCGTCATGCTCCGCGCCTTCGGTGCCGAGATTGTGCTGACGCCGGGCTCCGAAGGCATGCGCGGCGCCGTGGAAAAGGCCCAGGAAATCGTGGCCAACACCGAGAACTCCATCTGGGCACAGCAGTTCGCCAACGAAGCCAACCCGGAGATCCACCGCAAGACCACCGCTGAGGAAGTCTGGGCCGACACTGACGGCAAGGTTGACATCTTTGTCTCCGGCATCGGCACCGGCGGCACCATCACGGGCGTCGGCCAGGTCCTGAAGGAGCGCAACCCGGACGTCCAGATCGTTGCCGTGGAACCCAAGGACTCCCCCATCCTCAACGGTGGAGCACCGGGCCCGCACAAGATCCAGGGCCTCGGCGCCAACTTCATCCCCGAACTCCTGGACACCAGCGTCTACGACGAGGTCCTGGATGCCACCCTGGAGGACTCCGTGGCCGTCGCCCGCGAGCTCGGCGTCAAGGAAGGCATCCTGGGCGGCATCTCCTCCGGCGCCATCGTTTGGGGCGCCCTCGAACTGGCAAAGCGCCCGGAGAATGCGGGCAAACTGATCGTCGCGGTCGTCTGCGACTTCGGTGAGCGTTACATCTCCACCGTGCTCTATGACGACATCCGCGGCTAGACCTTAGCCAGCCGCTTTCCGTTTCCTGTAGAAAGATCTTTGTGGGTTTCTTCGCAAGACTTAAGGAAGACCTCGACGCCGCCCGGTCCCACGACCCGGCGGCTCGAGGTTCTTTTGAGAACTTTTTCGCGTACTCAGGGCTGCACGCCATCTGGGCACACCGTGTTACGCACAAGCTGTGGCAGAACCCGTCCCTGCGGTTCCCGGCACGGCTCATCTCGCAGCTCACACGGTTCCTGACCGGCATCGAGATCCATCCCGGCGCCACCATCGGACGCCGCTTTTTCATCGACCACGGCATGGGTGTGGTCATCGGCGAAACGGCCGAGATCGGCGAGGACGTAATGATCTACCACGGCGTCACGCTCGGCGGCCGTTCCCTGGCGAAGGTCAAGCGCCACCCCACCATCGGGGACCGGGTGACGATCGGCGCCGGCGCCAAGATCCTGGGACCGATCATCATCGGCAACGACAGCGCCGTGGGTGCGAACGCCGTCGTCGTCAAGGACGCACCGCCGGAGTCCATTGTCACGGGCATCCCGGCGAGCTGGCGGCACCGCGACGCGCAGCGGGAGACCAAGCCCGCCGTGGACCCGGCGGAGTATTACATCGAATACCGGATCTAGCGGGCAAACCGCTTGTAGATCGTCCACAGCACCACGTCGAACACGGTGTCAGGCAGGAGCCTGCGCAACGTCAGGATGGCACGGGCACCCTTGCCGGCGGGATAGCGTGTTTTCGGCCGGGACGCCGTTGCGGCATGAACAATGGCATCGGCGATGACACCCGGATGCGTCCCCATGCTTGAACTCGACGTCGACGCCAGCGCGCCGGCCACGATTTTCACCTGGTCCCCGTACGGTCCGTGCCCGGAGGATGCCAGCAGGCTCTCGCCCGAGATGCCGCCCCATTCCGTCTGTGTACCCGACGGTTCGATGATCGACACCGTGATGCCGTGCGGCTTGAGCTCCAGCCGCAGCGAGTCGCTGAGACCTTCGACGGCGAATTTCGTGGCGTGGTACCAGGCACCGAGGGGCTCGTACATCTTGCCGCCGATGGAGGACACGTTGATGATCCTCCCCCGCGCTGCGGCACGCATGGCGGGAAGTACCAGCTGGGTCATGCGTGCCAGGCCGAAGACATTGACTTCGAACTGCCGCCTGCCCTCGGCCAGCTCCACTTCTTCAAGCGATCCGTAGGAGCCGTACCCAGCATTGTTGACCAGGACGTCAATCCGGCCGTGGGTTTCGAGGATGGCCGCGACAGCTCCTGCCATGGACGCCTCGTCCGTCACGTCCAGGGCCAGAACATTGACTCCGCCGGCCTTCAGCGGTTCCATCTTTTCGACCCGCCGTGCCCCGGCGTACACGGTGAACCCGTGTTCGCTGAGCTTCCGGGCGGCTTCGAAGCCGATGCCGGTGGATGCACCGGTGACAAACGCAATTGGCTGGGACATGTGCTGCACTCCTTGGACACGGCAACGACGGACAGCTGGCACGCAAGGTCGCTTCCGTTAAACGGCAACGGCCGGCGCTCCCCAGACTATCGGGGAAGCGCCGGCCGTTGCCGCGTCACATTGCGGGTGTGGCGTGGAAGCTAGTGGGTGTCCACTGCCTCGATTTCGGACTTGTCCTCGCCCCAAAGGGTGTGGAACGTGCCCTCGGCATCGACGCGGCCGTAGGTGTGCGCACCGAAGAGGTCGCGCTGGCCCTGGATCAGTGCAGCGGCCACACGCTTGCGGCGCAGGCCGTCGTAGTACGCCAGGGAAGAAGAGAACACCGGCACGGGAATGCCCAGCTGGACTGCTGTGGCAACCACGCGGCGCCAGGCCGGAAGTGCGTCGGCGATGGCCTTGGTGAAGGCCGGGGCGAACAGCAGGTTGGCAGGCTTCTCATCCGCGGCGTAGGCCTTGGTGATGTCCTTGAGCAGTTCGGCACGGATGATGCAGCCGGCGCGCCACAGCGAGGCAATCTCGTCCAGCTTGAGGTCCCAGCCGTATTCCTTCGCGGCAGAGGTCAGCATGTCCATGCCCTGGGCGTAGGAGACCAGCTTGGAGGCGTACAGTGCCTGGCGGACATCCTCGACGAAGGTCTCGGGGATTTCGACGGCGGCTTCCTCGCCGGCGAGCAGCTCCTGGCCCAGCTTCCGCTGCTCAGCCTGGGAAGACAGCGCACGGGCGAAAACGGACTCGGCAATGCCGGAAACCGGCGAGCCAAGCTCCAGGGCCGAGATGACCGTCCAGCGTCCCGTTCCCTTCTGGCCGGCTGCGTCCACAACGACGTCGACGAACGGCTTGCCGGTCTTGGCGTCAACGTGGCCCAGGACCTCGGCGGAGATTTCGATCAGGAAGGAGGACAGCTCGCCCTTGTTCCACTCGGTGAAGATCTTGGACTGCTCTGCAGGCTCGATGCCGGCACCGGAGCGCAGCAGGTCGAAGGCTTCCCCGATGACCTGCATGTCGGCGTATTCGATGCCGTTGTGGACCATCTTGACGAAGTGGCCCGCACCATCGGTGCCGATCCAGGCGCAGCAGGGCTCGCCGTCGACCTTCGCGGAGATCTTTTCGAGCAGCGGGCCAAGCGCCTCGTAGGACTCCTTCGAGCCGCCGGGCATGATGGAGGGGCCGTTGAGGGCGCCCTCTTCGCCGCCGGAGACACCGACGCCCACGAAGTGGAGGTCCTTCTTGGCCAGCGCTGCTTCACGGCGGCGGGTGTCCTCATAGTGCGAGTTGCCGGCGTCGATGATGATGTCGCCGGCGTCCAGCAGCGGCTCGAGCTGCTCGATCACGGAGTCCACCGGCTTGCCGGCCTTGACCATGATCAGGACGCGACGCGGCTTTTCGAGGGAGTTGACCAATTCCTCAAGGGACTCTGTCCGGACGAAGTCACCCTCGTGCCCGTGCTTTTCGAGCAGTGCGTCGGTTTTGCCGACCGAGCGGTTGTGCAGGGCAACCGTGAAGCCGTTACGGGCAAGATTGCGGGCCAGGTTGGCGCCCATCACCGCAAGGCCGGTGACACCGATGTGTGCTGACATCAAAACTCCAATTCAGTGTGTGCAACGTTTAATGCATGGGTCCCGCATGCGCTGCGGAACACGCTTCAGAAAAGCAGGTTATGAATAAAGCATATATATTCGCGGTCGCGGGCGAAAGCGGGTGACCACTCCTTGGACGCAAACCGAGCCATAACGAGTCTATGATGCGTCCCTGCGGCGTGGTCCAAACTCCCCTGGTTGCGGGGCAACAAAGCCTGCCCGCCCGATTATGCTTACGTCTATGTCAACCAGCCTCCACCACCGTGCCGTCGAGCACCTGGGTACCAGAATCGTCGACGGCAGCCTCCCGCCAGGGCACGTGATGTTGGCGGAGCAGCTGGAGGACGAACTGCAGGTATCCCGGTCTGTGATCCGGGAAGCTGTCCGCGTGCTGCAGTCACTTGGCCTGGTGGAGACCACGAAGCGCGTCGGCATCAAGGTCCTGCCGGCGCACCGCTGGAACCCGTTCGATCCGCTCGTGATCCGGTGGCGGCTGGCCGGGGAAGGGCGCGGCGCCCAGCTGCGTTCCCTGGCGGAGCTCCGCTCCGCCGTCGAGCCAGTGGCCGCTGAACTCGCGGCCGTCAACGCACCGCAGGAACTGCGGCAGGAGCTGCTCGACGTGGCCCTTGCCATGCGCGACGCCGGCAAGGCTGGCGACGTGCCGCGCTTCCTGGAGCTGGACATCCAGTTCCATTCGCTGCTGCTCAGCGGCTCCGGCAACGAGATGTTCGCCAACCTCGTGGGCCAGGTGGCCGAAACCCTGACCGGCCGTACCGTGCACGGCCTCATGCCCGACCGGCCCCGGGATCTCACGCTGCAGTGGCACCTGGATGTGGCTGAAGCCATCTTTGGCGGCCAAGCATCGGAGGCCCGGGAGGCGTCCAGCAGGATCATGCGCCGCACCATCTCGGAAATGGAGCCGGTATGGGTGGAGCAGCCGAGGGTATTTGTTCCCCTGCAGCGGCGGCCGCAGTCCGCGTAGCTCTGTCTAGCCGGTGAAGTTGAGGAGGACTTTGCCGGATTGGGCGGAGTTGCGGGCGATGTCGAAGGCTTTGAGGGCCTCGGTGACGGGGTAGTCGTGGGTGATGACCGGGCCGATGTCCAGGGTGCCGTCGGCGAGGGCGGTGATGACTTCGTCGATTTCGTCGTTGAACCGGAACGAGCCTTTGAGGTCCAGTTCCCGGGTGATGGCCAGGGAGATCAGGACCGGCTGGGCTCCGGTGGGCAGCAGCCCGACCATGACCACGGTCCCGCCCCGGGCCGCGCCCTGGACCGCGGAGGCCAGGCCGTGGTGGTTCCCGGAGGACTCGATCACGACGTCGGCCTGGACCGCGCTGATCGCCTCCGTGTCGGCGGCGTTCAGGACCTCGTCCGCGCCGACCGCCGCGGCGATCTCCAACGGTTTGGCGTGCATGTCCACCGCGACGATCCGGGCCGCGCCGGCGCGTTTGAGGACAGCGACCGCCAACGCCCCGATCGGGCCGGACCCGATGACCAGGGCCGTTTTGCCGGCCACGTCCCCGGCCCGGGCCACCGCGTGCCAGGCCACGGACGCGGGCTCGATCAGCGCCGCGGTCCGCAGATCCAGGGTCTCGGGCAGGGCGCGGAGCATCCGCACCGGCAGGTTCACGTACCGGCTGAACGCCCCGTCCGTGTGCGGGAACCTCGCCGCCGAACCCAGGTACGTGCAGCCCGGGGAAAGGTTCGGCCGCTCCGCCGGATACCGCGGCGCGTCAGGACCCTCACCGGGGCCCGGGGTGGCCGGGTGCACCGCCACCGGCGTCCCCGCGACCGGGCCGGTCCCGTCCCCCGCGGCCCGGACCACCCGTCCGGAAATCTCGTGCCCGAGGACCAGCGGGGCCCTCAGGATCGACTCGCCCGCCGCGCCGTGCAGCCAGTAATGCAGGTCCGACCCGCAAATCCCCCCGTACAGCACCTCCACCACCGCCTCATCCGGCGCCGGAGCCGTCAGCGGGACGTCCTCGACCCGCAGGTCCCCCTTCGCGTGCGCGACCACCGCCGGGCCCGATACCGGGAGTTTGAGCGTGCCCTCTGCTGTTGTTGAAGCTGCCGTGTGTGTCATCAGACCACCACCGTCATTCCGCCGTCGATAAAGATCGTCTGCCCGTTCACAAAATCAGACCCGGACGAGGCCAGCCACACCGCCGGCCCGGCCAAATCCTGCACCGTGCCCCACCTGGCCGCCGGGGTCCGGCCCAGGATCCAGGCGTTGAACTGCTCATCATCGACCAGGTTCTGCGTCATCTCGGTATGGATATACCCCGGCGCGATCCCGTTGATCTGCAGCCCCGCGCCCGCCCACTCAGCGGTCATCGCCCGGGTCAGGTTCCGCAGCCCGCCCTTCGCCGCGACATACGGCGCGATCGTGGGCCGGGCCAGGTCCGTCTGCACCGAACAGATGTTAATGATCTTCCCGTGCCCCCGCCCGATCATGTGCCGGGCCGCCGCCCGCCCCACCAGGAACGCGCTGGTCAAATCCGTGGAAATCACCCGCTCCCAATCCGCCACATCCAAATCCAGCATCGGCACCCGGTGCTGGATCCCGGCATTGTTCACCAGGACCTCCAACGGGCCCACATGCTCCTCCACCCACGCCACACCCGCCGCGGCCGCAGCGTCATCCGTGACATCAAACGCCACACCATGCACCCGCCCCGGCGCGTACTCGGCCGCCATCACCGCCTCGACAGCCTTCAGCCGCTCAGCATTCACACCGTTCAGCACCACCGTCGCACCCGCATCAGCCAACGCCCGCGCCAACGCATGACCAATCCCCCGGCTCGAACCCGTCACCAACGCAACACGCCCGGTCAAATCAAAAAGCGACGTCATGAATGGATCCCTTCTTTGGCGCTCACGGCGCCCGTCCTGCTGAGGTTGGAAATGGTTTGCCGGACGACGGCCAGGTCCTGGTCCCCCAGGCCCTGGCGCTTCAGTTCGGCATAGAGTTCGACGCCGGCCCGTGCCATCGGAACGGCGGACCCGGTGGCGTCTGCGGACTCCACGACGAACGACAGGTCCTTGTGCATGAATTTTGCCGGGCCAGTGGGCGTGTAGTCCTTCCGGGCAATCCGCGGGCCCACCTGGTCCAGGACGCGGCTGCCGGCGAGGCCGCCGGACAGGACCTCATAGAGGGCCGCGACATCGACGCCCGACCGCTCGGCGAGCTCGGCCGCTTCGGCGAGCGCCGCCGTCGTGGTTCCGACCACCAGCTGGTTGCACGCCTTTGCCAGCGATCCGGCACCGAGCGGTCCCAGGAGCCTCACCGTCGTGCCCATGGCCTCGAAAAGCGGAAACAGCCCGCGGAAGTCGGGCTCGTGGTCAGCGCCGGCCATTATGGCGAGGGTGCCATCGATAGCACCCTTCGTCCCGCCGCTGACCGGCGCGTCCAGCACCACGGCATTGCCTGAACTGGCCGCCTTAACCCTGCGCCCAAAATCCTTGACCGCGGTGGGGGAAACGCTGCTCATGACCACCACCGCCGTGCCGGCCGCCGGCGGTGACGTCCGCCAGCTCGCGAGCAGTCCGGACGCCGCGTCCTCAATGTAGGCAAGGTCCGGCAGCATGAAGACGATCACCGGCTCGTCCCGGAGTTGCTCCACGGTTTCTGCAGCGGATCCGCCGAGCCGGCGCAATTCCTCCAGCGCGGCAGGCGACCTGTTCCACGCCTTTACCGCCCACCCCTTCCGGACCAGATTGGCCGCCATCGGCGCCCCCATCAGCCCCAGGCCCACAAAGCCTGCTCTTTGTACATTCATCTGGAGGGGAACCTCACTTCGTTGTGGTCAATGTTGGCCATCCCTGGAAATCTGTTCAGTATTCTAGCCTGCATTCAGTATGATGAACAGCATGACGACTGAAACGACCGTCGCGATCGCCGTCCCGCTCGAAGCAGAGTTTGTGGAACGCATCCGCGCCGTAGACCCCTCCGTGACCGTTCTGTACGAGCCCGACCTGCTGCCGCCCGAGCGGTTCCCGGCTGATCACACCGGCGCTCCCGGCTTCAAGCGCACGCCTCAGCAGGAGGAGCGCTACTGGGAGATGCTGGGCAAGGCCGACGTGCTTTACGGTTTTCCGAACGAAAGCCCCGCAGGCCTGGCGCGGATCGCGAAGGAAAACCCGCGCCTGCAATGGATCCACGCCATGGCGGCCGGCGCCGGTGGTGCAGTCAAGGCCTCCGGGCTCGATGCCGAAACCCTGAACAAGTTCAAGGTGACCACGTCCGCAGGGGTACACGCCCTGCCCCTTGCGGAGTTTGCGGCTATGGGCATTCTCAACGGTTTCAAGCGGACCGCGGAGCTCGCCCAGGACCAGGCCGCCAAGGTGTGGCCGGAGCTTCGGATACCCACCAAGCTGGTCAACGGCTCCTCGCTGGTGGTCACGGGACTTGGGGAGATCGGGCTGGAAACCGCCCGCATCGCCCGCGCACTCGGCATGAAGGTCAGCGGCACAAAGCGTTCCGTGGAGGCTATCGAGGGCATCGAGGAAGTGGCGGACAACAACGGGCTGGGCGGGCTGCTCGCCTCGGCGGACGCCGTGGTGAACACCCTCCCGGGCACTCCCTACACAGAGAAGCTTTTCAACCGCGAGGTCTTCGCGGCCATGAAGCCGGGCACGGTATTCGTGAACGTTGGCCGCGGAACTGTCGTGGACGAAGACGCGCTGCTCGAGGCGCTGGACAACGGACAGGTGGCCTACGCCTGCCTGGACGTTTTCGCCGTCGAGCCGCTGCCCCAGGACAGCCCGCTCTGGAGCCACCCGCGCCTCATGGTGTCTCCGCACACCTCGGCCCTGAGCGCGGCCGAGAACCGCCTGATCGCAGAGCGCTTCTGCAGCAACCTCAGGACGTTCCTGGACGGCGGCGAACTCCCCCACCTCGTGGACACTGTCCACTTCTACTAAACCGCCTGCCGCAGGACATTCCCGCAGGGAAAGCACCGGAGAGCCGGGCAGCCACACGGTTGCCCGGCTCTCCCTTTGCGCCCAACCCGCAGGCGCGAACGTACACTTGCGGCCCCAACGCCAGGCGCGAACGTACACTTGCGGCCCACCCCGTGTGGGGATGGGCCGCAAGTGTACGTTCGCGCTATTTTTTCTGGCTGTGTGCCGCCTAGTGGGCGTCCTCGATTGCAACCAGGTCACGGCCCTTGGTTTCCGGCGTGAAGAAGGTGCTTACGAAGGAGATCAGGGCAAGGACCAGCGAGTAGAGCGCCAGGACCAGCCAGGAGTAGCCGGTGGCCGCGAGCAGTGCCGCTCCCACCAGGGGAACCAGGCCGCCGGCCAGCACGGCGGAGAGTTCGCGGGCCATGGCGACACCCGTGAACCGGTACTGCGATCCAAACAGTTCAGGCAGCAGCGGGCACTGCGGTCCCAGCATGGACTGCACACCGAGCGCGATGCCAACCACCATGACGACCCACACCAGGGTCACATTGCCCAGGGTCACGAGGTAGAACGCCGGGAAGGCGATGACAGCCTGGAACAGGGCGCCGTAACGGTAGACCGGCACGCGGCCAAAGCGGTCGGACAGCGCACCGAAGGTGACCACCATGACGGCGGCAAAACCGGCGGCGATCAGGAGACCCACCGGACCGATGAACTTGTCGCCCGGGAAAACGCCGGCCGGGGCCGCCAGGAACGCTACCAGCAGTGCCGAATAGATGGAGGAGTTTCCGTTCTCACCCATGCGCAGGCCTATGCCCACGAGGACGTTCTTCTTGGAGTGCTTCCAGAGCTGGCCCACCGGGTTCTTGACGACGTTCTTGTGCTTCTCCAGTTCCTGGAACACCGGCGTCTCCTTGAGACGCAGGCGGATGAACACGGCGACCGCGATGAGGACCACACTGGCCAGGAACGGCACACGCCAGAGCCAGCCTTCGAGCACGGCCTTGTCGGCGGTAGCGATGAGGGCGAAGGTGCCGGCGCCCAGGAGGGTGCCCAGCTGGATGCCCACGAAAGGCAGCGAAGCAAAGAACCCACGACGGCGGGGCGGGGCCACTTCGGAGATCAGCGTCGTTGCGCCGGCCTGCTCTGCACCTGCACCGAGGCCCTGGACAATTCGGAGGACCACCAGGAGCACGGCGCCGAGCATTCCTGCCTGCTCGAACGTCGGCAGGAGGCCGATCGCAAAGCTGGCAGTGCCCATCAGGCCAATGGTCAGGATGAGCACCATTTTCCGGCCGAACCTGTCTCCGATGTAGCCGAAGACAATGCCGCCGAACGGGCGGGCGGCAAAGCCCACTCCGTACGTAGCGAATGATGCGATCAGCGCGCCCTCATCGCCGAGGGGCTTGAAGAACAGCGGCCCGAAGATGAGTGCCGAAGCCAGACCGTAGATGTAGAAGTCGTAGTACTCCAGAGCGGAGCCTACGGAGCTGGCAAGTGTTGCCCTTCGCAGCTGCTCCGGTTCGACGACGGCGCCGTCCGCATCAGCCAGCGGTGAATCAGTACGAGTTGTCACTAGCACTCCCTCAAAGACACACCAGGCCCCCGTTGGCCTGGTGAGTAGTGATACCACTCTTGCGTCGGTCACTATGCTGAACAGAGTACAACATGATGAACGAGTCGCCAATAGCGCCGGAATTTCCGCCTAGCCCATGGGGTTGCCAAGGGATCTGGCCAGCTCCTTCAGCTCCTTGACCATCTGCGCACCCTGCTCCTGCGAGTAGGTTGCCTTCAGCGCGGTGACCGACAAGCCGAGACTGGGGCCATGCGCTCCGCGGGTGGGTACAGTCACGGCGAGACACACCACGCCCGTGGTGGATTCCTCATCTTCAAATGCGTAGCCCTGCCCGCGGATCTGCTCCAACTGGGCCTTCAGTTCCGCTCCCGTTCGCAGTGATTTGGGCGTCAGCACGGGAAGCTCCGCATCGTCAGCGAACATCGCATCGATGTCATGGTCATGGAGCCTGGCAATCAGGGCCTTGCCCACCGCACAGAGCGACACCGGCATCTTGTCGCCGATATTGGACGTCAGACGGACGGCCGGATGGCCCTCGTAACGGGCCAGGTAAATGACGTTGGTGCCATCCAGCATGGCAATGCGCACCGTTTCACCTGACAGCGTGGGCGCCTGCTCGCAAAAACGGTAGAACTCCTGGACCTCGTCGAGCCGGCTCAAGTAGGCGGCGCCCAATTCAACGAGCTTGCGCCCCAGCGTGTATTCGGCGCCCTGCCTGCTGATGAGCCTGGCCTCCTCGAGGGCCAGCAGCAGGTTGGATGTTGACGATTTGGGAATTCCGAGGTCCCGGGCAAGGTCGCTAAGGGTAAGCCGGCCAGTGGCGGACGCCGCAAGCGACTCCAGCACGGCGGCGGCCCGGGTGACAGCCGGCGCCGGGGACGCGCTGCCCAGTCCATCATTGCCTTTGGGGGTGCGGGAATCGGCCATGATTCTCCTTTTCGATACGCGCTCAGACAGCGGGGGTGGGCGGATTGCATCGCGCACGAAACGCCGGCGACGATGCCAAAGCGTCCAGTCAACTGAACACCTACCATCATACTGGCTGAGTGGCTGCCGCTGAAGGCACGCCGGGAGCAGCGGCACGCGACCGCAAACGCGGGCTGCCAGCCCGCGGACCGCCACCCTCTTAATAGTTTCGTGTTTCCGAAAGTTCACGGTATATTCAAATTCAAGCCTTCCACCGCGGCATCCCCCAATAGTCGCGGTGGAAGGCTTATCCAATTCCCAGGCCCTTTAGTATTCCGGGCCTTTCCGGCTTTCCAGCCTTTGCTCAGGCCGCATCCGCGATGGCATCGTCCGCGGCGGTATTGTCCGCCACAGCGCTCCGCAGCCTCCACCCGCCGCCAAGTCCGTCGCGGACGATCTCCATGGTGGTCAGCGCCGATCCCGCATTTCTGCCCAGCCGGGTCTGCAGCCGCCACACTTCGACGTCAACGCGGCTAAGCCCCAGCGGCATCCGGCGCTCCGCCTCCCACCAGCTGACGCGTTCAAACCAGCGCAGCGGTTCCGCGCCCACCGTCCATTCCTGCCCGCCGCGGATGACAGCCCCCGGCTGCCCGTCGGCAGCAGTCCTCACAAGTACGTGTTCCATGCCCGCAGGCTATGGCCGGGCACAGACATTTTTCCGCCGGCAGCGCGATGCCCGGGGATACACAAAAACCCCGCCTGACCAGGCTCAAGAACTTGGTCAAACGGGGCTTGGAGGTGGGTCCTACCGGGATCGAACCGATGACATCCACGGTGTAAACGTGGCGCTCTACCAGCTGAGCTAAAGACCCAAAGTACGGTTTTTCGCGCCGAAGCGCTCGAACCAACGAACATAGACTCTACCCGAAGAGTGCCGTCAAACGCTAATCGGGTCAGGCCGCCGGGAGCGGCGGCAATTCTTCCGCCAGCCAGGCGAGCGACTCGCTCACTCCGGCTTCCAGCTTGACCGTGGCGAGGTCGTCGCCGCGCGTCGGGCCACGATTGATGATGACAACAGGTTTGCCTTGCTTGGCTGCGTGGCGGACGAACCGCAGTCCGCTCATGACGCTAAGTGAGGAACCGGCAACAAGCAGGGCTTTGGCTTCATCCACCATCGCGTAGGCGCGCTCCACGCGTTCCTTGGGGACGTTTTCGCCAAAGTACACAAAGTCGGGTTTGAGGACGCCGCCGCAGGCGGGGCAGCGGGCGACCACAAAACCCCGGATCAGGCGCAGGTCCTCCACCGTTGCGTCGGCGTCAGGGGCCATCTCGACAAGGCCGGACTTGGTGGCATGCTCCAGGAAGTCCGGGTTCAGTTCCTCCAGTACCCCGGCGAGCAGCTGCCTCGAGTAGGTGCGGTGGCACTCCAGGCAAATCACCTGGTCGAAGCGTCCGTGCAGGTCCACCACGTTGACACTGCCGGCGTCCTCATGGAGGCGGTCCACGTTCTGGGTGATCAGCCCGGTCAGGAGCCCTCGCTGCTCGAGGAGAACGACGGCGGCATGGCCGGCATTGGGATTGGCCCGCCTCAGGTGGGACCAGCCAATGTGGTTGCGCGCCCAGTACCGCTGCCGGTTGGCAGCATCGCCAACAAACTCCTGATAGGTCATGGGTGAGCGCGGGGGTGAATCCGGCCCGCGGTAGTCCGGGATGCCGGAATCCGTGCTGAGGCCTGCCCCGGTGAGAAGCGCCAGCGGCAGCCCGGCGAGCACGTCGCGGATCCCGCCCAGCGCCTCGAGGTCACCGGCCGATGACTCGGCCCGCGGGGCGGGAGGCAGACTGGCGAAACCTGTCAGGCCGGTGCCGGTCCGCCGCTGGTCCATGGGCTGGCCTGACGCTTAACCCTGGGCCAGTTCTGCGAGGATGCGGCGGTATTCGGTAAGGTCCCGGGCCTGGCCGCGCGGGTTCACAACGACGTAGCGGACCGTTCCGCCGGCGTCGATGATGAAGGTCCCGCGCCGCGCCATGCCGCTTTCCTCGTCGAACACGCCGTATTGTTCGGCGACGGCGCCGTGCGGCCAGAAGTCGGCCAGCAGACTGAATTCGTAGCCTTCCTGCTCGGCATACGCACGGAGGGCAAACTTGCTGTCCACCGAGACCGCCAGCACCTCGGCGCCGGCATGTTCGAAGACTGCCAAATTGTCCCGGATCTCACACAGCTCACCGGTGCAGATGCCGGAGAACGCGAAGGGGTAGAAAACAACCACCACGTTGCGTCCCCGGAAGTCGGCAAGCCGGACGGGCTCACCGAACTGATTGGCCAGGGTGAAATCGGGAGCCTGCTGCCCAACCACGGGCACTCCGGCAAGGTCCGCCGGCGCGACGGCGGCGTGACCGGTCACTTGTTCTTCCTGGTCACCAGGCGCGTGGCGCTCCAGTCCTTGGAAACACCCGCGGACGTGGTGCAGTGCAGCCCTGCAGTGGGTGCGGCGTCCTGGATATCGGAAGGCGAAACATATCCGGGACGGCCGGACTTCGGCGTGAGCACCCACACCACACCGCCCTCGGTGAGCGTCGTGAGCGAGTCGACCAGCGTGTCCACAAGGTCGCCGTCGCCGTCCCGCCACCAAAAGATCACGGCGTCCACGACGTCGTGATCATCCTCATCAAGAAGCTCTGAGCCCGTCAGATCCTCTATGTCATCACGCAAGTCGAAGTCGACGTCGTCGTCGTAACCGAACTCCTGAATCAGATCCCCGTCTTTGAAACCCAATTTTTCCGCCACATTTACCGAAGTGGCGGCGTCGGCCTCGCTCACGTGTTCCTCCTGTGCATAGTGATATCGATTACTCCAAGCCAACACCCTTTGGGCGTGTGCTTCAAGCTGCGTGCGCCGCGGTGCGGCTTATTGTGCGTCACACAACAAGTATGACGGTCAAATAGGGCAGGGGGTTCAAGCGCGGCTACGCATCGGCAGGCCGTCGGAGCTACAGTGACTGTTGACAACTATGCCTAGAGGGGCGACCGCCCCCAACTAATAGGCAGTCATACACACGAGATAGAACCCTGCCCGGCGCACATGACCGGGCTGTTGTAACCGATATGACGCACACGACGCGTTCACGCCGGGCAGCTACCCTGCCAGACCTGAGTGCGCCGGAGAATGCGCGCAAAGAGAGGTTGGACGTGGCTGCAGGAGAAGATACCTCCCATATCCTCAGCGGGTTGACTAACCAGCTGCCTGATCGTGATCCGGAAGAGACCGCCGAGTGGGTTGAGTCCCTGGATGCGCTGATCAGGGAACAGGGCACGGAGCGTGCCCAGTACATCATGCGCAGTCTCCTGCAGCGTGCCGGCGCGCAGAGCGTCGGGGTTCCGATGGTGACCACCACGGATTATGTGAACACGATCCCGGTGGACCAGGAAGCGCAGTTCCCGGGGAACG